>CADAWC010000029.1 GCA_902791475.1 Fibrobacter succinogenes
ATAAAGTTGCGCCTAAAAGGAATGAGTCCGGTACAATACCGGACTCATAACTCAATTTTATCCTAACTTTAAACCGTCCAACTTTCTGGGGTCAGTTCATCCCGCGACTTTTTTAATTGTAAACCAGACGAACAGAAACTATTCTTTCGTCTCTCGTCTGTAGGTGCGCAGCACCGTTCTTTCGTCTAATATATAAATGTGCATATAGGCTTCCCACCTTTGCTTCGACAAGCTCAGTACAGGCTTGGGAAGCCATGCTTTTCATCAATAGATGAAAAGCATCTCGCGATACTTCGGCAGCGGCCAAAGTTCGTCCGGCACAATCTTTTCGAGGCTATCCACTTCCTTACGGAGAGTGGCAATCGCATCGACAATGCCTTCATGGAGTCCACCGAGCGATTTTTCCATTACGTCAATTGCAGCCGTCAAACGATTCAAGCCTTCGCCAAGTGATTTGGCGTAGCCGTCAAGACCCGGAAAACCCTGGTTAAGGGCCATTTCGTTTGTCTTGAGCGCCTTGGAGTATGCTTCGACAACAGCAGGCAAAATGATGTTCTTCGCCATGTCGCGAGCGATTTCACCTTCGATATGGATGCGCTTGTGGTAATCTTCCACATTCACTTCGTAACGAGAAACCATTTCGGCACGGTTCATCACGCCATACTTTTCGAAGAGCGCAATGTTTTCGTCCTTCGTCAAAGCCTTGAGCGCTTCCATAGAAGTACGGATGTTCGGGAGGCCACGCTTTTCAGCTTCCTTCACCCATTCTTCGGTGTAACCGTTTCCGTTGTACAAAATGCGCTTGTGTTCCTTCACAATCTTTTGCAAAATCTTTTGCAGGCCCGTGTGGAAATTCTTGTCATCAAGCTTTTCGAGCTGTTCCGAAATCATGTCGAAAGCTTCAGCGACAATCGTATTTATAACAACGTTCGGTTCAGAACAACTTTGGCTAGAACCCGGTGCACGGAATTCAAACTTGTTGCCCGTAAATGCAAACGGCGAAGTTCTGTTGCGGTCCGTAGCGTCACGTGGGAGTGGCGGAAGCGTATCAGAGCCAAGCTTCATGGCACCCGCTTGCTTGCTAGACTTCGGCACGCCTTGTTCCAGCTGTTCAATCACGTCCATAAGCTGATCGCCGAGGTAAATGGAGATGATTGCCGGAGGAGCTTCGTGAGCACCGAGACGGTGGTCGTTACCAGCACCTGCGCAAGTCATGCGGAGCAAATCAGCATGCGTATCGACAGCATACATGATAGCGCAAATGGCAGTGAGGAACACGGCGTTCTGGTGCGGGTCCTTGCCCGGATTGAGCAAATTGCCCTTGCCGTAAGAAAGACTCCAGTTGTTATGCTTGCCAGAACCGTTCACACCTGCAAACGGCTTTTCGTGCAACAAGCAAACGAGACCGTAGCGGTCCGCCACATTGCGGAGCGTTTCCATCACGAGCATATTGTGGTCGCACGCGAGGTTCACTTCTTCAAAGAGCGGAGCAAGTTCGAATTGAGCCGGAGCCACTTCGTTGTGACGAGTCTTTGCCGGAATACCAAGCTTCCACAGTTCCTTTTCCACATCGTTCATAAAGTTCAAGATGCGGCTCGGAATGCTACCAAAGTAATGGTCATTCATTTGTTGGTGCTTTGCAGGAGTTGCACCGAAAATCGTGCGGCCAGCCTGGTACAGGTCCGGACGTTGCAGATAAAATCTCTTGTCGATGAGGAAGTATTCCTGTTCAGCGCCAAGCGTAACAGTCGTCTTCTTCGGACCAGCCTTAAAGCAAGTCATGAGGCGGCGAGTCGACTTGGAAAGAGCCTGCAAGCTGCGGAGGAGCGGAGTCTTCTTGTCGAGAGCTTCACCCGTGTAGCTGCAGAATGCCGTCGGGATGCAGAGTGTTGCTCCATTGCCGTGACGCTTGATGAACGCCGGAGAAGTCGGGTCCCAAGCGGTATAGCCGCGAGCCTCGAACGTGGAGCGCAAACCACCACTCGGGAAGCTCGAAGCGTCCGGTTCGCCCACAATCAAATTCTTACCGCTGAAAGCCATAATAGCCTTACCACCAGACGGTTCAATAAAGCTGTCGTGCTTTTCGGCCGTCGAACCCGTCAAAGGCTGGAACCAATGCGTAAAGTGCGTTGCGCCGCGATCCATTGCCCAGCGCTTCATAGCGTGAGCGACATCGCCTGCAATGCTCGGATCAAGAGCCACGCCCTCGTCAATCGTTGCAAGCAACTTCTCGCAAATGTCCTTCGGGAGGTAGGTGCGCATGGCATCGGCATTGAAAACGTCTTCGCCATAGAAATCGACATTCGCAGGAGCGGCAGGCTTCACAGCACTCACCGGAGCGGTCGCGATATCGTAGATGGCCTTATTACGACTATTGTTCATTTTTTACCCTATTCTATCAAAGTTTCTGTCCAGCCATCCCTTCTTCTTGTCATCCCCGATTTATTCGGGGATCTCCATCTCGTTTTTTGAAAAGGAGGTGCCCGCTTTCGCGGGCATGACAAAGCAAAACAATTAATCCAGAATAGCAGAACACTGACTTTTTGTTTTACGAACTATAAGTTAGCAATGCTTTTACCCCTTTGCACCGTACAAAATCGCCTATTTTCGCCTCGTTTCATTACATTTTTGTAAAATTATATCAGTTTATTACATTTTTGTAAAACAAGAACGTTATTTATTACTATATTAAACACGTTCATCTCTCCTAGAGCTGCGCCGGGCTGCCGAAGGCTCGGCGCAGCAACAGAGATTTTCCGAAATGCAAAATGGATATCGAAGCTCTTGAAAACACGACTTTCGCGGCCATCGTCGAGAAAATCCAAAAGGTTCGCAAGCGTGGCGAACTCTTAGAGAGCATTCACGGGATTTTAAAGAAAAACTTCGAAACCGTCGAAGCGGAACACCAAATCGAATGCCAAAAAATCCGTAACGTCATTGAAGGCATTCCAGGCGAACTCATCGGCAACACGCGCGAAATGCGCGAAGTAAGCAAGCTCGTCCGCCAAATCGCCCCCACAGCCGCAACAGTCCTTATCCGCGGCAAGGCAGGCACCGGCAAGGAATACGTCGCCCGCAGCATTCACGAACTTTCGGAACGCAAGGATTCCCCGTTCGTAGCGCTCAACTGCGACGCCCTCACCGAAGGAGCAAACTCTTTTGAAAGTGAACTTTTCGGCTTTGAACGCGGAGCATTCACAGGCGCCACCAACCGCCACATCGGCAAGGCCGAACAAGCTAACGGCGGCACGCTCTTTCTAGATGAAGTCGCCGACTTGCCGCTCCCCGCGCAAATCAAGCTTTTGCAATTTATTCAGGAACAAAGTTTCAAGCGCCTCGGCAGCAACATCGAGCAACGCTGCAATGTGCGCCTCATCGCGAGCACCGGCAAAAATCTCGAAGCCATGATGCAACATGGCGCGTTCCGCGAAGACCTTTACTACCGCCTGAACATTTTCCAGATTTCGCTCCCCGAGCTCATCCAGCGCAAGACGGACATTCTGCTTTTAGCAGACCATTTCATCGAAAAGATGAATTACAAATACGGCAAGAAAATTTTGCGCTTAAGCTCACCCGCCATCGACATGCTCATGAGCTACCATTGGCCCGGTAACGTACGCGAACTCGAAAACTGCATCGAACACGCATGCCTCGCCACAACCGATGTCTGCATTAACGCCTATGATTTGCCGCCCACGTTGCAAACCGACGTCACGTCAGGAACGTCCGTACTCCCCGAAGGCAATAGCCCGCTCGCCACGCTGATGGACAGCTACGAGCGTGAAATCTTAAGCGAAGCACTCCGCCGTCATGACGGCAACATGAGCGCCGCCGGGCGCGACCTTTCCGTAAGCCCGCGCATGATGCTATACAAAATAAGGCGGCTAGGAATAGCCGCCTCGAATTGAGTATCGCATTGGATTCTATCGGGCTTCGCGCTTCTAAATGACAGAAGACATTGTCACCCTGGAGTGAGAGCAACGATCGATAGGGTCCATTATTTTTATTATCTCACGATTGCGATGTTGTAAACCGGGAGCATATCCTTCGGAGCTTCAATCTTATTCAGCTTGCCATCTTCGTATGCATAAAGCGCAGCCTTGGAGCCACGATCACCGATGTAGAGCACACCAGTAGCTTCATCATAAGCAAGACTTTCAACGTCATCCACACCAGAAATCTTTTTCACAGACTTTTCAGCAAGATCAACTTCAGCAAGAGACACACTACCCCACTGTTCAATCACAGGAGCATAGGCAATGCCATCTGCAAGAACGATCGTATTCCAGACGCCGCCACCCAACTTCTTGCCATCAACAACCATCGAGGAACTCTTCTTGGCAAAGTCGACAACTTCGATACCACGAGTATCATCAGCATCCATATGATAGGTTTCAAGATTCCATTCACCAGCGGATGCCACATAAAGCTTACCCTTGGTAAAGCCCATTGCCATCGGATTTTTCTTCGCAAGTCTAATTGTATCCAGAAAATCGCCATTATCAAGCTTATACATAGCAAGGAGAGCCGGAACCTTAAAATTATAATTCTCAGAACGGCCAAAGAGCGCGAACAAGGTATCACCACTCACTTCAAGATCCACAAGGTTCGGAGATAAAGCTTCGCCTTGGCAGAACTTATCCGTATTAATAGTCTTGGTAATCTTACCATCCTTTACGGACACCTTTACAATTTTAGCGACATTTTCATACGAGACCCAAACTTCATCTTTATTGGCCTTTACAAGGTCGCTCGGGTTGGCTTCTTTATCCAATTTTTTCTGCCATTTTGCCTTATTTTCAGAAACATCAACAAGCGTAAGGTTGTCCTTACCCTTTCTTTCAAGGACGAAAAGATTACCATCAAGGCCAATTATCTTGGTATCTTGATAGAATTCAAGAGACGTCCCCGACAATTTGTCGTCATCCACTCCATAGAGTTCGCCGACTTCACTTGCATTTCCATCAGATGCAAATGCATAAACAGAACCCGGCTTAAGCGGTTCATCATCAGCAGAAGTGGAGTTGTCCGAGCAAGCCGTCATATAGAGGGCGAGGGACGATGCCGTTGCAAGCATGAGGAATTTTTTCATATTGGTTCCTTTTTATGTTTTTCGCAGACGATGTGAATTACAGATTTTGCAAGTCCCATTCTGCGCGGGGTTTAAAACCCCTGTGTTAATGTCAATTTGTACTCTCGCCCTGGAGTTGGGAATGAAATATATGGATTTCTATACGTTTCATCCGTCAGGTTCCGGAGCGCAAAGACAAGTCGTGTTTTTGTAAAAGGGGTATAGCCCAAAGCAAAGTGGTGCAAATCAACAGCAGGCTGTTTTATGCGATTTGCACGGTCATCAAAGATGTCGGTACGATATTCCGAAGTCCATGTCAAATCGAGATGGAACGGTAAATCAAATCGAGCTTCGGCATAATATGAACGCGCAGGTTCATTCGGGAGTTGTTTGCCATAGTAATACTTTTCATCGCTACGATCTTCAGCATCTTGGAATGTCGCACGTAAAACCACGGAAAGCCATTTTTTCGGCCTACTTTCGAGTTCCGCTTCAAGCCCACGAATATGCGCTTCTCCAACATTCTTCGGTTTTGAAATACCTGCACTCACCAACCAATAAATTCCATTATCCAAATCGGTTTCAAAATACGTTGCGCGAATTGCGGTATTGCTTTTGGGAATCATATAATAGCCACCGACTTCAAAACGCAACGCCGATTCATCCTTCAAATCAGGATTTGAGAGCATTCCTGGATAAACACCATAAAGCTCCATCAATTGTGGCGTACGAACAAATCGTCCAAAACTCAAGTTGCCACCGAACCGAGAATTCGGTGCATCATAGCGCACAAAGCCTCGTCCAGACCACGAAACATTACGGTCTTTCGCTGTTTTCAGCACAACCGATGTCGTAGGCTGAACAAATTTTCCACCATGAATATCATCCTTGACAATTAACGCCGAAGCTTCACCGCCTACAGAAAGGTTTCGAACAACATCATAAGAAACATCACCAGAAATATTCGTCGCAACACGCATCAAGTTCCATTTACTCGACGACGTCCCCCGCTTTTCATAATAGGACGCATCCAAGGATAAACGCAAATTCGCTTCTAGCCGTTCTCCCAAATAACTGGCAACGATTTCAGGGGCGAGGCTATAACCCGCAGCACCATATTCCTGCATTCCAGACATCGTATAGCCCAGATGATCCAATGGATAATACGAATGCGAAGTCGCCTTTTCATACTTTCCCGTCAGCGAAAGTTCCAACCAAAGCCAACCGAGCAACTGCGGAAGTTCTGCACGATACGTCGTCTGTACAAACTCGCCCTTGTAGCCCGCCACAGACGTTTGGTCGTCATCGCGTCCTGGGTTACCGCCTTCCGAACGGCTAAAGTTAAAATTCAAAGTCGAAAACACACCATTCGCATGCAAGACGCGAACTTTGGCAAGCCCAGAATATTCCGTAAATTCAGCGTTCCTGCGCGTATCCGTAAAATCGTCATCGGGATTGTACGGCGTTCCGTTCTGGCTATCAAATTCGTAATCGTTATCGCTGTACCGCGCCGACAAAGACGCGCTCACCGAGGCGCTATCCGTCAAGCGAGAAAGCAACTGCGTCGAAGCCTCCCACGTGTTGTGGCTACCATAGCTCAAAAGCACACGACCCGATTTCTTTTCTTCGGGCTTTAACACGGCTTCAGCAGGCTTCGAACCTTTTGTGATAAAGTTGATAGCACCGCCAATGCCGCGACCGCCAAACTTCGCCGGCACACGGTCCTTGTAGACTTCAATCTTTTCAATCTGATTCAGGTCAATTGATCCAAAATCAACTGCACCGCCCGACGCATCATTCAGCGGGATTCCGTCCATACAAACGACAATATTCTTTGCAGAAATTCCGCGAATGCTCACGGTCTGGAAGCTACCGACACCGCCCTGGCGCGTGTACTGTACGCCCGGCAAAGAAGCCAAGACTTCAGCCGCCGAAAGCGAACGGCCTTCCCACGCTTCGGGCAAAACTTCGGCATAGCTCGAAGACGCCTGCAACGGCTTTTCAACACTCGTCGTCTCGTAAACAGAGGACTCGCCTAAATCTTGAACAAACTCTTCGGAAAAACTAGAAACGCTCGCAAGCAGTACGGCCGCGCACACGCGAACGCCCAAGAGACTGCCAGAACGACTGCACGCAGTCAAACACCCACGCAAACGCGTGGTTATGCAAAGCGATGTCTTTCGCACCGTTTAACAACCCGTGGCGCAAAGCGCCCGTTGTGCCTTACAGTTCTTCTGACTCGGGGATCCCTCTACTTCCAGCCCCTTCACACCCACCTTGCGGCAAGCATTGGTTTATGCTGGTTTCGTCCTCCCTTACAGCGGCGAGACCGTTCCCGGCTTTCACGGGATTCTCTTATATCGCATCAGCGGTGACACGATACAGCGTTTTACCGCATAAGGCATTACCTATGAAAAATATAGTAAACAATTCGGGGCGTTGTCATCCCCGCGGTTTCCACTCCGCAAGGGCCATGCCCGCAACAATGGCGACAGCACCAATCAACGCGACGGCGGTTATTTTTTCGCCAAGCGCAATCACCGCCGTAATAATTGTCACCAGCGGAATTGCGTATATATAATTGCTTGCCAAAACCGTCCCAAGTTGCTTTAAAACTTTATTCCAAATCAAGTAGCCAAACAGCGACGAGAAGACCGTAAGGCAAAGGAAGTTGAGCGACACGACAGGTTCCGCAAAGTTCTGCCACGGAACTCCGAGGAAATGCCCAGCGCCGGCCTCGTTTGGAGCAAAAGCCGTTTCGCCAAGCATAATGATTATTGACGAGAGCGCGCCATAGAAAAACATCTTTCGCGTGATAAACAACGTAGAATATTTTCCGTTGAGGGGCCGGACAATCAAGGAATAAATCGTCCACATGCACGCCGAGCTGAATGCAAGCAAATCGCCAACCGGCGAAAGCTTCAGAATAAACTTTCCATTCAACACAACAAGCACCATCCCGATAAACGTAATCACGCACCCGAGAATCTGCCGCTTGCCAAGGCGTTCGCTCTTGTAAATAAGCCCGCCAAAAATCATCGTCAAAAGCGGATTCGTGCAGACAATCAGCGACACATTGCTTGACGGCGAAATCGTAAGCGCCGTATTCTCCGCCCAAAAGTAAAACGTGCAACCCGTAAGCCCGCACAAGCACAGAATCAGCTCGTGCTTCCAGTTTTCGCAACGGAATTTTTTATGCGTCATCGCAAGCAGCAGCAAGTACGTCACCGTAAAGCGCAACGTAAAAATCTGCACCGCCGAGAAGCCGTGATTCAGAAGCACCTTCGTGCTCACAAAACTCGTGCCCCAAAACGCAATCGTTCCAATCGCAAGGACATGCCAAAGCGCAAGACCGCGCGAAGCGTTTGCAGAAGATTCAAAATCTTTAATCGGAGCCGGTTTCATCAACCGCAAAGATAGTTTTTTTCTAAAGCCGTCAATCTATAACGGTTGGTTCCCCATATCGCATAGGTTCCACACGATTTACATCTTTATTCGATAAAAGACAATCAATCGTTTCTCTCGTAGCTGTGCTAAGAATGACAGATCGGTCCAATGCGGCCTCCTCGCCTTTGCAAGTTTTCACAATTTCTTTGCAAGCATCCATTGAGACATCTTCCCAGCAGCCGACAACAATTTCAAGAGACACATCTTCAACAACCCAATGCGCCCCCGTGTAATCAAATTCCAGCTTTGTCGTATCATCAACACTGAACGTGTTATAAAACCCTACAATCAAGGAATCCATGGTGGCCTTTTGAATATCGCGAGCCCCCTTCATAAAGCAAATGCCCATGTCCAAACTTTCGGTATGGAGAGCAGAACAGCTTAGCGTTTCTACTCCGAAAGCTTCAAGAGATGCTCTTGCTTCTTTGTTCAACGAATAATCCGTAATAAGCCAAAAACGCCCTGCGGCTTGCGTCATAAGGGAATCATCGCCAAATCTTTTGACCACCGTTTTCTGATCTCGGGATTCCCAGACAATGCCTTCCGCCACCGTTTCATCCGCATCAAATGAGTTGTAGAATTCGTTAATCCGTGAATCGATAGCGCTCTTCTGGACATCTTTTTCCGCCTTCATAAGGCAAAGACACATGTACCCCAAATCATCTCGGGAGGGACCATTATAGTCATACAGATAATACCGATAGCCTTCATAGCAACGTTGTCTGTAAATTCCAATATTTTCAAGGGATTCTGTTTCTTTTTGGTTTAGGGGATCCCTCATCACAAGCCAAAAACGCCCCGCGGCCTGAGTTTTAACAGAATCGATGTCAGACTTTTGGACAGCTGTTTTCTTGTCACCATTTCGAAAAACAATTCCTTCAAAACGAGATACCGAAGAAGATGAAACCGCAGTACTAGACGTAGCCTCAACCTCGCTACTTGAAGAAATCAAGTTTTCAGACGACAACGCATCACTCGAAGAAACCACACTGTTCCCAGACATTTCGCTAGACGATTCGTTAAACGTTTCACTGCTAGAGGAAATCGCAACAATAGCATCATTTATCGCAACGGAGTCGTCACTACATGCGACAAGACAAAGTGCCAAAACACTTGAGCAAAAAATATTTCTCGAAAAGCGCATTTTTCTTCCTTTCTTTGTTCTTAATTTACAAAAAAAAACGCGAAACACGACATCTTTTCATAAAATAAACGGCATTAAAAACAAAAGAAGCTGTTCAAAATACATTTCACAGTTATAACGTTTTCCTATTACTATCTATAACTTTTACCTAATTTCGCCAATACTTTCTGTTTTTCATCCATATTCGAAAAACTTTTTACTAGACCACGTTATAGAATCTAACTATATTGCAGACCATAAAAATTTTATAAAGGATTCTAAAACATGTCCAAAATCGAAACTCTTTGCATTCAGGGCGGTTGGCAGCCGAAAAATGGCGAACCGCGCGTTCTCCCCATCTACCAGAGCACCACGTTCAAGTACGAAACCACCAATGACATGGCCGACTTGTTCGACCTGAAGGCTTCCGGCTACTTCTACACCCGTCTGCAGAACCCGACCAACGACGCCGTCGCCAACAAGATCGCCGCTCTCGAAGGCGGTGTCGCCGCCATGCTCACGAGTTCCGGTCAGGCTGCAAACTTCTACGCCGTTTTCAACATTTGCGAATCCGGCGACCACTTCATCAGCACTTCCGCTATTTACGGCGGTACGAGCAACCTCTTCTCCGTGACGATGAAGAAGCTCGGCATCGAATGCACGTTCGTGGACCAGGATGCCTCTGACGAAGAAATCGAAAAGGCTTTCCGCCCGAACACCAAGTGCGTCTTCGGCGAAACCGTCGCAAACCCGGCTGGTAAGGTGCTTGACCTCAAGCGCTTCGCCGATATCGCCCACAAGCACGGCGTTCCGATGATCGTCGACAACACCTTCCCGACCCCGATTCTCTGCCGTCCGATTGAATTCGGCGTTGATATCGTGACGCACTCTACCACTAAGTACATGGATGGCCACGCTATGGCTGTCGGTGGCTGCATTGTGGATAGCGGCAACTTTGATTGGGAAGCTAACCACGACCGTTTCAAGGGCCTCACCGAACCGGATCCGAGCTACCACGGTCTCGCCTATACGAAGGCTTTCGGCAAGGGCGCCTACATCACGAAGGCTACTGCACAGCTCATGCGCGACTTCGGTTCTATCCAGTCTCCGCAGAACGCATTCCTTCTGAACGTCGGTCTCGAAACTTTGCACCTCCGCATGCCGCGTCACTGTGAAAACGCTCTCGCCTGCGCCAAGTTCCTCAAGAACCACCCGAAGGTCGCTTGGGTTAACTACGCTGGCCTCGAAGGCGACAAGTACCATGAACTCGCCCAGAAGCAGTTCAAGGGCGGCCTCCCGTGCGGCGTTCTCACCTTCGGTATCAAGGGTGGTCGTGAAAAGTCCATCCAGTTCATGGATAGCCTCAAGATGATCTGCATCGTGACCCACGTGGCCGACGCCCGTAGCTGCGTGCTGCACCCGGCAAGCCACACGCACCGTCAGCTCAGCGACGAACAGCTCATCGAAGCCGGTGTCGCTCCGGACCTCATCCGCTTCAGCGTCGGTATCGAAAATGTCGAAGACATCATCGCCGACCTCACGCAGGCACTTGAAAAAGTGTAATTTGCAACTGAGAAATCTGCGATTTCACAAGTAAATTCTGCACGGTGCCGCAAAACGGCGCCGTATTTTTTATGACATTCCAAGTGCTTTTGTCACCCCGGATTTATTCCGGGGTCACCATTTTTATCTAGCCACATCCCGCATATATGCCTATATTTAGGGCACTTCAAAAGAAGGATACAATCATGCTCAATATAATCAGGGCTGTTAGCCGTTTTTTATCGACATACACATCGCTTTTCGTCATCGCATGCGCGGTTATCGCGTTTTTCATCCCCACGCTTTTTGGCTGGGTTCACGGCAACACGAGCTCGATTATTCTCGGCATCATCATGCTCAGCATGGGCCTCACCATTACCATGGACGATGTCCGCAACTTGATGAAACGTCCCGGCGACATTTTCCTCGGCGCAGTCGCACAATACACCATCATGCCGCTCGTCGCGTTTACACTCACGAAGATTTTTGGGCTTGACCCGTATTTGGCCATTGGCATCATCCTAGTCGGTTGCTGCCCAGGTGGCGTTTCAAGTAACGTTATGAGCTTCTTGGCTAAAGGCGACGTGACCTATTCCGTGAGCATGACCATGGCAAGCACACTTCTCGCTCCGCTCATGACCCCGCTTTTGGTCCTTTGGCTCGCTGACACGAGCATCGAAGTGAACGCAGTCGGCATGTTCCTCAACATCCTTTACGTGACCATCTTCCCGATTGCAATCGGCTTCACCTGCAACTACTTTTTTGGCAAGCGCGCAGGCTTCAAGGAATTCCAATCGAACATGCCCGCCGTGAGCGTTATCGGCCTTGCATTGATCGTCGGTGGCGTTATCGTGACCGTTCGCCCGCAACTTTTCGCGAACGGATTTGGCCTTATCGCGCTCATCCTTGCGGTGGTATTTTTGCATAACGGCCTCGGCTACGTGCTCGGCTACAATGTCGGTCGCTTGTTCAAATTCAACACCGCCAAGAAGCGCACCATCTCCATTGAAGTCGGCGTGCAGAACGCAGGCATGGCAACAGTCCTCGCCGGCGCATTCTTCGCCAACCCAGAGAATCTTGCGCTCCACCCGGAAGCAGCCCTCTGCGTTGTGCCGTGCGCCATCAGCTGCGCCTACCATTCCATCAGTGGCACAATCCTCGCCGGTATTTTCGCACACATGGACAAGAAGAAAGCATCGTAATTAGCGATACTTTAATTCCGGGTGAGCTTCGTAGTATCCATTCTTAAAGGCATACATGCGCTCATCAGCTAAACGCATGGCCTTGCGAATATCGCGTTTGCCATAGCACACGCCAATCGAGAAGCGGACATTTTCCGTCTTGCCCGACAAGAAGTGCACACGGGCCACACGGTCCTGCACTTCTTCTTCATTAATCTCGTTCACGAGAATCATGAATTCATCACCGCCTGCGCGGTACACTTCGCCATCGTGGAATACGCCTTGCAAAATGGAAGCGGCGGTACGAAGCATTTTATCACCAGCGGCATGACCTCGTTCGTCATTCACGCGCTTAAGCCCGTTCAAGTCCGCAAAAAGCACCGCCTGCGGCACAGGCTCCTTGCCCTCCACAATGCGGTCTACGCGGTTGTTCATTTCATTACGGTTGCGGACACTCGTGAGTGTATCAATCGTGCTCAGAATTTTTAATTTATCCAAGAGCAGATAGTTCGAAATTTCAGAAGCGAGGAAGAACGTCGTGAGCTCAAGCGTTTCCTTAATCTTCAATACGTTTTCAACATTGAAATTCAATGCCCACATGTAACCGAGCAGTTCACCGCCATGGCGAAGCGGATATAGCACAACAGTCTTTACCCCGGCCTGTTCCAGAGAAGCCTTCCAAATCGGATTTTGCTCCTGCAGTTTTTCCATGTCGTGTTCATCTTTTATGATAATGCAAGTGCTACCGGCAAGCGTATCTGGCCATGTTTGGGCAATCTCATAAAAACCCTGGATGTAACGAGACATCGGATACAGGCACGAGCCTTCGCGGAGAAATTCTGCAAAAGTCGTACACTCATGCTTTTCATCATCCGTCAGCAAGACACAGCAATGGTCGGATCCACAAATGGCGCCGATATCCTCGATAACTTCCTGGAACGCCTGTCTAATATTTTGCGACCCGCGCAGCTTGATGCATGCCTTGAGAACATCGGCAGCGGTATCTGCAGAAAGGTCCGCCATCGCCGAAGAATCCGCCTTAGGCGCTACATCGTAGCAATAAATGCAATAGCCGATATTTTCCTGGTCTGAATCCAACGGCATAAGGAACATGTTGAGCCAGAGGCCCATCATGTAAAGGTCCACGTAAGCATGGAGAGGTTTACCATCGCGAATACAACGGAAGCAATGGTCTTCGAAATTCGGATTCTTGGGGAAGCAAGCTTCGTAGGGGCAACCGGGCTCAAACGGGTGGTTCAGCGCAGCCATATCGTCATAGTGCGCTTTGTTACCCGCAACTACGCGGATATTCCCATACGTTCCGTCTGGGAAAAATTCAACGGAAACAACGCAGGCCTTCGCTCTATAGTGCGACAACAGAACATCAAAATCCATACTTCAGCTCCCTACGATTGTTTTGGCAGGTCTTATTAATATATATCTTTTTAAATAGAATATACAGCCTCATCGGGGGGTAAAAGCCCCCAAAAACGCAATTATTGGTCATAATTTCGGTATTTTCAAACTCTGACGATTCGATGTCCCAGATTTTTCCACAGGTTGCGAATGTACTCGTCGCCAAAACGCAAACGTTGCGGCAAAGTCGGGGTGCGGTCATAGAGCATTTGCACATACTCGTCTTTCTGACCTGCGAAATCGAGGATTTCAACGGTATAGACGCTCGGCACATCCGGGTTACACGAATGACGAATTGAAACAACAGTCCCCTTGACATTCAAGTCATAGCCATTCGTAGAAATTCCAAGTTCCACTTGCTCGCCTAAATAAAGCACGTCCACTTCATCGGTAAAGACATCCACCGAATGCTCAGTAAGCCTGGTTGTCACGCCATCAACATCCATCCCATCGCATTTGTGAAGCGTAACAAGTTCGGCGGCAAAAACCTTCACATTTTCACCATCGGAATCGCGGCCAAAGCCAAGGAACAAACACATCGTGAGGTAATACGAATTGCGCACAAGCCAGAACAGCACCGCCAAAATTCCGATGTATTTAAACGCCACCATCATGTAAGTCATGCGAACAATTCCCGCAAGCGTAAGCACCAAAAGAACAACAAACGGCACAAGGCTTCGCTTGTCAACAGCTCTACGGAAACTTGCCTTTTCTTTTTTCGTCACCTTAAACTTGGAAAGCGTTATGCCAAACACCTCCTTCACGACAGGCATCAAGAGGAACGGCATCACGGAAGTCTCGTAAATACCGCTCCACTGCGCCGAAATTTTGCCCTGGCTCGCGACACGGAGTGCAAGGATTTGCAAGATGTGCATCGGCAACCAGAATAGAGCAAGGTCCACAAGCGTACACTTGAAAATCGGAATGCAGAACACAGCAAACATCAACGGCGAAATCAGGTAAATCAAGTTCTTGAGTGGCGAGAACCAGTAAAGCACAGAGTTCAAGTAACTCATCTTTTGCGACACATCCAATTTGCGGTTGCGCAAGAACTTGAGCTGCTTTGCAGTGGCAATCACGCCGCGCCCCCAGCGGGTGCGCTGCTGCACATGGTCCTGAAACGTCGATGGCGCAACGCCCGACGCAAGCGGTTCAGAAAGTCCAAGGCTCACATAACCCGCCGATTCAATCAGCATGCCCGTCGCAAAGTCTTCTGTAATAGACTTTGTATAGAATCCGCCGATATCTTCGAGCGCTTTACGGGAAAGGATTGTATTCGAACCACCGTAAATTACGCTGTTCGTTGAAGTTTTTGCAGCCTCAATCACATCATAGAAATAATCCTGTTCATTCGGCACAACGCGCTCGGCATAAAGATTGTGCTGGAACACGTCAGGCGTATAAAAACTTTGCGGGGTCTGGACAAAACCAAGCGCACGGCGACGTTCCTTTGGCAAGCTCGCATTGATGCGCTCGGCATCGACAAAGTACGGAATCGTCTTAAGCAAGAACTTCCGTTGCGGAATCATGTCAGCATCGAACGTTACCACATACGGAGAATTCGTCCGGGCAAGAGCAGCGTTCAAGTTTCCCGCCTTTGCGCCCTCGTTATTCGGGCGGTCAAAATAAATCACGCCGAGTTCTTCGGCAAGCGCGCGCATTTCTGGGCGACGGTTGTCATCACACAGGCAAATATGAACTTTAGACTTGTCCGGATATTCCATGTACTTGCAGCCGATAATCGTCTTGCGCAAAAGTTCCACAGGCTCGTTGTACGTCGAAATGAAAATATCGACATCCGGGAATTCTTCATCCGCAATTTTCGGGAGCGGATGATCGCGCAACTTGAGCAAGCCACCATAATGGACAAACGATTCCAAAAAGCCGAGAACTTCTACAATGAGCAATAGAATACTCCCCGCCACAGCAATCCAGCCATACGCATACGGAATCGAGCACGTTACACGCCAACAAAGATAAACGAGCGTGCAAAGCGAACTAAACAAGAGAAACATATCGCCAAGAATCACCTTGAGCGGACTCTTATTAAACTTTTTCGCAGCTTCGTCCGTACTATACTTCAGCAAATCATCGTAAGAACGTATTACTTTGTTTTTAGAACGTTTTCTATACTTTTCCACAGCAAGACACAGAATGAGGAAAATAAACAGAGGCCCCGCAAACATAAGCCATACTTTGTGAGGCTTAGAACGCGCAAGAATCTTGAAATTTTCAATCGTACTATATTCAAGCGTAATCTTATCAATCGGCGTCCCTTGGAAAAGCGCCTTTGCAAAGCGCCCCGAAATCGTCAAATCACCATCTCTCAAATATTCTACAGCACGGGAATCATCACGGATCATCGAAGATTCTTCTTCTTTATTCGAAAGATTCCAAATGGTATAGCTTATATGCAAGGAGTCAATCAAGCTATACCAAATCCTTACATTTTCAAAATCAATTTTTCCATCACCCGATTCTTCGCAAAGACCACTTTCCGTAATAAATATCGGCGTTCCTTGTTTCACGACATTGTAGAGTTTTGCGCGAGCAACATACGTATGCGAGGTCGCGTAAAAATGGAACGAATACATCACGTTGTCGAACGGAAGCGGATCCTCTGCCGGGTACTGGATTTCACGAGCATAGTTTGGCGTACCAATGACAATCAGAGCATCAGGTTTGTGCCTGCGAATCACCGGGATAACGACATGCGCATATTCCTTGATGTCTTCCCAAGTGCAGTCGCCATTGGGCTCATTGCAAATTTCAAAAATCACGTTTGGCACATCCGCATATTCCCTAGCCATTTCGTTAAAGAAAGAAATCGCCTCGGCAAGATACACATTAGGGTTCTGATCTTCTAGAACATGCCAGTCCACAATAACATACATGTCGTTTGCAATGGCGTATTCAACCCCCTTGCGCAAAATTTCCATGTTCTTTTTGCGGTCGCCCTCCACATAGTCCTTGGAGTACATGGCAAGGCGAATGAGGTTCGCATTCCACTCTGTGCTGAGTTGCTTAAACAGTTTGTTATTCACAAACTGCGGAAACCACGTGAGACCATGGGTGCTTGCGCCCTTAAGAACGACGACATTCCCATGCTCGTCGTGAAGCTCCGTACCCACAACATGAAGTTTACCGCTCGTCGATGGACGCGCAATAGGAGTCGCCACCGCAAACGAGACAAAAGACAAAACCAAAAAGAATAGAAAGAAAAATTTCCGCACAACCATAATATTAAAATATCAAAACTATAAGCGTAATGCAATAAAATTTCAAAGGGAAGGCGATTGTCCAAAGTCGGAACGCACTGCACAAAAAAAACACCCCGCAATTGCAGGGTGCATTGTACCTATTATGAATAGTGTTTATTACTTGCCGTGGCGGAGCTTGGAACCAATAGCGCGGAAAATATCCTTAATCTGTTTTTCGGTCAGCGTCGGCGCAGACTTAGCAAGGCCCGTCCTATTATGGAAGTTTGTAATCAAGCCTACAAATTCAGCGGAAGCAGAGATGTCCTGATCATAGAGATCAAAATTGAAGAATTCCTGCGTTTCGCCGTTTTCATATTCTTGCTGATAATCCTTAAAAGCCTTTTTACAATCATTTTCGACATACGCATAGCGGAAGGCCTGCTTGACGGTGCTAGTCACGCCACCATACGACACCGTATATTCAATGGAACCCTGCGTATGGGAGACATAAGTCATTTCAAGACCTTCAATGCTGAGAGTCTTGCAGCTCATGTTAATAGAGCTCTTCGGCACCTTCGCAATCAAGGAAAGCGTTTCTTGCATTTCGCCAAAGTTTTCGAAAATGCAATCCGTATTGATATAGATAACATCACTGTAATACGGATCTTCGAGAACGACACCCCAAATCAGCGGGTCGTTGAGAGTCGAGCTCTTATAGAAATTGCCTTCCGGGAACTGTTCACCAGCAGCAACTCTAAATTCATAAGTGTTCTTGCCTGCACCATCGCCCAAATCCATTTGAGCCGTGCCGTTGCCAGCATCCGTCAAGGAACCAACCTGAGTCGTCTTTTTCCAAACAGCTTCGTTTGCATAATCCGTGCAAGTAGCCTTGGTAATTTCCAAGGTGCCATCGGCAGCATAGCTATATTCACCCATTTCAGAAATGATATAGTCCGTCGGGAGGGCGGCTGGAGTTGGAGCCACGGAGCTGGAATCATCGGAAGACGATACGCAACCCGTCATAGCAAGGGCGACCGCAGGGAGTACGGCAAGAACATTTTTCATATAAATCCTCATTATTAAATTGTCCTTACTAATGTACAATTTTTTTAAGCTTTACACAAGTAAAAGTGAGTACAAAGTGAATATTTATTTACTTGAGTTGTAAAACCGCTAATAAAAGTTGTTTAAAAAAGGAGATGCCCGCGCAAGGCGGGCATGACAGGTTTGCGGCGGACATGACAAGATGACGCAAAGTTGGCTGGCTTAATTTACCAGTCCTTCGCCGGGCGGACTTGACCGCGGACGGGTTTCCAGGGCTTGCGTTCGCCATTCTGTTCATCAAAGTCCTTGAGGAGCTGGGCCGCTTCTTCGGGAGTCATTTCACCAGGTTGAAGCGGCTGCTGTTCCGGTTCACCGCCGTTACTGTCGCTGGAATTGCCTTCGGGCTGTTCAGGCTGTTGCGGTTGCTCTCCGGCACCACCATTGCTATCGGAACTATCGCCTCCCTGGCTACTGCTAGACTGACCGTTCTGACCTTGATTCTGTTGATCCTGATTCTGGTCATTTTGGGCGCTAGATGAGCTCTGGTCGCCATTCTGGTTCTGATTTTGCTGATCCTGGTTCTGCTGATCTTTATTCTGGTCTTGGTTTTGCTTGTCCTGATTCTGATCCTGATTATTTTGGTCTTGATTCTGGTCGTTTTGGGGATCGTTCTTCTTATTTTCGTTTTGCTGTTCGTTTTTTGCTTCGTGAATGCGGTCGAGAAGCATCTGCAATTTCTGATCGTTCGGATAATATTGCAAGCCTTCGTTGCAAGTGATTTCTGCCGTCGGCAAGCGGTTTTCAATGTACTGGAACGCCGCATCGCCATAGTAAGCAGAAGCCGACTTCGGAGCTGCGAATGCAGCGGAAGCAAGGACGAAAATCGCAACCAATACGAGAGAGGAGATTCCCGCTCGGCGGCGGGAATGACAACACGCACACTTAATCGCCCTGAAACTTTCAAATCCGACACAATTCTCTCGTCTCTCGTCAAGGTTGGTGAGCCTGTCGAACCACGTCTTTCGTCTCAGCATAGCCATTAGATCACCTCCAGGTCGTTGTCGGTGTTGCTGGCGTCAATCTTCGTCTTGGGCTTACGGCCGGCCTTGATTTCGATGACGTCGTCAATGCGCTGCACATGACCGCTCAACTGGCTTGCGGTTTCATCTTCGGCAATCAGGTTCTCGAGCATTTGCTTGCCTTCGGCGTACTTGCCATCTTTGCAAAGCTGGAGCGCACGAGCCAAGACCTGCTTTGCTTTATCGCTCAGCGGAGGTTGTTTCTGGTCATTCTGATTCTGGTTCTGATCCTTGTTTTCTTTTTGCTTGTCGAGCTCTTCCTTGAGCTTGCGCTGGACGATTTCGACATTCTTCTTGGCATTTTCAAAATCGTTGTCGAGGTCTATTGCTTTTTTCAGATAAGCAACCGATTCACGCCAAGCCGCAATGCGGGCACTCGGTTCTTGAGCCTTCTCGCCCACGCGGAAATGCGTATTTGCCAAGTTGTACGCCGCCTTTGCCGCCATATTCTTGTCCGGCATACGCACTGCACTTTCAAGTTCTTTCTTGGCTTCTTCAAAATTGCCGAGCTTGTACTGGCACGTTCCAATGTTGTAGAACAAAAGCGGATTTGCGGGCTCCGCCTCGCGTGCCTTCATGTACTTTTCAAGCGCCCCGGCATAATCGCCAGCGGCAAACAGCTTGTTGCCATCGTTGATGGGACGGGCAAACGTTGCCACAGCCATAAGCATCGTCAAAGAACAAATCTTAAATACAGTAGAAATTCGCATATTCACACTTCTTATTCTTTTTCGAACACCAATATATCAAATTTCAACTTCTCAGAGTAATTTTGCGGGGTATGCTACAATATATTTTCCAAAATTACGGACCGAAAAGCCGTGCTGTTCAAACAGCGAAAGCCTAGAATCCTTATTTTCCATAAGATAAACGGCTTGTGCATCGACATTGCCCAAATCAAACGTGAAAACATAGCGGTCAAATTCGTGCACGTAAAGGAACGCGCTCGGGAAATTCGTGTAGCGCACCGTCGAAAGGTAAGAATACAAGTCCACCTTGCCATAAAAAAGCACTCGCGGGTAGCTCACGCCCGGATCCACATAAATTTTATCGCCCGGCTTTGACTGCGACTGCGCAAATTCCATAGCATCGCCAATGCCTTCGCAGAAAGAATTTGCTATTTGGTCCTTATATATCGTAAAATATTCTCGTTCGAAATTAGCAAAGCTCAAGAGGTACGCCACCAGCGGAATGTAAATCAACTTCGGATGGATATAGCTAAATGCGAGAATAATCCCTTGCGCTGCCATAACGATAATCGGGATAAAAACCAAATTCACGCGATTGACATTGACATTGATTAAAATTCCAATCGTAAAAGCAGCGAGCAGCCAGACAATCATAAAGAACGAGAGCCCAAGCTTGCGCGACTTTACATCACGCACCGTCTGCCAAATGTTTTCGACAAGGCCGACAAAGAAAAACGCAAGCGTCACCGGATAGAAAAGCCCAAAATTGCGAATGCAATTCCACGGAAGTCCATCGGACTGGTTCTTCAAAATGTTCCAAAGGTTCATGAAATTTTCGGGAATCTCCTGGAACGAAATTTCGCTTGCACGGAAATAAACAAGCTTCGGGATGCTGATAAACGGCAAGCGGATTTCATTGATGACGCCCTTGTTCACGAACATAAAGAGCATAAGCGGGAGCGCAAGTGCAGCAAGCACGCCAAGCGAAATCCAAGTGTAACGATTATTGTGGATAGACTTTGTCCAAAGAGCATAAAGTACGTTCAACAAGATGATGAACGGAACGGCCACCCAGATGGTCGCATACGCATAAAGCGAGAGTCCATAAAACGCAGCCGAGGCAATCAAGAACTTCGGCTTTTCAAGGCCTTTCACAAAGAAGAAAAGTCCGAACAGCACAAAGCCCGGCGCCAAGTTCGATTCTAGCGCCCAGCGCGAAAGCATCACGTGCCACGGCGAAATCGCAAGCAAAAGCGTCGCCCCTAAAGCAAAGCGCTCACCCGAGAATCGACGCACCAAGAAATATACCGCAGCAAGCGACAAGAGGCCCACCAAAAGCATCGGCAAGCGGATCACCCAGACATGCATCCCGAAGAGCGCCACAAACGGAATCATCAAATACGATTCGAGAGCGTTCATGCCGGAACCCCAAGCGGTCAAGTAAACTGGCAAGCGATAGCCGTAAGAATCGGCAGCATGGTGTAAAAGAGTGTAGGCGTTATAGCCTGCAAAAGCTTCGTCCTGGTTGATATCGCCCGGCACGGAGCCGAACATGTAGACACGCGCAAATGTCCCTAGCAGCAAAATTACCGCAAAGACAAATTGCGCTGCCGTTCTCGATTTCAGCCAAGCAAAAACCTTGTCCATCACTTCCTCTTTGTCACGACGACGTTCAGCCAGTCCGCATGGTCATAAGCGTTATCGCCATCAGCATCGGCCTTGAGGATAATCGTCTGGTGACCACCGATATAGACTTTACCGGCTTGCGGTTTTCTATTGCCAAACACAACTTCACCTTTCCAAAGCGTTTCTTCGGGCGTTGCTACAATAAAGCGTACGGAACCACCGCCACCCGCTTCGTCATCAATGCCCACGACAAATTCGAGCGAATCGGCATCTGCAGGCATCTTGAAGAACAGTTCAGAATTGGCATGCGTACCAAAACCATTTTTGTACTGCTGACCACGAACCGTAAGCGTAGCTCCATCAACAGCGCGGTTCAAACGAGGTCTCCCGTACTGTTGCGTGTAATGGTCAATCGGCAAATCCGTGAGGTAGAACTGGTTCGACTGGAGTTCCACATTGACCGGCATAAGTCCGACAATTTCAGAAATGAGCATCGGGAAAAGGAACACCGCAAGCACCACGTACGGCGTAAAACGCGGGAACGGGATGCGGGCAAGCTTTTCGATCAATGCCGGGAAAGCACGCGGGGCAAAGTTGTTCACAATGCCTGCCACAAAGATGAGGAGTGCAAGTCCAGAAACCGGCACCCACAAATCGGCTCCCTTAAAACCGTTCACCATCGAAATGTTCATGGCGCAAATGGCAGTCACCAGAAGAGACCAAATCCAAGATTTCTTCGTTTCAATCACCATCCACACGCAAGCAAACGGAACGGCATAAATCAAATAACGTTCATGCATGCCCGGCAGCACAAGGAAGAACGCAAACGCTTCCCAAGTCGCAAGCTCAAACGTGCGGCGGAGCGTTTTTGCAAAGAGTGCACACTTCAAAATGTAAGCCGAAATAATCACGAACAGAATCTTGCCAAGCCAAGACGGCGAAAGCAAAAAACCAATGCCATCCGGCGAGAGCCCGAAAAGCGGATTCACGTCACGACTCGTATTGCCCACAAAGAACATCCAGGTATTCGCGGCATTGTAAGTCGAGAACGGATACTGTTCCGTTGTATTGAGGTAGGCATGCGTGAGGAGTCCCGAGAGATTCCCTGCAACAAAGAACGGCAAAAGTACAAGCACAATTGCAACCGCCATGAGCGGGAGTCCGCGCCAGGATTGCTTATAGCGACGGAGGAAGATGCCACCGAAAATCGGCAAAAGCAAAATCATCTGGAACTTTGCCAAGAGCGCAAGCGCAAAGAACATCGAAGCGTACTTTAAAAGCCCGCGGAAGTTGATGCAGTAAAGGGCGGCAATGCCAAAGATGCAGGGGAACAAATCAACCTGTCCCCAAATCGGGCCATCAAGCAAAAGCGCCGGGTTCAAGGCCACAAATGCAAGCACAAGATGTGCAGAATACTTCGGCAACTTGAAGCGCGCCACCAGGCGGCTCGCCAAATCAACAAGTCCCACATGGCCAAAATAAACCGGCCACAGGCAGAAGAACTTGAGGAGCGTTCCCTTTTCAATCGGGATGTTTGCCAAGCTATGGACTTGTGCTACAATCCAAAGCCAAAAAACATAAAGCGGAGGATAGTTGCCGTTGAATCGTTCAAATCCATTATTCGCCAGTTGCTTGACCCAATCCGCCCAATAGTTTTGGTCACCGCCAAAGGCAGCCGCATTCGTGCAGAACAAGTTTGCAAGCAGGCAGATAACGCCCCAAATCAAAAAGTACTGGATAGACTTATCGTTTTTCACCAGAAGCTCCAAAATGTTTAAAATGAATGTTCACGGATTTCCCTTTCCGATACACAAAACCAAGTCCCTTCCAGAAATAATCCAAAAGTACCGATGCGATGTACGTCATTGCAATAAGCACCAACAACGAAGGAATCGCATATCGCGGAGCCGCAACAATCTTTGCCGGGACATCGAAATAGTAACAGAAGAACGGATGGATTAGCCACATAAATGTGCTCTGGCGGCCGAGATGCCAAATTCCCTTTTTCAGCACTTTCAAGCGGTTCAGCAAATCCATGCTCGCGACCGTCAAAACAGGAATGAAGAACACGTCAAAAATTTCACCCACTTCATTTTGGCGCATGATGATGACAACACACCAAACAGCGATATCTGCAAACGGATTCAGAAGTCCATGCAGTTTTGCGGAATCATGCAAGCGGTCGAAAAGCCCATTACGAGCCACAACAGCGCCCATCCAGAAGCAAGCCGCATACGGAGCAATCTGGCAGAACATGCGAACATACATGTGGCTATTGCCGAGAACGCCGAGAGCAGGAACCGTTTTAAGACCTGGGAAAATGTGAGCAAACAAAAGCGAAACAACAACGACAATAAAAATATTCACCCTTGCCGAAAAGCGGTCGATAATCGCACGAATGAACGGGAAAGTAATCAAGGCAAACGCATAACTTATCAGGAACCACCATTCCCTGTTGTACGTTGAAGTGAATCCCAAGAAGTTCGAGAGCAGTTCTCTCGGCACAAGTTTTTCAAAGCGCGAATAAATAAAAGGATCACTGCAATACGGGAACTGTGAAGAGAAGAACAAGAATCCTATCGGAATGAAAACGAGAAAAACTTTCCAATAAGCAAAGTAAAGTCTCTTAAGCCTCCCAACGATATCGTACGGTTTTCCGTAGCTGCTCTTGTAAACGCCATAGCCGCCAAAGAAGAAAAACATAGGTACGCATATTTTGCCAAAAATTCCCAAATAAAGCGTCGCAGGCATATTAAACAATGTGAACAAGCCCTCAACGCCACCACCGGGAATTCGATTCGGGAAAAACCAAAGGTGATGCATAAGCATACAAACAATTGCAATCCCCTTCATGATTTTTGTATCGTCAGGCGTTAAAAAATTATCTATTTCTTTTGAATTTTGTTGCATATTAAGTTTTTGGGTGAATCGGTCTATGAATTATAGAAATCTTTTGGAGTATTGCCTTTTACATTGTTCCTATTTTATAAATTTTCACGCATGAATTTATAAAGGAGAAGGAGGCTTATGCCCGAAATAAAGAGCATAACGTGTAAAAATCATTCTATAGAACTCATAAGGATTGTGGCGTGCCTGCTAGTGATTATGGCACATAGCCAAATCGGCATCTTAAACAACAATGAACTGATTAGCGGTAGACTCGCCATTTCGACAATCCTCGCCGACGACGTTCCGCTATTTTTACTGGTAACCGGTTTCTTTTTCTTTGGCAAAATCAAGTCCGATGCAGATATCATCCCGACTTTCCCGCATAGAGCAAAATCATTTTTCTCCCGCGTTTATATCCCCACGATTGTCTATATCCTAATCAACATCATTTACCGTTATTACAACAGTCCAACACCACTCAATTCCATTTTAAATGCCGACTGGGATTATCTCGGACGATTCATTTTCAGGTTACTCCCCGGCGACCATTTGTGGTACATTTGTACTTACATGTCGTTTATCTTCTTTTTCCCGATGCTAGCTTTCGTTTGTCAAGACAGCCCGCAAAAGAACAAATTAAGGCGGACTCTTTTGGGAACTGCTATCGGTGCTGCAGTCATTGGCGACGTGCAATATTTTTTCAAGTTGAGCATGATTGATTTCGAAAAATTCCTTTGGGGCTACTGCACCATATTCCTTATTCTCGGATACGAACTTTCACTGTTCATCTGCAAATTTGAAAACAAGCGGAGCAAGCTTTTTGCCATCGGCATCGTTATTTATCTACTCGGCTTTTTCATCAAGTTTGGCCTGCAATATTACATGTTCACCGAATACGGCGAGAATTACGCGAACAACAGATTCCGTTGGCTCCAGTGTTCGCCTTGCTTTATAACGACTGTGGGAATGTTCATCGCCGTGTACGCACTTGGTACATTAATCAAAGCAAAGGGCTTCGTGGCACGCATCATCAATTACGTTGGTTCCTGCACATTCGCGATTTACCTTTTCCATTTCATGGTCATCCTTGAAACGGGAAATTTGCGCAGCACGATTTTCTGGAAAACGGGAGCCGCAATGACATTTTTCAATGCCATCGCGTATTACATCCCTTACGCCCTCGCCGTATTTGGTTTGACTTTGGTTGTGGCGATTGTCTTCAAATACGTTGTTGAAAAGCCCGTAGCAAAGCTCTTTAAAAAGGAGATGCCCTCCCGGAACGGAGTCCGGGATGACAAGGTGACGGGCATGACAGGCTTCGGCAAGCAAGACTACTAGCAATACAAAGCTTCTACAAGCTTAATCATATCCGCGTGGTCGCTTGCTGCCATCATCTCGCGGATGCTGTGCATGCTAAGCATAGGCTCGCCAATATCGACTGTCGGGATTCCGAGATTTGCAGAAACCGTAGGGCCGACCGTCGAGCCGCATGGCATGTCGTTACGCATGATGAATACCTGCAACGGGATTCCCGCCTGCTCGCAAAGCAGTCGAAGCTGCGCAGAACTCATCAAGTCGCTCGCATAACGCTTTTGTGCATTTGTCTTGAGCACAATGCCCTTGCCCAACAGCGGCGCATGATTCGGCTCGTGCTTTTCCGTGTGATTCGGATGCTCGGCGTGGGCCATGTCGATGGAGAGCGCGAGGGACTCTGCAAGGTACGAAGTAAGAGGTCGGGCATGTCCCTTTGATGTAAAGGTTTCATGGATCCTATCGGGGCTTTGCCCCTCCAGGATGACATCCCTAGCATTGTCATTCTGAAGCGAAGCGATAGAATCCAAGACACTCTTTAAGAAGTTGCTGGCGGCACCTTCGCGGGTATTGGAACCGACTTCTTCGTTGTTGAAGAAGCATGCCACAAAGCAATCGTTTTCAGCCGACTTGGCACTAACAATCGCTTCGGCAATGGCATGGCAACTGCTCAAGTTATCGAGCCTGCCCGAATAAATCCATTCATCGTTAAAGCCGCCACGATTTGCAGGCTGAGCATCAAACAACTGCACATCAAAATCAATCAAACGAGCCCCCGCCGGGAGCTCCTTTTCAAGCGCCTTCACAAACAAGTTCTTGCGGTTTTCAGAAACATTACTTTCCGAGGCTCCCGCCCACAGCGCATTAAAATCAATCTGCGGATTCACTTTGAGACCGTCCTGGTTCACGCCACGGTTCAGGTGGACTGCCAACTGTGGAATCCTGAAAAGCTTTTCACCGCGGAAGAGCTTCGTTTTGAGCGTCGAATCGTCTGCATCCACATACGCAAGCGCACCCGCATAGCCGAGATCGCGATCAAGCCAGCTCGTAAAAAGCGGAGAGCCGTAGACCTCCGTATGGAGCGTACACACGCCCGCATTCACACCATCTGGATTCGGGGAAATCTTGAGCGTCGGGAAGTCTGTATGCGCAAGCGCAATCCTGAACTTCGACGTACCACTCCACTTTTTCGGCGTACGGAACGCAATCACCGAAGCTTCGCGGCACACGAAATAAGCTTTTGCAGGTTCGAGATTTGCACCAAGTTCAATTTCAGCAAAAGAATTGGCCTTAAAAAACGACTTCAAAGCGTCTACGGTATGGTACGGCGTTACGGCAGTATTCAAAAAATCAAAAAATTCCATATTTCCTCGAAAAAAATCAATTAAATTCAATTTGACAATATAATCTATTTATATTTCTCGCAAGCAATGGCATTTCAAAAGATAAAACAGATCAACTGGATGGAAATGTCCGGCCTCCTGGTCGGCGTTGTCAGTACTGTTGCTGTTATGATTTTTTCGCTGGTACTTTACCATTACCTCAATGACAACGGCGTTATTAAGGTTAAAGAGTACACACTACACAGTAAGTTCGAAAAAGCTCTCGGCCTCAGACCGGGAACCCGTGTACAGATTAGCGGTGTCGACGTCGGACAGATTAAAAACATGAAGATCAATTCCGATGGCAATGGCGTGATCATGGATTTTGCTATCCGCCAGGAATTCCAACCGCTGATTACCGACAGTGCCTCTGTCTATGCCATCCGCGACCAGAACGTGATTTCTGCACGCGTCATCAACATTGACATCAGAAATGGTAAAGGAAGCATTCTACAAGACGGAGATACCCTAACCGCAGGCAAGGCTCAGGATATCGAAACCGTTCTCGAAACCACTAATGACCTTTTGGGTCGCGTGAACCGCCTCATCGATGCCGCCGATACGCTTATAGCGATGGCCCTCGATACCGGTACGACCATGGGCGCGTTGTTCGGATCCCGTGCACTTTATGACAATCTCAACCGCCAACTGTTCCGCCTAGACGAAATTACATTCATCGGCAAGAACGTGCTGAAGAAGACCTCCTTCTTGCTCGATACAATGAAGACCGACGTACCGCGACTCGTCAGCCGCGCAAACGAAATCACGGATAACGTAAGCAATCTGCTTGATGATTTCAAACCGCTGCCGGGTCAGGTCACTTCGCTTTTGAACTCCATGGATTCTACCGTGGGCCGTGTGGACAACCTCGTGACGGACTTCGGCACAGTTACTACTGGACTGCAAGACTTCATGAATACAACGGAAAACACCTTGCAGAGCGCAGACGACTTAATGAACGGCATGTCCAAGATGTGGCTTTTGAAAGGCAATATACCTAAGCATGACTCTGTGCCCTTTGTCGTGGAGACGCTATGGTAACGAAGGCTTTGAAAATCGCTCTTTGCGTAGCACTTAGCGGAACCGCAGCATTTGCCACGGAATCCGGGAAAATCGCCTCACGTGCGCAAAAGTCCATTAAGGCAGGGAATTTTGCCAAAGGCTATTCGCAGCTCGAACGCGCTCTCGTTGCAAGCCGTAAAGAAGCAGACCTCAATTCCGAGACACGCATCTTTATCGCCATGGGCCAAGTCCGCACCATGAGCCTCGATTTTGAGCTCGCCGATTCATTGCTGAATGTCATCCACGATGATGGTCTTGACCGTTCCACGAAAGCAATGCTCGTCAAATCAAAAGTGACTTTGAAAAACGCAAGCGAAAAGTTTAACGAAGCTGTTTCGCTTTGCGAGAGCGTTAGTGAAGAGGAACTGGATAAACTTGCCGACGAATTGCAAGGTTCGTTCTATTCGGAATGCGCTATTGCCTATGCAGGCGCCCACCGCGAAGACAAAGCCAAGCAGGCCCTCAAAATGGTCGACAAGCGCCTCGATGACGATACGGGAATTTACTACTGGACGGAAGCCCGCACCAGAGATTTGCTAGGTCAAGGCGATGCCGATAAATTCTACCACAAGGCAGAATCTGAATCGGTCAAGTCCAACACGCCTTACATGACCGCAAGCATTCTTTACCATCGTGCAAAGCTCATGAGCAAGACAAATCCCGCTGTTGCAAAGGATTTGCTCCGTCGCTGCAAAACATCGTTCCAGCTGATGGGTCTCCCCAACAACGCTAAACGCTGCGCAGAATAATTATTTCTGTACTAAAGAATCCGCGACACTTACTTTAGCCGTATCAGCGGCAGTAGAATCCACGGCAGGTTCTTCGACTTTTTTCATGGCAAGGAGGCGGTTGTAAACGACAACCGGCGGGATGCGGCCTTCGACCATGCCATCGACAAGATACTTGACCTTTTGGTAATTTTCGTCCTTGTCGTAGTCAGCAATCAAGCCCTTGTAACCGAGGAGCTTGAGAATTTTCACATAAAAGCTTGCACGGAATTTCTTGAAACGCGGTTGCATCACGTCATTCAAAATTGTTTCAAGCGCAGTCTCGGTCTGCATAGAGTCGAGTTCAAAGCTGCGGTAAATCGTGCGGATGTGATCGGGAATCGTTGTATCCGGGCTATCGAAATACTTGCGCATCACGTTAGCAGCTTCGGTCCTGTTGGGGTACGGGCCACGAGCGAGGCGGAGTGCAAAGTAAAGCGAAAGGCGCCAGTTTTCAGGATAAACGCGAGTCGCACGGCGGAGTACCGAGAAGTCCGAAGTATCAGGAGCATCTACGGGCGTCACGCCACCGACAAAATAATACGGCGTGTAGAATAGCGAATCCAGGCTCGTCGAAAGTTCAGCGACATGGCCGAGATACGCATATTCCCTGCCGGTGAGGTAGCTTTCACCAAGTTCGGTAAGACCCTTAATCCAGAAGAGCCCCGCTACCGAAGCGTCATGCCCTGCAGCGACATAGCGAACAGACGAAGCCTTCGGCAAGAAGGATTCGTCAAAGTTCGTGCCAGGAAGCGGCTTTGCGTAATGGAACGCAAGCGCGATGATGGCAATAGCAGTTATAATAGCAGCAAGGAAACGCATGGGTTAGTAGGAAGTAGGAAGTTAGAAGTAGGAAGTAAGGTTTTAGGTAACAGGTATTAGGTGGTAGGATTATAATCGCGGCTCCGCCGCCCTTTCTAGATGCACGTAGTGCATGAAAATATCCTAACCCCTACAACCTATAACCTATCGCCTACAAGCATGCCTCCGCTAAGCGTTCGAGTGCATCGACGCAATCGTTTGCGTAGTTTGCCGGCGTATCGTTACGCTGCCAAGCAAAGTTAAGACCACTGCTCGAGTTGAGCACGTGGAACTTGCGCTTGCCGCCACCGTTTGCAATAGCGTTGAGCACGGTCTTTGCATCGCCGCCCTGACCGCCCGGCACGCCCGGAATGGACACGCCCGGAATGAGGAACGGAATTTCGTGCTTGTGAGCAACAGTATAGGCCGTAATCTTCTCAAGTTCTTCCGGATGGGTTGCACCGACAACGGCACCAAGGTAGCCCTTGTCAGCATCCCATTCCATAATCTTGTCTGCTACGGAATAGAACGCTTCGGCAACGTCGCGCGGATCGTCACTGCGAGTAACAGGCAAATCCTGGAAGTCGTGAGCGCCCTTGTTGCTTGTGCGGAGGAGCACGTAGGCACCGTTTTCGCTATCTTCGCGAATGAACGGACCGACGGAATCGGCACCCATCCACGGAGAGACGGTCACGGCGTCTGCACGGTAAACATCGTAAGCAGCGTTGGCGTAGGCGGCACTGGACTTGCCAATGTCACCGCGCTTTGCATCCAAGATAACCGGGATGCCAGCACTTCTGTAATCTGCAATGAGCTGCTGCAAAACGAGCATCGACTGCACGCTCACGCATTCGTAATAAGCGCTGTTCGGCTTTACGACAGCCGGCTGCACGTTACGCTTGAGGCAGCATTCCAAAATGTCAGAATAGAAGCGCTTGATGCGGTCTTCGGGAGTGCCTTCGAGCGGAATGAGCTTGAGCACAGGGTCCATGCCCATGCACACCGGGTTGCCGCACTTTGCAATACGCTGTTCAAGGCGATCGTAAAAGCACGTCATTACTTCAATTCCTCCTGAATCTGTGCGGCTTCGTAAGAGAGAATGCCGTGTGCGACAGCCACATTCAGAGATTCAAGTTCACTGCTCATCGGGATCTTCACCGTTTCGTCGGCAAGTTCGATGAAGTACGGGTTCGTGCCGGCACCTTCGTTACCCACGAGGAAAGCCATCTTGCGGAGCTTGTGAGCCGGGATTTCGCGGAGGGACTGCTTGGCATGCAAATCTGTCGCGATGATGGTATAGCCCTTGCTGCGAAGGAAGTTGATCTGGTCCACGAGATCCACGTCGAATTCAAACGGAACGCGGAGGAACGTGCCCGAGGAACCGCGCACAACCTTCGGGTTGAACGGGCTCACAGTACCACGACCGAGAATCATGCCCGAAGAATTGAAACCGAGGCTCGTGCGGAAGAGCGTGCCGAGGTTACCCGGATCCTGCACGGCGTCCACAAGCGTAAGCACGCTGCGGCTTGTTTCGTAGACCGGCTTCTTGCTTGCGATGTTGCAGTATGCGATGATGCCCTGCGTCGTCATCGTCGAAGAGAGGCGCTTCATCTGGTCTTCGGTAAGAGTGTGGAGCGTAATTTCGGCTTCGTTAATAGCTTCGATGAGTTCTTCGTTTTCAAAGCCTTCAACAACGTAAACAGAAATCACGAGTTCGCGGTGGTGCTTCACGAGTTCTTCGACAACGTGAACGCCTTCGCCAAGGAACTTGCCTTCGCGTTCGCGACCCTTTTCGGTCGTGCAAGCGATGAGGCGCTTGAACCACGGCGGTGTAGAGCCTGCATCTTCAACGGCTTCAATCTGGGCGGCACGTGCTTCGAGTGCGGCTTCGTCCAAGTTCTCGTCAACGGCTTCCTTCTGTTCCGGGCGCTGGCGGTAAACCGGGGCGTTCATAGCGCCGCGCGGTCCACGGTTAAACGGCTTGTCGCCAAAGCGGCGCGGACGGCGGTCACGATCAAAACGGCCACCACCACGGCGTTCTTCACGGTTGAACGGACGGCCTTCGCGGTTTTCATCGCGGTTGTCGCGATCAAAACGGCGTTCACCACGATCAAAGCGGCAGTCGCCGCGGTCGCGGTCAAAACGACGGTCGCCACGATCCCCACGGAACGAGGGCTTGTCGCCAAAGGAACCGCGGTCATCATCACGACGAGGGCGGCGTTCAGGAGCTTCGCTGACTCCAAATTTACGGTCAAGCGTGATTCTTACGGTACGCTTCGGTTTGTTTTCTTCTTCACTCATAGTTTTTCCATCAACTGTTTGGCGACGGATTCCCCGTCAATTTCTAAGATCTTGTAGAGAGCCTTGATTTCTCCCTGTTCAACGAATCTGTCCGGAAGACCAAACCGGTACAGTTTCTTGTCCGTATAGCCGAGGTCGGACAAAAGTTCCGCAATGGCTGAACCATAGCCACCCACCTTCGTATTGTCTTCGAGCGTCACAATGACATTGTGGCTGTCAAACAGCGAACGGTAGCATTCCTGGTCGAGCGGCTTAATAAAACGGGCATCCACAAGCGTCGGGTTGTATCCGTTTTCACGAAGCACGGCGGCTGTTTTCTTGAGTTCATTTGTCATGAAGCCAGCACCCAACAAGAGTATGCCGGAGCCCTTCTCAAGAATCTTGGGGCTTTTATAGTCGAACGGTCCTTCCGAAGGCTTGAGCTCGGCTTCGAGCGCTGTGCCTCTCGGGTAGCGGATAGCCACGACACCTTCCATATCGATGGCGGCAGTCAACATGTCGCGCAGTTCATTTTCGTTGGAAGGTGCCAAAATGGTCATTCCGGGAACAGTCCGCAAGAACGACAAGTCAAAGGCGCCATGATGCGTCGGACCGTCTGCACCGACAAGGCCGGCACGGTCGAGCACAAGCACCACATGCAAGTTCTGGAGCGCAATGTCGTGGATAATCTGGTCGTAAGCGCGCTGCATGAACGACGAGTAAATCGCGACCACAGGCACAACGCCATCGCAAGCCATGCCCGCCGCAAACGTGACGGCATGCTCTTCGGCAATGCCCACGTCAATCACGCGGTCCGGGAGTTCCTTTGCGACGATATCCATGCCGCAGCCCGTAGGCATTGCAGCCGTGATGCCCATGATGCGCTTGTCCTTGCGAGCAAGCTGCAAAAGCGTATTGCCAAACACGCTCGTGAGAGACGGGTTCGGATTGCCCGGAGCAAGCGGGAGCCCGCTTTCAGGGTCGAACGCACCGCAACCGTGATACTTCGTCGGATTCTTTTCGGCAGCGTCAAAACCGCGGCCCTTCTCGGTCAGCACATGAACAAGGCACGGACCCTGCTGCTGCTTGACGCGTTCAAGAATCATCACGAGTTCATCAATGTCGTGACCATCAATCGGACCAAAGTAGCGGATGCCCAAGTCTTCAAAGAAGCGGCCAGGCTTCACGGCGTTCTTCGCCGCATTCTCGACCTGCAAGAAGAGGTCACGGAAGCGAGAACCCAGAATGCCCGGCAAACGGTTCATCAGGCGATCCAGGTCGGTACGCATCTTGTTGTAAACCGGGTCCGAAATCACGCGGTTCAGGTACTTGCTAAAACCGCCGATGTTCGGGGCGATACTCATCTTGTTATCGTTCAAGATGATGGTCATGTTCTGCTTGGAGGCGCCAACGTTATTGATAGCCTCGTAAGCCATACCGCCCGTCATGGAGCCATCTCCAATGACAGCGACCACGTTGTTGTTGCGGTTGAAATGGTCGCGCGCAACGGCAAAGCCGAGAGCCGCAGAAATAGACGTCGTGGCGTGGCCCGCCCCGAAGCAGTCGTAAACGCTTTCGTTCCTCTTGAGGAAGCCAGAAATGCCTCCCTGCTGGCGCAAGGTATCGAACCGGTCATAGCGGCCGGTCAATAACTTATGCACGTACGCCTGGTGCCCCACGTCCCACACGATCTTATCGTCGGGTGCGTTGAACACGTAATGCAGCGCAAGAGTCAGTTCAACAACGCCAAGGCTCGACGCCAAATGACCACCGTGCTTTGCCACTTGACCAATGATGGTCTCGCGGATCTGCGCAGCGAGATGGTTCAGTTCCTCGACGGAACAGTGCTTCAAGTCCTGAGGCGACTTAACGTCTTTCAGTTCCATTTATTTCACTCGCGTGATGATGTATGCCGCTATAGAACGGAGGATGGAGGTATCGCACGTGAGGCCATCCAGAGCCTTGATGGATTCCTCGTAGAGTTCCCTAGCGCGTTCCCTAGACTTTTCCAGTCCAACGATGGACGGGTATGTAGCCTTGCCCTTTTCGATGTCAGACCCGGCGTCCTTGCCGAGTTCTTCGGTCGTAGAGACAATGTCCAGAATGTCATCCACAATCTGGAAGGCAAGCCCGATGGAGCGGCCATAGTTGCGGATGATTTCCATATCCTTTTCGCTTGCGTCTGCAAGCATTGCACCCACGAGGAGAGCGGCTTCGATGAGGGCAGCCGTCTTGTGGTAGTGAATGTAATCGACAATTTCGAGGTCTACAGTTTTGCCTTCGCATTCGATGTCGGTCATTTCGCCACCGATCATGCCGTACGTGCCGAGCAAGTGAGCAAGGAGCTCGATAGCCTTTGCGTTACCGGTCTTGCCCATCATCTCGAAGGCGAGGATGCAGAGGGCGTCACCTGCCATCACGGCAGTAGCTTCGCCAAACTTCTTGTGGCTTGTGAGCTTTCCACGGCGGTAGTCGTCGTTGTCGACGCACGGAAGGTCATCGTGGATAAGGCTGAACGTGTGGAGCATTTCGAGAGCGCTCGTTGCAAGCCAAATCTTGTCTCCCTTGCCGCCAAACATGTCAAACGCGGCCTTGGCAAGTCCCGGACGCAAGCGCTTGCCGCCTGCGAACATGGAATAGCGCATAGCCTCGTGCAAACGGCACGGACGGTCCTTTACTGGGGGGAGATGTTCATCAAACTTCGCCTCGGCATCTTTGGCGATGCGGGCGAGATATTCCTGAGCAATTTTTGCTTCTGATTCAATAGACTGCATGTGCACAAAGATACTTAATTCGAGGCGCACTTAAAAGGTCTAATTTTTAGAAAAGAGCGCCATAGAGCACTATATCGTCGAGATAGAATTCTGTTCCATTTCTTACGAAGAAATGCAGCTGGCGGACATCGTCCTTGAGCGTATTCCAAGCGATAAAGCAGTTGCTTACATCCTGGGCGGTATAGCACAAGTCGTCATACTTCACGACGTAGCGCGTCCATTTCTGCGAATTCAGGTCCTTCCATTCCGAGGCAGCCTTGAGCGAGAGCCCTGCGACTTCGGATTCACGGGTCCAGTTTTCAAGAGACACGCGAATCTGGCCCGAGCCCTTGGCATAGAACGAAATAGAATCGAGCCTAGAGAGGTTCCAAGCCTCGTCGCGGAGCATCATGCCGGTCAAAACCCAAGCGTAAATATTATTCGTTCCCACCAGGTTGTACTTTCCGTGGAACACCTTGGACTTGCGCTCGTTATCCGTATCGAACGACTTGGACAGAATCTTGGATCCAACAGAATCCGTGCTAAAATACCAGTTTCCGGTATCCTTCACGTTTTCGAAATTCTGCATCACGACATACGGGTAATCAAAATCGGCAGCGCCCTTGGAAGGCGCAATGCGCTTTGTTACATACAAGCTATCTTTAGTGGTAACAACATAGATATCAAGCGAATCGTTCGTCGGGAGCGTCGGGAGCGTAAACGTTCCTTCTTCGTTCGTCTTCGTCAAGACGTCAAGGCCATAGACACCCACCCATGCATACTTTTCGCCGGCATGGAGTGTCACACGACTCATGTAGTTCGCCGTTTCCTGGAGCTTAATCGTATCAAGCGCTGCAATCTGCTTTGCCGAAAGCACCTTGGAATAAGCGGCGCCCGACTGCATCACCGTGAGGCGGTAATCGCCAGACTTCAAGGAGTCAATGACAAATAGACCATCCTTGTCGGCATAAGCATCTACTTCGGCAATAACATTACTCACGTGCAAAGAATCGACGCGCGCGTCAGCCTTGCGGATTGCAAGCGATGCATACGGAACAACCTTGCCGTCTGCCACCGCCACAAACTTAACCTTCCCGGCGTACGGGTCCGGCTTTTCGGGCTGGAGGTCAACCATCTCCGTTTCGTTCGGCGAGAGTTTTACAGACAAGTTATCATAGACCGTGTTGTCGTCACCGCGCAAGAAGTACACCTGCAACGAGTCGTTCGACGGCAACTGCGAGAGCATAAAGCGGCCGGTCGAATCCGAACGCACAAGCACGTCCATGCCGCGCACGCCCACCCAGACAAAGTCGCAATCTTCAGGCATGTCGGCCAAGCCGCCAAGAGCGGCCGTCGGTTCAAGACTTACATCGCCCAAGGTCGTATCGCCCGAGTAAAGTCCAGTGTAGGCAGAACCGCCATACACAATCGTCAAGCGGTACTTGCCTTCCGGAGCCTCGAACGAGAAGTTACCGAGGGAATCCGCGTAGAAGTCCGCGTTCACAATTTCATTAGTAGCGCTATCGGCCGTCGAAGTGTGATCGACACTCCTGACCGCCACACGTGCATAAGACGCCACAGCGCCATTGCCCAAGTAGGCAATGCCGTTCGTCGTTTCGCTGCCGGGGCCTCCTGCGACCTTATCCGAGCAGCTCCAGAGCATAAGAGCTGAAAGTATGCAGGCTAGCCTTTTCATTTTGACTTCTCCTGCAATTTCTTAGTAAATGCAAGCGGGAACAGCTGAACGTTCAGCTGGAACACCGTATCGTCCCCCGTGCCATCCTGCGAAAGACGCAGCAAGTCCGAGCGGAACTCCTTGATCTTTTCACGAATGAGCTGGATATCGTTCATGTTGAACGTCATCGTCACCGTGCTGATATCGCGCAGAGGAGGCGCATGCCGTTCCAGCGATTCACCCGCGAGGCGAATCGTCTCCTTCTGGAATGTCCGAACCGCTTCGGATCTCCAATTACCACCTGTACTCACAAATGTATCATTCACTTTCCAGTACCCGTCCTTACCCTCAGAAATCATGTTCAGGTCATGCAGGAGCTGGATAGCGTCCTTAGCCTGTTCCACCGTTATAGGCGGGGTGCACGATTCCGCGAGGCCCTCATAATCATCTTTAAAATTACAAATACCGATTACAGAACGGATAGCGTTGTAGTACCAATGGCGGTAAAATTCAAGTTCTTTTTTGGCAAGGCGCTTTAAAGGAATGCCCTTCAGCGCCTGCATCTTCTCATAATGGTTCAAGGCTTCCTGGTCGCTTTTCGCGCGGCCGAAGTACACAAGTTCCGACCAGTAGGCAGTTTCCTTTTCGTCAAGCTCGAAGAATTCCGCCATCGGCTTGATGAAGTTTACAGCGAGGTGGATTTTCCCTTGCGAAATGCGGAGGAGGTTGCCGGGATCTGCGCCGAGCTTCATTGCCATGTATCGCCAGGATATGACGGTCTTACGCTTCTTGAAATCTTCAAAAGCATCCCTAATCCATTCGCGATAATCGGTATATTCAAAAATCGGTTTCACAGAAATTCCTCACGGCGAGCTGCCGACACTAGACAATGCTGGCGGTTTGAACCTCTATAAAGATATCTATATATGGTTCAATAGGTTAGGGTACGCCGTTATCGTTCGTTGTGGAATTTTACAACGGACGCCGAACCGCCAGAGCAAGTCGACTGCCAGGAGCACTCCAACAAATCGCTAAAACGAGTGTCGCCACAGCGACCTTCAAACACGAGACCGCCCTTTTCATCTAGCTGGTAAAAGACTTCGTAAGAGATTTCAACGAGCTTGGACTTGAGCACCACCGAATCGCTCATCACCTTCGATGTGATTTCAATCACACATTTGTCTTTGAACTTCGACGATTCCGCAGCATCGTCAATGGCATTCCAATGGAGCTGAATTTGCTTAAAGTCGTCCACTTCCGGATGCTTGGTGCACGAAACGAGCCACAAGACCGAAACTGCGAGAATAAGCCAAATGCGGATCATCGGGAACCCTTAGTGGTTACGCCTGAACGTTGCGACAGTCACGCGGTTGCGGCCATTTTCCTTAGAAGAGTAGAGAGCCTTGTCCGCACGGGCAATGAGAGACTTCGGGTCTTCGCCAGGCACCATCTCGGTCACACCGAAGGAGCACGTCACCTGCTGCTGCGTGATAAGCGTCGAGGATTCAACCGCCTTGCGCAACTTCTCGGCGAGGAACGCGGCATTCTGGATGCTCGTATCATCGCTCAAGATGACAAATTCTTCACCGCCCCAACGCACGAGCGAGTCCGTATTGCGGATCATGCCCTGCACGAGCTTTGCGAGATTCACGAGAACTTCGTCACCGACAAGATGTCCGTAAGTGTCGTTCACGTTCTTGAAATGGTCAATGTCGAAAATCATGAACGAGACCGGAGAACCCGTGCGATTGAGCTTTTCCTGTTCGCGGAGGAGCACGCCACTAAAGCCAGCACGGTTGAGGCAGCCCGTAAGCGGGTCTTCCTTGCTCGACTTTTCGTATTCACTCTTTTCTATTTCGAGAGCAATGAGGTTCTTCTTGAGTTCCTCTTGCTTTTTCCTGTTGAGAGCGCGTTCGCGGCTGTAGTCAAAGAACCTGATAATCAAGATGATAAGGAAGGTGACAAACCAGAGAGCGACAAGCGTCGTCACGAGGTCCACCTGCGAAATCTTCTTGCCCTTGAAGCGAAGCCCCTTGATTTCCCAGCCGCCATAGCCGAGCGGAGCGTTCGTACCGGTCTGGATTTCAATAAGCGGAATGTTCGAGAGGTCTACACGCGCCTTGTGGACGTTGATTTCGTTCTGGGAGACCCACCAGCCTGCCACGCGGAATTCCTGCGGGACAAACACGGCCGGGTACGGTTCCTTGGTCGGGATAAATTCGATTTCGTTGAACTTGAGGGAAGTTTCGTCGTTCTTGCGGTAAAGGGCGCTATCGTAACCGCGCATGTAAAGACGGACGGAGCCCTCGTTACGCGGCTTGAGCCACACGAATATGCTATCGTAGTTGGAGAGGTCGAGGCCCATGGTCTTGCCATCGCCGAGGTAAACCTTGATGCCCACGTACGGGTAAGCATAGCCTTCGCGGAGTTCGTATTCGATAAGCACGGAGCTATCGGTGCGCGTCATGGAAATGGCAGAGGTACCCCCATCAACCGAGTCGGCACTTGCGACCACGTAGGGGTATTCGCCAAGATTGATGTCCAGGACGTCATCTAAGAAATGCCTATACGCAAACATGGCTACGGCAGTAACCACAAGGAGCACAATAATCAGGAAATTCATCCTGAAAAGGGCATAAGCTTTTCGCATAACTTTTGAAGACATAATCACATATCCATTTTTGGCATCAGTGCTTTCTAAATATATAAAAAAGGGTTTTTCCCGTGCCTAAATTATCTTGAAAGCCACCGTCCAAGCCGTGCTATTATGGGTCTCAGCGTGTTCGCGAGCTCTTCCTGGGAATGGACATCGGGGTGACCATGCAAACCGACATTCGATGTAAACACGTGTTTGTATTCCAAGTCCTTGTGACCGGCAGCAACTTGTTCATCGTAAATCGACTTAATTGTCGGTCCAAGGTCATCGTTCGGCCAAACTTTCGTGGAAACGAGCAGGAATTTTACGCCGGGGTGCGCCTTACGGAGCTTATCAAGCAATTTAGCGTATGCTTTCTTGAATTTTCCTTTATCTGCATACGGCGGATTCCCCTGAAAATCATTGATTCCTTCGAAAATTACGATGACTTGCGGGTGGAACTTTTCCAAATTCCAGCGTTCCGGCATCGGATACGAGGTCACGGAGCCCATGACCGTGTAATCATAGAGGCGTTCGTACGTCCATTCGGGTACCATGTTGTCGTAGTTGCGCACAAGGCCGCGCCCGCTGTAGGCATTGATTTGGTAGTCGGCGTTGAAACCGCTCGCAAGGAGGTAGGCATAGCTCTTGGAGGCGTTCGTCTTGTCGAATTCGGGAGCGTCTTCGGCAGAGGAGCCTTCGCAGCCATAGCCCGCGGTAAAGGAATCGCCGATGAACTCGATGCGACGACTGGACGGCTTGGGGGCTTCGCCAAATTCGCCATCGACGGAAATGCCGTAAAACTTGATTTCGGGAACGCCGCTTTCGCTAATCTTGATGAAGCGGTACTTATGGAAGGCGCCGTCGTCCTCTACCTTGATCGCGCGTTCTTCCTTGGCATCGACTTCGAACTGGTCGATTTGCCTGCCGTCGCGGTCAAGGCGCCAGCGGGAATGGCCTTCGACCGTAAACGTAATCTTTGAAGCCTTGGCGTTGAACGTGATGGATGCGGCAGGCGCACTCGCGCGGCTTACGCCGTTATCATGGGCCCAGCGGCCATTGAACAGAAGGTTTTCCATAGAAGAGGATGCTCCGAAAGAGTACGCGGCAAGCGCACCCAGCAAAAGGAATATGCGGACGAAATTCATTGAAGGAATAGTAGAATTTTTTAGTTACTAGTTACTAGTCAATAGTTACTAGCAACGTCATTCTGAGCGGTGTAAACCGCGAAGAATCCAGTCAAATCAGACGGACTTAGAATTCAGTAAAAAGGCGATGCCGGCACAAGGCCGGCATGACAACTAAGAAAACGGAGATGGCAATACTAGCACTTACCCTTGCGGGGCGGTAGCCTTCTTGCTCAGGACCTTGATTTCTTGAATAAACGAAAGGTCGAGCGAGAACTTTTCTTCCTTGCCGCTTTCCTGGATTTCGACCATCGAAGGGGATTTCGCGAGGTGGAGCGCATGCACGTAGAACATCTTTTCTTCGAGCTTTGCGTTTCGCTTGGTCTTGTCCATAATCTTCGCGGCAAGCGGAGTGCCCACAGTCTTTGCGTAACGGAGTACCTTCACGAGGTCGAACGTGCTCAGCTTCTGATAAACGCTACCGTACTTGGTAGAATCCATCGTCGCCTGGGCAGAGGCTTCGTCAGCCTCGTTGCGCAATTCGTAGTCTATCTTCTTTGCTTCGGGCCATGCAATCGAGAATTCTGCCTTCCATTCTTCTTGAGCGGCAGGCGTGCGGTTTTCGGTTGATTCGCCAGCATACGGGAAGAAGCCATAGTTCTCGAGAATCTCGAAAGCACGGGATTCCAGTTCCGGATTCAAAATGAAGCCGTAACCCGGGATGTATTCCTCGGTGCATTCCATGAACTGCGGGAAGCGGGAAAGTTCGCTAAGGACTTCCTTGCTTTCGACCTTGAGGAGTCGGGCAGTACGCACCTTGGCGCCGTAGAACGAGGCGTTCCATTCGGCAAGTGTCGAGGAGACGTTCTCAGGCGGCTTAAGCCAGTTGCGGAGATTTTCAACTTCGGATTCCGGGAAACCGCTCTTGAGGCCCGCGACGTACGTTTCTTTTTCGAGCGTGAAGCAGAGGAACGTTTCGTCGTTCTTGACTTTTGCAAGGCATGCGAGGGAGTAGAGCACGCGCGGAGCCATGCCAGTCGAGACGACCAAGTCAAAGTTCGGGAGTGCGGTGAGGTTTGCTTCAGGAATCGAAGCGATAGAAGTTTCGAGCCAGTCCTTGCCGGACTTGCTCACGACAACTGCGGTCACCTTGCCTTGAGCCATGCGGAAATCAACAAGGCCCAAAATCCAGAGTTCGCAAAGCGGGCGCGGCAGGAATTCCCACGGCAGCACCTTGTTCTTTTCTTGCAAGCGATAGGACGGATCCATCACCCAGAAAAGCTGTGCGGCGTCAGCAGCGGAGAGGCCTTCGCCAATGCTAGTAAGCAAGCGGGCGCAAAGGTCGCGGTCGCCATGGAAACGTTCCTTGATCCACCAGGAAATCACATCTTGATGGAGACGGAAACCGTTCTTATGGATAAAGTCAATAGCGGATGCGGACGGGAGCAAGAATGTATTTTCGCGTTCGAGCCAACCGTTCTGCACGAGGAAGCTGAAGATGAGCGAGATTTCCTGTTCGCAGGCCTTTTCAGAAGCGTGACGGGAAGCGGTAAACACTTCGGCGCAAATCTGGCGGCCACGGCGATGGAGCGTTCCGTTCGTGTTGATGCGGAGCTGCTTCTTTTTGGCATTTGCGAGCACGACGCAAATATGCCAGTCCAAAAGGTTCTGGTAAGAAATCAGCGGAGATACCGTGTCGATTTCACCTTCGGGCTTGATATCAAAGCAACCGATAAAATCGCTAAAGCCCATGTAAATCGGGGTGCCACCCACAAAAGAGCGGTAAAGCACGTATTCACGGCACATCGTGAGGAGGAACGTCTGGAGTTCGCGGTTCTTGCTCACAGGAACCGTCAGTCGAAGTTCATTAAACGCAAGGCCTCTGGAGCCGCTATTATAAATCAAGTTCAGGCAGCGACGCTGCCACAATTCCATCTTGGAAACGAGTCCCGCAACGCGTTCCTTGTCGGAATAGTAAGAGAGCGTTTCGGACTGGATGAGAGCATTGTTTAAAAGGCCCTTTTTGCCGAACGCCTTAGCATGGGCGTTTCGAAGCAAGGGCTTGGACATTCCATCAAAAAAAGCACTTAAATCAAACATTATGCACCTGAGAACGGGAAGCCAAATATAGTAAAAAATGGTCCGTTAGTTAAGGGGCTACTCACGTGAACAGGTGTGAGATAGACGAAAGAACGCTGCTACGCAGCTACAGACGACAAATGCGTAAGGCGAATGTTGCAGGGTAGCTCGCTGACCTATAACTGAGCCAAGCATTTGGTACTTGTACAAAGACGAGAGAAATGCAGACAGTAGATAAGAAATGCCCGCCGGTGGCGGGCATGACAAGTCACTGGATCCTTCACATTCGTTCAGGATGACACATTGCAAAGCAGTTCACTTCGGCGGGCTCAGTGAACTTGAAGCGCCCCCGTCCCCATTCGCGGATCATGACCACGTAAGAGCTAGTTGCATTCAAGGCGAGTGTCGCGACAGGCTGCTTGCAGACTGTCATGATTGAGCCGAAGATGCTGACGCAAAGCGTCACGCAAGATTTACTTCACGAAGCGTTCGATGTCGGAGACGGAGCCTGCGATGCGGTTCTTGAAATTCCAGATGCGGGCGAAGGTCTTGCCGTAACGTTCGAGGACAACGCGGTTGTCCAGGATGAGGACCTTGCCAGAATCGGAATCGGAGCGTAAGAGGCGACCCATGCCCTGACGGAGTTCGATGTAGGCTTCCGGGATAAAGTAATCCTTGAAGAAGTTCTTGTTAGCAGCCTTCATCTCGTTCGTGAGACCGGCGACAAGCGGATCAGACGGGTTCGGGAACGGGAGCTTCGTGATGACGAGCAACTTGAGCGCATCACCCGGGAAGTCCACGCCTTCCCAGAGGCTTTGGCAACCGAGCAGGCAAGCGCCACGTTCCTTGCGGAACATTGCGACAAGGCCATCGAGCGAGCCATCGACATGCTGGCAAAGCAAAAGTTTGTTGCGTTCGGCAAATGCTGGGGCAAGCACGGCCTGCGCCTTCATCATCGTTGCGACACTCGTAAAGAGCACCATCGTATTTTCTTCGACATTCGGGAGCACCTTCAAGAGCGTCTCGTTCAAGGCATCGCCAAATTCTGGAGTCGAAGGCTTCGGGAGGAACTTTGCAACCATCACGGAACGGCGTTCGTTCACATCGGACTGTTCCGTATAAACGCGCACAAACGGCTGTTTGCCCAAGCGCAAATTGTCCATGCCCATTTTCTGCAAGAAGTACGTGAGGTCGGCCTGCACAGAAAGCGTTGCGGACGTAAACGTTGCGGACTTGATCCACGGATAGAATTTTTCTCTCCAAACGTTACCGGAATGGAGCGGGAGCGCATGCAGCTTGATGGTATGCGGGTTGAACGGTTCTTCCATGTAGAAGACCCAGTCATTGCGGCCCGCCTTTGTGACAAATTCAAAGTCCGAAATGAAGTGGCCGATTTCTGTCATGCGGCTATCGAGATCGCTCACGATACCCTTGAGGCCGTCCATATTTGCAGTGGCAGCGACGAGTTTTTCGGCAAAGCCACGTGCATTATTGTACTGTTCGAGGAATGTGGCCGGATCCGCTTCGTATTCGGCGAGAATGCCGTTCGTGTACGTAAAGCCGCTGCGGCCATTCTTCTGCTTGGCAAGCTTCTTGCCGATTTTCATGAAGAAGCGGTGCAGAGCCTTTTCGGCTTCGCCCAAAGCTTCGGAAAGCTTGTCGCAGAGTTCATGAAGTTCCGGCTGTTCTGCCGGGATACGACTTGCAATTTCTGCAATGAGACCATCGCCACCCGCCTTGGAAGGCTCAAGCGTCTTCGCGATATTTCTGAATCCGAAGAACGAGATAGAACGGCCAAACACCTGATTGCTGATTTCAGGCAGGCGATGAGCTTCATCAAACACGATGTGTTCGTAAGACGGGAGCAATGCAAAATCGAGTTGCAAATCCGAAAGGAAGAGCGAATGGTTCACAAGCACCATGTTTGCATTCATGGCCTTGCGCTTTGCAATAAGAGCCGGGCAATTTTCGTGATGCGAGTGGTTTTCGCCGTTGCAGCAAGAGGCGCTGCACGAGAGCTTGGACCAAAGCACACGATTGCGGCTCTGGCTAAAGGAATTGCATTCGTTGATGTCGCCTGTTTCGGTCGAAAGTACCCACGGGATAAGCGACATGAAGGAATCACGTTCTTCGGCGGAGAGGAGCGTCTGCGGGTGCATCAGCAGTTCTTCGAACTTACGGAGGCAAAGGTAGTTGTCGCGGCCCTTCAAAATTGCCGGGCGAAGTTCGCCATTGTAAATCTTCGCAATCTGCGGGATGGCTTCGGTCCAGAGCTGTTCCTGCAAGGTGCGCGTTGCCGTACTGATAAGCACGCGTTCGCCCGTGATAGCCTTGTTTGCGGCGGTAATGAGGTAAGACAGAGTCTTTCCGGAACCGGTCGGAGCTTCGAGCACACAGAGGCCGCCCTTGTACATGTTGCGTTCCATGACCGAGGCAAAATCCTGCTGGTTGTGGCGCGGCTTGTAATCATCGACGACAAACGAGATGAATCCACCTTCCTTGAAGAATTCGCTTACGCGCGGAGCCTTGGACTTGGGCAAAGCTTCCACAGCAGGAGCGGCAGGCAACTTGTACTTCGGAGGAGAAAGCTTTTCGACGTTCGAAGTGAAAAGCGTTTCGTAGCCAGAACCCTTAGCCACTTTAGAAAGGGCATCGTAAATCCACGGATCCATCGTAGAAATCTTTTCGAGAGCCTTCACGAACAAGCGTCCACAAGCATCGGCATCGGGCAAAGCGCGGTGAGCGCGGCTACGTTCAATGTTCAGTTCCTGCACGAGCGTATCGAGGCGATGGTTCGGCACATCCTGGAACGCAATGCGCGAAAGCGTGAGCGAATCCCAGAACACGTGAGAATCGTAAGAAATCCCGACCTTCGTAAAAGTCTGCTTCAAGAACTTGGAATCGAAAACGGCATTGTGCGCGACAATCGGGAGGTCACCAACGAAAGAGCAAATCTGGCCTGCAATCGCTGCAAAGTCCGAAGCACTTTCCAAGTCGGCCTTGTTGATTCCAGTGAGCGTTTCGATAAAGGGGCGAAGCTCTGCAGAAGTGGGCTTCACTAGAAAATCGAGATTTTCCTTCGGTTCGCCATTTTCAAAGCGAACAAGCGCGACCTCGATTATTTCGTCTTTTTCAAAATCGAGACCTGTCGTTTCCAAGTCAAGCGCTACAAATGCTGGAATCTTTACCATCTTAATCCATCCTTTAAGGCAATGCCGGAAGGTTCGGCATCAGTTGATCTAAATCGTTTGGACCACTCTTGATCTTTAACGTATCAAGCGGAGCACGCCATGCAGACCCGTATTTGAAAGGCTGCAAGGAACCGCCACTTGGCAAATCCGAACCTTCCTCTGCATAATAATAGTCAATAATGTAATCGCCCTCAACGAGATCGTTAAAGGCAAACGCCCCATGAGCGGAGCACTTTGCATATTCAAACTTCCCAGTCTCTGCAGACTTGAGGCGAACTATGGCACCACTTTTTGCGCCAGGGATTCTCCCCACCATCGAAGCAAATTTTAACTTGGAAATAGTTTCAAACACAAGCTTGCTCTGGTACTTTGTCTGGATCACCGTATCACGGACGCCATTGCTATCGGCTTTAGCAAGCGTCGTATCGGCATAGCCGCGCAACAAGCTGAACTTGGAATCGGTCGGCCAACGCTCACTACGCTGGACAACATAGCGGATCGGATCCAGCTTTTTCACTTCCACTTGAGTCGTATCCTTGTTCTCGACAATAAAGAACAAGTCCTTCAAGGAATCGAGCACAGGCTTGTTGTAAATCACGATAAGCGAATCATCCGGGAAAGCCTTTTTCGCCTTGCCTGTAATCTTAACCGTCTGGATAGACGGAGCAAGCGTATCGCCTTCCATTTCTTTCCATTCAATTTCGGCGTAGTTACGGGCAGTATCCAAAGCGCGGTTCAAGGAATCCTTACCGCTACGGCAAAGGAACTTGTACAAAACCTCATCTTTCGGCTTCGGGTCAAAATAGAATCGCGGTGCACTTGAAGTTCCGAGATACACAAATCGCGGGTAAAGCGTGTCGCCATTTGCCGAAGTCATGTAACAGTTAGATGTGTCTGCAAAAGCGGAATCAAAATACACATGGCGCGTAAAGTTCGCTTCAAGAATATTGGCATTCGGCTGCGAGAGCGTACCCATTTCCAAAAGCGACGTATCCTGGTCGGCAAGAGCTATCCACAGCGTGTCCGAAGTCGATTCCGTAAGAACCAAGTCCGAGACCCAGACGCCTGCAAGTTCCGACGACGGTTCAATTTTATGATTGCCGTTGCCATCGACAAATGCGATAACGCGGTAGCGCCCCGCCTTGAGACCTGTAAACGTGAAGCTACCAATGCTATCCGCAGCCGTGAGGTAAAGCGGTTCTTCCTTTGTGAGCATCGGGAGGGAATCAAGCACCTTCGTAGTCGTATCGCGATACTTTTCAAGATAGCGCTTAGATTCACGTTCGGAGCCCATCAAATAAAGCCCGACGCTTGGGTAAGCTTTTTTGCGGACAAGGGAATCGCTCACCATCACGCGACCACTCAACGTGAGCGAGTCGATTATAGCCCCCGTCGAGAACACGACCTGGAAAGGCTTTGCAAGAGCGTTTCCGCGCAAGTCCTTGATGCCACCAGCAAATGTCACAGTATAAGTCGTACCGGTATCGAGTTCCGCACGTGAATAAACTTCGAGCGTCTTGCCATGAACTTCGTAGCGCAACTTCTTTTCGATCGGAGGCGAGATGGTGATGGCACCGCGCGGAATCGATGCATTAATCCATTCATCAAATTCCAATTTCACATAAAGTTCATTCGGGTGGTTCGCCGTCTTTGGCGCAGGCAAAACCCCAGCCACACGCGGCGGGAGCTTATCTTCGGGGCCGCCTGTCGGAGCCACTTGCGTTGCACAAGCAGCGATCATCAGGCACGACGCCAAGAAATATGCCACACTCGAAAACTTCATCTGCTTCTTTACTTGATCAAGTCAATAATCTTGCCTATGCGAGTGAAACGGATGCGGAACGGGATGCGCCACCAAGTGAGCGGGTTACCGAGAGCAAACTTTCCATCATCATTTTCGAACGAGAAGTAGATGACAAAAGCCTTTGCGCGGATGTTGCGGAGCGAGACCACACCCCAGTAGCGGCTATCGGCGGAATTGTCGCGGTTGTCGCCCATCATGAAGAACTGCGGGTACTTCACGACATAGCGGTCAATCTTTTCGGAACCGATATAGAGATTGCGCTGGATTTCGAAATGATTGCTTTCGACAACTTCAGTAGAGTCCATAGAATCCTGGGCAGGCGCCACCACATTCAAGCGTTTCACGTTGCCTTCGAGATCCTGGAGAATAGAGCCTTCAAACGACACATAGCTGACCGGGCGCGTAAAGCCGCTGTTCAAATTCGGATCGTGCGGGTCGATCATCGGCAAGAAACCAATCTTTGCAAGTTCCCTGAAATAGCTGAACGGCATTGCACCGGACAACGTATCGCCCAGCGTAAGGCGCTGCTGGATCATCGTCTGGTTTCTCGAAAGCATCGCATTCAGCAAGAGGCCGCGGTCATTTTCGACCGGGAATTTAAAGTCGTTGAAAACGTAATTGTTGTTTTCACGGCCATTGCGCAAAAGCGAAAGTTCCAGACGCACGGAAGAATCCGGATTTTCCTGAGCCACGAGCGAACGCAGCCACCAGAGTTTCACCATCGAGAGGGAATCGACGTACAGCGTATCGCCCACAGACGGCACTACAAACTCTTCGACTTCATCACGCGGCGAAAGCGTGCGCACGCTGGCTGTCCACTTTCCGAATGCCGGGAGCGAATCCTGACGCTTGCCGTTCAAGAAGAGCTTACCGCCATGAACAGCAACCGTATCACCGCTTACAGCGACACAGCGCTTGATGTAATCCTTCGGACCATCGCCATAATGCACAATGTGCGGCTGATCCTTTTCAGGGGAATGGTCCCAATAGTAGTTGCCCAGCATGAGCGCATTGAACAAATGCGTGTAGCGCTTGGGATTGTTATCGGGATATTCCGGTTCGCCCGGATAGCGGAAGATGACGACATCGCCATGTTTCGGTTCGGCGTATCCCGGGAACTTCTGGTTCGAGAATGGAATCGGGGAACCGTAAGTGAACTTGAGACCCAGCAAGAAGTCTCCCGTCTTGAGAGAATCTTCCATGGAGCCACTCGGAATCTGGAACGCCTGGATGACGTACTGGATAACGATCAACGCAAGGACAACAGGGACAATAACTTCACGTGTAAAAGATTTCAAAAAAACTTTTGCTGATTTTTTTTGAGGTGTCTGTTCCATCAAAACTCCAAATTACAAACTCTTAACGGTTTTTACGAAATTACGGCTTACGGTAATCTGCGTACGGTTCTTGTCACGCAACACAACGCACAGGCGGCCAGCATCGGTCTTGCGAATTTCGGCGATATAGTCGATTGCCACCAAGTGAGCACGATGAACGCGGACAAACTGACGCGGATCGAGTCGCTTTTCGAGTTCCACAAGCGTCTGGTCAATCACGTACTGCGCTGTAGTCGTGTAAGCGGTCGTGTATTTTTCTTCGCTCTGGAAACGGATGACTTCGTCCATGTTCACAAGCAAAATGCGGTCGGACTGCTTGACCTGCAAACGCTGCATGTAGAGCCCGCTCGAACTCATCAGTTCCTTGAATTTGTCCCACGAGAAATCCGCCGGGACGCCTTGCCCATTTTCGTGCGGCATGCGCTTGCGGAGTTTGCCCATCGTCGCCTGCAGACGTTCAGGGTCAATCGGCTTCAAGAGGTAATCGACAACGTTCTCTTCGTAAGCGCGGAGTGCAAAATTGTCGTAAGCAGTCGTAAAGACAATAAGCGGGATATCGTCTTCGTTAAGCGACTTCAGGACTTCGAACGCATCCATGTCGGGCATCTGGATATCCAAGAAAACGACATCCGGATCGAGTTCATGAATTTTCTGGATAGTCTGCGTTCCAGAAGAGGCTTCGCCTAAAATTTCGATTTCGCCCGAATACGCTTCGAGCAGGGAACGCATGCGTACACGAGCTAACGGTTCATCATCGGCAATTAATGCTGTAAACATATTCTCCCGCTCTCACTTAATCTTTTTATAGAATCGAACAAGCACCGCTTTCATGCCATCGGCATCGCGATAAACATCGCCCAATTTCATGAAGGCAAGGTTCCCGACCCTATCGCGCTTGAACGCCCACTGGATAGAATTATCCGAAAGGCTCACCTTTACAATGCTATCGGCAAAGACGAACGTTCCACGGAGCGTATCGACCTGTACAGAATCTTTCAAAGTCATTTGAATGGCTTGGACAGAGCCATCCTTGAACAAGTCCATATCGACACCGCGCTGGTTACAGTCATCGCACGGCATACGGCCTGAATAAAAGCCAAAAACATCCGCAGGGATTTCTACGGGCGGCAAATCAGGAAGCGGTTCCTTCTTTTCTTCGGAACAGCCCACAAAAAGACCGCAAAGCATTGCGGCTAGCACATAGGCATACTTCATGCCAATAATCTAAAAAATTTCAGACAAGGCTAAAGGAACGTTACTTTAAAAACCGGTAGAATAGACCAGTCTAAAGCCAAGGGTAGCCTTGGAAAGAGCTGGGTCATGTTTTTCACGTTCCTTCGGAGCAAGTACGGTTACCTTGTCCGACCAGCCGCCACCACGCACAATGCGGTAATCGCCCGATTCCGGGCCTGTGTAATTGTCGCTTTGTTTTTTAGGATAAGCGTCATACCAGTCATTTACCCATTCGGCAACGTTACCAGCCATATCGTAGAGACCAAATTCATTCGGCAATTTTTTCGCCACTTCGTCAGGACCGGAAGTTTGTCCATAATAGGCGTACTTGGAGGCAACATCGACATCCCAATAATAAGTCGTAGTCGTGCCACCACGGGCTGCAATTTCCCATTCGTTTTCGGTCGGGAGCCTAACAGCAATTGCAGAGTAATCAATAGTCAAATCAACTAAGACTGAATCCCCGATAACGGACTTGTAAACGTAAGCCGTATCAAGCCCGGCAAGTTTCGAGAACGCATTGCAGAAAAGTGCAGCATGGAACCAGTTCACATTGGAAACCGCGCGCTTATCGCCTTCCTTGGACTGTTTGGGCAGTTCATCCATGACAAATTTATAGACCTTTTGGGTCACTTCGGTTGTCGCCATGCTGAATGCATTGACGCCAAAGGAATTCACGCCACGGGTAATAGAAGATTTAGGGATTTTCACCCAATCAAACAATCCAAAGATATCGGAGTTAACGTCAGGTTCCACCGCACTTGACGAGGACTTGGAATCGGAACTAGACGCTTTACCGCCATCGTTTGGGAACTCGGCATTCCCTTCAACGGGGTCGCCGCTTGCTGTACACGCATGAAGCGTTAATAAAGCAAACGGCAGCAACAGATAAAGTTTACGATTCATAGTCACGCCCCCTTTCATCCACGACGTTTCCGCTAGCGGACAACACCTACGCGGTAAATTTTCTGCTTCGTCTTGCCACTTTCGAACTTGACTTTCAGGCGCGCCGTATAGACGTCACTGCCAAGATTACGCAAATCGAGATTGGCTTGATTCTTGCCAGCAACACCGTCCGGGATGTTCGTCTTAAACACGCACAAGCCCGTGATATCGTACAGTTCCAGCTTGATGGACTGCGGTTTTGCACCGAGTTCCAAACGCACCTTTGCATCACCGCCGCGAACTGGATTCGGGAAAATGAAGAAGTCCGTAATTTTGTCTTTAGCCTTTGAAGCATTGACATCGCCAAGCTTGGAAGCATCGAAGAATCCCGTACGTTCGTTGCCTCCTGCCGGGAGCGCCCATGCAGCGGCAGCCTTTTCAGCACCGTTAGCAGCCTTATCCAGGCGGAACGCCGTCACATTGTTTCTGTGGAATGCATAAAGCTCAGGACCCTTGGAATCCTTGACCGCATCGGTCACGTAAATGCTCATTGGAACAAGCTGCGAAAGCGAATCAATCGCTTCGTAACTGCCCGCCGCAATCGGGAAGCGTTCAGAAACGCGCTTGCCCTTGCCCGTGTAAGCGTACACAAGGCCATCGCTTGAAGGCACGAGAATTTCAGGAATCTTGTCGCCCGTGACATCCACAAGAATCGGGTCGCTATGGAATCCGACAATAGGCGTACCGCGATTAATCGTTACCGGGAAACCATCAACAGGGAGGCCAAAGCGGTCAAGTGCGTATACGAGGTTATCGCCAAGGAACACAATTTCCGGATAGCCATCGCCATTGATGTCGCCAAGAGCGAAGCCTGACGTTTCATCCTTCAAGCCGCTCGAGCCACGGGAACCGCGCTTGTATTCGCGAGCCCAAATTTCGTCCCCTCCATCCAGAAGATTCGCTCGGACATGTCCACGGCTGCCGACGAAAATCGGTTCAAGCTTTCCGTCCCTATCCAAGTCTGTGCAAGCGACTTTGAAATGTTCACCTTCGCGCAATGACTTACCAACGACAGCAATGGACTTCGGCGATTTACCAGTCTGTTCCTTTATATTCGTCGAAAGCCAACGTCCATCTTCGCCAACAACAACAAGGTTGTCTTCTGACTCGTTCTTGTTCTTGCACACAGCCATATCCTGCGGCTTAAACCCATTGTACAAATCAAAACTTCCGCCACTGCCAAACACGCCATCCTTGTTTTCGCGAGCATAAGCAAGCTTGGAATCCGTTACAAACCAGATATTACCATTATAAACCAACGGCCCCACCATCGCCTTGTCTGAAATCTTCACGACATCTCTCTGCGGAACCATTCCCGTAAGGAACTTCGTGCGGACTAAAGCGTGTTCATGCAAGCTATACACGTAATTACCATCGCTAGCAATCCCGACCAGCGGACCATCGCCAGAAGCTACGCGGTACAACGGAATTTCGCTCTTAGCCTCATTGCGGGTGAGCGAAGTTTGTGTCATCACCGTATCTGCCATGAAGAGCGTATCGCCAAGAGCGTTCATCGCCTGGAGCGTTCCGTCTTCGGAAGCAAACACAATCGCCTTGCCCGTCTCGTCATCTTCGTAATTGACGAACACCGCACCGCGCACCGCATTTGCAAGCCCAACATTTTTCGGGAACTTCGAATTTTCAATGCTGCCGTCATCAACGCTAATTTTCACACGAATCACAGGAGCGGCATAGTTCTTGACGCTATCGCCCATAAACGCATTCGAAGTCTTTTCAATGCGAGCGCTCTTTGGAATATCCACCGTGATCTTAATGCCCGTATGACCGCCCTGCGTCGTAGCCGTATTGGCATAACCCGTCGGCAAGATCGCCGTTACCGTATCCGTAGTGTCTTTGCCATAGCGCACGTGTGGAAGCAAGTCCGTACCGCTACCGTAATCGTAAGAATCTTCGCCAATCGCATTCTTGAACGTCTTGCCGATGCTCAGAATGCCATCCGATTCTATTAGTGAAAGCCCGTATTGGTGGTCGCGATACTGTTCTCCACCCCAAAGATTAGCGGTCCCATATTGGAGAGACTGCCTCAAATACCAGTCATTGACTTTCCAAACGGCAATACCACTTGCCGGGAGCGCCGCATCAAAGCTGCTCACGCCAAGAATCAAGCCCTTTGCCTTCTTTGTATTGCGCTTGCACTTGCCTTTGGTGCAAACACTGTCCTCAAACACGAGATGCAAGCTATCGACAGAAACCAAGATTGAATCGACATCGTCGTTCTGCACAGCTTCGCCACGATAAACCGTGACCATACCGTCCTTATTCCAGGAACGCTGACGGTTTTCAATCAAGAGGTATTCATTTGCGCTCAGAGCGACCTTCACGATTTCTGTACCGAGACCGCTACCCGCTGCAGCAATATCGACCGACACCGGATGACCCGCCGTCGGACGCACTTCCTTGACCTTAGACCAGCCCATGTAAACGCGTTCCCAAGCCGCAGGCAGCACCGGGAAGAATCCGTTACCCGCATTGTAGCCTGCAAAGTCCATCATATCGAAATAGCCCAAGCGGGAGATACCCTTGATCACGTCATACGTGTTCGGCATCCCGAGTTCGCGACCAATCTGATTCACGACAATACCGTTAATGCCCCAGTTGAGTCCATCCTGCGAAGCCGTTTCACTGACCACCATCATCGACTTGAGCGTGTCAATCGCAGCGCCCTTCAACACAATGCCGTTGTTCAAGGAATCAACCTTGTCAATCACGACTCCCGAAAGCGAATCGGGCAAATAAATCCAGTCCGATTGCGAGATATAAATGTCCAAGAAGTCGCCCGGCGTATTGGCACCCTTTGTGCCCATGCTACCACCATCCACAAGGCGGCTAGCCCCTGCGTGGGCAATCATGAACGCGCGTTTTGTATTCGAGTTTTTCGAAAGCGGAATATTGAACGGGGAATCATCAGACTTGTGAGCTGCCATCACGGCATCGTAAACGAACTGCAAGTAGTCGCGACTGCGGGCTTCATCGTACTCCGCCGTCTTTTCGCCCTTCATCTTCTGGGTGCGATTGTAGTCAATCATCGGCTTGTCAAGCTTGTATGCCTTGCCATCTTCGGGGAACACCCTAGACTTGATGACAAGCTCACCACCGCTTACCGCCTTGTAATAAGCGTTTGCAAAATCCAGATGCTTTTTCCAATACGGGATTTTTCCGCGGCTTCCCGACGGATCCAAATCGTACGTCGCCGTATCGGAATCGAAAAGCCCCGTACCCGTCGTGAGCGAGTTGTTCGGAGACTCTTCCTTAAGCTGCACGCGCAGCACAAAGACTTCGAGAGTGTCCGCCGCCTGCACGAGAGATGCAAACGAGAGGACCCCTAAAAACAATGCAAAAAACTTGGCATTTAACTTCATGATTATAATTTACAAAAAAAGCCGATCCTGGACGGGACCGGTTTTCAAGAATTAGATAAACAAAAGCAACTTACTTGAGAGCCATAGCCTCAGATATAACATCTTCCGGCACACCTTTAGAACGCAAAAAATCCGCCCTCTTGGCGTCAAGAGCCTCTTTTTCCGCTTCATACCTTTCGCGTTCCCGTTCAACCCCTTTACGAACACCTTCATTAAAAAAGTGTTCACCAAAGGATTCGTAGCCCTTGTTTGCCATAATTTCTGGTCTATCCATCTTTATATCCTCGCTTTTGTAAGGCCACTTCCAGAAAAAGTACGAAAGCGACTGTTTTAAAATATATTAAACCAAGTTTATCAACGCAAGCGCGCTCGCCTACATGACAAAAAGGCAATTATTTGGGCTACCCACCGATGCGCTGGTAGCTTCGCGGGATGTTCAGGCGCCATGTACCGGAGCCAAACGGTTTGCCTCGGGATACGCGCTTTACGCGGAGTTCGAGGAATTGTTCCGATTCACGGACAAAGGAAATTTTCGAAGGCGTTTTCACACCGGAGAATTCTTTATATTCTTCAATGTTTAAGCGTTCAGTTTTGCCGTCACGGCCAAGCGTTTCGAGCCAGAGAATTTCTCCATCTTTTTCAGCGTAGATATAATGGCGAGTCATGGCATCTCGGGCTTCGTGAATTTTTATAACAACGGAATCAGAGCTCGCGGAATCGCGCACGGAAATTTCTTCGAGACCTTCGGGAATCACGCGACCTTCAAAGAGGCCTGCCACCTGATGGATATGCACTAGCGGAAGCGACGGATCAGTCATGAGCCCGACCATGTAACCGGCGCCATTCATGTACATTTTTTCCGTCGGGAAAACCATCTGCCAGCCCGATTCAAGCCATAAAAGCGAGGCTACGCCAATGCCGAGGGAACCCGTGAGTTCCATGCGATAGCGCTTGTTCGGAACAGAAAAGAGCACAGCATCCAAATCCTGAGTCTTTCCATCTGGGGCATAAATGGTGAGCGAAAAAATAGCCTTCAAACTATCAGCAGAAACCTCAACATTCTCCGCAACTTTCGCCGCAGCCTGACGGCCGCCAGTACACCCCGTCAAAGACAAAGCAATCAACAAAAGGAAAAAGAGTCCCCGCAAAAAGGCGCCATTTCTAACGTTCGCCAAGGTCATAAAAACCTACTTCTTTTTGCCAAAGAACTTCAGCACGGCAGGGTGCTTGGGATTCAGTTTTCGCAAATTCTTGTAAGACTTACGAGCGTCCTTTTTCAAGCCAAGAGCTTCTTGGATGGAAGCCATGTGTTCCCAGAAAACATCATCACGGCTCATCTTCTTGCTATCGATCAGCTGCATTGCCTGATAAGCTTCATCATAACGGCCCAGGCGATACAGCCCCCAAGCCTTGGAATCCAAGTAAGCGTCCTTGCCATCGCCATCCTTTTCAAGAGCAAGCGCTTCGAGCACAAGCTTGTAGCCCTTTTCGACTTCAGCAGGCGTGCGGTTTATTTCAATAAGCGAATAACCATAGTAATTGAGCGTCGAAGCTCTTTCACGCGGGCTAAATTCATTAAGCTTGAGCAAGAATTCAAACTGGCGGAAAGATTCATCATAACGCTTGAGGCGTTCCAAGTTCATCGCCATCGAAAGACGGACGCGGCTGTACGAGGAATCTTTTGCAAAGAATGTTTCGAGCATGGATTCTGCACGTGTGCGGTTATCCAGAGCGCGAGCTTTTTTAGCGGAATCGGCTTTCAAGTCTTTTTCGAGGTACAAAGCTTCACCGATGAGCGCTCTCGAATAGATGTCGAGCACCTGCAAATACTTGATTTGCGCTTCATTTTTCATCTGCACGAGATTCGTGGAATCCACAACTCCCGGGAGCGGTTTCCAGTTTTCCCAGAATTTCTTGAGGGAATCGAGCAACGGGAACGCCTTGTCAAACTTGTCCGCAAGCGCATACACAGAAGCAAGCAACATTCGCGTATCGCCGTTCGATACAGAATCGGACTTCTCGGCGTACTTGATTGCTTCGGCATAGTTCTGTTCGCTTGCAAAGATGTTCACGAGACCAAGGAACGCGCGGTTTGCATATTTCGGCTGGCCTTGCAACTTATCGACGGAAGCAAGCAAGTGAACTTTTGCGCTATCCATCATGCCAACATCGTATTCATACTGACCGATAAAGCAAAGCACCACAGGCGTCTTGACGCCATCGTCATAATATTTCTTCCTTGCAAAAGCATACGCGCTATCACCTGTCATGGAAGGGAGCACCATGATGGTCATTTCTTCGTCTTCGGGCTTTGCGCTCGTGAGCGTATCGACAACGGCGACAGCTTCCTTGAAGCGCTTCATCGCCATGAGACCGCGCACTTTCTGCAAAAGCATCTGCTTATCGCCAGTTGCCTCGTGAGCTTTCCCGAAAAGCTCAACCACAGCAGAATCGCGACCCAAATCCAAAAGGAGCGAAAGCTGGCGCTGGAACAATGTCGAAATGTAGTTGACCTTCGGCAAGAGCAAATCGTAAATGCGGACAAGTTCCTTCTCGTCACGGACCGCTTCGAGGAACAGGCTGTAATCATAAAGGAGAGCCATGTCCTGATAGTGCGAGGAATCCAAGCCCATCACAAAATACTTGCGGCAAGAATCGGCTTCACCCGTTTTGACATAGAGTCGAGCAAGCAACGCATACTGTGCAGCAGTGCGCTTGCCCTTGAGCTGAGACGCTTTTTTTGCTTCGACAAGAGCTAAAGAATCTTCACCCGCAGCCACCAGGCGTTCAGCCACACCAAAGCCTAAATAACGGCTTGTCGGATCTGCCTTGTAAGCCTGTTTCCAGAAGAAATCCGCCTCACGCTGGTCGCCACGCATTTCCATGTTTTTGGCAAGGAAGAAAAATTCATGAGCCGCTTCAAGGTCCACTTCGACCTTGGGCTTTTCGACTTTAGCCTCGACTGCCTTTTTTATAAGGGCAGAATCAGCAGACGTGAGCGTAGGGGCAGCAACATCGTTCTGTTTTTTTGCAGGTGCAGAGCTACAGGCGCACAATGCCGCCATTCCCAAAGAAAGCACCCATGACAAAAAAACATGACGCATCAAAAACTCCCAAAACAGCTCTAGTCAGCAATGATAAAGTTCACGCGCGAACCCGGCTTGAGATAGTCCCCATACTTCGGAGATGTTTCAAGAACAGAACCAGGACGTGCACCATCTTCACTCTTCTGACGCTTTACGGAACCCACCTTGAAACCAAGCCTATCCATTTGCGGATAAACCTCGTCCATCAAGATGCCTTCAAAATTGGGGAGCAAAACTCTACCGGTCGTAGCGCCAGCCGAAATCACGACCTTTACCGTATCGCCTACGCGAACCGTATCGCCAGCAAGCGGAATCGTGCGGATTACAGCACCACGCGGAATGCTCTGGTGAGCGCCCTGGATTGTACCGCCGTTGACAAGGCCTGCACGGACAAGCGAAATATCCGCCTGCTTCTGGCTCTTGCCGCGTAAATCCGGGATAATCACCTTACGGAGCCCGAGGCTCTTTGTGAGTTTCACTGTACGGCCAATTTTTGCGGTACGGCCAGCTTTTGGCATCTGCACAAGCACCATTCCCGCCGGAATCTGTGAACTATAGCGGCCTTCCTTAATCCATTCAAACTTGAAACCCGCTTCCGTCAATGCCGTTTCTGCAGCCTTTTCGGACATGCCTTCAAGGTTCGGCACCGTGCCCGTACTGGCGAAAGCGCCCGCAAATGCAGGCATCAAAAGCTTATCGACCATAAAGACAAGCGCGATGACAACAACAATCCAAATGACGAAAGCCTTGAAAATGGCGGTTTGCCTAACCTTGTTCCAAAGCGACTTTATTTTATTCATAACAAATTCTTGGGCTTAGCCCTTAGTAGCTTTTTCTTGAAGAGCATCTTCGTCAAAGATGACGATATCCTTGCCGGTCATGGCAATGGCATTAGCCCTTACCAGCAAAGAACAAATACGGCTCACCGTTTCACGCGTCGTTCCAGACATATCTGCAAGCTGCTGCTGCGTCGGACGATTGTGAATAACAGTTACCATGTTTCCGTTGTCTGTATGGATACGGACGCCGCGTTCCTGCATCAAGTTGAGGAGCGTTCCTGCCACACGGCCAGAAACAGACATGGTCGACAAGGAGCCAATCTGCTTGTTTGCCTTACGAAGTCTCTTGCAAAGTTCGCTCATGAGCGCCATGGCGATTTCGGGAGTCTTGCGGATAAGGCTTAAGAAAGATTCACGGTGGATGACGAGCAGTTTAGCATCAGTCACCGTACGGACGGAGGCGGATCGGGGTTCGCCGTCAATCAGCGACATTTCCCCGAAAAAGTCCCCGCGTTCAAGGAAAGACAAAATGGTTTCACGTCCATCGATGCCAGTCATGTAGACTTGCACGGAGCCCATGGCGATAAGGTACAGAGCTTGTACCGAATCGTCACCCTCCAGGACCACAGTCTCATCACGATTGAAGTTCTTGACGATTACCAGATTGGCAATCATCCCTAACTGTTCTTCGCTCAATTCCGAGAAGAGCTCGACGCCCTTCAACAAATCAACTGTGGATGTATCCATTCGATTTTCCCCTTTTTATTTTAGTCGAGATCAACGACGATGCTCTGGTCGCGCTTAGCACCGATAGAAATCATACCGATCTTCACGCCAACGAGTTCAGCCATGCGGTCGAGATATTTGCGAGCGTTAGCCGGCAATTCTTCGAGCTTACGGCACTTGGTCGTATCGCACTTCCAGCCCGGCATTTCCTCGTAAACCGGCACGCAACGTCCGACCTTGGAAAGCTGGTTCGGGAAGTTTTCGATCTTTTCACCATCGCATTCGTAGTGAGTGCAAATCTTGATAGTGTCGAATGTATCGAGCACGTCGAGCTTGGTGATAGCGAGGTGCGTGAGGCCATTCACCATGGCAGCCTTACGGACCACCGGAGCGTCGAACCAACCGCAGCGGCGGTTACGACCGGTCGTTGCACCGTATTCGTTACCGATCTTGCGGAGCGTGTCGCCCGTTTCGTCCAAAAGTTCCGTCGGGAACGGACCGTTACCCACGCGGGTCGTGTAAGCCTTGACGACACCGACAACCTGGTCGATAGCCGTGGGGCCAATGCCTGCGCCGCAGCTAGCGTAACCGGCAACCGTGTTGCTAGAGGTCACGAACGGGTAGGTACCCTGGTCAACGTCGAGGATAGTGCCCTGAGCACCTTCGAACACGAGGCGCTTGTTTTCCTTCAAAGCCTTGTAGAGCATTTCGCTCACGTCGGCAACGAACGGCTTGATTTTCTGACCGAGTTCGAGGTAGTCCTTGATGACCACTTCCGGATCGATTTCCGGAACATCGTACATCACCTTGAATTCTTCGTTGTGAACCTTAGCCATAGCTTCGACACGCGGACGGAGTTCGCGTTCGTCCATGAGGTCGCCCACGCGGACACCAATGCGGTTCACCTTGTCGCTATAGCACGGACCGATACCGCGACCCGTAGTACCGATAGCGGCCTTGCCAGCCTTCTTTTCCTTAGCCTTGTCCAAGGTGGAGTGGTACGGGAGCACGACGTGTGCGTTGTTAGCGATGAATAGACGACCTTCCGGGTTGATGCCCTTCGTGTGGAGGTCTGCAATTTCGTTCAGAGTCTGGATCGGATCGAGCACGACGCCGTTACCGATGACGCAAATCTTGTCCGGGTGCATAATGCCCGAGGGAATAAGGTGGAAGACGAACTTCTTGTCGCCAACTTCCACAGTGTGACCGGCGTTAGCACCGCCCTGGAAACGCACGATGATATCTGCATCGAGCGTTAAGAAATCTACAACCTTGGCTTTTCCTTCGTCGCCCCACTGGGAGCCGATAACAACACGATTTGCCATAAATCCTTCGTTTTATTTCTTTGACAACCGAAACGGTTTCCCCAAGGTACTTCCCTGGAGCCCTTTTTCGCCATAAAGATATAAAAAGTGGTTAGTCCACAGTGGCTAGGGGTTAGAGCTTATGCCTTAAAAAAGCCTCAAAAAAGGAGGCTATTCCTAGAAGCTCCAATCCTGACCGCCTTCGTAAAATACAAATTTCTTATCTTTAGAGCATGGCTGAAGAAATTAAATCGCTTATCAAAAAACTATCGCCGCTCCTCGAAGAAGATTCGGAAGTTTTTCGCGAACTCGTAACTTTTTTTAGCGGCACGGCCAAGATCAGCATGCACCGCGACGACTTGTGCAAATTTCTCCAGGACAACAGAACGTTCGAAGTCGTGCGCGTGAGCGGCAAAAGCTACAAAGACTGCGTTTACGAGCTTGTGGACAATTACCCCGAAATGATGGATGCAATCGGCATGTTGCGCTACTACAAGGCGCCCGCCGGGAACATCAAGTGGGAAGAGGTAGAAGCCGCCGAAATTGCGATGGGCAATGAACTCACGATGAACGCCTACGGATGGTCTCCGGACGCCTGGACAATTTTCGAAAACAACGCATTTGACGAAACCACCGCGCCAGAAGACAAAAAAGGCGACTATAGCCTTGTGGCCATCGTCGCGCTAGATTCGTTGCTGTAGAAGAAAGAAGTAAAGGAACTGCCGTCAAACCCATGGTCGTAACACCAGTAGCAAGTGTACTTGCCATTTGGTCATATATCAAGTCACCTCTAGCCTCATTTTTGATTTGCATGTTCAACGCGCCGGTTCCTTCATGCGGCGAATCAAGCGTAATTATCTTGTCAACATCGCCATTGTAAAAGTCACCTTGCACATATTCACGGGATGCAACACCGCCCATGGAATGAGATACAAGAACATAACGAGACGCAAGTTTGCGGAAAAGGTCAGGATCTTGACGAATGGAATCAAGAGCTTCTTGACCATGAAGCGTATCATCTTTGGAAACACTATAAAAAGACGATTTTACTTCTTGAGCTTCCTCAAAAAGAGCCCGTCGCTTACCAAACTCAGAGACACCTTTTTCCGCCATATTCCACGTTCTATCCGCCATTTCGTAGGCATTATTATGTGATGTATTTGCTGGATTCGAAAAAGAACGCCAATGATAAACATAAGAGTTACGAACTTTATCAACATTCTTTTCGTAATTTTCTTCTTCAAAAACCCTTTGAGCCAACCATCTCGTAATGCGATTGGTAGAATTATATTGTCCCAAATTGGCATCACCTAAAAAACTTTCCGTATAATACGCTTCATTCAACGTAGAATTTCTAACAGGCTCACCCTTATCAGCCTGATACGCTCCATGAACTAAGACAATATTATAATTTTCGACAGATTCCATCGGTTTGGGGATAGACCAACAGTTAATGGAAAAAGCCATTATCAACACAAATAGATATTTCATCATATCTTCCTATTTCAAATAAATTACGGTTCCATCATTTTGATAAAATTCTAATTCCCTATTTCCCGTCCATTTTACATCAGAACACTCTATTTCATCCTTTATCAAAGAACAAATTCGCACTCCCAATTCCATCATGTTTCCACTAAAACGACCTTCAAATAATTTTTCCATTGGAGCAAAAATGCTATCCACCTCATTTTTTAAGACAAAGCTATTCCCATTTTCTTTATTTAAAACAAGACAATACACATCCTTTTCCCAAGCCCTAACATCATCACATTTCTTAATCCATTCCAAATTTTTATCCAAACGCTTGTAAACAATTATTTTCGCAGCAGTATCCAGAACCGCATACTGGCAACTTTCCCCATCTGCATTAAGTTTTCCACCTAGAGCTATAAATTTTCCATCAATCCATTGACGTATTCGGTCTATTTTAAACGATTCAGAGCATCCGTCATTCTTCCGTGAAAGTCTCATTTCGTGAGCTTTTTCGCCCACTTTCCATAAAAGAATGTTATCTCCTTCCCAACGCCAAAAAACAGAATCCGTCATTTGATACCAATGGTAGCCATTGCTCTTATTTGTTAACGAATCACTCCAACGCGGCCCATTCTCCTGAACTCGATAGTTGTAAACCATCATTCTATCATGACCACATGAGACATCCGAATAATAGCCGCCATTCCACGTTTCCGTATCTTCGTACCATTCTCTGCAATCCGTCACAACAGCGAGCGAATCATCTATAAAGCCAGCTATTTCAGCAGAACCTCTCCCATCGCTCCATCTAAATGTTACATCATCAGAGCACCCCCACATGCTTACGCATGCAAAGGCGACCACCAAAACAGCGAGCATTTTTCTTAATCCAAACTTTTTCACTTTCTTTTCCATAAGATTTTCTCCTATGTTTAAAATTTTCCAATATAAATTTATATATAAAAGTGTTATATGCGATAACTAGATTTGACTGGACCCTTCCGCCTACGGCGTCAGGGTGACGAGGAAAAGGCGATGCCCGCTCGGAGGCGGGCATGACAAGGTAAAGGATGACTAGCGGGCATGACAAAGTGCAACCGGCTATCAACTAATAACCAATGACTAACAGCTAATGTTGTATAAACTTAAAGAACGTGACACCGGGGACTTTGCGGGTCTGCAGGTATTCGGCGAGCGGGACTTCTACGACTTGCTTCTTTTGCGATGAGGCATGGCGCAGTATCGGCTTTTGCCCCGGATTGAAAATCACAAATCCCGTATGCGTGAGGTCAATCTTGTCCGACGTCCCGACAATTCCCACGCCAAGAACCTTCATTGCACCCTTGTACGTTTTCTTCGCCATTTCAATCGCCTTGTCCAAAGGCATGTAGCGCACAGTGACAGGGGTTTCCTTGCCCGTATATTTCAACTTGTGGTTGGCAAAGAATTCCCTCTTGGGCATCGTGCGTTCTACAGAAACTTCATTTTCCATCGGAATGACCTTCGCATACTTGCCTTCGCCAATCCAGTCGTCGAGCAGGTAGTGTTTGCGATTGAGGTAACTCACCTTGCCACCTTTGTAGCGGAGGCGCTGGAGTTGCCTGTACAGAGACTTTTCGCTTTTTGCCATCGCAAGGGCAACGACATGTTCCAAGTACGTCACGCAATCGACAGAATCCAAATAAACTAGCGGTTTATCTTCCACCGTGTCCAAATGACCTTCGCCCATCGGGCCCAACTTATAAGGAGTCCCGATCAACATTTTGGAGAAGTAATCCAAACGCTTGTTGAGCCCGCTTATGCCTTGGGCATCGAGCCAAAGCGTTTTCATTTTCAAAAGCGAATTGTTATTGTTGTTCGTGTAATTGATGAGGCGTATCCAAAGCGTATCAAGAACGTCCTTGCTCTTGTAATCAGGATTGGTATTCGTGCCGTTCAAGTACATGGCCGCCGTCAGCGTGTCACCATCCATCGTGTAGATGTAGCCGACCAATGCATGGACTTCAGCAATGTAGCCTGTCTTGAATCGCGTGAGCCACGGGGCTTCAAATTCAACCATGCGCTTTGCACCGGAACCCACGCCCGGGCTTGCAAAACTGTTAATGTAATATTCGTGTTTCGGATGGCGAGCCATCTTCGCCAACATTCTTGCAACAGTCGAAGGCTTGACCTTATTTTCAGGGGAAAGTCCACTGCCATCCCAGACATCAAAATCAGACGGCTTAATGCCCATATCCTGGAGGAACCTGCGTTCTGCCTTGCGACCACCTTCGACACTGCCTTCGCCTGCGATTTGCGCCCCGAGATTGCGCAACAGTGTTTCGGCATGGAAATTCTGGCTGCGCTGATTGATTTCATCAAGAATGCTCAAGAGAGGCGCCGCCGAATACGAGAACTTTTTCAGTTCAGTATTGGAAGCAATTGTTGCATCTTCCTTAAAGACAACGCCACGGTTCTTGAGCGCGTACATAAACGCCGCCCTGAAATATCCAATCGGATTGCGGATGGGGAGCACCATACTTGCAGAATCGATATCTTCGCCAATCGTCCCGCCAAGCGTAATGATAGACTTGTCCGGATCAATTCCATAGACCCATTTTTTCTTAGTTCCCTTGACAGTCTTTAAGTTGTTTACAACCTTGACATAGCCCACGTCGGGCTGTATAGAAACGACAGCCGTATCGCCAATGAAATATCCCGGCCAAAAACGGATCATCACGCAGTTGTCGTTAAAACCTAGCGGACCAATTTCTGCCCCATACCAAGAATCATAAAAATTCCTGCGCCAATTTTCGGCTTTCCACGGACCGGTATAATAACTTGTATCCAAGTCAATCCGCCCGACAATCGTATCAATGCCCATCGCACGGATGGAATCCGCCATGTTGTTCAAGACATAAAAAGGATCATCGTAATATCTCGCCGAGATGTTCGGGTCGCCCTCGCCACGGATTTTTAGCGAGCCCGTCAGTGTGCGCCTTTTGGCATTGATACTGCCAAGCACCGTCATTTCGGTTTTCGGCTCGTAATCGAGAGGCAAAAAATGAATTGCGGCTGCCGTTGTCAAAGTCTTGAGCGTACTTGCCGGCGTGAAGAACTCATTGCCGTTCACATTCCCGATTTCCTTGCCCATTTTCACAGAGCGCAACGACATTCCAAAACGCGAGCCAGGCAAAAGCGAATCCACATAGCTCTTATAAGAGGCTACGTTGACATGTGCAAAAAGCGGAGCCACAAAAAAAGGCAACAATGAGGCAACTTTAAACAACTTATTCATGAGCGAAAACTACTTCTTCTTTCTTTTATAGCAAGCCACAATTACACAGATGACCAAAAATCCGGCACCGAGAGAAGCGAGCATATACTTGGACGATACAAGCCAGCTTTTAAATTCGTCTGCCGCAGGCAACTCGCTCCGTCCAATGATATTGGCAGAGCTTTTCGGATAAATTTCCCTATAATCCTGTAAAAAGATGTGCTGAGCCCAATGCATTCTTTCCGAGCCTTCTAAAGTATCGGGAAAATTCAAAATCTCATTGATTTTGGCATTAGCATCACAGACCATCTGCGCAAGGGCGGCGCTGCGTTTTTTCTTGTGCTTCGTATTTTTAAACAACGCACCCATGTTGTTCGAAAGATTAATCAGGATTTTTTCGACTTCGCCCCACTCCGGGATATTTGGGAAGCTACGGCTGTGCTCGAGTTCTGCGACAAGCTTGGAATAACGCGAATCGCGGTTCCAGATGTGGAGAATGCTACGGTCTGCAGGCAAGAACCCGACCTGACGCGAGAACGCATCAATGTTGTCGGCGCGGAGCATGTAAGCAAGCAACTGTTCGGCAAGCACATACTTGGACGTGTCCTTCTTGTTGCCAAGCGCCAAATGGCTACCACCCATGAACGAGAATTTTCCATGCGGACCCGCAGGTAAATCCAAGACCTTGATACCATCCTTCGCAATCGCCGAATTGGCAAGGCCACCGACTTCTTCCGGATATTCCAACAGCTTGATCAGTTCCGATGTTCCATAGTGAATCACGCGTTCCGAACGTACAAAGCCATCGGCATTGTCCGAGGAGTTTTCGTACAAGCTATGAGGCGCCATCTGCGCATCGCCCATAATCTTTGCATAAAGAGCAAGCCCGACAAGCGTGTTTGAATCCAGGAGTGCGCTGCGATAACCCTTGCCCGCCGGCACCACAAAGTCGCCACCATGGCTCCAGACAAACGGCGCCATGCACTGCTGACCCGCCCAGTCATCTTTTCCGGGAAGCGTAAACGGAGTCACCTTGACGCCTACTTCCGTCGTCAAATCCGAACTAGCAATAGTCTTCAAGACGCCAAGCACATGCGCATACGATTCAAAATCGGAATCTTCAAAACCGAGCTCGCGCCAAATGCGTTCGTTGACGAAAAAGCCGCGAACATCAATAAACCAGGGCACCGCATAAGTTTCAGGGCTCCCCGCAATATGCGAACTGCGAAGGCCTTCGCCCAAGAATCGCGCCGTATCAATGATCGAAATCAAGTTGTCGATAGGGCGAATAGCACCTGTCGATGCAAAATGAGGAACCCAAGTAGAACCGAGCTGAATCACGTCAGGAGCGGTCGCGTTAGAATCTGCAAACACCGACGTAATCTTCTCGAACGCGTCCCCCCAGCTAAGCGAAGTGAGCTTAACCGGGATTCCCGTCTCTCGATAGAACTTTTTCACAAGGCGCTTCATCGCATTTTTCGAGCCAAGACCATTGTCCATGACCCAAATCGAAAGCGTATCTGCCGAAGTCGCCGCCGTAGCGGGGGCAGCAAGAGCGCCAAACACGAGGCCAGCGCAGATCGCGAGCCGTGCATAACTTGTGGCAAGTATCTTCGAGACGAGGCTTATCATTGAGCGAGTCTTCCGAAATCTTCAAAGAATTGGGGATAAGTCTTGTTCACACACGCAGGGTCGAGAATCTTGATGGGCACGCCACCGAGCGAGACAAGGCTAAAGCACATCGCCATGCGGTGGTCATTGTAAGTTTCAATCGTCGCCGGTTGCAATTGCGCGGGCGGTTCAATCGTAATCGAATCCATGTCAGAGGATACGGTCGCACCGACCTTACGGAGTTCTGCAACCATGGCTGCAATGCGGTCAGTTTCTTTAACGCGCCAGCTGCCAATGCCGCGAATCGTCGTCGGAGCATCCGCAAACAGAGCAAGCACGGCAAGCGTCATGGCGGCATCAGGAATTTCGACAGCGCTAAAATCGCCAAGGCTACGCAAACGGCGGTCTTTAGGTCCCTTGCAGATAATGCACTTTTCGCCACTAGGTTCCACGCTCGGAGTAACATCAACACCCATGCGCTTCAGGACATCGATAAAGGCAATATCGCCCTGAATACTGTCTTCACTGATTCCCAAGACCTTCACTTCACCGCCAGAAATAGCGGCAGCGGCAAGGGGGTACGTCGCAGAGCTTGCATCGCTCTCTACATAGTAGTCACCAGGGCTCTGGTAAACGCCCTGCGGCACATAGAAGTCCGTCAGGTCATCGTGGCGCGCATTCACGCCAAAGCACTTCATCACATCGAGCGTGAGTTCAATGTACGGTGCAGAAATCAGCTTGCCTTCCACATGGATGTGAAGCGGGGTCTTGCAGTACGGAGCGCAAATCAAAAGGGCCGTGAGGTACTGGCTCGAAATGTTACCGCGAACGCTCACATCGCCACCCTTGAGACCATCTGCCTTGATGCGGACCGGCGGGTAGCCTTCGGATTCCAGATACTTGATGTCGGCACCAAGCGTGCTGAGCGCATCGACCAAGTCGCGGATCGGGCGTTCGCCCATGCGTTCTTCGCCACGCAAAATGAACTTGCCCCAGCCAAGCGAAAGTGCGGCCGTCAAGGAGCGCATCGCCGTACCGGCGTTCCCGAGATAAAGTTCAACCGGGAAATTGCCCGCGTCAAACGGCTTGCCATGCCCTTCAATAACGGCGTCCGTAAAATCGTCCGAAAAATCGACCTTCACGCCAAGACGTTTTAAAGCCTCGCCCATATAGCGGGTATCGTCGCTACGCAGCAGGTTGTGCAGGCGAGTTGTCCCGTTAGCAATGGCCGAAATCAAAAGCACACGATTGGTAATGCTTTTGGACCCCGGAACACGGATAGAGCCATTAAAAGAATGATAAGCGTCAAGCTGTTTAAAACTAGGGCGAAATTGAGAGTCGTTCATACAAGAAAAATTATACATTATTATCATACCGTGTTTTTTCGCAGGCGTCCAAAGCGAGTCGAAAATCACACAACCACGTGAGGAATATCATGGAACCGGAAGTCACCACCAAAAATTTTGAAGTGCGTTTCTCGGACTGCGACCACCACAGCCGACTCAAACTTTCAAATCTCTTCTTGTTCATGGAAGAAACCGCCATCGCCGATGCAGAACAGAACGGCTTTGGGATATGGAAGATGATGAAGGCTGGCTACACCACGGTCATCACGCGACTGAAGATCCGCCTGTTGCACCACCCGGTCTGGGGCGAAAAGCTCTCCATTTCCACATGGGCTAAAGACATCATCAAGGACAAAGTTTGTCTTAAGGATTATTCCATTCTCGATGCGCAGGGGCATTCCATCGCGCAGGCAACCTCTTCGTGGCTCTTGGTGAACATGAAGACCGGCAAGGCAGAAAACCCGGCAAACGCACCGTACCCGATTCCGCTCGTTCAGGGCAAGAACGCGCTCCCTGAAATGATGGATATTTTGGACCCGCAAGTCGACCCGCAAATTGTAGCGACAGAAATTGCAAAGTATAGTGACTTGGACATGAACAAGCATGTGAATCACTGCCGCTATGTGGACTGGGTGACAAACTCGCTCGACCCGCAGGAACTCAAGAGCCGCAGGATTCGTTCAATACAGATAAATTACATTTCACAGATTCCGCTCGGCGGCAAGGTGAACATCGTGCGTTTCAAGAACACGAACCATCACGCGTATATTTTCGGGATGAATGCCGACGACAAGACGCAATGCCACTTCCAGGCGCGCATCGGTTTTGCGGACTAGAACATAGTCGGAAGTAGACAGTAGGAAGTAGGAAGAAAACGTAATAGGAAACGCCCCGTGTCATTCTGAGCATTTACAATAGCGCGGTTTTCAGCAAGCGTTCTTCGATTTCGAAGGCGCTTGGTTTGTCTTTGGGCGTGAGGCGTTTGCCTGTGCCATAAAGGTGCTGCATCATTTCTAGAAGTGTGTATTCGCGATCAAAATAGCCAATGTCCGGATTCGGGCAAACGGTAATCGGTTCGCGAGTGCGAGCATGCTGCGAGCCACGAGCGACGGCAACACATTCCGGCTGGTAATGGAGCGATGGACTTTTCTCGCGGATTTCTTCGCGGCCGGCATTCCCGAGGAATCGGCAGATGCATTCACGCGAAAGCGTGACGCGGCGGAGCTTGTCGTATTTTTTGCGGATTACCGCCATTGAATTTTCACAAGCATTAGCGGCGCTAGATTCTCGCGACCTTTCATGATTTTCATCCGCATGGTGCGACTGCATTTTGTACGATTCAATGTCTTCTTGTTCAAGCTTGTCGATTTCCGCCAGGCGGTGCATTACGTACTCGCGAGAGGCCATGCAAACGGGATGGTCAAAGCCGGGAATGTTTTGGCAAAGGTAATGCTGACGGCACGGGAATCCGGGCTTCAATTCTAGACTCCCAGACTTTTCAGATTCTGGAGCAAAGTATTCCTGAATTTTCTGCTCACAAATTCTTGCCGCCGTCGATGTTTGCAGATTCACGAACGGGATGCCGAGCGGTGATACATGACTGATGCAAACATCTTCGGGCTTTGCGCTCGCAAGCAATCGGCGCGTTTCCTTATCGACGCTGGTCGCCTGCGGTACAAGCAAAAACGGGGTTCCGACACCCACGCCATCAATCCCGAGCGACAAGACTCGAGCAATATCTTCGGGAGCGCAAAGCCCGCCCTGCGCGGTAATCCGCGCAGGCGACGGCGGCGGGAGAATTCCTTGCACTGGGAAGGTCGCTGCATTGTCCCCCGCGATACAAGAATCCGCAAACTTCGCAATCATCGAGCGCGTGGTTTCGAAAAGTTCTTTGCGCTTTTCGACAAATTCCCGGACAACATCGAGCAATAACTTCTTGGATTCAAAGAATGCATGACCGCCGCAGTTCACGCCCGATTCAATGCGGTATTCGTAAACTTCCAGGCCCTTCTTTGCCAAACAGCGGCCCTGAATGAGCGCCGAGCGGTAATCCGAGACTTTCAGGATAATCTTCTTTTTTGGAGGTCTTGTACCCGTCCTGTAAAAATCCTTGCACTTTGCAATTTCTTCGAAGACGGACAAGTTCACGCCTGCACTGAGCACAAGCGCCCCCGCCACTTTCGAAGCGGCAAAGCCGCGAACGGCATCAAACGCAGCCTCGTCATGATTCAAGCCAACCATGATGTTCGCCTGGATTTCGCCCGGTTCCATTTTTTCGGTGAGTGCAGCCTCGGCCGCAATGCGGGCAAGCCCCGTCTTTGCAAAAATGCCATCGTATTCTACGCGGAGTCTGGAATCCAGCGGGAGCATCAGAAAATAAAGGTCCTTGTCGCTACCGCCATCAAAGCGGCACGCACAAAGACGTGTAAACTTGCGTTCTACTTCGTCTGCAACAAAATCCAAATACGAACGGATGCGGCCAATGCGGGTTGTCTGCGGAGAGCCCAAATCAAGACCCAAGCGTTCTGCATAAGCCATGCGGTATTCTTCGAGGAGGCCATCATCCACAAGCGATATCACAGACGTAATTCCCAAATGCGCTACACGAATCGGCGTATCTGCCGTATAGCAAATGCCCATCACCGGGATGTGAATTTTATGAACCATAACTTTCTAACTCCGGGAACAATATAACAAAGAGTTACAGGGCTAATTTGAGAATATGAATTTGGATGCTGGAATTTATTTCACATTCTGAACGTCAAATTCCGAACACCTAACAGCAAAACTGCCATATACATCATGAAAAAAGCAGAAAGAAGCATGTTTTGCGCAGCTTTTCGCTAAAAGAATTTATCTACAATCATATAAAAACACGATTTTCTAGTTTTTATATGTACTAAAAAACAATCAACAAGCCATCACCGTACGCCAAGTACATATAAAACTAACGTTCTGGAGCGTTTTATATGCTTGCACAGCCATAAATCGAGACGTTTTACATAAAACTTTGTACACAATCCCAAGAAAAATACATATAAGAACCCCAATTTTCAAATTCTTATATGCATCCGTTTAAATTTCACACTTAAATCGCCGTAGCCCCGCCCCTACGGTACAAGTACGCCCATGCTAGGCGAGAGTTCGAAGCGGATGGAGCCCTGCAAATCGGTGCGGTAAAGTTTCAGTGAATCGCCTAGCACCAAGTTCAGTTTACGTACAACAGATGGTGCGGGATGCCCGTAACGATTACCAGCACCGACGCTCACGAACGCATATTTCGGCGACACCTGCGACAAGAAACTTAGCGTATTGCTCCCCGCCGAACCATGATGCGCCACCTGCAAAAGGTCTGCCGAAAGCGTCGGATTCATCTCAAGCACATGGCGCTCGCCCACCGAATCCAGGTCGCCCGTTAAAAGCATCTTGCTTGCGCCAAACTTCCCGAGCAGCACCACACTCGCGCGATTCTCGCCCACGCGCAAATAGCTCGCCGGCCACAGCACTTCAAAGCCATTATCCCCACCCCCAAAGCTAACGTTCTCGCCTCGCAATAGCGTATCCACTGGCGTTCCAAGCGCTCTCGCCACCCGCAACACACTATCGCGAAAGAACGCGCCCGCTGTATCCGGCCCCATGTACAGACGCCGCACAAAAACGCCCCGCCCCGCAAGCTCCAAAAATCCGCCAATATGATCCCGATGGTTATGGCTCAGCACCACCCAATCGAGCGTATCGACCCCGCGGGCCAAAAGTGAATCCACCACGCCGACCGAATCGGGCCCAAAATCGTACATCGCATAGCGCCCGCCATATTCGAAGAGCACTGCAAGCCCCTGCCCCACGTCAATCGCCGTCGCATGCATCGACGTTTCACCCTCCGCCGCCCCGCTCACGTACATGCAGCCGTTAATCACCGCCGCGACAATCAAAATCCAAAAAAGCTTCATAAGCGTCCTTTTTTAACTGTTCCTGCTTATATAACACGCTTTTTTCGCGATTTTGGTCCGAATTTTCTCTCGCAAAATTCAACTTTTTTACAAAAAGACCATTTTTTATTATCTTTACTGCTAATTGAGGTCTCTATGCAATTACCTAAGTACAAAAAGAAGAAACGCATCAAGCTCAAAGTCTGCCAGGAACCCGGTTGCGGCCGTGAATTCTGGGGTCACCCGATCGCGAAGTACTGCGAACTGCACCGCGACATCAAGCAGCGTCAAAAGCAAAAGAAGGATATCGAGAACATCGAATCCAAGAACATCATTTTCCGCCACAACTACACGGAAGCCATGGACTTGGAATTCAAGTGCTGCCTCGAAGGCTGCAACAACACGTTCACGATCCGCATGTTCCCGAAGCAGTACGTCTACCCGCGCTTCTGCATGGAACACAGAAACGACTTCAAGCGTGCAAATTTCCTCCGAATCATGCAGAAAAAGTAGTCGCTACGCGCTAAAAACAAATTTTTTAGAAAAAAGTTGCCGCCATCCCTTGAAATTTGGGATGGCTTTTTTATATTTGGTCTCGCTACATGGTGGATGTAGCTCAATTGGTTAGAGTCCCAGATTGTGATTCTGGATACGCCAAAGATGTCATGCCCGCCTCCGAGCGGGCACCTCCTTTTCTGCACACATTCTCGAATTAAGTCTTACCCACGAACTTGAGCGCGAGCATGGTAATGTCGTCGAACTGCGGGGCGTCGCCCACGAACTCGTCTATTTTCGATTTCACGAACGGACAAATTTCGGCAGGTTCCATGCCGCAAGCTTCGCGGAGCGTCTGCAAAAGGCGGTCGTCGCCAAAAAGTTCCTCGTTCGCATTGGTCGCTTCGGTCACGCCGTCCGTATAAAGGAATATCGTATCGCCAGGCTCAAGCTTGAGCGTCTGGCGTTTGTACCGAGTCCCCTCCATTGCGGCAAGCACAAGCCCGGGCCTGCTCTTTGCAAATTCGACCGTTCCGTCATCATGGCAAATCACCGGCGGATTATGCCCTGCACAAGCGAATTCCACTTCACCCGTCCGCAAGTCGAGAATGCCCATCCAGACCGTAACAAACATGTTCAAGTAATTGCGGAACGCGAGGCGGTCATTCACCACGTTGAACGTATCTTCCACGGAACTCCCAGCAAGCACCACGCTCTTGAGCATCGAGCGCGAAGACATCATCAAAAGAGCCGCCGGAATCCCCTTGCCCGAGACATCGGCAATCAGGAACGCGAGGCGGTTTTCATCCACCTTCACAAAGTCGTAAAAGTCGCCACCCACTTCTTTCGCAGGCAAGATGAACGGATAAAGCTTATGGCGATTGTCCTTCACGCCGTCGTCGTCATCGTTTTTCGCCAGCAAGCCGAGCTGGATTTTACGCGCCATTTCCAGTTCGTTCTGTACACGCTCCACACCTTTTTGCTTTTCGATATTCTCTTTGAGCGAATCGCGCATGTGCCCAAACGCTTCGGCGAACTCCGCAATTTCGTCCTTGCCCTTGACTTGCGGAATTTCGACTTCAAAATCGCCTTGGCCCAATCGCTTCGCCACCCCTGCAAGCGCCTTGAGCGGTCGCGTCACGCGGCTCGAAATCACAAGCACCAGCACAATCATCAAGATATAACTCGCTAAGCCAAGGATGCCGAGCACCGAAGCCATCTTACGTTGTTTTGCAAAGAATTCATCCGCAGGCCACACGACGCCGAAAATCCAGCCGTCCACCTTCATGTGCGAAAAATAGATGCAAGCCTTTTCGCCACTAAACGTCTTGCCGAGCAAAAGTCCGCTGCGCAAATCGCGGACCGCACTCTCAAAAGCAGACAAGCCCGCCTCATGACCCTTCGCCAGCGAATGGAGCGATTCCTTGAAAACCCATTCATCGCGCGGATGCGCTACAAACCTACTTTCCGCAGAAAGGATAAACGCATATCCCGAGTTTTCAATATTTATCGAGGAGACCGCATCGCGCAAGAACGAGACAAAAATATCAAGCCCGACAACGCCCTTGAATTTCTTAGAACCGTCGGGAAGAGTCTGGTAAAAAGGCATCGCATAAAGCGCCACCGGCTGGTCCGCATAGACGCCAATAAACGGTTCGTACCACTGGCCCTTGCCCGTTTCGATGGACTGTTTGTACCAAGGCATTTCACGGTAGTCCTTCACCTCCATGAGCTTGCCCTCGAGACCGTGCCCCGTGATGCGCATGAACTCGCGACCGTTCCGTTCAGGTTCGTAGGCGATAAACAGCGCAGACGCAATCGGGTTTTTCTCATGGGTGCGCACGTATTCCACCGGCAAAAACTCCTCGATATCCTTCTTGCTCAAGTCGCCACGTTCGAGCATCGCCACAATGTTTTTTACAACCGCGGCGTTATCTTCAAAGATATTGTCGATGGAAGACACGTGCTTTTCACTGATTTCCTGACCACGTGCCATGATGAGTTCCGACATCCTCGAGCTGACCTGCTGCTGAAGCATAAAAATCATCGCGACAAAAATCACCGTGATGCCGAGCAATATCAAAACAGTCTGTTTAAATGCAAGACTGTGAAAATTCAATTTCATCAAAACCCCTCGAATACCCCAATGAGAACCTTTAAGTAAACATATATTTTTTGAGGGGAATATCAACCCATGATTTTAAACCATGGGAGCTAAATCACATAAAAAGCAAAAACCGGCCACAAGGACCGGTATTCAAAATCACAAAAAAGAGATTGCACTTAAGCTTCCGCCAACTCCATATCCTTTTTAATCTCATGGACAAGATACAAAGGGATATCCGTCACTTCAGCGACTTCTTCAGGAGACATATTTCTAGCAAGCATTTTCCTTGCAATTTGTTCCTGCTTGGAAAACACTGCCATAGACTTGTCAAAATCGCTCATATCTACAGTCATAAGATACCTCGAACTAAAATTACTCAATTTGACCTCACTTTGCAACATCTTGAAAACAGGATCATTTGCAAACTCCCCAAAATCAGACTCTCGATTAAGAGTGTCTATAGCCCGGAGCCACTGAGCAAGACGACTGCGGTCATCAGCAAACGTATCAGCATGGGCAAAAAACTTATTTACTTCAACGATCGTAATAGTCTGGCGATCATAATAAAGCAACTGTTCCTGATTTCGGAGTTGTACCGTATGGCGATAATTGCGTGACACACTCCAAGGATAGGCATCTGTAAACTGAAAGCTAATGAGATTAAGATTTTCTAGGACAGGCGGATCATTTTTTCGAACCATGTTACTGATGAGACGGGACACATAAAGCACAACACGGTTTCTATAAACCATATTGCTTTCATGCTGAACTTCAATAGAAATACGGTCGCGAGGATACCCTCCCTCCCGCTCATTAGTCAGCAAGAGGTCTGGTTCAACATTTCTATAGCCAAGCTCACCAGGAATAAATGGATTCACAAGCTTAGGATGAGCAACACGATCCGCACCTAGTAGGTTTAAAGAAGCATTTATGAGATCCGTTGTAAGTGCAATGTTTTTCTCACTCGCAAGAATCTTTTTTATGCAACTGTCGTTATAAAAATAAACATTCTCGTTTTCATGTTCTTTGACAACAGAATCAACATCCAATCCGTTTTCTTTAGCCGTTCTAAGTTTCTTAAGAAAAAAGCCAAATTGTTCTCTATTCATAAGTTTATCCTTTAATGCGGTAGAGAACACCTCTACCACTATATTTACACGCTTTTTTCAGCAATTTGGTCCAAAATATTTTGTAAAAAACTTCAAACAAAAAAAGACCCGCAGGTTATTTTGCCCACGGGTCTATTGTAATCGTCAATCAAAAAAACTAGGGAACTATTTTTTCAGGAGCATCACTTTTTCGGTCGCCTTGCCACCCACTTGCAGCACACCGACATAGCGGCCCCGGGCAACCTCTCCAGCATCAAGCGATTCGAAATGCGCCCCCGTTGTACGACGGCCCAGGTTAAACGTGCGGACGACACGGCCCTGCATGTCGACAAGAGCGAACTTCACAGGAGCTGCTTTCGGAATTTCAAACAAGAGCGTCACATGTGCATTTTGGAATGCAGCCTTAAAGTTTGCACTTCGCGCAATCGCAATTTCAGGAATTCCGTTCGAAGATGCAAGTTCCAGTTTTGCAGTCGTCGAAGCACTCCAAAGCGTATCCGAGCTGAGCACAACGCCAACGCGATAAGTGAGATCGAACTTTCCGGAAGGCGACTTCGCTTTTGCAAGCGAATCGACCAAAGCACTGCTAGCAGAATCCAGCTTGAGCACCTTGACCGCAGCCGTATCCAAAATAATCGCCTCGTCAAGCAGCTTGTTACGAACGTTATTCGCCAACGATTTATTGCTTTCGAATGAAACTGCCTCACCCGTAGCCACAGGCATATTCGGCATTCCACGCAACAGCGGATAGGTCACACCTTCTTTGATATACCAGACCGAATCAAAGTCAAAACCAGTAAACGTCTTTTGCCTATGCAAGTATTCAGGAAACCAAAAAAGGCCTTCTCTGTTATGATTCTTGGGATCATATTCGAAATAAACATTGTCCTTAACCACACAAGCAGACAAATCTGTAAGTTTTCGGTCTTCAGCATTTTTTTGGCATGGTCTCTCTGCGATGTAGGAATTTTTAACTACTCCTGTATCCATTTTCACCCAAAACTCGTTTACGCCAATGGCGTACGAGTCTTCAATCAATCCACCATTAACATAAATAAAATAATCATGGCCTTTGCCAAGAGAATACGATTTTCGAATATTTCCCTCATTGCTGTTTGCAAATGCACGCGAATTAGAGGTCGAATCTATAGAATTACCAATCGCAAAAGATTTTTCGATATTTCCCTTATTCGTACTAACAAATCCATAAAATGCCGTTCCCGTAGCAAAGCAGTTTACAACATCTCCAAAATTTTCCTGAACAAAACCAGCTCCATTTACATCAACTGACGCATGCGAGTTACGAATCACGCCATCTGCATTGACCTTTAAAGCAAAGCCCGCAACATCACGTCCTTTAATAGAACCATTCGCCACGGAATTTTCTATGGTTCCGCGGTTTTCATTAACAAAGCCACTTCCTCCATTATATCTAGCATCAAAAACATCAACCCAAGTCGTGCAAGCCGATATCAAGCCTTTATTGGTTGTAACAAGTCCAGAACCATCTTTTATACTACCCTTAAAAGTACTATTACGTATGGTTCCTTCATTTTCATAAACCAAACCACCATCAACATCAATCGTATCTGCAACAACTTTTACATAATCGACCAAGCCCTTATTTTCATGGGCAAGTGCGGCGGACATTTTCAACCCCTGAGTTACTTCCATACGCAAACTATCAACAACAGCATCTTCACCAATCGTATAGAACAAACCGCCGATACCTACAGAAACTATATCAATCCGTTTAATCGCGTGGCCCTTTCCATGGAACTTACCTGTAAAAACAATCGTTCCTTCATGTTCATATTTAACGCCAAAGTATGAATCATATTTATAATTTCCAAACGACAAGAATCCACCCTCTTCATTAGAAGCAGAAGCATCAATATCATTTGCCAACTGATAAACAGACGACAACTTGTACTTACCATAGCCAATCGCTTTAAGGTCTTCATAAGTCTTGACTATGAACGGATCTTTTTCTGTACCGGAGCCCTTCATCTGGAATTTGGGATGCAATGTCGTCGGGCACGTATTTCCCATTGCAAACCATGCCAACACAGGATAGCAAGACGAACTTGTCTGAGTCCACGTTGTTTGGAAATCCCAATTTTCATACGATGATACATCCAACATTTCTTTAGTCGTCATGGACTTGCCCACAGAGCTATTGTCGTATTCCCAAACTTCTCCATCGTAGTAAACAGACGTGAATGTCGATTTAGAAGTTTCGCCCATCACATTCCCGGTTTTGGATTGGCCTTGGACATGGCTTGCACAAGCGATATTTTTATATGTAGATGCAGAATCTATCCCAGCAAAACCACCAACATACGAATCGCCGGACACTCTAGCCATGGACCAAGCATTCCAATAAAAAGTCTTTTTAGAACTTCCTACAAAAGATCCCACATATTTTTTTCCAGATACATTCGCTTCGGGATTGATATAGACATGTTTTGCAGAACCGCCTTCTTTTGCCCCTGCAATTACGCCGACATAATTATGGCCACTAATCGAGAGCGTATCCGTCAAAATGCTATCAATTACAGCCCCTTCGTCTAACCCCGCAATAGAGCCTACATAATTTTTTCCAACAATGGTATTATCAAAAAATGCCATATGGGAAATTTCCGATTTCGGATTCAATTTGGTAAACAAGCCAACATAATCTTCCGACGGTCGATTTATCGTCAGATTGTAAATTCCAAACATTTCAGTGACCACTTTTTTCTCAAGTTGATGTTGTTGCTCACCACCAATTAATTTACCACTAAAACCATCCTTTCCACCGATAGGTTCAAAACCAGCACAGACTCCATCAACACAGTTTTCTTCTGCCGAGGCCGAAGCATTAATCAAGTGAGTCAGCTTATAGACTTTATCCAAACCATACTCATATTTACCGATATATTTCAAATCCTCGTACGATGAAATAAGGTAAGGTCTTTCGTCCGTTCCTTCACCGTCCAAAATATTGATGGATCCATCATCAACAAGCTTTTCGGGAAGCACTGCATCCGTTCCCTTGAAATAAGGATACGACTCGCCTTCTTGAATGGTCCATACACCGTCAAAATCAAAATTTTCGAACGACGCCTGATGGAGCATCTGTTCGCTCGAAAGCGAAGTTCCTTCAGTCAAATACCAATCACGGCTATGATCTATCAGCGCTAATTTACCATCAAAGTACATATTTTCGAATATGCCATCTTTATTATTGATATGGCGTCCAAGAATTCCATTTTTTTTATCTCTAGGACCTTTTATAATACTCGCGGAATAGACGTTATACACAGTATCTCCCCAAAAGACTCTTGCATTGGAGCCACCAATAACGCCGCCAATATTTTCATGTCCCTTGATAACACTTACAGAATATCCATCTTTGAGGTAAGAGGCAAAACAGCCGATAAGGCCTCCAACATTTCTCGATCCTTTGACAGTGCCCGTGCTACCCACCTTGAGAATGCTGTCTTTATACGCGGCACCAATAAGACCTCCCACCTGATCATCCCCTTTAACATCACCATCATACGAAACAACATTACTTATAAAAGATTTCTCTATTTGACCGCCAAGCACACCTGCATATTCCCCACCACTAACTTTTGAATTTTTGAAGACAAGATTTTTTATTGATGATTGACTTGCAAATCCGAAAAGCCCTGCATAAAATTGGTTTTGCGTATCGACAGTCAAACCTTCAATAACATGATTATTCCCTTCAAAGGTTCCCGTAAACGGTTTACGTTCTTCTCCAATAGGGGTAAAGTTTGAGGAAGAAGCATCGATATCTTCGACAAGTTCATAGTTCGCAAGCAACGGATGGCTAATGCTATTGCCTATTTTCTTTAGGTCTTCAAAAGTCGCAATTTCAATATGGTTCGGCACAGCCATATAACTAGTTGTTCCCCAAACAGTGTCGGACTCGTTGGCGTAACCGATTCTATAGCTGTAATAAATGGAATCCTTCGCTTCGTTCAAACGAACAAGTTCCAGCCACTTACCAAACAGTTCGTAACCGACATCTTTTTCAGCGGCAACTATAGGTTTCTCTTGCCATTTCGCCGCCTTTGTGGGGACAGCGATAGCAATAATATTTGCGGTAGCCTTTGCATTTTTACCCAAGTTCACCAAATAAGGATAAGACTCTCCTTCATCAATATTCCAAATGCCTAAAGTATCTCTTGTACCAAGCTCATAGAAATCGCAAGATTCGTAAATATCAAATACACTTCCTTCGTACTCTATTTTAAAATTGCATTTTGACATGTTTTCCCAGCCGACAAAACTGGACAAATGCTTCATGGCAGAATCCGAAAGCCCAATACCGACCTCGCTCGTATCAATCCCAGCCAAATCAACATTCCAATAGCAACTATTTACAGAATCCCCTTCGCTAAACCCGCTGACATATAAATACGCAGAATCCCTATCATTCGGCAATTCAATTTTCCCGACAGAATAACTCCCATAAATCGATCCCCAGTTACCACCTGCAAAGCTACCCGCATATAAATACTCGTTTCTCAATACTTTTACAGTCCCGGTAGCATACGAATATTCAATTTGTCCACCGCGAGAATTTTCACCGACCAAGCCACCAACAGTTCCATATCCCGAAACATTTCCCGTCGCGTAAGCTTCGGATATTTTAGCCTTATTCAATCCAACAAGCCCACCAATACATTCCGAAAAGTATCCCTGATTAAAGGACATGATATCAACAGAGGCATAGCTCAGCTCAACAAAGCCATTTTCATTCAACCCGACAAGGCCACCAATGTTCGACGCAGCCTTTTCAACCTCAGGAACAATAATCCCCATAGCATAGCTTTTAGTAATTGACGGGTGAACACGAGAATTACTTTCACCAACAAGACCACCTACATTCTTAGATTCATTATTAATCCCTACAAATATTTCAACATCGGCAAAACTTTCTTGAACATGACCTTCAAGGGTACCGATTAAACCACCGACATTTCTTCGACCTCGAACAACCCCTTTAAACGATGATTTTTGGACAAACGAAGTATCATTTTCCAATTTACCAACAATACCACCGACATACCGCAAGCCTTCTACATGGCCATCCATCACATGGACATTTGTAATTTGCCCCTTAGATAAGCCTACAACACCACCAACGTAATCCGAATGAGGAGCGTAATCCGTATCATATCCACCATACACTCTCAAATGTTCGAATTTTAGATTGGATAAAGAACCATCCAATTGTGCAATAAAACCTACATAATGAAGGCACGGCAGCCATATACGGAGATTCTTGATAACATGATCCTGCCCATCGATGCTCCCAGAAAACGGGATAATAACTGTCGAGTTTTGAACTTGACCAATGGCAATAAAACTATTGCACACATGACCATTACAGTATTCATGCTCCGAGGCCGAAGCATCGATATCTTTTGTCAAGATGTAATTGGACGAATAAAGATAGGCGTTCTTGCCAATAGATTTCAAATCTTCATAATCTTCAATTTGGAACGGCTTTGCTGTGGAGCCGTCACCTTTCATAATGCCGTTCGCGGCAAAAGAAGGCATTGCAAGCAAAATCAACAAAGCCTGAATAACGTATTTTAAATTCATATCATTCCTCTCACAACTTTAATTTAAATTTTTGATGCAGCGTACGGAATACCCATTATCCTTAAGTCCATCGCTAAATGAATCTATAGATGCATTTTCGATAACAATACTTAGCGCATAAGAATCTGCATCAGGGCTTTCTGAGGCCACCCAAAGATAAGCAGAATTGCCTTCGAGATTAAACGAGCCACCATTATGCCTAAAACCACCAGGAAGCACAGAAAAGTCATAATCATCGACTTTTTCAAAATAAGACCATCCTGATCTTGACTTGAGATTTTTGCCTGCATTACTCCAACCGCCCACAGTTGCCACCAAAGTTTTCCAGTCAGTCGAATCGGGTAAACGCCAGCCTGAAGGACAAACATCCATCGCTTTTTCCCATGTGTAGAGGCGCCCATACTTATCGCAATATTTTAGAGAATCATTGTAGCAATAGCTACTTTCCGTTTCATAGTTCAAATTTTGCGCCATCCAAATCTGGCATCCAATCTTAACAGTACTGTAAATTTGCCCATCACGTTCGTCAATCCATTCACCAAGTTCAGATTCATCTGTACCGTCAGTATTGCATTGTGCAGTAGAAGTGCTATCGTCATCGGCTAAAGTTTTCACATAGTTTTCAAAAGTGGGCACAGACTCTGCGAAGCCCCAGCGTTCAATGTTTTTGCGAATGGAGTCCAGCTCGCTGCTTGCCTCAGCCGTTCTTGCCCAGTTCGCCAATTCAGTTTTCGAGCGTTCATCCAGCGTGCCATTCTTTGCAATCGTAGCAGAGTATTCATCCAGACGTTCTGCAAGATTTGCATCGCCAGCGCTCGCCAGCATCATCACGCTTACCGCCAAGAGCGCCGCATTTCCATCGCCTTTTTCAAAGATGTTCAAGTTTTCAAATTCAGAAGTTTCGCGAGTTGCCCCTGCAATACCGAATGATGCAAGCACTTCTTTTTCAGCTTGTTTTTTCGCATCGGCAAAAATCATTCCTTTTTCCGCTACTAAATTTTTCACGCGAGCGTATTCCAAGCTGGTAAGTATATTGACATTCACACTCTTACGATTTTTGAGATTTGTAATCGCCTGGAGCGTTATCCCATCCGAAGACTTTACCCCTGTAACTTCATTGAGGAAATAACCCGATACTTCAAACAAGGCACAAGTAGAAGACAAAGTAATACTATCAACATTGTAATCGCCTTTATCGCTCTTAACGACGCTTTCGAAATGTTCGCCCGTCAATTCCATCGTCTTACAATCAACGCCCTGCACCGTCACGGAAGCACCCGTCAAGAACGGTCCCTTCTGCGAGACTCCCGCAATTTCTCTATCCTTGATAGCGACAACACCTTCGCTTTCTTCGCTCGTACCGGCTGTTTTTCCGCCATCAGAACACGCACAAAACACAAGTCCAAATGCAAGCATTGCAAAACCGGATATAAACTTATTCAAAACCATAGTCTCACTCACTCGTTAATCTTTTCCGTCAGCGGGAAAAGTTGCATATTCAAGCGGCAAACTTTTTCAATCTTTTTGTCGGCAGAAACAATCGACACAATGCGCTTGCGGAACGCCGCAATTTCATCCACAACCTTCTTGTAGCTTTCGGCTGTCATGCCCATCGTGATGCCGCTAAAGTGGCGTTCCGAAATAGGCAATTTATCCAAAGCGTCAAGCGCAAACTCGCCCATCTGGCGCAACAGCGAATGCACCGCCACGGCCACCACATTCAAATTTCCCGTCGAAAGCGAAGTACTCGTCTGGTGATAATTCCCTTTGATATCGCGAGTCAAAAGTCCCGCCTTGAGCAAGAAACGCAAACTTTCACTCACGTCAGCAGCAGAAATCGCAGGCTTGCACTTCTTGGCAATTTCGTTCGGCTTTGCGCCCGGCATAGCCACAGCCAATTCGCGGACCACAGAATGTTTCCAAGTCTCGTAGTAGGTGTACATCTCGCTGCCAAGAATTTTCACGCGATTCGCTTCACCAAGCGCCTGCATTTCCTCAAAGCACTTCTTCTTTTCCTGTTCCGTCTTTGCTCCCTCATAACGTACCAGCAAAACGAAGTAATCCAATTCATAGCCAAGCAAGCCCATTGCAAGTGCAGTCTTTTTCGCTCCTTCTTCGCGAAGACGCGTCTTGCCATCACTTACCAATTTCAAGTACGAGCCCGACGCAAATCCAGCCACCTTCGCAAACTCGCGCCACGTAAACGCAGAACAGCGCTTGCGTTCCTTGTAATAGTCGAGAATATACTCGCGATAGTTCTTGTATTCCGTAACCGATTTCATCACAACATAAATTTACTTAATCACACATACGTTCGCAAGGTTTTATAATATTTAATCAAAAACAAAAATGGCGATTTTAAGCAAATTTAAGCAGCTTTCAAAATACATTAAAGAAAATTCAAAAACATAAAACAAAAATTGAATTCTATAGAACAAAAAAAATCCCCCGGCGTAATGCCGAGGGAATTTAAAGTTTTCATTTCGTCATCCTGAACAACGTGAAGGATCCAGTAAAATCTTGGGATTGCTTCGCGCTGCTCGCAATGACGAATCAGTAAACTAGCTCAAGCGGCTGATCATATAACCAGCGCAAACTGCCGTACCAATCACGCCGGACACGTTCGGGCCCATAGCGTGCATGAGGAGGAAGTTCTGCGGGTCATACTTGGCACCTTCAACCTGAGAAACACGGGCAGCCATCGGCACAGCGGAAACGCCTGCGGAACCGATAAGCGGGTTCACCGGGTTCTTCGGAGAGCACTTGTTCATGATCTTTGCGAGGAGCAAACCGCCGAAAGTGGAGAAGCCAAAGGCAACCACACCCATAGCGATGATCATGAGAGTCTGCGGCTTGAGGAAGATGTCAGCAGACATCGTGAGACCCACGGACGTGCCGAGGAAGATCGTCACAATGTTCATGAGTTCGTTCGAAGAAGTCTTCACGAGGCGTTCAACGACACCTGCTTCCTTGAAGATGTTGCCCATCATAAGCATGATGATAAGGGCAGAAGCATCCGGCACGACGAGCACGCAAACGATCATCACCATCACGGCAAACACGATGCGTTCGGCCTTGGAAACCTGGCGGAGAGCCTTCATGCGAATCTTGCGTTCAGCGTCGTTCGTCATAGCGCGCATGATAGGCGGCTGGATGAGCGGCACGAGAGCCATGTAGGTGTAAGCAGCAACGGCGATGGGGCCGATGAGGTGCTTAGCAAGCTTGTTCGCAGTGAAGATGGACGTCGGACCGTCAGCACCACCGATGATACCGATGGAAGCTGCTTCACCGAGCGTAAAGCCACCGAGAGCAACAGCTGCAAACATGGTCGCAAACACGCCAAACTGTGCGCCACCACCGAGGATGAGCGTACGCGGATTAGCGATAAGCGGTCCAAAGTCCGTCATGGCACCCACGCCCAAGAAGATGATGGGCGGGAAGAGTTCCAGATGGATACCCTGGCTGATGTAGTAGTAGAGACCGCCAGTCGGGCTGAACATACCTTCGATGCTCCAGCCACCGTCGTAGAACGCGACGGACGGGATGTTCACCGCAAGTGCACCGATTGCGATCGGCAAGAGCAGAAGCGGTTCGTATTTTTTGACAATCGCAAGGAACATCAACACGAAGCTCACGATCCACATGATTACCATCGGAACGGTAATCTGCGCGAATCCTGTGCTCGAGGCGAAGTCCGCGACTGAGTTAATAATTCCACTCATTGACTTTTACCTCATTAGGCAATGGTCATCAAGACCTGGCCATCAGTAACAGTGTCGGTTTCCTTGACGGAGATAGAGGTAACCTTGCCTGCGCACGGAGCGACGACCGGGTTTTCCATCTTGAGGGCTTCGATAACAGCCACTTCCTGGTTGACAGCAACAGTGTCACCAACGTTAACCTTGAGCTTGAACACAGAGCCAGCGAGCGGGCTCTTGACTTCGGTGCCACCAGCGACGGCCGGAGCGGCTGCCGGAGCAGCAGGAGCCGGTGCCGGAGCGGCAACCGGAGCAGCAGGAGCTGCAGCAACTGCGGAATCAAGAACTTCTACTTCGACGTCGTAGGTCTTGCCTTCGAAACTGATACGGACTGTTTTCTTCATTTTTATTTTTCCTGGCTTAAAAGCCTGTTAAGTTTTAAAAGTTGAACCTTACTTGACGATCGTCCAAGCAGGGGAGTTAATGTTTCTGTAAGCGGTCACGCGGCAGGGCTGACCAAGAGCCTGCGTTGCAGCAGCAGTAGCAATCACGAGGAACTGTTCGTTTGTCAGTCCCGGATGTTCTTCGAGGGCGGCGACGGCGGCAATGCCGAGGAACGCCTGGAGCTGCTTGTTGGTGAATCCCGGATGGATGCTCTTTGCATTCGGATCCCAGTCGCAGTGTGCCGGAGCACGAACCGCAGGAGCAGGAGCGGCAGCAGCGGCCGGAGCAGCCTTCTTAGCAGGAGCCGGAGCCTTGACCTTGTCCAAACCGAGCTTCTTCATGATTGCGCTCATGATAGTGCAGAGGACGAGGAGGCCAATGATCACAGACATCACGACGATGAGGCCTGTAACCTGGAATTCGACGAGCTTGCCAAGGGTGAACTTCTGGACTTCACCATGGCACTTGCCAGCTTCCATCTTGCCATGGCAGTATTCGCTACCGAGCTTCGCCTTAGCAATCGGGAGCACGGCCGTACCGTTGGCATTTTCGACGGAATCGCGAATATCGCGGGCGCGAACGGACTGTTCGTATGTCTTATAAAGAATGGAATAGCCACCACCGTGAGTTTCCACAATCTGGAAAACAGTAGATTCATCCATCCACTTGAGCTGTTCCTTGATCGGAGCGGCAATGGAGTCCGGCATCAGAGCAATCTGCTCGTCAAAACGGCCAACCTTTGCAGCCTTGGAAGCAGCAGGTTGAGCTACGATTTCAGACGCGAAGGCACCGGAAACCGTTGTCACCGCGGCAAAAAGCATAGCTTTCTTTAGTGTATCATTCATATCGGAATGCGTCCATGTTTAATTAAGTGAACTGTTTGATAAAAATCAACGCGCGAGAATATAGCAATTTTAGTGATTAGTGATTGGTGGTTAGTGGTTAGGATTGCAATAGGAACGTTCTTTTTACTTTCCTGTTTACTGCATACTGTTTACTAACCACTTATAACATTCCTGTTTACTGACCACTGTTTACTAACCACTGGCGAAGCCCGCTACATCGTCATTGTGCCGGAAGAAAGACCCTTCACAGGCTCATAACGGAGGGTGCCGTCGGTTCCCAGAATAATCGCCACGCCAGCGAGGTAATTGATCCACTGCTTCGTGTCGAAATAGCGGAGGTTCGCCTTGCCGTTCGTGCAGAACGCCGTCAGCGGAACAACCATCATGTCATGCGAAATCCACACGCCCACACGGTTCACCTTTGCAAAGCGGGGCTTCACAATCTCGGTCATGAATTCTTCGCCACGGGACTGTAACGGATAGTAGGCATCGCTATAGCTTCCTTTGTACGCATATTCCGAAGCGACGACCCAGCCACCGCCATTGCCGTTTTTGTATGTCTCAAACTTGCTTTCGTCCTTCACGAACCAGTCGCCATCGAGTTCCGGCAACGTGTCATTCCCCATGTCCGTAATGCCCGCACCCGTCGCCACGTTAGAGCACGTTTCATAACTACGCGTGTACGTCGAGTTCGCAAAATAGATATTCTCGCCCTTGAGCTTAGCGCCCACCGACTGCGACTGCGTCTTGCCATTAGCCGTCAAGTGACCGTTTTTACCCGTATCGTCCGTACGTTCGGCATGGCGCAAGACAAAGATGACCTTTTCGCCAGGAGCAAGCTTCTTCATGACTTCCTCGACATCGACAAATTCCTGGATATCATCCGAGGTTGCCGCACGCCAAGACTTTTTGCTCTGTTCGTAAACGTAGAACTTATCGGCATTGATTTTACCGCTCTTGATTTGGCCATCGTAATCGCCAGCGCCAAAGCCAACCGTATCCTTTTCGAGGTCCGTTGCCACGCGCCAAGCCTTGATGGAACCGTCGCAAATAAAGCGGATACGCGGACCTTCGGGCTGTTCATAGTAAGAGACAAAGTACTCGCTCTGGCTATTGCCCACATGCTTTACCATTCCATTAGTCATCGAATTGCACGATTCAAAACCGTGCGTACTCGTCCAGAAATTGCGCACATGCTTTTCAAAGTCCGGCACATCGCCAAGCTTCCAGCTTTCCATGTTCTTGCGGATTTTAGCAAGACCGCCTTCAGCATCGAGCGTCAAGAGCTTGTCTGCAAGTTTTGCCTTCGAAGAATTATCACCCCAGTTGCCATCGCCCTGGATGTCCGCAGCCACAAAGTCCGCAAACTGGAGCATGTCTTTCACCGAGCCAAAGCTCTGCATCATCACGGAAACAGCAAGGAGCGCGGCACTGTAATCGTCTGTACCAAACAAGCTAATATCTTCTGCAGCCTTGTTCAACGTCGTCTGGCCTCCGTGACCAAAGCCCCAGCCACCGTTAAAACCACCCGTACTAGAACCGCCAAGGCTAATGCCAAACGACGAAAGCACATCGCTCAGCGCACGCCCACTCTGGCTCCCAATCGGCTGGTTGTTGCCCGCATCCTGCACAAGCTTAAGGACTCGCGGAGCCGCCATATGCGTAAGCATGTTCACATTAAACGAATCGCGCTTGGACAAGTCCACGACAGCATTAAGCTTTATAAGTGACGACGAAAGTCCGCCTGTCAACTCGTCTTTATAAAAACCATTCGCTTCAACCCTCACATACGGCGAAACGAGGTTGACACTCCCAAAATCAAACTTTCCATTCGAAGAAGTAATGCAGGTCTGATGAGTCCGTTTGGAATCAGCAAGGCGCATCACGCTATCGAGTTCCACAATTTTCACGGAAGTCCCGTAACGGAACGGCCCCTTTTCGGCAAAGCCCGTAACCGTGACACCCGCCCTGCGATAATCCGCCGCATCAACAGAATCTGCAACAGCCACAGATTCTTCCAATTTCAAAGTGCCGTCACTACATGTAACGTCAAACAATTCCTGAACGTTCTTTTCCCAATTCCCCGCAACGCAAAAATAAAGAGCATCCTCGCCAGTAACCATGAAGGACTCACCTTCATTCGACGAGTTGCAAGCAGGCAATGATTTTGCATCCGTTACCGCAGTCGTATCGATAACCGCAACGGTATCAGGAACATTGGGCTTATCCTTGTTATCCAAGGTATCCTTCTGATCGGGCGTGTTCTTAGACGGATTTTTACTCGAGAAACTTCCGTTCGAAGAATTTTCCTTTGAATCAGAACTACCCATATCCAAAGACGCCTCGCAATCATCGCCCTCGCACGGCACAGAACCGTAACGGACGGAATCGCAAGACGTCCAGAACAAAAATGATAAAGCTAATATCCAAACCCGCATAGGTTGAATATTAGTAAAATCTAGTTCGCGTACCCAGACTTGAGACCGCGAATGGCAACGTAACGGCGGTTTCCATTCTTATCGATGATAATCGCAACGCCTGCCAGATAATTAATCCACTTGCCACCGTCATATTTCTTGAGTTCAATCTGCAAGTTCGAGCAGTAAGCGACAAGCGGAACCATCAACTTGTCATGCGAACTCAGGAGCACAAACTTTTCTGTCGGGTACTTCTTGACAAGAACATCTTCGATAAGTTCAACGGAACGTTCTGCAAGATCGTAATATGCGGCATCGGCACCTGTAGAATAAGCACCCGTGTAAGCGTACTTGGAAGTCACTTCCCAGCCGCCACCGCATTCATTCTTAGCCTTTTCGACAGCATCGTTATTTTTGTTGTACCAATCATCGTTCAACTGCGGGATCGTATCGCGCTTGTCATAGGATTGGCCACGCCCCTTCGCCATGGATTCTACCGTCTGGTGGGCACGCAAGAATTCAGAAGCACCAAGTACAAAGTCTTCCTTGAACTTCGTGAGTCGAGCGCCAACTTCTTCGGACTGCTTTTTACCGTTATCCGTAAGCGTCCCGCCCTTGCTCGTATCATCACCACGTTCAGCATGACGGAGCACAAAAATCACACGTTCATCGTCCTTGATACTTTCGTAGACATCCTGGATATCCACAAATTCCTTTGCGTTAGACTCCAAGACAAAATAACGGTCTTTTTCAACAGCAGTAGCCTCACGCCATTCCTTCTTTGCTCCATCGTACGTAAAGAATTTGCCCGAGTACGCACCACGACGGACTTCGCCATCTTCGGCGGGCGTTGTATCGCCAATGAAGTCCTTCAAGCTATCCGGGATGAGTTCCCAGCCTTTCTTTTCATCACAGACAAAGCGGTAAAGTGAATGTTTCTGATCGTCATACGACTCTGCATAAAAAAGACTACTAGCCTTATTCTTGACAAAGAATATTTCCCCCGCAGAACTGCCATCGCATTCCGGGAATTCCAATTCCTTCATGGCGAAGTTCGTGAGATACTTATCAAAGTTTTTATTCTTAGGGAAACGTTCTTTGACATATGCGAAAGTATTTTCATAACCACCAGATATTTTCAATCCAAGTGCATAATCGGCAGCTCTCAAACGAGTCTTTTCGTCATCCCACTTACCATCCTTTGCGACATCGGCAACTATAGACTTAAACGTTCCTACAAAATCGTAATTTTCTAGCAAATCAGAACCAGCAGCAAGCTGCAACAAGACTGTAGCCGCCACGAGAGCAATTCCAGACTCACTAGCCTTCGAAACATCAATCGTCTCAGTCTGGTCAAAGTCAATAGATTCCAGGTGGAACATATTCCACACATCTTCAGCAGCCTTGCTCTTTGCCAATTCAAAAGAAAGCTTGTCCTTCCCCGCCAGGAGTACACGAGCACGTTCCGTTTCAAGAGTCGTCAAGAGACACAAGTTGAACGTTTCATTCGAGGAAACATCCCCCAGAGCAGAGAACGTAATCGGAAAAGACTTTCCATCGCTAGGACTTGTTAAGGTTACTTCAGCGGAGACCTGAACAAAAGGCTGAACCAAGTTGACTTTCTTGAATTCATAAGCACCGTTCTTGTCAATCTCTGCCGAAAAAACGTTTTTCGTTTCATCGTAGTCATCAGCGGAATCCAGCTCCACCATTTTGACCTTTTTGGCACTGGTATAGCTATCCAAACCAACAACACCCGAAACATTACCATCCCAAACGGAATAAATAACGTCGAGGTCTTCATCAGGATCAACTTCTTTTACGCTAGACGAAGACTTCTTGTCGCTAACACTACTCGAAGAAATTTTTTTAGAAACAGAACTCGAAGAGGACTTTGAATCATCCGCTTCGCTGGACAGTTCCGTATCTTTACCCGATAAATCCGGACTGCTACTAGAATCGTCACCGCACGCCACTAAAAGTGACGTCAGCAAAGCCGAAATCAAAAATTGGGAGCTTAAAGCATGGCCCTGAAAAATTTTCCGAGAAAAAATTCCCATAGAAAAACCCCTTACCTTCAAGTTTTAACACACTTAAACACCCCGTAATAAAAATATAATTATTGCACAAATTAAGCAATAGGAAATACAAAATAAAGCACCTCAAACAAGGTGCTTTTTAAACAATCTGTACCGACTGTACAAACTAGAATTGGCAAAACTTTTACAACATCTTTCCTGTTTCGAGGAAGCGGGTATGCATCTCGAATGCGCGGGAAAGTGCAAGCGGCAAATGGACACCCTTTGCATGCTTGAGACCGTACTCCAGAACATCCGTAAGTGCATCACGGTAATCCGGGTGGGCACAGTTCTTGATAATCAGGCGGGCGCGTTCCTCGACAGGCAAACCGCGAAGGTCAGCAAGCCCCTGTTCCGTCACAAAGATCTGCGTGTCGTGATCGGTATGGTCCACATGGCTCACGTAAGGCACAATGCTCGAAATGGCACCGCCCTTTGCTACAGACGGCGTAAGGAAAAATCCGAGAGCGCAGTGGCGCGCAAAGTCAGCCGAACCGCCAATGCCATTCATCATCGCCGAACCGCACACAAGCGAGCTGTTCACGTTGCCAAAGATATCCGCTTCCAAAGCCGTGTTCATGGAAATCACGCCCAAGCGACGAATCACATCAGGACTGTTACTCACTTCTTGCTGGCGGATAATGAAATGCTTTTTCCATTCCGCACTGTTTTCAACAAATTCTTTCTGTGCCGCCTGCGAAAGCGTCAAAGCCGTTCCAGAAGCAATGCCAAGCTTGCCCTTCTTCAAAAGCGGGAGTACCGCTTCCTGAATCACTTCGGTGTAAAGGTCAATTTGTCCCAGGCGGTCGTCATCAGCCATCGCGCAAAGCACTGCATTCGCCACCTTGCCAACACCGCTCTGGTATGCAAGTCCCTTCGGGAGCCTGCCATGCGATTCTTCGAATCGGATAAAGTCCAAGATGCGTTCGCCAATATTCTTCGAGACTTCATCAGGTTCCACAAAAGGAGTCACTTCGTCATACGCTTCGTTTTCGACAATCGCAATGACCTTATTCGGGTCAATCTGAACAAATTCACCACCCACGCGGTCACCGGCGCTATAAATTGCAAGCGGTTTTGCATGCGGCGGAAGTTCCGGGAGAGCGTTATCGTGCATGCCCACACAGCTATCGCCCAAGCGTGTGTTCAGTTCCAAGATAATCTTCGGCGCCATTTCCAGATAGCAAACGGAGTTACCGCCCGAAGTCGAGAGGCAAACACGGCCATCCGGCAAAATTGCAGAAACTTCAATAATCGCAACCGTCGGCTTGGGAACTGCGCCAGTGCGCACAAGGTAACCCATCTTGCCGAGGTGTGCATCAATGTAACGGATGCTGCCGTCGTTAATCGCCTTGCGCAAGCTCGGATTGGACTGGTAAGGCATGCGAAGCGACAACGCCTTTGCGCGGGCAAGAGCCCCATCGCAACTGTCGCCTGTCGAGGCGCCAGCAAACAACGTTACCTTAAATTCCTGACCCGCTTCGTGCAATTTTTCAGCGCGCGCAGCAAGCGCCAAGGGAACCGCTTTGGGGTATCCAGCCAAAGTAAATCCGGAAACCCCGAGAACATCGCCATTACGAATCATATCTGCAGCGCTGGCAGCACTGCATTTCTTAGTTGTAATCCAGGTCATATCGTAGCAAAAAATAGTATTTTTACCGCCGTGAAACATTTTATCAAATACAACGCTATCGGTGTAATGAACACCGCCATTACATTCTTTACAGTCTGGCTTTTGCACGAAGTCTTAGATTGGGACGTGGTTCTTTCAAACTTTTTGGGATTTGTCGCCGGTGGGCTCAATAGCTACATCATGAACCGCATCTGGAATTTCAAGAGTACAAACAAGAAACGCGCCGAAGTCATAAGATTCATCGTCGTATTCCTCTGCTCGTATCTCGTGAACCTTGCAGTCCTCAAAGGAAGCATTTACCTGCTCGAAAACGCCGCCTGGTGCGCAAGTTTCACGGAATTCATTTCAAAGTTCATGAAGCCGACAACATTCGCAAGCTTTGTTGCAAACGTCGTTTACGTGCTCGTAAGCTTCACGCTCTATAAGAAGTGGGTGTTTAAGAAGTAGTAGGCAGTAGGAAGTAGGAAGTTAGAAGTGATTAGTGTTTAAGGATTGTCATCCTGAGCGACCCCAATAGGGGGAGTCGAAGGATCCAGTTATTTTGGGCTAGCAGAATTTAAAGTTTAGTTACTGAGCGACATAGCCGCAGTTACTAGTTATTGGTCATTATAAAGGCGCACGGGTTATCCGTGCGCCTTTTTGCGCTGTTCATGTAATTGCGTGGCGCATTCGCAACATCGTGCATATACAAAAAGGGCGTCCTTGCGGACGCCCCTTTTTAGTTCTCAATCAGATTCGAAGATTACTTTTCGAACGGAACGAGTTCAACACGGCGGTTGAGCTTGCGGCCCTTCTTAGTCTTGTTATCTGCGATCGGCTTGTCAGAACCGTAACCGACAGCACGGAGACGTTCGCTGTCAATGCCCTTCTTGACGAGGTACTTGACAACAGCCTGTGCACGCTGTTCGGAGATCTTCTTGTTCTTTTCTTCCTTACCAGTGTCATCAGTGTGGCCCTGGACTTCAAGGTTGACAGCCGGGAGCTTCTTGAGCAACTTAGCGATGTTGTTCAAGGTCTTGTTGCTGCTTGCAGTGAGCTTAGCAGAACCGGACTTGAACTGGATACCCTTCTTGAGCTTGTCGAGATCCTGGTTCTTGTTCGGGCAGCCGTTCTTATCAACTGCAACGCCAACGAGGGTGTTCGGGCACTTGTCGAGGTGATCGGCAACGCCATCCTTGTCAGAGTCAACCGGGCAACCAACTTCGTCAACAGAGACGCCAGCCGGAGTGTTCGGGCACTTGTCGAGAGCGTCAACAACGCCGTCCTTATCGGTATCCGGGCTGCAACCATCAGCGTTAACCGGGAGACCAGCCGGAGTGCTCGGGCACTTGTCGAGGTAGTCAGCTACGCCGTCATTGTCAGAGTCAACCGGGCAGCCCTTGCCGTCAACAGCAATGCCAGACTGAGTATTCGGGCACTGGTCGAGGTAGTCAGCAACGCCATCCTTATCAGAGTCGATCGGGCAGCCGTTAGCATCGATAGTAGCGCCAGCCGGAGTGCTCGGGCACTTGTCGAGGTAATCAGCAACGCCATCCTTATCAGAGTCAACCGGGCAGCCAGCAGCGTCAACAACAACGCCAGCCGGAGTTTCAGCGCACTGGTCAATGCCATCAGCAACACCGTCATTGTCGGAGTCAACCGGGCAGCCAGCAGCGTCAACAACAGCACCAGCCGGAGTTTCAGCGCACTGGTCGAGACCATCGAACACGCCGTCGTTATCACCGTCAACCGGGCAGCCGTTAGCGTCAACAACAGCACCAGCCGGAGTGCCTGCGCACTGGTCGATGTTGTTTGCTACGCCATCGTTATCTTCGTCAGCACCACGGACGTTACCGAAGCGCCAGACGATAGCGGCAGAACCTGCATAGCGCGGAGTCGGGGTGTAACCGTACTGAACCTTCTTGCCGTTCTTATCAGTGTAGTAGAGCTGGTAGGCTTCAGCAGCGTGCATTTCGTCCTTGTACTTCCAAGTGAAGTTGGAGAGAGCACGGATACCCACATCGAGACCGAGGGCGATGTCGACGTTGGCCGGGAGGTGGAAACGGAAGCCCGGAGTAAGAGTGAACGGATCGTAACCCGGGTCACGCGGATAAGAACCCTTTTCGACGCGGAATTCACCGTTTGCTTCAACGAAGAAGTCCATCCAGTCAGTCGGGAGGAAGTTGATGCCACCACCGTAGACGAGAGTGTTGGAACCCTTCGTCACAGTACCGACGAAACCGACGTTACCGTTGAAGCGGAGCGGAGCGCCAACCTTCTGGAGGTCGAGAGTGAGGATCAATTCACCGCCGAAAGCCATGTTGCGGAGGCCGTACGGATGGGTTTCACCACCGTTGGCATGCAAATACCAAGCATGACGCGGACGAACACCGACGGACTTGTCGCCAGTCGGGAAGTAGAACTGAGCAGCAATGGCAGCGTTGAAGATGCCATCAGTCATTTCGTCGAACGGAAGCTTTGCCTTTGCCCAGAATTCGAGGTCACCACGGCTTGCCTTCCACATGTCGCCTTCACCGACCTTGTGAGCATTGGCATGGTCGTAGTAGAGCGGAAGCACGAGGCCGAGGTCCAAGAACTCGGTTGCACCACCAGCAACGCTGACATAACCCGTAAGGCTACCGTCATTGTCGTGGAACGTATCGGACTTGCCACCCTTAGAGAACTTGCCACCGCGAGAGAGGGACCAAGCATCGTAAGAAACCTGGCCACCGACACCGACAGCAAAGCCACCCTGACCGAGTGTTTGAGCAGTTTTCTGATTAAGACCATCAGCACCGCCCATCTGGCCGGACTGCGCGAAAGCGAAGGTACCAGCCAAGAGAGACATTGCGACTATTTTTTTCATCTATTCTCCTTGTTATTGGTTAATATTTCTTGTGATAGCCATAATAGCCATAACTACCATAGCCATACCCCGCATGACGTTCACACTTGTTGAAGACGAAAGCCTTCTGCAATGGTGTTTCCGTACTGCGATCAAAAGTATTCAAGGCATCTTGGATGCTTTCAATTGTATGAGCTGCATGCTTCAAGACACACAACAGGTAATCCGCATGCTTTTCGACAAGCAATGCGTCACTGCACTGGAATACCGGAGGAGTATCCAGAACAATCAAGTCATACTTATCCCTGAACGAATCAAGGAAAGCGCTAAATCTAGAGCTGTTCAAAAGTCCACCCGGATTGACAACGCGGGCTCCCGAACCAAGTACATGGAATGTGTCGGTCACCTTGACCACATATTCATCCGTGTAGTTTTCTTTTTCAAGCATTTCGCACAAGCCCTTCTGGGTATGCTTAAAGAAATGCCCACGGCGAAGATCCATGTCTACAAGCAAAACCTTTTTACCGGACATCGCAAAAGACGCCGCCAAATTCGTAGAAACAAAAGACTTACCGACTCCCTGAATAAGGCCAGACACCATCAAGACCTTCTTGCCGTCAGAGAAAACGGAGAATTCAAGAGCCGTACGGAGGGCGCGAATACCTTCAGCAAACGGATCATCCGGATTCGTCGATACACAAGGCTTTGTGACATCATTTTGAGTTCTGCCGTCAAGCATCGGGAGCTTTCCATAAACGCCAACGCCTGTGGCCTGTTCAACTTCGCTACTGCTGCAAACGCCATTCGAGAACAAACGACGGATATAGACAATAAAGCATCCCAAAAGCAAGAATGCGGCCAAAACACCCAAGAACACAAGCTTGCGATTCGGCTTCGCCGGCTTGAGCGGAACGTAGGCCTGGTCCACAATGCGGACGTTACCAACTTCGCCAGCCTGCACCACTCGCAACTGCTGGATATTGTTCAAAAGGTTCGTATAAAGCCTGTTATTCACTTCAACTTCTTCTTGCAAGGAGAGAACTTCTTGCTGCAAAACAGGCAAACTTGCAGCAGAACGCTGCTGCTTTGCAATTTCACGACGAAGTTTAGCCTGCTGTTCCTCAATCGTACGCACTGTCGGATGTTCCGCACGGAACAAGCGCAAGGCTTCCTGCTTTTTCTGTTCGAGTTCAAGCAGGCGCTGTTGCAAGGAAACATCCTTTTCCAAATGAACACGAGTTTCACCCGTAAGGTCGATTGTACCATTTGCATGACGGAAAGAAGTCAACTTCTGTTCTGCAGAATCGAGCTTGGCCTTAACACCCGGCAACTGTTCTTCAAGGAAAGCCAAGGTTTTCTTAGCTTCAGCACTGCGCATTTCAATATTCTGCTTCAAGTACGTATTCGCGATAGTGTTCAAAATAGCAGCAACACGATCAGCATAACGGTTTTCAAGCGCGACTCTAATAATGCCAGAATTCTTACCTTCTTCCGAGATGCTAAGTCCCTTAAGCAAAGCAGTTGCAGCAAGCTGCGGATGAACAGCTTCCAAACGGAAAGTCTGACCCGCAGTTGCGGTCAGGGATTTCACGCAGATAACTAAGGTATCACCCGCAAACGGCTTACGGTACGTTTCACCGACAGTACCAGAAAGCACGACCTCGCCCTCAGGTCCGAGCACTTCGTACGCACTAGAATCTGCGGTCACACGGGCAACAAGAGTTTCCTTTGCATCTTCAAAAGCTCGCGGAATCGAGAGAAGCTCAAGATCCATACGGCCTTCTTTATGCAGCAAACGATCCCGCTTATTCAGCGGAACGGCAGAATAACAAAGTCTTTCGTCCTGAACGACCTGTTCCAGAACGCCACGGCTCTTGATAAGTTCCATTTCTGCAGCAGACGGTGTAGAAACATCCAGCAGGGCCCCCATTTCACCAAGAGCAAGACCTTGTTTATTACCCTTAACATTTACTTGAAGGAGAACGTCACTTCTAAAAGACGGGCGAAGCCACATGGAAACAAGGCCGCCGAACAAAACACCCAAAATCAAGAAAATGAGCAAGAACTTCCACTTGCCTTTCAAATACACCAATATCTCAAGAATATCGATTTCGTCATTATCTGACTTATTCGAAACATTCTGAGTCATTTTCTCGTTCATCAAAAAAAATCTCCAAGGACGCAAGAACCAACCACCTTGCGTGGTCCAATTCGGAATATAAAATAAAAAAAAAATTAACGTTATTGTTCAGAAACATGATAATCATATGATTTTTTGATGTTTTCAGAGTTTACTCAAACTCTAAATCCCCAAAAATCAACAACTTATGATGTAAAGGCAACGTAAAGGCAACCAAATCAACAAGTTAGAGCATCTAAAGAGTCGAGAAAAAGGTCTTTATGCAATCTTCTAAACCGATACTTTCTGTTCAAAACTTACGTCGTGACTTTAAGATGGGCGACGAAATCGTACATGCCCTTCGCGGGGTGAGTTTCGACATTTACCCTGGCGAATTCGTAACCATCATGGGTACATCCGGCTCCGGCAAATCCACCATGCTGAACATTCTAGGATGCATGGACCGACCGACTTCAGGACACTATATATTAGATGGCCAACATACCGAGACGCTAAAACGCGATGCGCTCGCCCGCATCCGGAACCAGAAGCTCGGATTCGTTTTCCAGAGCTACAACCTGCTCAGCCGCACGACCGCCATCGAAAACGTGGAACTTCCATTATTATACAATTCCAAAATTTCTGCAGAAGAGCGTCACCACCGCGCTATTGAAGCATTAAAGATGGTCGGCCTCGAAAGCCGCATGAACCACTTGCCGAACCAGCTCTCGGGCGGCCAGCAACAGCGCGTGGCCATCGCACGAGCTCTCGTGAACGACCCCGTCATCATCCTTGCAGACGAAGCGACCGGCAACCTCGATACCCGCACGAGCTACGAAATCATGATGATATTCCAGGAGCTACACAGCCAGGGAAAAACCATCGCCTTCGTGACGCACGAACCAGACATCGCCACCTTCAGCGGACGCACTATCACCCTCCGCGACGGTTTACTGAAAAAAGATGTCATCAATGAAAATGTGCAAAACGCAAAAGTTGCATTTGAAATGCTCCCGCCACCAGAAACTTTTGAAGAGGATTAACTAGGTGTTAGGTAATAGGTATTAGGTTTTTATAATCGTGCCAAAGGCACCTGACTAACCTAACCCCTACAGCCTAAAACCTATTGCCTACATCTAACTTCCTACCGCCTACTTCCAACTTCCTACTAAAAAATATGAATCCGTTTACTTTAGCTAAAATCGCTCTCCGCGCATTGCTCCGTAACCGCATGCGCACATTTCTCTCGGTGCTCGGCATCGTCATCGGTGTTGCCGCCGTCATTACCATGGTCGCCATGGGCGAAGGATCCAAGAAATCCATCAAGGAACAGATGACAGCAATGGGCACAAACGCCATCATCATCCAGCTCAACCAGAGCCGACGCGGAGGCGTCCAGACGGAATCAACCGAGCTCCTCGAAGAAGAAGACGTCATTGCCATCCGCGAAAACGCAACTTACATCAACGGCGTATCTCCCATGGTCACCGTTGGCGGACAAGCTATAGTCGGAAACAATAACTCCCCCACGACACTTTCCGGCGTCTCTGCAGACTACCTCAAAATCCGCAACTACGAAATCCAGGACGGCGTGATGTTTGACGACGAAGCAGACCGCATGGCAAAAGTTTGCGTTATTGGCCAGACCGTCGTGAAAAACCTTTTCCCGGACGCAGACCCCATCGGCAAGACCATCCGCTACAAGAGCATCCCGCTAAAAGTCATCGGCACGCTCAAGGCTAAAGGCTCCGGTGATTTCGGGCAAGACCAGGACGACGTAATTTTCACTCCGTACCAGACTGTAATGAGGCGATTCTCTGCCACGACGAATATCCGACAGATTTACGCGAACTCCATCGGTGAAGGCTACGCCGCAAAAGCGACCGAAGAAATCATGGGCATCTTGAAAGAACGCCGCAACTGGACAAAACCGACCGACCCGTTCCGCGTGTTCACGCAAGAAGAAATGATCCAGATGGTCACAAGCACCTCCGATATGCTCTCGCTTGTGCTGACCGCCATTGCTGGAATTAGTTTGTTTGTCGGCGGTATCGGCATCATGAACATCATGTACGTGTCCGTCACCGAACGCACTAAGGAAATCGGCCTTCGTATGGCTATCGGCGCTCGCGGCCGCGACATTCTTTTACAGTTTTTGTTCGAATCCGTAATTATCAGCTTGCTCGGTGGCGCCATCGGAATAGCACTCGGCATTGCCGCTTCAGAAACTGTAAAGATTGCAATGAACTGGCCCATGAGCGTCTCCGTCACAAGCGTCATCGTGAGCTTTGGCGTGTGCTTTGCCACAGGCGTATTCTTTGGTTGGTACCCCGCCCGCAAGGCAAGCAGGCTCGACCCGATTGAAGCACTGAGATTTGAATAGGTTATATTCTCTGTAAATAAAAAAACAACACTTTTTATTTTCTTTCGTCTCTCGTCTTTCGTCTATAATCTATTTTAATACCATGAATTTCCTTGAATTTTTACAACCGATGCCGGTCGTGGGCATTCTCCGCGACATTCCTCAGGGCGCCGAAGAAGCGTGCGTGAACGCGTCCGCAAAGTGCGGGCTCAAGGCGATTGAGGTTACGATGAACACAGCAGCCGCAACCGAAATTATCACAAAGCTCAAGTCGATTGCAAAGCCGCTTGGAATCAAGGTCGGTGCAGGCACGGTCCGTCACGGGAGCGATGTCGAAAAAGCAATTGCCGCAGGTGCAGAATTTTTGGTCACGCCGAACACGCGTCACGAAGTCATTCGACTTTCGAATACCGCAGGCATCCCGATTATCCCGGGAGCACTCACGCCAACCGAAGTGCAAAAAGCATACGACCTTGGCGCAACCGCCATCAAGATTTTCCCGGTGAACTGCGTAGGCGGTCCGGAATACATCAAGGCGCTGCGTGGACCGTTCCGCGACATTCCGTTGATGGCATGCGGTGGCGTGAATGCAGAGAACGCCGCAAGCTACTTGAAGGCTAGCGCGAATCTTCTTTCGTTCGGCGGAAGCATCTTCAATGCAGAACTGATGAAGGCTGGCGACTGGGCAACCATCGAAGCAAGGATGCAGAAGCTGTTGGCTGCCGTTAAAGCAGCGATTGCATAACTAGTCCAGTGAGACAATTTTGAATAATGCGAAAACGCCGCGGAAACTTCCGCGGCTTTTCTTTTTGCGGCTTTGCCGCCATACTTTAAACTAGTAACTATTAACTACTAACTAGCAACTGCAGCGCAGCTGCATTAGCTGCGTCCAGCGCGCATCTTGCGTTTGCATTCGTACATGGAAGCGTCCGCACTGCGGAGCATCTCGTCCATGTCCTTGTAGTCTTCGGCAGAGCTTGCCGTGCCATACGCAAAGGCAACCGTCTGGTCTACAATCGTGAGCGACTTCACAGCCTCTTGCATTCTCTCGGCACAGACAAATGCGCCCTTCAAATCGGTATCCGGGCAAATAACCAAGAATTCGTCACCGCCCATGCGGAAAAGCATATCCGATTCGCGAAGCAGTTTATTGCAAACGTTCACGACAGAACGGAGCAACAAGTCTCCCGCCAAATGTCCATGCTGGTCATTGATTTTCTTGAGGCCGTTCAAGTCAAAATAGACAAGCGAGAAATTCGTGCCATAGCGCTTGCTACGGGCGAACAATTCACGGAGCGAGCAGATGGCATGCCTGCGGTTGTAGGCGCCCGTCAAGTCATCCGTCAGAGAGATTTCGCGCAAGTTGCGAAGCGAACGTGCCAAGCGCAGATGCACTCCAATTCGAGCGAGCAGAATGTCCGGTGCGGCAGACTTGCAGACAAAATCAGAAGCTCCCGACTGGAATCCTTGCGTAACGCTCGCATCGTTTTCCTGATTCGTGAGGAATATAATCGGCAAGTCGTCTAGCGGGAAATGCTTGCGGATATTCAAACAGACATCGTAGCCATTCATGTTCGGCATGTTGACGTCAAGCACCACAAGCTCCACGGGATTGTTGTACAAGTACTCCAGAGCTTCGGCACCGGATTTGCAGCCGATTACTTCATACCCAACTGCTTTCAGAACTTCCGAGTCTCTTTTTAATTCAACATCATCATCGTCGACGATAAGAATTTTTTCCTCTACCATTTTGTTCTCCTTACCATCCCAACACTCATTCCAACGATTATAAAATAAAATTACTCGAGGAACTCTATCGGCGGTGCGGATTCAACTAGCCCCATTTGAGCCGCCAATTTGAAAAAAAGCGATAACGATTGTTTACGTTCATCCGTAAAATGATAATCGAGCACGCTAAAGTAATCCTCAACGAGAGGACGCGGCAAATTCACCGGATACTTCGCAAGCCACACATCCAAAGCCAGCGATGGATTCTTGCGGAACTCGCGAATGCCTGATTCCAGTCGCACCATGTAATCATCGAGAATAGGGCGCAAACTAGCCGAGAGTGCATCCTTCGAAATCACCCACGCACCAAACACAAACGGAAGTCCCTGCCATTCCTGCCAAAGCGTCCCCAAGTCATAACTATACGCAAAGCGGTGGCGTTCATTTTCTTCAAGCGCCAAGTCACCTATCAAGAGACACGCATCGTCAGTCGACTCAGCCGCAAGCCCCGGCACATATTCGGGCTTAAGCCCATAGCGATTTTCCAAAAGAATTCGTAATAACGTAACAGACGTCTTGCTTTGCGACGTCATGCGGATGCGTTTGTTCGAAAGCTCCTGGAGTGGATAACGCGAAAACAGCTTGACCGAGCGCACTTCAAAGGAGCACGACGTGCAGAGCACAGGCGACAGCACAAAGGCGCCCGGCTTTTGCGCAAACGTAATCGAAGACGCCGGAGACAGGTGGATGGAGCCGTCTTTGAGACCTGCACAATGCACACTCGGCGGGCCATCGACAAAGGCCACCTCGGGCAATTCATTTTCGCGCCCGACAGAATTAAAGAAAAACGGCGCACAGACCAAAAAAGGGATTCGACCAACACGGAGAGTCATGTAAAAAAGTTAAATTTTTACACGTGGCGAGATTGTATGCCACATCAAAATAAACCGATTAATTTAAACGTTAATGGCTAAAGAATAATGGCTGTATTTCACGTGAAGAAGACCTCGCTCGGCGAAGACCAGACTAGTCTCGTTTTCAAGGGCAGGATTGTAGAAGGCCCGATTAGCAAGGGTATGACCATCGAAATTCCTGTAACGCAGGAAGCTGTCGTCAAAATGAAAATTTACGACGTTGTCCAGTTCGACAAGCAAAAAGACGAAGACAAGAAGGTGGGCCTGGTTGTAGATTTTTATAACCTTCCCGACGATATGGAAGTCATCATGGACCTAAACATCGCCGACGAAGATTTGAACATCGTAAACGAATAACCTATTCATTCAAACCGGCTGCTTCGGCAGCCAAAGTATGGGACGACACGCATGAAGAAAGAAAGATTGCGCGGAGTGAATTTGGGCGGATGGTTCAGTCAGGTTGACTGCATCGAAGAAAAGGACCCTGTCGGTTTTCCGGGGGTCGTGGGTCACATCAAGACGTTCCTTGGAACAAGCGATTTCAAGCGCATCCACGATGCGGGGTTCAACCACGTTCGCTTGCCGGTCGACTACTTTAATTTATTTAAAGGCGACGACCTCAAGCCGGATGAAGAAATCTTTGCGCTCCTGGACAAGGCGCTCAAGGATATTCAGGATGCAGACCTGGACGTGATTCTTGACCTTCACAAGTGCCCGGGTCACGACTTCCACCTCGCCAGCAATCACGAACAAGCTTTCTTTGCCGATGCGAACGCCCGCAAGGACACGCGCAAGATTTGGGCATTCATGGCCGAACGCTACAGCTCCATGCCGCGCGTGATGATGGAGCTTTTGAACGAGCCTGCCGCAAGCGACTCCAAGGTTTGGGATAAAGTCAAGGACGAAATCTTCTGGGAAATCCGCAAGCATGCCCCGAAGAACACGATTGTCGTAGGCGCGAACAAGTGGAACAGCGCCAGGGAATTCGAATTCTTGACACCGCTTGATGACGACAACGCCATCTACAGTTTCCATACCTACACGCCGGTGACGTTTACGCACCAGGGCGCCGCCTGGATTGATGACCCGTTCTTCAAGATTGAACGCCCGTGGCCGGGTGATTACGCCGCCCCTGAAGTTGGCGGCACAACACGTTTGAACGTGGAATTCGGCAAGTGGGACAAGGCCAAGTTGCAGGCAAGCATCCAGAACGCACTCGATTTCCGCGCCAAGTACGACTTGCCCGTAAGCTGCAACGAGTTCGGTGTTTACGTACAAGTTCCCCGCAAATATCAGCTTGCCTGGATGCACGACTTCCTCGACATCCTCCGTGATGCCGATGTGGGTTACAGCTACTGGAACTACAAGAATCTGGACTTCGGTCTCGTTTCGAAGGGCGAATCACTCCACAACGATTTACCGCAGTACAACAACCCCGAACGCCTCGACTCTGAACTCATGGAAATGATTGCGAAGGGGTAGCGGCGGAGCCTGCAATAGACAGTAGGAAGTAGGAAGTTACTCTACCGTCATCCTGGAGGGAGCTTCGCGACCGATAGGATCCAGTTAAATCTTGTGAATAATAAACTGCAAGATATAATTACAATAAAGGCGGACGAAAGTCCGCTTTTTTGCTTTCTTTAACAGCTTCAGGAGTTTCACTAGAGCAATTTTCAATACCTTTTCCTGATTCATAAGCCCCATGTACAAGCATTACATTGTATTTCTCTATTGATTCCATGGGTTTGGGAATAGACCAACCAATGATGGCAAAAACCATCACCAAAACAATTATCTTTTTCATAAACATTTCCACAATACTATTAGAATTGCAAAATTATACCATTATCCGCATGAAAACCCATTTTTAAAATACCTTGTCTAGGATAACATACCCAAGCATCCTTATACTCGCATAAATTTCCATCAACAAGTATCATTTTACCCAAAAAAAAGACTCCTGAATTCCATCCTTGATTATCCACCAAAATACTATCCTTCATTTTATTTTCAATTTTCAAATAAACATTTGCAGACGAGGCTTCATAATACAAACAATACACATCCTTCCCCCACGCTCTCACATCATCACATTCCTTCATCCATTTTAAAACAGCATCTAGCCTCTTGTATGTAACTGTTTTTTGAATCGTATCTAACACCCCATATTGGCAATATTCATCCCCCAGACTATCCAAATCAAAACCTTTCACATCAGGAGGAACATTCCTTTCCCCCATCACCAAAATTTTTCTGTCAAACCACGGTCTCAATTTCGTAGTATAATGGACTTCAATGGAACAGCCATCAAACAATTTCTTGATTTTCATTTTATGAGGCTTCTCGCCAATTTTCCAGAACGACACTTCCGATTTCGGGTCTCCACCCCATATTACAGAATCTGAAAGTTGCCCTCTGATATAATTAAAATCATCGTCCCTTGAGTTGTCTAGCGTATCAGACCATACAGGTCCATCTAATTGAACTCGGTAGTTGTAAAGAGACAATCCTGGGTGGGCATACTCAGAATAATCATACGAAAGACCAAATGTAGGCTCCACTTCCTCATGCCAATAACGAGAAGTATTGACAATAGCTAAAGAGTCATTAACAAATCCAACAACTTTACCTATCGAACGTTCCTCCGACCAGTGCATCGTCACATCATCCGAACATCCCCACATGCATACGCAAGCAAAGGCGACCGCCAAAACAGCGAGCAATTTTTCAACCCCAAACTTGTTCATTTTCTTTTCCATAAGAGGTTCTTCTATGTTTAATCATTTTCCAATGTAAATTTACATTAAATTTCATATAAAATCAAAAAGTAATAATTCAAAGGAACGACAGCATGTACAAAATCAGGGATAAAAGGCGATGCCCGCACAAATGTAAGAGATAAACATAATGGATCCCCTACGCTCCGCTTCGAGGATGACTGGCGGGCATGACAGCGTAAAAAATAACTGGATCCTTCGCGCTAACGCGCTCTGGATGACGACAATGAGTACTCATTTCTTCGCGTTGCGAAGGATGACGTAACGCGGACATTCAGGATGACAATACTTAACGATTTTCTCACTATAAAGCAAGCCTGAAGCGAGAAGAAAACCGTTCACACCCGCAATTACAATGACAACGCACAAAGAAACTAGAATGGAATCCAGGGAATATTCCATTGGAAATTGAGTCCCCAGCCACCCGTATACATGGTGTCGTCTGCACCAGGATTGGCATGCCAATCACAAATCAAGACCTGATAATTGGCAACCAATGAGACCTGCAATTGGTCTGTTATGCGATATCCTAGTCGATATCCATATTTAAAGTTTGCTTGTTGCTGAATGGGGCCATTTTCCATATCTTCAACTAGAGCTGGATTAAAATTGTTTTTTGAAAAAACATATCCAAAACCAACATAGGTCTCAAACATAATCTGCTTTATCGTCACAGACCAAACTAATGGCTTGACATAAAAATCCCATGCAGACACGCTCACATCACCATCAGAATGAGAATAACCGAAACGGCTAACTCCCACAGCAAGAGTATAGTCTACCATATTCTTCGGCTCGTTGAACACGCCGAATTCAGCGGCAAAACCTAGTATTCCGCCGGGCCTGTAAACATAATTCTCAGTTTGGAGACGACTATCCTTGAGATCGATATCTAAGAAGGCAGCGCTAACAAAACCACAAATAAAAAGGACGAGTATTAAAATCCTTTGCATACATCCCATCCTTTTGTAGAAAAGATTTCTTCGGAAGAATAATACGTAACAGATATTTTTCTAAAAGCGCCATCTCTCGAAAACACACCTTCACTGAGCTTTGATGCGCCAAACATTATAAAATTTCCTGAATGATACGTCGGTTTATTCGTATTCATACTAACAGGGAAATAGGTCATAATGTTTTTGTGGAAAACACCGTCATTTGCCGGCTCCAAAAAAGACACTGGGAACGTTTCCTTATAAACAGTTTCCTTCGAATCCCATATAGTGTGAAATTCTGCGCTGTCGCTATAAGATATGGTCGCACCCCTAAGAGTATAAGGGATGGTGTCTTCGACAATCTGGCCTGTGGTATCGTAAGTCAAAGCAAAGCCACGTACAACGGCCGTTGCGCTATCACCTTCAAAGCAGATTTCCTTACAAAGAATTCTGTCATATCGCTTTTCACGTCCCATGGCGGAATACCCGCCATCTACATTAGGGAGTTTTTTATCTATGTAGGTATCTTCTTTAACTTGTTCGCTATAATAACATCCCTTAACATCTTCGGCAGTCACCGGCTCCGGTGCTTCAGACGAATCATGAGCGATATAGGGGCAACCCTGAAAAAGCAACGCCACAAAAACGACGCCGCAGATTGGCAAAAATTTGACTATTGAATATGTCATTTTGTTCATAATATTCAATATAAAAAAATAACTGAACCCTTCGCGTTGTTCAGGGTGACGAAGAAGCGGGTTCAGGACGATAGCTGGCTTTACATCTCGATGAGAATACCGGCTTGCAAATACCAATAGCCGTAGCCAGAGTGGTTCAAGAACTGGTAGCCGCTCGAAACGATAATTGACGTGCGGTCACCGTTTTTAATATCGAGCCCTGCACCTGCACGCCAGAACATTTGTGAGTCCTTACCGAACATGTAACCGAAATCGCCTGTAGCGACCGGCAACACAGTGCGTCCTATCGGGAGGCGAACCCAGAGGCTTCCAGACACGGGAACGTATCCAACGTTGTCAAGTTCCTCATAGCCAACGCCCACGCCTGCAAAAACCATCTGGTCAATCGGATACCACAGATGACCATAGAAACTCATGTTGAAGTCACCCATGTGGCTCACGCGATTGCAGATGCCACCTTGAGCGTCCAAAGTGAAGGCGTTTGCCGGAACCGCGACAAACGCAAGCGCGAATATAATAGCTGTCAAAAACTTTTTCATATGCCTATACGATAATATATAAATTCTTTTACTCTACGAGAAGGAGATTCCCCATCAAGTGGGGAATGACAATGCGAGAACTATTTCGGATGGAGATTCCCACCTAAAGGTGGCCATGCGCACTATGGAACAAAGTTCCAAGTGCTGTCCGCCCGCTCGGTGTCGGGAATGACAATGCGAAGCTGGAATGACAAAGCAAAGACCTAAAACCTAATCCCTATTACCTAATCCCTATCAATTACTCGTCGCTGCGGGCTTCGCGGGCCCAGCCGCCACTGCGTTCACGCTTAAACGCAAGGAAGAATCCCTTGAGCATGGCGAGGTTCATAAGCAAGAAGTAATAGGCACTTGGCAAAAGCTTTGTCACTGCGACAATGAACGCAAGCGTCATGCATCCAAAAGTCACCTGATAGAACAAGCCCTTCGTCAAAAGCAATGCGTTTGCCACGTACAAAAGAATGATGATATGTGGCGAGAACCAGCGCACAATCTTATGCGAGAAGAACAGGTAAGCGAGCAGCGGGCGGAACGGATTCAACAGCGGCAAGTAAGAGAACAAATAATTGAAGTTTGCACGGCCAATGCGCACCTTACGCCTGTATTCACCGCTCGATTCCTTCGAAGTCTGTTCCGTACCAATGGCGCTATCCACGAACGTACAGAAATAACCCTTCTGCAAAATCTTCGTCGTCACAAAAAAGTCGTCCATGACGCTCTTCTTAATCGGGAGTTCCGTATAAAGTTCACGGCGAATGGCATAAAGGGCGCCGTTGCCGCCAATCAAGCGGTCAAGCACACCTTCGAACTTCTTGATTTCACTTTCCAGATCCCAGTAAGAGCTTTCGCCCTTGCCAAGCACACTACCGCTCTTGTCCGAAAGAATCAAGTGACCGCAAGCGCAACCAATTTTCTTGTCCTTGAACGGGTCCACAAGCTTACGCACCACATTCGGGAAGAACATCGTATTTGCATCGCAGAACAACAAAATATCGTTCTTTGCAATTTTCTGCAAGCGGTTCAGCATGGCAGCCTTGCCAGCATTTTTCGGAGCCTTGACCAGCGTGATTCCTTGGTCGGCATAGCGGGCGACAATTTCTGCCGTCTTGTCTGCAGAGCCGTCATCGCCAATCAGGACTTCCAGCTTTTCCTTGGGGTAGTCAATTTCAAGAATATTGTGGATCTTGCGTTCAATCACCGCTTCTTCGTTATATGCCGAAATCAAGATAGACACCGTCGGGAGTTCAGAGACACCATCCGTCATCTTCTTTTTGCGCTTGAAGATTTCGCTCACAAACGGGAGCGTCATCGGGAACAGCAAATAGCAGTGAACAATCAAGAACAAAAGAACCCAGAATGCAATCTGAGCATAAAAGAGAACGTCTTCACTCATTTCGAAATCCACTCCTTCTCTTTCTCGAGAATCTGGTAAAGCAAATACTTCATTTCTTCAGCAGTAAATGAATCCTTTATCGTCAAAATAGATAGCCCTTTCGGGGCAATAAGGACAAATGCAGGTAACACGCTCAGGTTCCAGACATCAAAATAGCAGCGTTGTACCGTCTTGCGTTTTCCATCGCAAACAATTGTATCCTGAGAATCGGCATCGAGTTTTACCGGAATAAACTTTGTATTCAGAATCGAAGCTACCGTCGGATCCGAATACGTATTTGCATCCATGATTCGGCAAGGCACACACCAGTCCGCATAAAGATCTACAAAAATAAGCTTGTTTGATTCTTTCGCCTTTTCCAAAGCTTCGGTATAGTTCATCCAATGCACAAGCTTAGGCTTCGGCGGAGGAGCCGCAAATGCGGACAGCGCAAAGCTCAACACCAAAACAACCCACAAGCACACTTTCATCATTTCTTGCCTTTCTTCTGCACCGGAATTACTTTAGGAATCCCGAGCAAGGAATCAACACGGTCCGAAACAGCCATCTGGAAAGGAATCCAGCCGGCTCCATTCTCAAGAACTTTGTCACAAGCCTTGAGAAACTCTTCGCGAGTGTAGCCGTACTTATTCAGAATTTCCCGACGAACTAGACGAGCCGTAGGAGTCTCACCGCCATAGAGCTGTTCTGCGGCACGCATTTCTACGTACGCGGCAACAAAGCGTTCATCGGCTTTCGGAGCAGAATCCGAACAAGCGCAAAACGCCAAAGCCACTACACAGAAAAATGCGAACCGTTTCAAGACTACTCCCTGTTTTCCAGAGCGTTCTCAAAAAGACCGTCAACGTAGTCGCGCTTGTTGAATTCCACGAGCTGGTCGATGCGTTCGCCCATGCCAACCCAGCGGATCGGAATTTGCAACGAACTAGCAATCGAGAGCACGGAGCCACCACGCGCGGTTCCATCGAGCTTTGTGACCACAAGACCGGTCAAGGGGAAGCTCTGGTTGAAAATTTTCGTCTGGTTGATGGTGTTCTGTCCGGTGTTGCCGTCAATCACGAGCCACATGTCATGCGGCATGTCCGGGCTCACCTTCTTGATGACACGGACAATCTTCTTGAGTTCTTCCATCAAGTAGTCTTTGTTGTGCAAACGACCTGCGGTATCAATCAAGACGACATCGCAACCGCGGGCAACCGCAGCATTGCATGCGTCGTATGCCACAGCAGCCGGATCGGAACCTTCCTGATGCTTCACGAATTCAGCACCCGAGCGTTCGGCCCATGTTTCAAGCTGGTCAATTGCAGCCGCACGGAACGTATCGCAAGCGGCAATCATGACCTTCTTGCCTTCGTTCTTGAGGCGTGCCGCAAGCTTACCGATTGTCGTCGTCTTGCCTGCACCGTTCACGCCAATCACGAGCACCACATGCGGCTTGCCCTTGAGTTCAAACGGAGGAGGATCCTTGAGCAAGCGTTCCGCTTCGTTACGCATGATGTCGAGCACCTGCTCTGTCGTAAGCGACTTGCCCAAAGCGTTTTCGCGGAGCGCATCCGTCAAAAGGAATGCAGCTTCGACGCCGACATCAGCCTTGATGAGATGCTCTTCGAGTTCTTCGAGCGTCTCGTCCGTAATCTTACCGGCACCGACAATACCCTTCAACTCCCCAAGGAGAGCGTCACGGGTCTTGGCAAGGCCACTCTTAATTGCAGAAAATAAACCCATTAGATAATACTCTCGACTTTATCCACGAGACCGTAAGACTTAGCCTCTTCGGCAGACATGAAGTTGTCGCGTTCGGTATCGCGGTCAATCTGTTCAATCGTGTGTCCAGAAGTTTCGGCAAGAATCTTGCCCGTGATGCCACGGATGCGGAGCATTTCTTCGGCCTGGATCTGGATATCGCTTGCAGGGGCGACAATCTCGCCGTGAATGAGCGGCTGGTGGATCATGATACGAGCGTTCGGCCATGCACAGCGCTTGCCCTTAGCACCGGCGGTGAGGAGTACAGCGCCCATAGAGGCGGCCTGTCCGCAGCAAACCGTCACGACATCGCTCTGGATTGCGTTCATGCAGTCGTAAATGGCAAGGCCGGAGGAAATCACGCCACCCGGGCTATTGATGAAGAAAATAATGTCTTCGTGATTCAGGGAATCCAGGTACAGGAGCTGCTTCACAATGCGTTCGGCACTTTCGTCATCGACACCACCCCACAAGAAAATTCTGCGCTTGGAGGCGAGGTATTCTTCAGCCTTCTTGAGCATGTCCGGGGTCTGCTTTTCTTTGTTTTCGTTACAATCTGCCATAAATAATCCTTTTGTTCCATTATAATGTAGAAAATTCAATATATTATCGTTCGTCATTAGCCTTTTGTCAATAGTTATTAGTCCATAGTCACTAGAGAGTTGGACAGTTATTGGTTACTACAAGGAGTTGGTGTAAAACGTTATAGTTGGCAGAACTTAGGGTTATCCGCTATTAACAGCAGAAAGTATGATGAGGACTGTGATTAGGGATGAGACATTGGGGAAAACTCGTCGAAAAAAAAGCAAATTTCTTTTTTGAGGCCTTTTTTACGTGAAAAGAAAGAGAAAATCGTAGTTTTTCACGTAAAATCACATATAAACTCACTTTTTTTTTACAATAAGCTTCTGAAAACGCGCTTTTTTTTCACAATTTTTCGCAAAAAATGCGTTCTTTTTAGCGGCCATTTTCAGACAACATTATAAAAAGACAAAAATCGACATTATTTTTACAAACAACATTAAAATTTTACGTGAAATTTTCTAAAATCCGCGTGTTTTTCACGTAAATTTCGCCATTTTTCAAAAAATTAAGTTTTTGCAATCGCTCAACCGCAGCATTAGCCTCGGGGCACACTCATCTATATTCTATATTGGCACACCTCGCATGCATTTATCTCGGCTTGGTCATGACAATCGTACTTTGTCCGCTTGTCGCGACGCTCGCCTTATGCTAAATTTACAGCCATGCCAACTGATTCTCAAAAATACCTGGTCGGGCTCGTGAATCCCGAAACGCTTACCGCCGCCGAGAGCGAAGAACTCCACCCGGCGCGCATTGACTACGAAAGCTGCGATATTCTCGAAATCCGTTACGACTTTTTTGACGAATCCGAATGGACTGGGCTTTCAGCAAGAATCCGCAAGCTCGTCCCGAAGGTAATTCAGCTCGGCACCATCCGACTCAAGCGCGACGGCGGCACATTCCCCGATGCACGAGCCATCGAGCGCATCGGGCTTTTCGAACAAATTCTCAACGCAGCGGACGTCCCGGAATGGCTGGACCTTGAACGCGACTGCCTGCACGACTACGACAAGCTCCGCGAACTGACCACCCCGAAAGGCGTTAAGATTCTCATTTCCGAGCACAACTTCACCCGCATCCCGAGCGACCTCGAACTCAAGAACTACCTCACCGACGTCAAACGGGTCAAGGCGGACGGCATCAAAATCGCCGCCATGAGTAACTCCGACGACGACTGCTCGCGCCTCTACAAGTTCGCCAAAAGAGCAAAAGGGTTCAAGTTCATCGCGGCATTTGGCATGGGCGAAACCGGAAAAATCAGCCGAATTTGGTCCCTCAAGGAGGGGGCAAACCTCACTTACGGCGCCATCGGAAAAGTGGCCGCTCCCGGCCAAATCGATGTTGCACTCATGAGAAAAGCTATCGACAGGCTCGAAAACACCTCTTCTCAGTTAGAAATTTCTTCTTTTTTGGACACATTTTAGATATAAGCCTCGCCAAACAGCAATAATTTTCTAAAATATTTGTTTGATTGATTCTTAAAAAGGAAAAATATACACCATGCGTCTATCTGAAAGATTTGTAGATAATTGCATCTTGATAAATTCTTCCAGTGAAACTAAGGAAGCCATTCTAAACGAATTGGTTGATACTCTTTGCAGCGCCTACAAACTTGAACACCGTGACGAAATCTTCGAAGCCATCTGGACGCGCGAACAGAGCCGTTCCACAGGCATCGGTTGCGGACTTGCCGTCCCGCACGCCAAGATTGACTACGTTGACCGCATGTGCATGGTCGCAGCAACCATCGAAAAGGGCCTCGACTTCCAGTCCTTTGACGGCGAACCGGTATACCTGCTCATCCTCATCGTGAGCCCGGGCAACACCGTGGGTCCGCACCTCAAGGCCCTCTCCTCCGTGAGTCGCCTCCTCGCCGACGGGAACGTCCGCAAGGACCTCATTGCCTCCAAGACCCCGGCAGAGTTCCTCACCATCCTCCGCGCTGCCGAAGACAAGTTCCTGTAGTTAGACGAAAGAACGGCTCTACGAGCCTACAGACGAAAGACTAGAGATTTTCAATATCATCCCGGACTCCGTTCTGGGATTGAATTTTATAGAAAGCAACTTCTTTCGTCTCTCGTCTACCAGCGTAAGCGGTCTTTCGTCTAAAACCTCTTGACAATCTTCAATAGCTTTTCTATATTTGCTCTCACCTCGGACGGTTAGCTCAGTTGGTTTAGAGCGCTGCTTTCACACGGCAGAGGTCACTGGTTCAAATCCAGTACCGTCCATTCGAAAAGGCTTCCGCAAGGAAGCCTTTTTGTGTTTGTACATTTTCTGCAATTTCCATAAATCAACACAAACAACACCAACCTCGTTATAATTGACTAATACTTCTTCAGTATTAAGCGAGATAAATGTTCTTTTTTGAGCAAATAAATTAACGTTTAGAGAATGAAAGCGTCGGCCAAGGATGGGGAGGGTGCAGGGAGGGGCCCGTGCGGCCTTCGCAACTCCGAGCTGGGGCCCCGCCCGCATGATGTACTTTTCAAGAATTATAGATACAAAAGAACAAACTTCAGGCGACAAGCCAAAAATTTCTATCTTAAAACACGCAACCAAAATATATAGCTGGGGCATCTAAAAGGTATGAATTACAGAAAAGCAATCGTTCTCGGTATTTTTGCGTCAGCATCGCTCGTTTTCGCTGATGGTTCCTGGACCTTAAGCGCATGCCTCAAGCAGGCGAAAGAAAAGAGCCTCAAGCTCGAATCCGCAAAGCTCCGCGAACAGAAAGCAGATGTGAGCCTCGAACAGGCTAAGGTCGGGAACTACCCCACACTCTCCGCAAGCATCGGCAATACCCTTTACGATTCCCCGTTCAGAGACGGTCCGCAGGACCATTACCGTTTAAGCGCAGGCCTTAGCGCCTCTTACACGCTCTGGGACGGCGGTTCTACAAGACTTTCCATCCAGGCAAACGAGATTAACAAAGAAGCGACGCGCCTTTCGACAAAGGAAACCGAACGCTCCGTGCAAGAAAGCGTCTTGAACGCGTACATGAACTTGCTCGCCGCGATTGAAAAGCTGCACACCGCAGACGCGACCGTTGAACTTGCCAAGGCTGAATTCGAACACTACAACACGCTGTTCGAAGCAGGCTCCATCACCAAGAAAGACTTGACACAGTCGCAGGCAAACGTGCTCCAGAAAGAAGCATCACAGCTTGCCGCGCAACTGAGCGTGAACACCGCAAAGACAACGCTCCGCCAGCTTTTGGAACTCCCGGAAAGCGAAGCATTCGAAGTTTCGGCACCAGAATCCGAAATCCAGACGCCGGACGCCCTCACACCGATTCCCACCCTCGATGCACTCCAGGCGACCGCCACGGAAACAAATCCAGGATTAAAGTCCGACAGCCTCGCCATCCAGGTCGCAAAGAAGAATACCGAAATTGCAGGCAAGGGCAAGTCCATCAAGGTCTCGCTCGGCGCAAACGCAAGCACCGGCCTCCAGGCCTGGGAATCCAAGAAGTACGGAAGCCAGCTCAAAAACGGCTACCAGCACAGCGTTTCGTTGAACATCAACATCCCGATTATCGACGGCGGTGCCACAGAAAACAAGGTCTTACAGGCACAGATTAGCGAAACCGAAAGTCAGGTCGCTTTAAAGGAACAGGCAAAGACGCTCGAAAACAACATCGAAAAACTTTACCTGAACGCCCTTAGCGCCGACATGCAGTGGAAAGCTGCAATCCTTCAGGTTGAAGCAGAAAACGAGGCATTGCAGGTTGCCGAAGAACAACGTAACGTAGGCGCACTCACGTACACTGATTACTTGACGCAGAAAAACCGCCTCGAAAGCGCACAGTCTACACTCACGAACGCCAAGTACACAAGCCTCTTGGCACGCAACCTGCTGGATCTGTATCAAGGTAAGTTGGACTAAAATACAGACCCCGTCCCCATTCGCGGATCATGACCACGTAAGAGCTGAAGCTCTAAGTGGTCAAAGAGCACCATGGCCGGGGTGACATTGAAGAAGTGCTGCACACTCTCGTCTAAAGCGTACGGACCACTGTCTACTGCCTACTGTCTACTGCGGCGTAGCCGCTAAACAAGCTTTTCGGCTTCGCCGTCGGCGTACTTTCCGTACAAAATAGATACAATATCTTTCTTGGGGATCTTTAGGCCAGTCTCCTTGAGGCTCACGCGGAGCCTGTCGAGCATCGCCTTGTCGATTTCTTTCCAGTACTGGTTCGTCTCGGTAAGCGTCCAGAGTTTGTCATCGCCACCGCTGATAGTCACGAGTTTCGCCTTGAAGAACGTGCTCAGCGCGCGGTTGATAATGCTGCTCGTGGTACCCGCAATATTCTTTGCAACAATTTCCTGAACCAAGTCCTGCTTGTTCATCGGAACAAACGAAGTGAGGTCGCAAGCTTCGGCATAAATCTTCTTGAGCATATTGCGCGGGAACATGTCCCAGCCCTTACGCTTAAGCGCCTTTGCCAAAACCATCTGCGCATCTTCTTCGACAGCGACTTTTTGCTCGGCGAGCGCAACCATGTATGAACCGCCGCCCACATCCGTCATTTGTACAAAGTCAGCGGACTTCACGAAATCCTTGAACGTCTTGAAACCGAGGCGTTTCTCGTTAAATGCGTTATCGAGACCTAGCATTTTGGGCTTGATCGCCGCAAGTGCAATCGGGCCATCTTCTTTTTGCAAAACGCTACGGAGCATTTCCATGGAATCGATTTTCTCGGAAACAATCAGGTTTGCGCGTTCCTTCGCATCGGCGACTTCATCGCCGGAATCGTCATCGGCAGGAGCCGCATCGTCCGTGTAAATGTAGCGGGAGCATGAATTCTTGACGCATTCGCTCAGCGGGGACTTGGGTCCAACGCCAATCACTTCCTTGCCCTGTTCACGCAGCTTGCGGAAAAGCGGCGAAAAGTCAGAATCACCCGTAGCAAGCACAATCCACTGCACCTGGGAATCAAGCGCCACTTCCATCGTATCGACCGTCATCTTGATGTCCGTCGAATTCTTGCCGCTCACCGGGTGGAACGTGTGTACGAGTTCAAAGCCATTTTCATTGAGCGCGGACTGTAGCGGGATCAGCTGCGGCGTAGACCATTTGCCATAAGCCTTGCGCACGACAATCTGCCCAAGCGGCAAAAGTTCGTCCATAAGCGACTGTACACCGTTATTTTTGACCCAGTTGGTCAAGTTCTCTGCGTCGATAAAAATTGCAATGTGGTTCATGGTGGTATATATAGCAAAGTAGGAAGTAGACGAAAGGAAGTAGGAAGTTACTTATTGCTTGTTCAAAACGACCGAGCCGCACTGTTGGGACGATACTCCAATACTCGCCCTCAAAATATTACAAATTACTTACAAACTTTACTAGCAGTCCGAAACCTTGACAAATTGTCCATAACAAAATATTTACAATCGGTAATTTCACTCACATCCGAAGATAAATTACAAATGGGTTAAGGGGTCCAGAGAGAAATTTTTGGATTTCAAAAAGGAGTGTCCGATGAAAGCGAAACAACTTTCGCTCGTTACTGCCGCATGCGTTGCGGCTTTATGTTCCACAACATTTGCCTACACGATTAGCGGAACTGTCTCCGACGATCAGGGTAAGGCCCTCAAGGACGTTGACGTCAGCTTGCTCAAGGAAGGCAAGTCCACAAAGACAGACGACCAGGGTAAATTCACTATCCACGAAGACGAAGAAGTGGGCATCAATCCGAGCTTCAGAAACGCAATCGGATACATTAGCGTCAACAATGGCATTCTCTCTTACTCCCAGAGCAGCACCTCGCCCGTGCAGGTGAAGGTTTACAATTCGCTGGGGAACCAGGTTTTCAACAAGACATTGCAGGGTTCCGGCACGTATGACTTGAGCAAGGGCCTCAAGGCACGCGGCACCTATTTTGCACAGGTCTCCGTCGGCAGCGCCAAGCAGAATTTCAAGTTTACGACGGACGACAGCTTTAAAAGTTCCTTCGGCACGCAGGCAGGCGCCCTCATGAAGGATGCACAAAAGGGCGAAGCCATCCGATTTGTCGCCGCAGATTACGACACGCTCACCATCGCGCTCAACACGCTTGACACGAATCTCAACGTGAAGCTCACGAAGAGCGTACCGGCAGAACAGACCTTCAAATTCGGCTATGCCCTCAAGAACGAACCGCGCAAGAGTAAAGGGTGCGGCAAGAATTCATCCCTCAATTCAACCGGTAGCGTCGAAAACGGCAAGAAGTACAACTTGAATGTCGGCGGCAAGAACCGTACATTCTTCATCACCTTGCCGAGCAACTACGATAACACCAAGCCGCACAAGTTGCTTATCGCAAACCACTGCATGGGTTCAAAGGCCGAAGACTTCGTGCACCATACTCCGGACTACGACCATCCGACCCCGTACTACGGACAACAGAAACTGGACAAGAACGGCGACTACATCTTCGTCGCTCCGCAGGGTAACGACAACGGTACTTGGAACGGCAAGGAAGACCACCAGTTCGTTGACGAAATGATTACCGCGATGTTCGACAACTACTGCGTTGACACCACC
>CADAWC010000030.1 GCA_902791475.1 Fibrobacter succinogenes
CATTTACTATTACAAGGCACAGAACGGCATCTGGCTCATCTGCTCCGAAGAAGAAAACTTGAAGGAAGATGCAGTTGCCGGTCACAAGATTGTGCAGGAAGAAGACGTGCTCGACACGTGGTTCTCCAGTGGTCTCTGGCCGCACTCCACAATGGGCTGGCCGGAACAGACGGACACGCTCAAGAAGTACTATCCGACTTCTGTGCTCGTGACGAGCCGCGACATCATTACGCTCTGGGTCGCCCGCATGGTGCTCTTCAGCCAGGAAAACATGGGCACGGTTCCGTTCCACACGGTGTACATCCACCCGAAGATTTTGGACGGCAATGGCATGACCATGAGCAAGTCCAAGGGCAATGGCGTGGACCCGATGGACATCGAAAAGAAGTACGGCACGGACGCTCTCCGCTTCGTGATGGCAAGCCTCTGCACCGACAACCAGGACGTTCGTCTCCCGGTGAAAAAGGAAAAGCAGGAAGATGGTTCTGTCATCAACACGAGCGAAAAGTTCGAAATTGGTCGTAATTTCTCGAACAAGCTCTGGAACGCTTGCCGCTTCTTGTTCCCGCACTTGGAACAGGCAGGAGCCCTTTCCAAGGACATGCTCCCGATGGATTCTTCGATTTTCGCTCTCGAAGACCGCTGGATTCTCTCTCGCTTGAACTCCACCATCCAGGACGCAACGAAGATGCTGGAAGAGTTCCACTTTGCTGAACTCGCCGGTTTCCTCTACCGCTTTGTGTGGGACGACGTTTGCTCCAGCTACTTGGAAATCAAGAAGGCCGTGATCAACAGCGAAACGCTCACCGCCGAAAAGAAGAACGCTATGGCAATCCTCAGCCACGTGCTCCGCGGCGTGATTGACCTGTTGCATCCGGTGATGCCGTTCATCACGGAAGAACTGAACGCAACGCTCTTCCCGGGTTCTGAACGCGTGATTAACAGCGCTTGGCCGAAGGCTGACACGAGCCTCATCGACGATAAGATCGAAGCCGCATTCAACCAGGCATTTGCCGTGGTGGAAAGCGTGCGCGGTGTTCGTGGTCGCTACAACGTAAGCCCGGCTACCAAGCTCAAGGCTGTTGTGAGCGTCGATACCGCCGAAACCGAAGCAAGCGTGAAGGACTGCCAGGCCATCATCACCGAACTCGGCGGCCTCGAATCGTTCTCTGTGGCTGTTAAGGCTGCAAAGCCGAAGTTCAGCGCAAGCTCCGTGGTGCCGGGTGGCGAACTCTACATCCCGCTGGAAGGTATCCTTGACCCGGCTGCAGAAATTGCACGCCTCGAAAAGGAAATCGAAAAGGCCAAGGCATTCGCTGCTTCTATCGAACGCAAGTTGTCGAATGAAAAGTTCGTCAATGGAGCTCCGGAAGCTGTCGTGAACGCCGAACGCACCAAGCTCGCTACACAGCAAGATATCATTGCTAAAAATGAGGCAGCACTCAAAGAGCTGAAGTAATGTCACAGGATCCTCGCCTACGCGAGGATGACGAAAAAGTCCAGAGTGACAAAATGCATTGTCATTCTGGAACGTAGCCAACGGCGAAGTGATAGAATCCACAGAATATTTCAAAACAGGTGTTCCATTTGGAGCACCTGTTTTTTATCCATCGCATCTAAAACGTAATTTCAGCAACTAATGCTGTACGTTCTGCAACCGGTTGTACGCATCGAATTGACAACTGCCGACAATTTCATGATTTGCAATAACGCCTTGAGCGTCCACATTGAATGTGGCTACACAATCGCCATCCGCACGGAATATCGCAACAGAAGTCCCATCTTCATTCTGCGTCTTTTCAGTAGGTGCACCCCAGTGGCTTTCTAGGATGCTAAACTGTTTGCCGTCCATATAAGTGGCAGCAGCCTTCCCCACAGTTCCCGAGCAACCCGCAGCAAGCAAAAGAGTGCCCACGCCTATAACGGTTACGACTAATTTTTTCATATATCCCTCGTTGTTGACAATGTAATATAAATATACCCCAAAGCATAAACGAACGCATTGAAAAAAATTTATACATAAACGCCGAAAATAAATTCTCATAAAAAAACAACCCCGGCATAATGAACCGGGGTGACAATTTATTTCGTCATGCTCGCGAAAGCGAGCATCTCTTAAGCCTTATCTTCTTCCTTTTCCTTGTCGTGGCAATGGCACGGGCAATGATAGCAGTCACCCGTTTCGGCGTAGTCCTTGCCAGTCCAGCAGTAAGTGCAAAGGTCTTCTTCCGGGAGGCCGATAGCCTGGATTAAGTCGTCAATGCGCTGGAACGCAAGCGACGTGAGGTTCAGCTTCTTGCGGATGTATTCGACCATGTCCTTGTACGGCTGGCCATTCGGATCGGTGTACTTGTCCAAATCAGCATTTTCGCCTTCCTTGTCGCGAATGTAACGGCGCGTGATGAGGTCGTATTCATTCTTGGAGCGGGAGAAGTTGATGAACTTGCACGGATAAACGAGCGGCGGGCAAGCAATGCGCATGTGCGTTTCCTTGCAGCCCATCGAATAAAGTTTTGCAGCCTGCTTGCCGAGCTGAGTTCCGCGAACGATAGAGTCGTCACAGAAAACAAGGCGACGGTCCTTGATGAGTCCCGGAATCGGGATGAGTTTCATCGAGGCGACGTGTTCGCGTTGGCGCTGGTCCTGCGGCATAAACGAACGTGCCCAAGTCGGTGTGTACTTCACGAACGGGCGGGCAAACTTGATGCCGGCTTCGTGTGCATAGCCCAAGGCGTGAGACGTACCGGAATCCGGAATACCGCAAGCGGCATCGGCTTCGGTCGGGGTGCGCTTGGCAAGAGCGGAACCGCAACGGTAACGGGTCATTTCCACGTTACGTCCTTCGTAACTGGAGGCCGGGTAACCGTAATACACCCAGAGGAACGAACAAATTGCCATTTTCTTGCGCGGCGGAACGAGCACCGTTTCGCCATCCGGCGTGAGCTCGACGACTTCACCAGGGCCAAGGTCACGAACGTATTCGTAACCGAGGTTCGGGAGAGCGCAGCTTTCTTGCAAGGCAATCATCGCGCCATCCTTCTTGCCGAGGATGACAGATGTACGGCCCCACTTGTCGCGGCACGCATAAAAACGCCCCGCGCTATCCATAATCAGCACGGAGCAACTTCCCTGAACTTTGTCCTGAACGTACTTGAGACCGTCAATAATTGAATCCTGTGTCGCGATAAGCGCTGAAACAACTTCGGTCGGACCGACCATGCCACTCGTTGTCGAGAACTGGAGCTGCATGCAGTTGTTGCGGAAAAGTTCATTCTTAATATCTTCAATGTTCGTGATGAGACCAACAGTCACAATCGCGAATGTTCCCAGCTTGGAGGTCATGACGAGCGGCTGCGGGTCCGTGTCAGAGATGACGCCTAAGCCAACCTTGCCGGAAAAATGTGTTAAATCGTGTTCAAACTTACTGCGGAATGGAGTGTTCTGGATGTTGTGAATCGAGCGATGGAAAACACCATCCGATTTCAAAACAGCCATACCGCCGCGGTGAGTGCCAAGGTGAGAATGGTAGTCGGTTCCGTAAAAGAGATCGCAAACGCAATCTTCTTTGGAAATAACACCACAAAAGCCGCCCATATAAGACTCCTGGATAGAAAAGGATTTTCCACGCACAAAAATAGAAATCTTGAGCCATCTGCAAAGACTAAACCTGAAAAATTTTTATTTCAACCGCCGGGCAGCCCCCGCAAATAGCCATATTTTTTGCTTACGCCCCAAATTGGAATAACGCCTTATTTTGATTTGGGACCTTTTGAGTATATATTGGTATAAAAGCATACATTTTCAGAAGGGGAAGCATATGGAAATTAAAGCCGTACGCATGTTTGACCATGGTTTCATGAACCAGGCGTTTGCCTTTGGCGGTGAAGAAGGCAAGGACAAGTTCGACGAACAGATCATCTACCGCAGCAGTCTGCAAAATTTTCTCATCGACACCGGGAGCGAAGTCATCCTCGTCGATACAGGGTTCGTCAACGATTTTGAAGCGCCCGAAAAGAAACTCGGCGCACCGCTTTACATGGGCGAAAAGCTAAAGGACTACACCAAAGCCTTTGCGGAACTCGGCTACAGGCCCGACCAGGTCACTAAAATTCTCATCACGCACAAGCACCCGGACCATTCTGCCGCCATCCAGTACTTCAAAAACGCGATGGTGTTCGTCTCGCCCGAAGATGCCGACGCCATGAAACTCGAAGGCCCGCACATCGTGCGTTGTACATACAAGGACGGGCCTTACCACAACTTCCCGAAATGCGAAAAAATCGCAAACGGAATCTATTTCATTGAAGCGAAGGGACACACCAAAGGCAACAGCATCATCGTCGCCGAAAACGACGGGCTCTTTTACATGATGCACGGCGACGTGACCTACTGCGATGCCGCCCTCAAGGCAAACAAATTAAGCATCGTTTTTGAAGACATCATTGCCGCCCGCGAAACGCTCGACCGTGTCCGCGAATTTATCGCCAACAACCCGACCGTCTACCTTTCGACGCATTGTCCCGAAGGCTACGAAAATCTCGAAATGAAGCGCGTAATGAAGCTGTAGAAAGTTACTTAAAAACTTTCTTGAGAAGGCGCCACCAGTTGCCTAGTGTTCCCGGTTTTGCCACGCGATTCAGCGAGACATCCTTGAACGGCGACTGCATATAGCGGCGCCACCATTCGTGCGCCAAGAGCACATCGTAGTATTTCCAGGGCTTGCCCGCACCCGTCCAATGTATCACGGACGGGTCGTCAAACGCTTCGCGAACTTCTTTGGCAGAATACAGCGCTGTCATTCGCTTGGCATGTTTGATGTTGCTCATCGTCACGTTGTAGCGACACGGGATAAAGCCGATTTTGCCATAGCACACGTAATTCAGAATCAGCTGGTCAGCAGGATCAAGCGGCGCAAATTCCTTTTTGCCCACAAGCGCCAAGCACTTGCTTTCCACATCGTCTTCGCGCATGGCCTTGAGGTTCATCAAAAGCACACCGCTATTCACGTAATAGTCCATGCCAGGAATTCCACTTTGCTTGAGCCAGCGATTGCGATCGCTCTTTTTAATTTGCGCCCAAACGACAGGCACGCCCGCCATGTAAATTCCGTCCATCGGCGTTTCAAAAAGTTCTCGCAAATCCGTGCGCACCATCGTATCAGTATCGAGGTACAGAACCTTATCCAAAAGCGGCAACACCGACGGCGCTTTTAAGCGATAAAGTGCAGGCGTTGTTACGGAATGCACCATCCCGACCTTACCACTGTACTGGATTGCATTATCCTTAAAATAAGGCGACATGTCCACAAGCGTCACAGAGCAGTTCTTACGTGAATTTTCGCGGCACTTTAACAAACGTTCACGATTTTCTTCGGTCACGTTATCCGAAAGGAAACAGTAAAAATCGTAGTATGTCCCCTCGCCCGCCGTCTCAATAGCAGACGTCATGACAACAGCCATGGCATTCACCTGGTTATTGTCGCTCGAAAGGATAATCGGAATGTGAACGTTTTCCATGTCGTTTTACTCCAAGAATCTTTAGAAAAGCTTGCCCAGGATTTCCAAAGGCTTCACGAGGAAAGGCATTTTCTTGTACAGCCAAGCAAGAGACTTTGCAAACGCGTAAGAGCGGATGATGTAAGCGCCTGCAGCACCGATCTTGTTCGTCTGGTACATGAACGCATCCTTCGCATGCGCAATCACGTCATCGTAATACTCGTTGATGTGAATGGACTTGTCCGCATTTACCGTCACAGGGAGGTTCTTCAAGTTCGTATAAAAGTCCTTACGCAAAATTTTCGGCAAAAAGATGTTCATCGATTCCGGCACCTTGCGGCCACGCGTATCGATAATGCGCGAACCGAAGAAGTGCAATACTTTCGCCGTCGGCAAGAAGCGGTTACCGTAAGCCAGCTGGCAGTTCCAACCGCCATCCATCTTCTTCGTTACGTAACCGAACTTAAAATTCGTTTCGGCAAGCGAAGCCATATCGTACGGAAAGTTCTTGGAAACGCAATAGAGCCACAGTTCGTGCCAAGTCTTGAAGAACTCGCGGGCTTCCGGCGTATCGGCGGCAAACATCACGCCCCCGTTGAAAATTTCGTCGTTCAGAATCGGCGAAAAGCCCATCATCTTCGCGTTGTTCAAGACCTTCTTACGGTTAATCGCCTTCGACAAGTTCGTGTGGAAGTCGAGCACGGCATAAATGCCACCACGCCATTCGTCCGGAATCGAGAGGTCATCGACAATCGCGATGTCCGAATCCATGTACAAGAAGTCGCCATCGACCACATTACGCATCACCGTCTTGAGGTAACGAGAGCGAAGCATCGGCGTAAACTTTTCATCAAGCGTCAAGACCTTGAGTTCATCGACAGCATCCTTCAAGACCGCACGCGGTCCCGTCAGAGTTTCAGCCGTCTTGTCATCGGTCAAAAGCGTCACGAACGCATTCGGGTTATGCACTCGCAGCGAAGCAATCGCCACAAGCGTCTGCTCGCAGAAAAAGTCCTTCGGGGAACTCGTCAACACAAAAAGATATTTCACAGAAGGCATAATTATCCTTGAAGCTTAAGAGGTTCCTTGTTTTCGTAAGCGGCGAGTCTACTTTCGACAGAGCCACGCGGGGCGTTCCTGAGAAAAACCTTGATACGTTGCCACAGCGGACGCCAGCTGCCGTTCGTCACGTGAATTGCAAAAGGCTTGACCTTGGATTCATTAATGCTCGGCAAGAACACATCGCCTGGGTAAATAGTAATCCCTTCGGAAAGTTTTTGCATTTCGTTCTTGTACACAAAGCCAAACTGCTGGGCGGCATGGGCATAAACGCACGGCGAAATATTCTTGATATTCAATTCACCATTCGGCAAAATGAACTTTTCCGTCTCGTAATATTCCATGCACTTTTTAAGGAACGGGTGCCCCGCTTCGCCACCGAAAATAGCGGCCTGCAAAGCAATCCCCGGAATTACCATCTGGTTCGGGTCTTTTTTAGTTCCATCTTCGTTCAAGAATCTCCAGGACCTGTTTTTCTTATAGTGCGAAGTAAATTCAATGCTCGAAAAATAGCGGTTGTCCAGGAACGGATCAAAACTCTGGTACATGAAAACGTCTGTATCGCAGTAAATGCCACCCTCGTGGTAAACCGCATAAAGACGGATGTAATCGCTAATAAAAGCCCATTTAGAAACGCTTTCCGCTTCACGGAGGTACGGAATACTTTCAATAATATCCTTGCACTTATCAATATCCCACTTTACAATTTCATAGTCAGGGCAATGCCTCTTCCAGCTAGAAACGCAAAGTTCCGAAAGCGGGGAAAGCGGGGCGTTATTCTTAGAAAACCAAATCAGATGTAATTTTTTAGGAATCATTGCTATAATTTACGAAATTACGCTCCGCAATGTGCAAGGCTATACATTTTTTGGCGGTTTTTCGGCAGCTCGCTTGATGACCAGATAAACGAGAGATGCGGTTGTCACCACAAAGATGGCGATTTTCTGCCACATTTCAGGCTCGAATCCGGTATTCAGGAGCACAAACAAGGCAAGCAAGGCAATCGCCCACGCCAACTGCACCCACAGCCCACGGCGATAAGGCCAAATTCCGTTTTTCAAAAGCTCGGCGTTCATCCAAATGCCCTGGAAAATTTGGAAACTGAGTGTCGAAATCGCAGCACCGACCAAGCCAAATTTCGGGATTAGCAACAAGTTCATGGACACCGCCAAAATAAGCGAATAGACATTCAACTTCAGCAAGAACTTGCTCTTGCCCATTCCATTAAGCACCATACCTGTAAAGCAGAACGACCCATCGAACAATCCCGCAAAAAGAAGGATTCCAAGGACTTCCGGATTTTGGACAAAAGATTTACCGGCAAGCATCAAGGTCTCTTCCGGGAAAAGCACAATAAAGAATCCAATGCCAATCTGAATCGTCGAAATCAACGACACGCAATAAGAATACACATGCGGAAGTCCCAGTTTCATTCGTTCCGGCTCCATCCCCGCCACAACCGGGAAGAGGATGGAATTGAAATTCTGGCGCACCGTCTTAATCGCATTGGAAATCGTCACCATGATGGCATAGACACCAGCGTATTCAGGACCTAGCAACACGAGGACCATCCAAAGGTCAGCTCTCAACAAGAACGCGACGACAAATTCAGAAAAGCCAATCGGCAGCGAAAACGAAAGCAGCGCCTTAGGAATCTTTTCGGACGAGAACCACTTCATTCCAGGGAACTGGCGCGGCATCAAGCGCATATAAATCAAGACCGCAATGCAATTGGCGCACAGCAAGCCGATCGGAAGCGAATAGACCTTGTCACCCGTAATAAAGTAAATAATCAAGGCAAAAAGCGGTGCAAAGGTAAAAACGGCGAAATCGTTAATGAATATGCGATACTGCGGTTTACGATTTCCTTCCGACGCCCCCGCAAAAATCAAGTTAAACACCCACGGGACAATGGACATGATGTACAGGATTATTTCCGTCGAAGAAAGCGATTCAAGCCCCGAGAATATCGTGTAAGAGCCCGTCAAAGCCATCACGACAATCACCGCAAACACAAGGAGCGCATAATAAAATCCAAGACGAAGCGACGGTGCAATCCCTTCATACGCCACACGGTTATAAAGCTTGTTCTGCGGAATGTACCAGGTCAAGCCCTTGTCCAAGCCAAGCACAGCTGCACGGCTCATCATCGACACCCAAAGCTGGGTGGATATATAAATACCAAAAGCCTCTTTCCCAAAATAACGCGCCACCACAAAATTCAACGCCGGGCCAGAAACCTTAAGCACAGCGCCGATAATGTTGAGGATGGAACTTTTCAGCAAAAATTTCTGATCATTCTCAGCAGAAGACATTAATGCACCTTTTCAATATCTTTCAGAACGTTCAGCAAGACTTCAGACGAAGCTAGATAATTTGTATAGACAAATATTTTCTTTTTACGGGATCCCTTGCAGACCGAATTCGTCGATGCGTTTTCCATGTGGTAAATCTTCAACGCCGGATTGTAAACCATGAGCATCTTGTCACGGAGCATTTCTGCGTAAAGGATATCTTCTTCCTGGTACATGAACGTTCCCGAATTCAAGCCGTCGTAACGGGCTACATAGTCGGGCGAAAACACAAGGCAGCAGCCGTGCAATTCCACATTGACTTGGCGGCGGTCATTAGCGGGTTGGTAGCTGTTCGGCCCAGGTCCCAGGCGATCAGCAAAGAACGAGTACCAAGTGTCTAAAAAGCCCAAATGCAGAATGTTTCTCACGCGGATTCGGCGCCAGCGCGCCCTTTTGCGCTCGAGTTCTGCAACCGTCATCAGCTTGTCTTTGACAGGGTTTGCGTTAATCCCATTCGGGCAATGGATTTCAGGGCCTAAAACGGCAAAATGGCTTTGCTCATATTCATCCAGAATGACCTTGTAAAAATCATCTTGAATCAAGTACGTATCGTTATTCAACATCACGATAAAATCGCACTTCTTTTCGTTTTTCAAAAAGCGAAAACCCACATTGTTCCCGCGTGCAAAGCCTAGATTTTCTTCGTTCAAAATGACAGACACGTGAGCTTTGCCTTCAAACAACGCCTTTACTTGAGGCCCAGACTTATTCGGAGAGCAATTATCGACAACGACAATCTCAAAATCATCGGTATCAATCCGTTCCAGGATCGATGCGACGCACTTTTCTGTTTCAGCGACAACATTATAGTGAAGTACAACAAAGCCTAGACGCATCTCTGTCCTTTTTAGAAAACATAATTTTATGCAAAATTAAAAAAATTTCGGTATAAAAACATAATATTCCCGTTTTTCCGTTTCATCTTTTACTACATTATACGGCATGGTAAAATTCAGTCAAACTTCTTGGCAATACGGCACTCTTTCGGACACGCTTGATATTTTGCGTTATGCGCCAATGTCCTTGTCCGTCGGAACGAACGCCGTTCTATACTACACGTTGCCCAAGAACATTGAATCTGGCGAGTTTATCCGCTACACCATTATGGCGGGTTTCAGAAAATTAAGTTGGACTGGCATCATTGGAGCGGTCACACCGGGCAAGACGAACAACGTCATCGAAATCGCAGTACGCCTTGGTGAAGGCCCATTCCGTGGTTTTACCGCCACGCACAAGTTTGATTCCGTCAAGGGAATGACGACCTGCTTTGACGACCTCTCGTTCCAGGGATGCAAGGATTTTGCTGAAGATACGTTCGCAATTGTCATGAACACCGCTAGCTTGGTTTACGCCATGAAGGCTAGAGAAATGGCTCGCGAACAAATCGCATTTATTGAAGCAAAGAAGAAAACGCAGGCTTTTGAAGCGTTAGACCAGTCCGCAACCGCCGGATAACATCATGTACAAGTCCCTCGAACAGGCCCTGCTGGATTTGGAAAAAGCGGGAATGCTCCAACGTATTCACGCCGAAGTCAATCCACACTTGGAAATGGCCGAAATCGCGAGGGAAAATTTTAGGCAAGGTGGCCCAGCACTTCTTTTTGAACATGTCAAAGGGAGCAGGTTTCGCGCCGCCTGTAACATTTTCGGAAGCGACGAACGATTCAATTTTCTGTTCCGAGATGGCTTTGAGCAGACAAAAATCGCCGTTCAATTCAAATCAAATCCGGTCAAGTTTTTCAAAAACGCCTTAAAACGCCCAACGCCTTCGGAACTGCTGCGATTGTTCAAGGCGGCTGGTGCAGGTATCAAATCGCTCCCTAGACGTTCCGGCAGCATCAAGGACTTCGAAGAATGCCACCTTAGCGACTTGCCTCAGCTGGTCAGCTGGCCGCTAGACGGCGGAGCGTTTATCACGCTCCCGCAAGTCGCCACACGCCCGAGCGAAAATGCAAGCGTCATGCAGACGAACGTAGGCATGTACCGCATCCAGATTTCAGGCAATGAGTACGTCCCGAACGAAGAAAGCGGATTGCATTACCAAATCAAACGAGACATTGCAAGGCACCACCAAAAGGCTCTCGAAGAAGGTCGCCCGCTCAAGGTGAGCATTTTCATTGGCGGACCTCCATCGCACACATTTGCAGCCGTGATGCCCATGCCCGAGAACCTCTCGGAACTGCTTTTCGCAGGCATGCTCGGCAACCGCCGCTTCCGTTACTTTGAACATGACGGTTACCTTGTCTCTAGCGATGCCGACTTTTGTATTTTAGGAGAACTCGAACCCGGTTTAAAACCCGAAGGTCCATTTGGCGACCACATCGGCTATTATTCCGGCAAACACGATTTTCCTTGTATGAGAGTCCAAAAAGTGCTTTGCAAAAAGAACGCCATTTTTCCGTTCACGGTCGTCGGTCGCCCGCCCCAAGAAGATACACTCTTTGGCAAGTTCATTCACGAAATCACAAAGCCGATGGTCCCCGCTTCGCTCCCGGGCGTTTACGGGATTCACGCGGTCGATGATGCTGGCGTACACCCGCTTTGCCTAGCGCTCGGTTCTGAAGCGTTCCAGCCATACGTGAGCCCCGAAGAACGCGAGCCCATGGAACTTTTAAAGACGGCGAACGCGCTGCTCGGATTCAACCAAGCGAGCCTCACCAAGTATTTGCTGATTGCCGCAAAAGAGGACGACGCGGGAATCTCTGCAGACACGAAAGCCGTCGCAAATAAAACCGCCGCGAGCCTCGATGTAAACAACATTCCAGCGTTCTTCGGACACGTTCTTGAACGCGTCCATTTCGACCGCGATTTACATTTCCAGACGGCGACGACCATCGACACGCTTGATTACACCGGCACAAGCCTCAACCACGGTTCCAAAGTCGTGATTGCAGCCGCGGGCGCAAAGATTCGCGAACTCCGCAACAATCCGAGCGATCTTGAAACGCTTACGCTCCCGCAAGGATTCAAGAACGCAACCATCGTGATGCCCGGCGTGTTCATGATCGATGGCCCGGCGATTCTTGAGAACAACGAGAAGTCCGCGACTCTCGAACAACTCAAAAACACCCTCGCCCATTGGGAATTCCGCGAGAACTATCCCTGGATTTCCATCATCGACGAAGACGCCCGTAACGCATGCAATGGTGCAAACAACATTTTGAGCGATTTTCTCTGGCTCACGTTCACGCGCTCCGACCCCGCTCAAGACATTTACGGTCTCGACGAAGTTGTCGAAAACAAACATTGGAAATGCAAGGCGCCACTGATTATCGACGCCCGCATCAAGCCGCACCATCAAAAGCAGCTGACAGTTCCCGCCGAAATTACCGATAAGGCAAAGAAAATTCTCAAGGACGCAGGAGTTCTATAAGCAATGCGTTTAAATTCATTTTCCAACATCTTACAGGCGCCTCTTTTTTCTTTTGTCATCGCATTAATTTGTGCGTCAAGTTTTACACATGCTTACGAGAATGGATGCGGAACCGCAAAAGTTATCCAGAACCTTATAAATTATCAAAAGAACCCGTATTACGCCTCCACTCTTGTTAACGAAGATAAATGCGGAATTGAGAAATATTACGATACCGTTTACACGATTGAAACGCCACATTTCCAAGTGATGTACGTTTTGACGGGTCCCCACGCCACCACCAAAGCATTTGCCGACACTACAGCAGCGAGCATGGAAAAAGCATGGGATTTTTATATCAACAAACAAAACATGCGTAAGCCTAAAGGTCCAAGCAAAAGCCATCATTTTCAGCAAGACGTTAAAGAAGGCTTATACCCCGTTGAAATCGTTGATGTCGACCAAATTCGAGACGGACAAATTTTCTTTGGAGGTTCAATCGCATGCGGAGCCTGCTTCGCCGTAACAGTTCCCATGAACAACGCTACATCATCACAAATATTCATGGATAACGATTTCTATTACGGAGCCTCATACAATAGCCAAAAAGAAACGATTATCAACGATGGCGACACTTGCTATTATTCTAAAGCAAACATTCCTCTCTATAATAACACCTATAGTTTTTATTATACGGACGAATGGGCAAAAGGCCTCCACCTTACATCTTTCCACGAATTTTATCATGCAGTGCAACTAAGTTATCTGAACATGTACTCCAATCAAACATTCTGGTTTGAAGCTTCTGCTACAGGGTACGAAGAAGTTACCAATCCCGATGTAGACGATTATTTCAGATATATGCCCTCGTTTTTCAGTAAGATGGGCGAACCTCTCTCCGCCACCTTCCAAAATTACGGAGCATCGACTTTATTCCTTTATCTCTATAACAAAGTTTCAAAGAGCCTCGACAAATCCATTTGGGAAAACTTTGCCAAGAATCCTTCAAAAGATTTCGAAGCCCAGCTAGAAGCTTCGTTAAAAGAGAACAAACTAGATGCGGATAGCATATTCCACGACTATTCAGTCCATCTTTCTCTTTCTGGGCAAAGAAGCAAATCCATTTCCAAAAAAGAATGGATCAACGAAGATCAATCCAACTGGACTCCAGCAATATTCCGCAATTACGACACAATAAAGCCAGAACTAGAAAGCCTTGCATTTGAATTTTACCACAATCAGCAAAGCAACCAAAATAGCGATTTAACCAACTTTATCGGCAAAGCATCAGTCATTACATTTTACGATGGCAAAGCGACAATCCATAAAATCAGCAGTAACAAAACGCTAGACAGCCTTTCATCGACATTATCGCAAAGCGATTCTACGTTGTGGATTTTCAGCCGTTTCGGGAAATCAGAAAGCATTCCCATTACAAACAACACAGCAGCACCACATGCATTCCCTGTTCCATGGCGCGAAGGTTCGCTCTGCTTTGCACCACTCCCCCGCGACAAAAAATTCATTGAAATCCGCAACAGGCGCGGTGATTTAGTCTCGCAAGAAAAATACGACGGAACCTCATTCTGTCTGCAAGAAGACCAAGTCAAATCGATGATGGCTCCGGGTATTTACCGCTTCCGCGTTGGGAATAAAGGCAAAACCACCAGCTTTATGGTGATGTATTAGTAGGAAGTAGACAGTAGACGGTAGGAAGGAGTAATCCTCGAAGCCGTCATCTAGAAGCAGTCATCCTCAAGCTCGTCATCCTGAGGAGCAAAGCGACGAAGGACCTAGTTATTTCTCGTTATTAAGCAAACGTTAGAATTACTACAAACATTCCCCGATCCACGGGAACAAATTATTCTTTTGTTCTAGCTTTTTGAGCAATTTCGTGTCGGGATTAGCCTTCACCGCTTCTTTATAAAGTGCACAGACATTTTCATAATGTCCATTCAAACGGTTGCGTGCGTAATCCGCCGCCGAATTGTTATGAATCATGAACGCCCAGTCCGAAGCCTGGAACAACACGAGTTCGCGCGCCATCTGTGCCAAGAAACGCTTCACCATCGTAGCCTTTGAGCTGCGCGTATTCCCAACAGCACTTCCAGAAGCCTTCCCTGCTACTTTAGAAATGCGCGACTTCAAATCGTCCATCATCTTACGCATTCTAAAGAACATCGGGTACTGGAAAGCGACTTCATCGTTCATCCAGACTTCACCAAAGCCGCCCTCGCCCCACGACGAGAAAATAGGCTTGTGAATGTCTTTATCCGCAGGCTCGCGAATCGAATCTTCAAGAGAAGCCATCTCGACCACGCTCGAGCTTGCCGCGCGTTCAAACATTTTCTCGATGAACAGCGGACCTTCGAACCACCAGTGTCCAAAAAGTTCCGCATCGTACGGGCAAAGAATCGAGACCTTATTGCCATCCATGTTCGGAAGCAAGCTCGACACAGTCGCTTCGCGATTGGCGACAAAAAGTCGCGCGTGGTCTTCAACCAAGCGGAGCGCATTCCACGGACGATAAATTTTCTTGTCTTCACTTCCCGTGATGCGGTAATACTTGAGGCCCGTTTCGATATGTGCGCCCGCCGCCAAGAAGTAATCGCCTAGATACTCGCTCTCGCGTTCGTGAGCAATGTCCTTAAAGAACTCGCGGTATTCTGGATGCCCCGGATAGCCCGTTTTGCGGCTCCAGACTTCCATGGAACTGCTCTGTTCACGGCCCATGCAATAAAGCCCTGCCGGAGTCTTGATAGGCGAGAACACGCCATACTTCGGTGCAGGCTTTGCCAAAAGCACGCCATGCGTTTCCAGGAAGAAATACTTGAATCCGTATTCCGCAAGAATCGCATCCAAGCCTTCAAAATAACCACACTCCGGGAGCCACAGCCCACGAGGCTTTTTGCCAAAAGCGTCCTCAAAAGCACGAACGGTAATCTTCAGCTGCAAGCGTATCGCTTCGACATCGTTCTGGTACGCTGGCAAAAACGGGTGCGTCCCCACGCATGTGAGCAAGTTGATTTTTCCAATCTGCTCCAAGCGCTTTAACGCAGGTACAATTTCACAACCGCAATCGCGCTCCCACGTGTTGATGAGCGCAAGCTGCCTGCGGTAATAAAAATCCACCACTTCCATAAGCTCGGAATTGCCCTGGAAGCGGACTTTTTCGCGTTCAATCAGTTCAAGCTGTTTGTGCAAATGCGCCGAAAAACGGGTAAGCAAAAGCTTATCCGTAAGCATTGCCAAAAGCGCCGATGAAACGCTAAAATTTAGAGTGCCCGGCACGCCCTTTTCTTCCAGACGGTTGAGCATCTGGATGATGGGCAAATACGTCTCCGCCATAGCCTCAAAAAACCAGTTCTCTTCCAAGAACCGGTCAAAAGAGGGTTCACGCACAAAAGGTAAATGTGCGTGAAGCAAAAGATGTACACGACCAGGCTTCGCCATTATTCCGTGCGCTTCACCACGATCGGGACGATTGTCGTCGGGAAATCGCCATCCTTATCGGTCGCAAAGACTGGGATAATCTTCGTCACGTCCGGGAGGTCTTCTTCAAAGCTGAAGGTGCCATCCGAGTTGAGCGGGAACGGTTCGCCACGCACCTGCAAGTGCGCATCCGGACGCGTGCCACCGTAGACGATCAAGCGGGTTTTCACCCACAAGAAGAAGTCCTTGCCGTAGTTCACGGAATCCTTCGGGAGTTCAAGCTTGTTGCTCTTGAGAGCGGCACTAGAAAGTGCGCCAGAGAACATGGAGCCCGAAGAGCTCGAAAGCGATTCAAGCCAGTTCTTTGCAGACATCGAAGAAAGTCCCGAACTGCCAAAGCCACCGAGAGTTGCCCCGCCGAGGGAAGCGCGGACAAATACGTTGTCTGTATTCACTTCGGAACCTTCGAGCGTGAACGTTTGCATCGGGCCTGCTTCGACGAGCGGTTCAAACTTGCCAGCGGCAACAACGCCAAGAGCTGCAGCGCAGTTCTGAGTAGCCTTGTTTTCCACATACCAGCTACGGGCGTCTGCCGGAACTTCGATATCGTGGAACTTGAGCTTCTTGTTGCGCTTCACGGTCAAGTCGTTCGAGATGTCGAACAAGCGAAGCACAAGCTTGCCCTTGCCCTTCTTGGCAGCCTTGATGCGTTCTTCGGAAACTTCCCAGAAGGCCTGCATCCAGTTCGGATCCTTCTGCATAAGCACGAGGTATTCGGCATCAAAGGATTGCGGCAGAGCTTCCGGAGCAGCAGATTTTGCAACCTTAGCCTTCGGAGTTTCTACAACTTCAACTTCGACCTTCTTGGCCTTCGTTGCAGCCTTCACGACCTTCTTAGCAGCGGCAACAGACTTTTCCGTCTTTGCAGAAACCTTAGCGGTCTTTGTTGCAGTCTTTGCAGCCGGCTTTTCAGCCTTTTCGGCCTTAGCCTTTACGGTCTTCTTTGCCGGAGCGGCCTTAGCAGCAACCTTTTCTACTGTTGTGCTCGGCTTCTTGGCAACAACCTTCTTTTCGGCAGGAGCTTTCTTCGTAGCAGCCTGCGTCTTTTCAGTCTTTTCTGCTGTAGCCTTTTTGGCTACAGTCTTCTTTTCAGAAACCTTTGTAGAAGCCGTCTTCTTAGCGGCGGTCTTCTTTACTTCCTCTTCATTCTTCTTAGTAGCCATTTCGATCTCCTTCTGTTGAATCTTATTGACCACGGGTTTTACCCCAACTTCCGACACCGAGCAAACCTAGACGAATACCAATATAGGATTCACTCCAGTTGCGGTCATCGTCCGTCAGGCGAACGCCCCCCTGAATGGCCAAATCCAGCATAGTTCCCTTTCTACCAAGAGGGAAACCAGCACCGATGGATCCACCAATTTCAGAAACATCTTGAACATACCAGTTCTTGAACCAAGCACCGGCTCTATAGGTAATGCGTTTCCAGTACGAATCGTAGAAAATATCACTACCATCGCGCTGGTAACCGACAGAAATATTAAAATCGTTCTGCGTCTTGGTCACCTTGGACAAATTCCAGCTACCTGCTGCATTTTCGATGTCCTTATCCCAGGCTCGCCATGCAATATCGGCCATCACATTGTGGCGCTTGTTAAAGCGGTAATTGACACCCGTTGCAAGCATTGCCGGCACTCGGATTTCACGAGTATGCTTAGTCGGAACAAGCGTATCGATTTCACTGAATCTGAAATTATACTCCAAGTCATTCTTGAGCGTGTACGGAGTCGTGAACGAGAAGAAATACGAAGCCATGCGACCGCGGTATTGAGCAGCAAAGGTGTAGTAAGCCGGATGGTTCTTGATTTCCCAGTCGCCACTCACGTAATCCGAAATATCCGTATCGGTTGTTGCCCAGGCATCATTCTCTCCAATAGCACTGTTATCCGGGCCAAGCGTAAGTTCACGCGTAAAGCTACCCATCACAAAATGAGCCGAGGCGCCCAACGAAATCGCACGGTAGAACGGGAGTCGAATAGCATAAGTCGGCACCAGTTCATAAATACTGCTCTGGTACTCAATTTTTGCTTTTTGGTTCTCTTCCTGATTTTCAAAATCTTCGCGCATCGAGCCCGCATAATGCTGCCACAGCGAAACACCGAATGTACCAAAATCGCCCATCGGGAACGAGAGGTTCATGGAAGGCATCGAGAGATTCGTCTTCGTATAATGGGATTTCGATCGATCTGCGGTCGAAACATCAAGCAAGAAGTTCAAGTTCAGCGCGACTTTAGAATCAAAAGCCTGACGAGCCGGGTTCACCACAGAAACACCTTCGGCATCACCCGTCTTTGCGTTACCCGCAAAACCACGACCAGCCATGGCGGCAGAGCCACCTGCGATCTGTTCCTGGCCCATAGCTTCAAGGCCAATCATCGACGCAAAGGAAAAACTCGAAACACAAAGTAAAGCACTAATAAACTTTTTCATTATTCCTCCCCGCGCTTGGAAGCGAGCCAAAGCTTAAGTCGAGCGGGTTTGTCCTTGATCGAAGAAAAATCATAGCGTGAGAAATCCGAATACGGGAAGGCAACATAAGTCGTATCCCCTTTAGAATTGATGTACCTATTCGCATAGGTAGTTTCATTTTCCAAAAGTATCGGAAGATCAAACATCATGGACATCTTGAACGAACGTCCATCGCTAGCTCTATTAATGAAATCGCGCACGCCCGCTGTCACCTGCAGCGAAAGAGAATCACCTTCATGGAATACAAGGTTTTGATGTCCCTTCTTAACAACAAGGGAGTCATTGAACTTGATATAGGATTCAGTGCTGCGCACTACCTTATCAGCGCTATCCGCATACGTGACCGAAACAACTCTAACAGGCAACCCAAGCTCATTTTCGCCCATGGAATCATCTCTGTAGAATGTCAATTCAGCCATGATGACCGCCTGGCGCACATCAACGCCATTGCCATCTTCGTAAGGGAATTTATCGCCATAAAAATCAGACAAAGCCTTCATAATCGGCTTAGACGGAAACTCCACAACCAGTGAATCGTAAACACCACTGTGCAAAACAAGGCAGTCCGAACATTCTTCGCGATTCGATGTCATGGTCGCCGCACGGTTAGCACGATAACCCTTGTACGAGTTATTCTTCATTTCCACCATGTACAAAAGGGGGCTCACCAAAAGGCCGCTACCCGGACCATAAAAACGATAAACATGCGAAGCTTCAGGAGCCGAAATTCTCAACTGCAAACGACGATTGCCAGAATTCTTGCGGACATCATCGACAAACGCACTCGGCATGTCAAGAATCAAAAGCGAGTCCTTCTTGGTAATAGAAACAGAAAGCGTCGTATCGGCCTTCTTTTTCGTTTTCCAAGACTTGAGCTCATTCATCCAGACTGTATCGACAACCGATTCCAAAGCATAGTAATCGGCAGTATTCAGCTTTTCCGAAACAATCCAGCTAACATTCAGTTTCAAATCTTCTTCGATCGGCAAGACATTCGAGGGCAAATTCTTAAACTTATAAAAGCCATCGAAAAGGTAAAGCGACAAATAAGCTTTTGCGGAATCAGCCTCTTTCATGTCGGCCAAGAAAGCGCTATCAATTGCAAAATCAAAAACGGCATCATGCACCAAGCCCGAAGCAGCCCCTAAAAAGCCACGAGACGAAGCGGTATGAGGAAGCGTATCCCTGTATAATTTTGCAGATTCAGGTTTAAGGCCATCGACTTCCACCATCTGGACTTTATAACTGCTAGGCATCCCCTGGTCAGAAAGCCAGCTAGACAAGCCATCGTCATCCGAATCGAACAAGCAGGATGACAAGAACATCGCTAAAAGCGGGAATAGGATAAATGTTTTCTTTTTCACTCAGAACTCCGAGTATTGCTTGTAAATAAATTTCGCCCATAATATAGCAAAAACGCCGTTGGGAAATTAGACGAAAGAACGGACCTTCGGTCCTACAGACGAAAGACGAGAGATAGACGGTAGGAAGTAGGCAGTGGTTAGTAAGCAGGAAAGTCAAAAGAATGTTCTAATTGCAATCCTAACCACCAACCACTAATCACTAACCACTAAATTGCTATATTTGCCTCGTAAAATTCAAGAGGATTATTATGTCTCAGTTTAACGCTCATTTTAGAAACATCAACGGCGACGATACCTACCCGCTGACCGACGTCATTTACCGCAGCAAGGTGGACGGTAGCCTGCTCGAAGTCGAACACGACCGCGCAGCACTCGCCAGCCGCAGCCCGGAAGAATGGAAGAAGCTCTTTGCCGAACGCCGCATGAGCTTTAAGCCCGAAGACATGAGTGGTATTTGGAGCAAGCGCGAAATGGTGCTCCCGGATATTCCGGTCGAAGACATCGTCACCATGCGCGAAGGCTGGAGCCCGCTCTTTGACGCAGCTCCGCTCGCCAAGGAACTCGGCATCGGAAGCCTCAAGGTAAAGCTTTGCGGCAACTCCCACACAGGTTCTTTCAAGGACCTCGGCATGACGGTTCTCGTGAGCCAGGTGAACCACATCATCAAGAAGGGCATCCACCCGATTGACGCCGTTGCTTGCGCTTCCACCGGTGATACTTCTGCAGCCCTCAGCGCCTACTGCGCCAAGGCAGGCATTCCTTCCATCGTGTTCCTCCCGGCCGGCAAGACCAGCACTGCACAGCTCATCCAGCCAATCTCTAACGGCAGCATCGTGCTAGCTCTCGACACCGACTTTGACGGTTGCATGAAGATCGTTCAGGAAGTTACGAAGGACAACCGCATTTACCTCGCCAACTCCATGAACAGCCTCCGCGTCGAAGGCCAGAAGACAATTTCTCCGGAAATCTGCCAGGAACTCGGCTGGACGGTGCCTGACACCGTGATTATCCCGGGCGGTAACCTCGGAAACGTGAGTGCACTCGCTAAGGGCTTCGAAGACTGCAAGGCCATGGGCCTCATCGACCGCATCCCGCGCATCATCGTCGCTCAGGCCGAAAACGCCAATCCGTTCTACCAGGCATACGAACGTGGCTTCGACAAGCTCGTTCCGGTTCAGGCGAAGAAGACACTCGCATCTGCCATCCAGATCGGTAACCCGGTCAGCTACCCGAAGGCAGTTCGCGCCATCCAGAAGACAAACGGCATGGTCGTAAGTGTCTCTGAAGAAGAACTCGCGAACGCCGCCCACCGCGGCGACCGCATCGGTCTCTACTGCTGCCCGCACACGGGTGTCGCTCTCGGCGCTCTCGAAAAGCTCGTCGCCGCAGGCAAGATTGCTAAGGACGAAAACGTCGTCGTCATCAGCACGGCACACGGCCTCAAGTTCACGGAATTCAAGGTCGGTTACCACGAACAGAAGCTCGAAAACATCGCAAGCAAGTACGCTAACCCGGTGTTCAAGGCTCCTGCCGAAATCGGTGCCGTTATGGACATCCTCACGAAGGAAATGGCAGCAAGACGCCGCTAATAGACACTTGTCATGCCCGCCACCGAGCGGGCATCTCCCTTTCAAAAGCTCGCCAGTCGGCGAGCTTTTTTGCAATCTCAAGAAGGCGATCCCGCCAATTGTAAGACGAGAAATTATGGATCCTATCGCCTTCGGCTCCAGGATGACAGCTTCGGCATGGATCCTATCGGCTGACGCATCCAGGATAACAGGCTGCGGAATGTCAATGCATAAAAAAAAAGAGAAAGGGCTCTAGAAGAGCCCTTTCCTAAGAAGGAGAAAATATTGAGCGGTTTCCAGAACCTTGAACCTATCAGGAGGGGAGCAATGATAAAGTCGTTTCAGGATTTACCTTTCCAACCATTCTCAACACTCTAAATATACCAATTTGATAGGGGTCCGGTTCTTTCGTTTTTCTTATTTCTTCACTTAATAAAATTTACCTTTCTTACCTTTTACTACCAACAATAAATTTTGATTTACAATCAGTATAAAATTAGTTAGAACAAAGTAATTTTATTCTTCCCTGAAGATGATTTTGCATTTCGGAACGAAGCGGAATCCACCACGACGATGGCGTTCGATTTCGAAGTACTTCTTCACACCTTCACTCGGATGTTCCGGATCGTCAGAGCCATTGATATGGGCAATAACGCGGTTCAACCTGCTCTCGAAGTTCGGGCGAAGGGGGTCCATGCAAATAGCCGGATCGCGCTTGAATTCGCGGTTTTCGTATTCTTCACGGCCGGTCACAGTGTATTCGCGGAGCAAGTTGCGGAGGATTCGAGCCGGAACGTTACGCATGAGGTGTTTGCTGTTCACGGAAATCGAGTCATCGCTCTTGTAGTACACGATTGTGACGGAATCGTTCATAGCATCGAGGAGCTGTTCATGAGCCTTCTGGATCGGAGCCCAAGCTTCGAATTCCTGCTTCACGACAGAGCTCATGAGCTTAAGGAACGGTTCGGAAGCGTTCACGTTAGCCTTGAAATTAAATTCAAGAATATAAGCCGGAGCACCGTAGTAGCAATCCTTTTCGATGAGGAGGGCGCCAGTCTTCGGGTCGCGGATGTCGGTCAGAGAACGGACGCAGCCAATGCTCTTTTCGACGTCGTTCTTCCATTCGAGGTTGTGTTCCTTGATGCAGTCTTCAAACGTTGCATGACGGCCAACAAGTTCACCCTTGATATAGACGCCGCCGTCTTCCTTCATTTCGGCAGGGACTCTATTTTCAAGAGCTTCAATAAACGAGGTCTGCGTGGCAAGGTAGCTAATGTGTTCGTATGCAGGCGTGTTCAAGAGGAGAGGTCCGATGTTGATCATGCTGCGGATCCAGCGCATCGGGTTCGCGGCGAGCACACCCGGAGTCTCGAACTGGAACGTGAAGTCCACCCTGCGATTGCCATCAATAACGTCGTTACGGAGGATGTTTGCCTTCGTAAGGAACGGGTAACGTTTCGGGATGATTTCCAAGCAGAGTTCGCGAGCATCTTCAGCAGAGTAGAACGAAGAGACGAACGGCAAGTAGGAGCGGAGAACGCTACGAGCGGGAACTGCTTCAAATGCAGCGCAACGCTTCACGATGCGTTCGATGAATTCATCAGGATTTTCACCGCGTTCGTACAACCACGCGACGATGTTGTCCATTATGAAACGGTAAGCGCTTTCATCTACGTATGAATCTTCGAAGTACAAATCATTTAGGAGTTTCACGTTGAATCGCGAATCTCGTTTGACCAAGGTCAAAATGTCCTTGACCGGGTAAGACATCAGTAATTCAATGTGTGCTAGCTGAAGGAATAGATTTGAAACCATTTCACTCACCTCACTTGTTCATAAAAATTCATTAGCTATATTTATAATATAGCAATCAAATATTAAAAAGTATATACAAAGAGCTACATATCTACATATAAAAGCGAAAATGGCTGAAATTCACCTTTTATCCGATGAAATCATCAATAAAATTGCTGCTGGCGAGGTCATTGAGCGCCCTGCATCGGCTGTCAAGGAACTTATAGAGAACGCAATCGACGCCGGAGCAACCCGAATTCAAGTCCAGATTGAACAAGGTGGAAAGAAAAAAATCCAGGTCACAGACAACGGTAAGGGCATGGGAGCCGCCGATTTGGATCTGTGCTACCTCCGCCACACTACATCCAAACTAACAAACGCAGACGACTTATTCCACCTCCATACAAATGGTTTCCGCGGTGAAGCAGTCGCCTCCATCGCAGCCGTTTCGAAGCTGACCATCACGAGTGCCACGCAAGAAGGCGAAAGTGGCCGTATCGTCGTGAAGGGTGGCGAAGTTATCGAAAAAGAAGATATCCAGGCAAGCCGTGGCACCACGTTTCTCGTTGAAGATTTGTTTTACAACACGCCCGTGCGCCGCACGTTCCTCGGCAGTGAAACGTCCGAGTGCTCCCGCATTTTAGACATTGTATTAAAGACCGCCATTTCGCACCCGGAAATCCGTTTTGACTATAAAGTTGGCGATAGGACGGTCTTCACAGGCGTTCCCGGAGAACTCCGCAGCCGCATCGCCGAAGCCATCGGTTCCAAGGTCGCCAAGGGTCTGCTCCCCGTTGATTACACCGAAGCAGGCGTCCATGTGACAGGCTATATCTCGCCCACGACCGAAACGAACGGCAAACGCAACCACCAGTTCCTTTTCATGAGGAACCGCCCCATCGAAAACAAGATGGTAAGCAAGGCTGTTTCGCAAGCGTACGAGCCGTATGGAGCACAGTGCAAGCCCGTAACGGTACTGTTCCTCGACATGCCGGACATGGAATTCGACATCAACGTGCACCCAGCCAAGCGTGAAGTCCGTTTCGCTAACGGGAACTTGGTGTTCCTTGTCGTCACGCACGCCATCCGCGATACGTTTACTAAGGATTTGGAAGCGCACTCCCCCATCATCGACTTGAGCGATGAATTTATGGGAGGCCCGGCACCTGCAGCAGCTCCGGCCGTAAAGTCCGAGATGCCGGGAACTTTCGAGATGCCGGCACAGCCGCAAAACGACTTGCCATGGGAAAATCCGTTCCAGCAGGCAAAGCCATACGCCGCAGCATCTCAGCAGCCAAGTTTTGCAAGCAAGCCTTACACTCAACCGGCAAAACCTGCAAACACGCTTTCGGACAAAAAGTCTAAATACGACGTAAGCGACGATGTTCAGGATCTCTTTTCGCTCCCTGAATACGGCAAGATTATTTCGCTGGAACCCGACCACAGTAAGCCCGCTCCGCCTCCCGAGACGCCGTGGGCGCCGCCCTCGTTCTTCCAGATTGCAAACACGTATATCGCCGGCGAAGATTCCAATGGTCTATTGATTATCGACCAGCACGCCGCCCACACGCGAGTGCTCTTTGAACAGGCAATGGAATCGCTCCAGAACAACATCATGCAGGACAGCCAGGAACTCCTGTTCCCGGAACTCATCGACCTTTCCAAGCAAGAGAAAGAAATCTTCCGAAACGTCGATGAGCAACTGCGCAAGCTCGGATTCTTTGTCGAGCCGTTCGGAGGCGACACCTACCAGATCCGCTCGATTCCTAGTGCTCTCCCGCTTTCGCGTGCCGCCAAAGCGGTTCACGACTTCTTGAACGATGTCGACGAAAACGACACCAAGAATGACATGGTCAAGTTCCAGGAAGCAATTGCGAAATCCTGGGCAAAGACGAATGCTTACCAGGCGGGCGACAAGCTCAAGCCCGAAGAAATCACGGCACTCGTCGGCCAGTTGATGATTACGCAGGATCCGCTCAAGTCCCCGTTCGGGAGCCCGACGCTCATGCGCTTAACGCTTGAGGAACTGAGCAAGAAATTCAGACACTAGTTCGCTAGAAGTCTTACCGACATCCAGAGCCTTGCGGAGACGCAAGGCTATTTCGTCTGCAGACCCAATATCTTGCTGGAAAAGTGCATCGACAATAGCATCGGCCATGCGGTCGTTCAGCTTATGGCGAATGATAAATTCCGGAGTCACGCCGCAGCCAAAAATTGCATTCGGGAGCGACAGGAATTCGGACTTGACCATAAACTTGCCCATGGCGTACGTGAGGAAATCCGGCATCGTACAAGCGGCAAACGGAATCCCGACACAAGCCATTTCAAGCGTACTCGTACCAAACGACGTAATCGCCGCCGAATATGCCGAGTAAAAATTCAAACGTTCACTAATAAGCTTTGGAGCCACAACGACTTTTAGCCAGCTCGGTAGGCGCCCGTCATAAAGCTTTTCAAGCGCCACCAAAAGCGGCACTTCCAAATGTTCACGCGAAGCAACGACAATCACATCTGGGAGCGGTCCCACATTGCGTTCCGCCCACACATTGCGATACCTTTCAGCAACCGTTACAAAAGATGGCAAGTTGCGCAGAGCGCTATCACGGCGGCTTCCCGGCAAAAGCAACATGTCAGACCGAGGTTCAACCTGGTCATAAACCCAACCTGCAATCGGATGCTTGATACGAACCGTTTCAACGCCCATCTGCTGGTAAGCCTTTGCTTCAATATCAAAGAATACCGCCAAACGGATATTGTTAGCTTGCTTAAAGAGGCTTGCCCGCTTGGATTTCCACGCCCAGACCTGCGGAGGCGCCACATAAAGCATGGGCTTTCCCCACTTTTTAGCAAGACGCGCAAGCTTCATGTTAAAGCCAGGATAGTCAATCGCCACAATGCCAAGGCATTTCTTGGATTCTGCGGCATCGCTCAAGACTTCAAAAATGTTCTTTAACGAGAAATACTTCGGCACCACATCGCCCACGCCCGAAACCGGGAGTTCGTTGTAATCCCACAAGGGCTGTAACCCTTTCTCCTGCATCAACGGACCGCCCAAGCCAATGACCTTAAAGCCCTGCTGCACGGCAGTCGACACCATCTCGGCGCCAATCATGTCGCCGGAATCCTCCCCTGCACAGAAGAGGATATAAGGAGAATTTTCTTCGTTAACGTTTTGCACGATTCGATACCCAAACCTTCAGAGCGCCCAAATCTGTTTTAAGCCACTGCAACAATTCCTGAGTATATACAACTTTATATTTTTTTAGGACAACGACATGTTCAAATCCGGAATCTGCCTCCAAATGGAACACCATTTGGCACCCATGGCAGTACTCATCGGCCAAATTGGCCTTCATTTCGACATCTAGCTTGTCCAAAAATTCATCTGTCAGCATGCCGACGGTGAAATTTGCATGGATGTAATCCACCATGTCGCAACGCACGCGGTCAAGCTGAATCACTTCTTCGACGATAATCTGGTAGCCATCGCGGTCGCGCTGCTGTTCCAAGACACCCTTCACAAGCACGCGGTCATCGACAGAAACCGTATCGCGCAAGCGTTCCCAGACGTCCTTCTTGAAGAACATTTCGATTTCACCCTGGAAATCCTGGATTGCGCCAGAGCCAATCGTATCACCGCGCTTTGTTTCGATGGAGCGCATGCGAATAACGACACCGCCCACAACAACCGTATCGCCCACATAGCGGGTGATTTCGTCTTCCGAGAGCGAGCAGCTCGTAAATCCCTGTAATTCCGGGCGGAACTCGTCAAGCGGATGCCCAGAGAGGAAAAGCCCGAGCACGCTGCGTTCCTTGTTGAGCATTTCCATCGCCGTCCATTCTTCGGCTTCTTCCAGAACTTCGGCAGTGTTCGGCATGGCGGCAGGGCCACCCAAGTCAAACAGAGAGACCTGGCCTTTGGCCTTGTCTTCCTGACTGCGCATAGCGACTTCCAAAGCGCGGTCCACTGTCGCGACCTGCACAGCACGGCTACCCGGCAAATCGTCCAAGGCGCCCGCCATGATCAAGCATTCCAAAACCTTCTTGTTAAGCGGCGGGCGTTTTTCAGGCTGGGCCGCCTGGTATTCCGTCACACGCTTGCAAAAATCAAAAATATCCTTGTAGATGCCACGACGTTCGCGTTCCGCGACCACGTCTTCGACAACAGCAATACCCACGTTGCGGATACCCGCAAGACCGTAAAGAATCTGGCCCTTCGTATTCGCCGAGAACACGCCCAAAGACGTATTGATGTTCGGCGAAAGGACTTCGATACCGAGGCGCTTGCATTCCAAAATGATGGTCACCGTATCTTCGGTCTTACCCATCTTAGAAGTCATGGATGCCGCCATGTATTCCGGACCGTAATGCGTCTTGAGGTACGCCGTCTGGTAAGCCACGTAAGCGTAAGCAGCAGCATGGCTCTTGTTAAATGCGTATCCGCAGAACGGGAGCACGGCATCCCAGACCTTCTGGATCATCGCCTTGTCGTAGCCCTTGTCCAAGCACTTCTGGAAGAATTCCGGCTCGAGCTTCGCCATCTTTTCCGGCATCTTCTTAGCCATGATACGGCGGATGTTGTCAGCGCCACCCAGCGAGTAGCCACCCAAAATCTGGGCAAGCTTCATCACCTGTTCCTGGTACACGATAACGCCGTACGTTTCGCCAAGCACCTGTTCCAAGTCCGGATGGTAGCAGTCAATCTCTTCCTTACCGTTCTTACGGGCAATGAAGTGCGGAATCTGGTCAATCGGCCCCGGACGGTACAGGGCGTTCATAGCGATAAGGTCAAAGATTCGGGTCGGCTTCAGTTCGCGCAGGTACTTCTGCATACCCGGAGATTCGAACTGGAACACAGTTGTCGTAAGGCCCTTGCCCAAGAGATCAAACGTTGCCTTGTCATCAATCGGAATCTTGTTCATCACAAGCTTGATGTTGCGGTTCTGTTCGACCATCTTCACCGTATCCTGAATGATGGACAAGTTGATAAGCCCAAGGAAGTCCATCTTCAAAAGTCCGATGTCTTCGGCGTAGTGCTTATCGTACATCACCACCGGCGTATCTTCCGGGGCGGCACGATACAATGGCGCAAGGTTGTAAATCGGAGTCGGCGTAATCACCACGCCGCAAGCATGCACGCCCGTCTGGCGCGGCAAATCTTCAAGCTTTTTCGCGACTTCCCACAAGTTCTGGTAACTAGCACGGCTGTTGATCATCGCCTGCAAAGGTTCCGGGCTGTAACCGTCTTCGAGGTTGTTGCCCTTCTTGTCCTTACCCGTCCAGGCCTGCTTTAGGCTAAAGTTCAAAGTGCGCTGCGGGAATAGCTTTGTAATGCCCTTTGCTTCGGCAGGCGGAATCCCGAGCACGCGCGCAACGTCCGTAATCACCGCCTTCGACTTGAGCATACCGTAGGTAATAATCTGGCCCACGCACTCCTTGCCGTACTTGTCCGTCACGTACTGGATCACGCGGCCACGGTCTCGGTCCGCAAAGTCCGTATCGATATCCGGCATGGACACACGTTCCGGGTTCAGGAATCGTTCAAAAAGGAGGTCGAAAGTAAGCGGGTCAATGTCGGTAATACCGATGATGTAAGTGACCAAGGAACCAGCAGCAGAACCACGCCCCGGGCCCACGGGAATGCCATGTTCACGGGACCAGTTGATGAAGTCCCACACAATGAGCAAGTAGCCCGCAACGTTCATGTTACGGATACAGTTAAGCTCCTTGTACATGCGCTTGCCCACGTTCGTTTCGTGAGCCGGGAACTTAAAATCTTCATCGGGGAATCGCCACTTCAAGCGTTCATTGCAAAGGTGGATGATATAGATATCGGAATCGGAACCCGGTTTGCACCAGCGGTGAACGTTCTTGTCCCATGCCTTCTGATCATCGGCATCGAAGAATTCCGGCTGCGAGAGGCGGTCGATTTCTGCATTGTCCGCATCGGTCAGCGCATCTTCGGCAATGCCTTTTTCGGCACAGTAATTTGCCTTGACCTTCTTTTTGCGGTCCTTGATGACGCCCTTGAGTTCTCGTTCGCGGACGACCGGATATTCCGCATCGTATTCCGCCTTCATGATGGCCTTGATGTTCTGGTATTCCTCGGAAGCGAGGAATTCATCAGGAATCTTGAAACGCGGCCAGAATTCATCACCGATACCGGTTTTCACGGTAAAGTTACAGCGTTCGGCAATTTTCACCGTATTTTCGATGGCGCCCGGAATATGCCCGAACAGCTCCACCATTTCCTTTTCGGTACGGAAATAGAACTTTTCCGTCGGGAAGCGCTTGTCTTCAAAACCGTTCAGCGTGACCTTAAGCGAGATGCAGCGCAGAATCTTGTGCGATGTGGCGTCTTCGGGCTTAATGTAATGGACATCGCCCACGGCAACGACTTCACGACCGTACTTTTTCGCCAGTTCCACGTTGAATTCGTTCACGTGCTTTTGCTGCGGAATCCCGTTATCGCAAACAGAGATATACAGGTGGTCGTGGTCAAAAATCTCGTTCAGGCGGTCCATGTACTCGAGCGCAAGGGAATCCCTGCCCGAAGCCACATTCTGGCCGTAACGGCTAAAATAATCGCCCGCAATGGCGATAATACCTTCCTTAAATTCGTTAATCGTCTCGAGCGGCACGGACGGGATTTCTGCCCAGCGCTCCCCGTCTTCGTAGCGGTAACTCACAATGCGGAGCAGATTGTAATAGCCCTTTTCGTTCTCGACGAGGAGCGTCAATCGTTCAAATGTTGTCGGATCTTTCTGGCTTGCACTCGGCGTATCCACGTAAATGTGGCAGCCATAAACAGTCTTGACCGGCGGGAGGCCCTGTTCCTTACGCTTTTTGTTCAGTTCCTTGCCACGCGTCTGGATTTCAAGAATACCAAACATGGCACCATGGTCCGTCAAAGCAACAGCAGGTGCGTTTTCTGCCGCAGCAGCCGCCAAAATATCATCAAGTCGGGCCGAAGCCTGCAAAATCGAAAATTCAGAATGAGTCTGTAAATGAACGAACGCCATGCTTGCAATTTAGCATTTTGAAATCAAAAAATCCCGGACGAGTCCGGGACCTTTACAAGATTTATTTAAAGACTACTTAGATTCTGTCGTATCAGCCACAGGAGTTTCAACCTTCACAGCAGCCGTATCCTTATCTTCCTTGATTGGGATAATAATAACCACCGAATCCTTTACATCTTCCTTGGGCTGAGCCTTTTGTTCATCCTCTTCTACGTTCTTCACTTCCACTTTCACTTCGTAACGCGGAACGGTAGAGATTCTGAGCTGGTCGAAATCACCAGAAGTCGTCAAAGGATCACTCTGAGCAAGACGTTCCATGCAGCAACCGGACTTACGGCCAATCACAATGAGGTTTTCGCTTTCACGACCACGTGCAGCAGGTTCATAACCTTTCTCATGAGCCTCGCTTGCAATCATTTCGCCATTGACCCAAAGGCTCATGAAGCCATCGCCCCACTGACCGGCAATCAGGTTCCAATCCTTCTTGAGAGTCATCTTGCCATAAGTAAAGTAATGCGTATCGGAATGATTTTTCTGGAAGAAAAGGGTATCAAATCTTACGAAGAAATGAATTCTGGCACCGTCATTACCTAGAAGAGTGTGTGAAAACTTTTCATCGAAATCTTCACCCGGACGGAACCAAAATTCCACTGTGCCGGCAGGCATTTCGTCAATCAGGTTAATCCCAGTCTGGATGCTTTCGCCATCCTTGAGGGAAATAGCCTTACCGCAGACGCCTTCCACCAGCGTACCTTCTTCGTATTCCGCATCCAGTTCGTCGAAATAAAGAGTCTTGTCATCCATAGCCAAAGCAGGAGCCTTGCAAACGATATCGTCCTTCTTTACGGTATCCGTTGCAACGGTATCTTCCTTGACTACATCCTCCTTGACAACAGTGTCCTTTTCGTCAACCGGATTTACCTTAGCAGTCACAGAATCCGGCAAGGCGTAACGATTGATGTTCGAGATACGGAACTGGTCGAAAGAACCCGACGTGGTCATAGCCTCGTACTGCCCTGGCCCCTCCATGCAGCAACTAGACTTATAACCAATCACGACGAGATTTTCGAACGGAATATCGCGCTGTGCAGGCACATAACCCTTGTCATGCTCCCAATAACCGACAAGTTCGCCATTGAGCCACAAGCTCATGTAGCCATTTCCCCATTGGCCAGCGATCAAGTTCCAGTCATTTTCCTTAAGCTCAGCCTTACCCTGCACATAGTAATGCTGGTTGTGATGATTCTTCTGGAAGAAGAGTTCACCTTTCTTGTAGAAGAAATGAATTCGAGCACCATCGTTGCCAAGAAGCGTTCTTGCATCCTTGTCAAAGAAGTCTGCATTCGGGCGGAACCAGAATTCGACTGTTCCAACACTCATAGAATCAATCAAATTCACGCCAAGCGGAGCCACCTGACCGTCGCTCAACTTGAGAGCCTTTCCGCAAACACCTTCGACCTGTTCACCTTCGTCAAAGAGGGATTCCAGTTCATCAAGAAAACGGGTGTTCTCGTCCATTTTAAGAGCCGGAGCTGCGCAACGGATATTGGAACGAGTCGAAGTTCCAATAACAGGAGCACCTTCCTCCTTTGAAAGGGAATCGAAGTAGCTCGCAATACTGCCACTTTCATCGATTCGAGCCCACATGCCCTTGGCGTCATTCTTCAAATAGACACCTTCATTTTCGGTAGAGGCGATTGGATCTGTATAGTTGGTATCAGAGCATCCCGCAACGAATGCTCCCATTGCCACCAGGGATCCAGCCAGCCATTTTGTCATCTTACCACTCATTATTTTCTCCTACAAGGCGGTTTAACGATTTGACTATTTGTAAATTATCTATTAAATCCTTTCTTGGCAATTTCTCATCCAACCTATTTTTGTATATTTCAGTTTACAAAGGCTTTTTTTTATCATCATGATACACTTTCCTATAAAAACGTGCTAAAAATAATGTATTTTGACATCGTACAAATTATTTGTATCATGAAAAGGGCCCCAAAAAGATGAGCAATACCGACCAAAAAGACCTTGAAAAAGCACCAAAAATTGCAATTGATGCGCGCATGGTAAACAAGTCCGGTATTGGTACCTGTATCCAGCACTGGCTCAAGGATGTCGGCTATTCCATCGCCCTCGGCGACCCCAAGAAACTGGAACCTTACGATAACATTCCCAAACACATCCGCTTTATCAGTAGCATATATGGTTACAAGGAACAGCTCAAATTTCCGTACCGAGCACTTTATCGTGAAAAGCCCGATATTTTGCATGTACCGCACTGCAATGTACCGCTATTCTATCGTGGCAAGATGCTCGTGACCATTCACGACCTCACCCACCTCGTCTACCCCGAATTTTTGCCGTTCAAGCTCGTCCACTATTATTTCAAGTTCATTTTCTGGTTTATCAGCAAGCGCGCCGACAAGATTATTACCGTTTCCGAAAGCACCAAGCGCGACCTTTTGCGATTCTACAAGATGGACGAATCCAAAATTACAGTCATCCCGCTCGGCGTTGGCAAGGAATTTGTCAAGAAATCACATGCCGAAATTGATTATCTATACGACAAATTCAACATTCCGCGCGACAAGAAGATTTTGCTCTACGTCGGGAACCTGCTCCCACACAAGAACTTGAACAAGCTTTTAGAGGGATTTGCCCAAATGCAGGGGCGTGAAAATTGCCGCCTCGTTCTTGTCGGGAAAGCCTTCGACGGCCGCTCCAAAGCGACTTGCGAAAAAGAACTCGGCATTGAAGAATTCACAATCCATGCGGGAATGGTTTCACAAGAAGACCTCGTGAATTTTTACAACCTCGCCGATCTCTTTGTATTGCCTTCGCTGTACGAGGGATTTGGCCTCCCCGTGCTCGAATCGCTCGCTTGCGGCACGCCCGTGGTTTGTTCCAACACCTCTTCACTCCCAGAAGTGGGCGGCAAAGTCGCCAAGTATTTCGACCCAGAAGACGCCTCCAGCATCGCCCGCACTCTCGAAAATTCTATTGATGACAAAGGCAAGCACGATGATGAAATTGCGGAATGGGTCTGCCATTTCACTTGGGAAGCTTGCGCGCAAAAAATAAAGGCGCAACTTTGCGCCTTGTATAAAGAATAAAGATTTTACTTTTTGAGTTTCGTCAGGAATCCGTACTGGAACGGGATAAAGTACGAATGGCTCAACAAGTTCGGCATGAACTTGAGCTGTTTGCGGATGCCCACGATGCGTTCCACTTCGAGACCGTTTTCCTTCGCAAAGCGCACAAAGCTCTTCTTTGTCCAGAACGTCTTGTGGTTGATATCGAGAACGCCGAGCGCATGTTCGCCTTCGTCCGGCTTAAAATAGCGGAAATCTCTCGTGATGATAATCTTGAGGAGGTTTTCGATGCAAATAAAGTTCGGCAAAGAAACGAGAATATGGCCATCGGGATTCAAATGTTTCTTGCAGAAATTGATTAAATCCACCGGATCGTTCACATGTTCCAAGACATCGCACATGACCACCAAGTCAAACTTGCGGTCCTCGGTATATTCCTCATAAAATCCATGATGGTATTCGTTGAAGCCTCCCGGGACCTTGTCAATCGTCTGTGCATCGGTACGCTCTTCGGGTTCGATAGCAACTTTGTAAGAATCCTTGGGGTAAATAACGTAATTCATTCCGGCGCCCGCCCCAATTTCAAGAACGCTCCTAGCATCCTTCGGGACAAGCGTAGCAACATCATAACGAATCTTATTGCGATACATAAAAACCTTTTTTCTTAAATATAAATTTTTCGAAATCAAAAATGCTATTTTTGCAATCAATGGCAACCGATAAGACAGGCAAAAAGCTCTTTGTCAAGCGAATAATCCAGCTTCTCGTAAGCATTGGTGGTTTTGCCTACATATTCTACAAAATCCCGCTCAGCGAAGTCATCGACAATTGGAATATCAGTATGACGCCGTGGATTTTGGCAATGCTTGTCGCGGCAACGCTCGTCATGGCAATCCAGGCGAACCGCTGGAAAGGGCTTTCGGTACAAGGTCCAAAAATTCCGTTCAAGACATACTACGCCTACACCGCCATGGGATACTTTTTCAACAACCTGCTCCCGACCGGTTTTGGTGGCGACGCCGTGAAGTCCCTAGCATTTGGAAAGAAATTTAACCAGACCAGTCAATCCGTTTCGGCTGTATTGCTCGCCCGCATCCAGGGACTACTCGCTATGTTCCTCTGTTTTTTCTTAGCACTCCCCTTTGCACTGAACCAAGCCGAAATTCCCATCGCCTACACCATCACGATGACAGTTGCGTTGCTCGCCTGCATGGTCATTGTCGTGCTCTGCCTGTTTTCGGACAAAATACCGGTTCCCCATTTTTTAACCGACCGACTCGCCTTTATTCCCAAATTGCAAAACAGCCTCTCTATATATAGGAAGCATAAAAAGCAAATTTTGCTCTCGTCACTCGATTCGCTGTGGTTACAGTTACTGACGTTGTTTATAGCCTATGCCTATTTCCGGGCGGTCGGAGTCGATATCGACATCAGCATTCTAGTCGTATTCACTAGCATCACTACCGTTATTTCGATGGTTCCGATTTCACTCAACGGCATCGGTGTCCGCGAAGGGACTCAAGTGGCCCTGTTCACGGGCATTCTTGGAATTCCGGCATCGGTCGTGCTGTCCGCCGGGCTGCTAGGCTACATTCCGCTACTGTTCCAGGCCGCCCAAGGTGCGGTCGTGCTCCTCGCTCGGAAAAAATAAAGCATCTCCTTTTTATACAAAAAATCCCCGCCAAGGCGGGGACTTTAGACTTCGCTTTTCGAAGAATTATTCTTCAGCGAGAGCTTCCTTATATTCATCGACGGTAGCGATATACTCGTCAATCATATCCTGCTTGGAATCCAAGTGAGCGAGAATCTTTTCGAGGTGTTCCTTGGAGAACACGGTCTTGAGCTGACGGGAAGCATGGCCCTTGTAGCCCCATTCCTTGAGAATTTCGTCGGTCACCACGAAGGAATCGTCGAGGGAGACAAAACGCATCGGACCGTAGACAGCCCAGTTGTGTTCCATCTGCATGCATTCCGGTTCTTCCATTTCCGGGTTTGCCATGTAGCGCTGCACGTGACGGGTACGCACATCCTTGATCTTGTCGATACGCATATAACCCATGATGAGGTACTTGTTGCGCATTTCAGAATCGCTCAAGCCTTCGTAACGGGTACCGAAAAGAATGTAACGGCTCTTGCTCTTCACGATTGTGTTGATAGCCTTCACATTGTAGCAGCTCATCAGACCATAGGTGCTGGTTTCATAGTTCGGTTCGTAAAGAAAACCCTTTTCATTTTCATTCAGCTGGTCGCGGACAGGCATTTCGGACTGATGGCTAGTTTCGACATAAAGCAGGCTACCCGCCATGTTGCCACGGTAGTCTTGCCAACCTTCGAGATTGATCTGTGTTTTCGGCATTTTATAAATCCACTCAAATAGTTTAAAGTTCGAAAATTAAAACGAGTACAAGCGGACCGAGTACGGTTCGTCAGTAACAATTATCAAAATACAATTTACTTATTAAAAAGTCAATGACTCCGCCGAAATATTGTCCATTCCAAAGCGAAAAGCGCCTTTTTTGAAGAATTCTGCGGTATCAGTCGTCAAATAATGCACAGAACCACCCTTCGAAAGTCGTTTTTCCATGTCCACATGTCGCTTGAGGTAGTCCAAAGTCTTGTCGGCGACAATATCGCCCTGGACCACCAAGCGGACGTGCGGTGGAAGTGCGGCCCGAATTTCTTCTTCGAGGAGCGGGTAATGCGTGCAGGCAAGTAAAACTGTATCGATTTCAGGGTCAGCCGCAAGCAGCTGGTCCACGTCCTTTTTCACGAAGAATCGGGCACCCTCGGTCCCGCGTTCGCCATATTCCACCAACGGAACCCACATCGGGCAGGCATGCTGCGTCACCTTCAAGTTCGGGAAAAAGTGGCTGATTTCAAGAACGTAGCTGTTCGAAGAGACCGTCCCCGCGGTGGCAAAAATGCCGATATGCCCCGTCTTCGAGAAGTTCCCAATCTCTTCGGCGGTCGGGCGGACAATGCCCAAGACGCGACGGTCCGGGAATTCTACCGGAAGCACCTGCTGCTGGATGCTGCGGAGCGCTTTTGCCGACGCCGTGTTGCAAGCGAGAATCACCAGCGGGCATCCGCGGTGGAAAAGTTCACGCACGGACTGGAGCGTGTAGCGGTAAATCGTCTCGAAACTGCGGGAGCCATACGGCGCACGGGCGTTGTCCCCCAAATACAGGTAATCGTACTGCGGGAGCGTGTGGCGAAGCTTCTGCAAAATCGTGAGCCCGCCAAAACCAGAATCAAAGACGCCGATCATAAGCTTCTTCCATCATTTTACGGACATACGGGAGCAGTTCGTGGCGCGGGTCCATTTCATCGCCGCCGTGAGTTTTCTTGAATTCGACCGTATCTATCGGTTCAAGAATCTTGATGTTCACCGGGTGATGCTTGGAATCCTTGCGGTGTTCCCAGAGCAAGTCAGAACCACGAGTGACCATCGGCAATATAATTGCGTTTGCCTCGACGGCAAGTCTAAAGCAACCGCTCTTGAAAGCGACCATGCCATCGCGCTTGCTGCGGGTACCTTCCGGGAAAACGAAGAGTCTCGGCATCTTGCCCGACTGGATAGCCTTTTGGATAATCGCAGCGCCGCCGCCCTTTTCGCGGTCGATAAAGACGCAACCGAGCTTGTGCATCCAGAAGTTCAGAATCGGGATGCGCTGCAACTGCGTCTTCGCGATAAAGCCCACGGTACGCTGCAAGGCCAAAAACGCAAGCGGGATATCCAGGTACGAACGGTGGTTGCCCATCACGAACACCGGGCGAGTCCAGTCCACTTTCGCAAGTTGCGCCTGGTCTTCAATCGTCAAATCCACACGCAAGACTTTCATGCAGAAGCGGGAGAAGACCTGCACCTTTTCTTCAAGCCAAGGATCCAAGTCTTTACGACGGAAAATGTACATGAATGCAATCTTGAAAATATATTCGAGCATAAACGCAAAAATTCTTGCCGCTCCATATATCTTAAATAACATAACTGGCATATTACACTCTGTTTTTGAATTTTCCCTGGGCAAAAAACGAGACCGTTTGAGTTTCGTCAGGCGCCCTTTCCAATATCTACGTTTGCAATATAGCAAAACCAAAAAAGATTCAGCCCGCGTGACCCCGACGTAAAACAATCGGCGTTCCTCATCGAGCTGTTTTTGACGCTCTTTACGCGTGCCCAAGCATGAACCTGGCGTAAGCCCCTCGGACATTCCCGCATAATAGACCACCGCATACTGGAGCCCCTTGGACGCATGGACTGTTTCCACATGGATTCCATTTTCAAGGACTTCGCCCTCCCCCTCTACGTTACCTGCCTCCGACACGACCGTCCCTGCGATCGGGAGATGCGCATCGCGAAGCGCTTCTTCGTAATATAGGCGTTGCCTATTATAGCGCACGAGGATTGCAAAGTTTTTCCATTGGAGGTCATAACTTTCGCGGAGCAACTTGATGCTCGTGATGATTTTTTGCATTTCTTCGACAGGGTCTTCACTCACCCAGATTTCGGGTTCACGGTTTTCCTTAAAAATCGGCGAGCCGCCCGAGCCATTCATGTTGCCCGCACGCAAGACCTTCCGCAAGTGGATAGGCTTGTTTTCAAAAATCCTATTCGAAAAATGTAAAATGTTCGCGACCGAACGATAATTCCATTCCAAGCGAATCAGAGAGCTCTCCTTGAAGTCATCGCGGAAACGGTTGATATTCCCGATATCGGCCCCACGGAATCCGTAAATGGCCTGGTCATCATCGCCCACAACAAACAACGACTTGCGCTCACCCAGCAGCGCTTTGACGAGTCGGTACTGCGACGGGTTGATGTCCTGATATTCATCGACAAGAATTTCGGTCCATTGATTTTGGAAATATGCGCGCGCCGACTCGTGATTTTCGAGCAAGTTTATCGCCTGGTAGATGAGGTCTTCGAAGACGACTTGACCCGATTCCAAGATGCGATTATGCAATGGTTCAAGTTTTTTGAGGAGCTTCGCGGGATGTGCATCCGAGAAAAGCTCTTCGCGCGAGAAGCGGAATTTTCGACCGCCGAAACGCCTCCCGACTTTTGCGAGTTCCTGCATAAACGATTTGTCCGACGATTCCGTCGGGACCGGCATTTTCTTGAATCCGACAAGTTCGTACGCCGGGCAAGAGCTGCAAGCGCCCGCCCCACCTGTCATCCCGGATTCATTCCGGGATCGCCATTCTTCATCATGTTTAACAGTAACCTTAGATTTAAGAATAAACAGCGCAAGCGAGTGGAATGTGCAGAGCCGCACACCCGCATTCGGGAAGAGCTTTTGCACACGTTCCCGCATTTCGGCTGCAGCCTTCGCCGTAAACGTGAGCGCCAAGATTTTCTCGGGTTCAACGCCCGACATAATCCGGTACTGGATTCGCTTGGTCAAGACCGAAGTCTTTCCCGAACCTGCCCCTGCTAAAATTAAAAGTTGTCCGTTCTTTTCATGATCGTGGAGTACCGCCGCACGTTGGTCGGAGTTCAACCCGACCAAAAGACTTTCTACATCCATGTTTTTTGCGCCCCTTAAGCGCGAGGTTCATATAGCAAAGGATATAGACAACGGATATAGCAAACTATTGAGCGTTCTTTGCGAATTCTGACGGTACGGGCTTGTGCCCCACCAAAAATGCGACCGCGCCAAACAAACTCAAAATCAAACTTACAAAATAAGCGAGCAACTGAATCACAACTGATTCAAGTCCAGGCACGCCAGCACGCGCAAAAAGCGACTGCGCCAAAAATTCACGCGGACCAAAACCGCCAATCGAAATCGGGAGCGCACTCACAATAGCGACAAGCGGAATGTAATAGAAATACCAAGACATCGAGAGGTTCACACCCACAGCAATTCCGCAGAAAAAGTGCACAAAGATGCGGAGCGACTGAGTGACCGTCGAAAGGCAAACGATGTTCACCCAAAGTTTCTTGGAGCGGAACTTCTGGAAACGTTCAAACATGCGCAACAAGCGTGTCTCGATTTTTTCGGGCAACACCTTCCCTGCCATGCGGCAAAAGAACTTGCCAATGCGACGGCTCAAAAGCCCTGCAAACATCACGCAAAAGCCCATAAAAATCCAAACCGACGGCCACATGAACGCCCGCTGTTCAGGATCGTGTACAAAGAACAACACACCGACCGCAAGCGCAAACAATGTAATAAAGAAAAGACCGAACAAACGATCGAATACCGTAGCCGTAAAACCTGCACCGACAGTATCTTGACCGCCCTGCACACGGATATCGTAAACTTTCTTGGCATCGCCGCCGACGTTTCCCGGCATAAAGTTGTTAAAGAAAAGCCCCACATGATAAAGCTTGAGGAGCTTTCCGTACGTCATATGAACGCCCTGTTTTTCAAGCAAGAGTTTCCACTGATAACAGGCCGTAAAGTTAGAAACCGCAAGGCAAAGAAGCGCGAGCACCAGCGGGAGTACACTGTTGTTCTCGAACAATTTATAAAGGTCATTTACGCTCCATTCCGGGTCACTCACAATGTTTTGATAAACAAAGTAAGCAGGAACAAGCGTTACCACCAGTTTCAAACAAAAAATAAGTACAGATTTTATCTTCGGATTCAACTTCATTTTCGTACGCCACCCTCAACCGTACGTTGCAACAACTCTAGAGTTTCGCGAGCAGAATTTTCCCAACTGAACGTAAGCGCATAACGTTTTGCATTCTGACCAAGAGCCGCGCGCAATCCTGCATCGCCATAAATCTTTTCCATTGCAGAAGCGCATGCGGCCGCATCTCCCGACGGGAACAGAATTCCCGTCTCGCCGTCACGGACGCTATCGCAGAGTCCCGGCACATCCGACGCAATCGTCGTCTTGCAGAGCTGCGCCGCTTCCATCACCGTGAGGCCCCAGCCTTCCTTGTAGCTCGTCTGCAACAGCGCAAGCGAAGACGAAAGCAGTTCGTACTTGCGAGCGGCAGGCACAAAACCCGTCAGTTCCACCTTGCCATCCAGGCCGTGCGACTTGATCCAGGCCGGGAGCTTTTTCAAAAGCGGACCACCGCCCACAATTTTCAACTGGACTTCGGGATGCGACTTCGAGAATTTTTCAAACGCTTCAAGCGCCGTCCAAATTCCCTTATAACGGTGCACACGCGAAAGCCAAATGAAATACGGGTTCGCCGTATTCTCACAAGATTCCGCAATACCAGTCGCAAGGTCCGCGCACTCCGCAACTTTAGGTTTTTCCGAACCATTATAAATCACGGAAATTCGGCTTTCGTCCACGCCAATTTCGGCGAGCTCTTTCTTGGTACTCGGACTCACCACCACAAAATTCTGTGTGCGGTAAAAGAACGGGATAATGCGTTCAAAGAACCAGACGCCAAACGCGACCGGGAAAATCGCTTCAGCAAAAATCGACTTCCGCCACAAGTGATGCATCTGCACCAGGAGCGGCTTGCGGACGAACCAGTGGGCAAAGACCGGCAACTTGTTCAAATCTTCAACAACAACGTCAAAGTTGAATTCGCGGTCAAGCTTCTTCAGATTCAGCGCCACCGTGAGCTGGAACATCAAATCGCCACCCTTGCGGATGACCTGAATTCCATCAACAACTTCGCGTTCTTTGGCTCCCGGAAATGTCGTCGTAAACAGGACCACCGTGTGGCCCATTTCTACAATCTTTCCGAAAATGCGATGCAAATGCTTTTCGGCGCCGCCGGCAGCCGGATGCATGCGATCCCGGTAATTTACGACGAGAATTTTCAAGCAATCACCTAAGGCTTACGACCGATCACGCCAATGCAAAGCTGCGTGTAGTGCATCACCGGCACAGACTGGAGGCTATCCAAAATCTTGTCCTTAATCTTCTGGTAAGCCGTTCCGTCGAGCGGATACTTCGGGAGTTCAATACCGAACTTGAAGCAGAGTTCGCGCAGAATGCGGTAGAAAAGATTCGGGCGCATCCAGTCGCCATAAGCATAAACACATTCGAAGCCAGCGTCACGCATGAGCTTCTTGAGCTGACCCATCGTGAACTGTTTTTCCCAACCGGCAAACCACTTGTCGAGCGCAATCAAGATATGCTTGATAATCGTATACGGGTGGACCGTCTGTGGCACGTCACAAAGGCAGCAACCGCCGTGCTTGACGATGCGGAAGTTCTCTTGCAAGAGCGGGAGCGAATCCTTGAAATGTTCGGCCAAGCCCTGATGGAACACCAGGTCAAAAGTATTATCCGGGAACGGGGACTTGAAAGCGTCGCCACGAACCAAGTGCAAATTCTTGAGACCTTCACTCTCGCGGAGCGAATTGACAATTTTCAAGCTATTGTCGGCAAAATCGAGCACATAGACATCGGCGCCCAAACGAGCAAGTTCAGCACTGTCGCGGCCGGTACCTGCACCGACCTCCAGCACCTTCAAGCCCTCGAGCTTAAAATTCTTCTTAATAGCTTCTATAATAGACGGCGAAGACGGATAGACTTTGTCCATGTCGTTCTTGCGCTGCCAAAAACGGTTCCATACGGATTGATCGGGCTCTTTTATTGACATAACGGGGATAATATATGAAAAAATGAGAGTAGGAAGTAGACGAGAGACGAGAGACGAGAGACGAAAGACGAGAGATTGTAATTAGAAACGCACTTGTCATCCTGAGCGAAGTGTAACAAAGTCGAAGGACCTAGTAAAACATATTCCAAAATGAAACACACGACTTTACATTTTCTATTCGGCTAGAGTAGATTGCCTCGTTCAACTTGTCACGTTTTGAAAAATTTGTTATATTTTTACGACAATTTTGTAAAATTACGACAAAAATATTGGACATTCTCGGCGTCAAAAACCGCGAAACCGACATTTAAAGGACTTTTTGTAAAAAATTTGGAAAATTTTACACAATTGGCACGCAACTTGCTTTAAAAAAGCGATATTATAAGGGCAAGGTTTTTAAAATGCATATTGATTCTACCGATACTACTCTCAAAAGATACTTAGAAGACATCCGTCGTACCGCACCCCTATCCCGCGAAGAAGAACAGATTCTTTTCCAGAAAGCTAAAGAAGGCGACAAAATCGCCCGTAAAAAATTGATTTCTGCAAACATGCGTTTTGTGCTCAAAGTCGCCATCCAGTACCGCGGCTGCCCGATTCCGCTTCCGGACTTGGTCAGCGAAGGCGCTATGGGTCTCGTCCGCGCAATCGAATCCTTCGAACATACTCGTGGTCTTAAATTCATCAGTTACGGCGTTTGGTGGATCAAGGCATATATTACCCGTGCCATTAACGAACAGGGCAACCTCATCCGCTTGCCAGCAAACCAGCACCTCCGCGTGCGCAAGGCTTTGCACGAACAGTCCCGCGGTAAGGAAATCAACGAAGAAATCCGTGAATTGATCCAAATCGGTCAGCGCGGCGTTTCGTTCGATAGCCCGCTCAAGGCAGACTCCAAGGCTACATACGCCGAAGTCCTCCCGGACAGTGGAGCCTCGAACCCGGAAGCCGATTCCGAAATCCAGAGCGTCGAAGCCTTGGCCCGCGACCTCATGGAACAGCTCCCGGAACGCGAAGCCCGAGTCATCACCGGCATTTTCGGTATCAACCAGGAAGCTCCGCAGACCCTCCGCGAAGTGGGCGAATCCATGAACATCTCCCACGAACGTGTGCGTCAGTTGCGTGACCAGGCTCTCCGCCGCATCCGCAAGTACAATAGCAAGGACTTCTTGCAAGAAAAGAAAGACGCATTCTTGGCTGCGATTAATAAGTAGTTAAAAGCCAAAATTAAACTTGTCATGCCCGCTTGCGCAAGCGGGCATCTCCTTTTTATGGCGAATGCGCTATCGGCAGGCGTTTAGCACGTCGGTCACGATGCTGTCCATGAAAATCCAGCCACGGCCGACAAGCTTCAGGATTCCGCCATCGAGCGTCGCAAAACCCTTCTTGACCCATTGTTCATAGCCTTCCGGCGAAACAGAAATTCCGTCTGCGGCAAGCGCGTTCAAGTCAAGGCCGGAGCGTTGGCGTAGCGAAAGCCACACGCGTTCCGTCAAGATATCGTCTGCATCGAGGTCGTCATACGTGAGCGCGGAATCTGGCGAATCCGCCTTCACGTAATCGCGCCAACGCGGATACATCTCTGGAGCGCAGAAACGGCGACCGTCAAAATAGCTGTGCGCCCCCGGCCCGAAGCCAATGTACTCGCCGCGATTCCAGTAGTTCATATTATGCAAGCTTTCATCGCCCGGCTGAGCAAAATTCGAGACTTCGTAACGCGCGAAGCCTTTTTTCTCAAGAATCTCGACGCCACCAAGATACATCGGCTCGTACAAGCTCTCGTCAATTTTTTCTTCGCCACGCGATACGCGACCGCCCAAAAGCGTCCGCTCGCCCACATTCAATCCGTAAAAGCTCAAGTGCCCAAGCGGAAAGTCCGACAAACGGTCTACGTCGTTCAAAAAAGAATCCACCGATTGTCCCGGCAAATCAAACATCAAGTCCGCCGAAACTTTCGCCCGCGGAAGCGAGGTCAGCAACCGCAGCGCTTCAAAGCCACGTTCCACCGTGTGCCTGCGGCCAATGCGGTCCAAGAGCGTTTGCGAAAACGTTTGGAGACCAAGACTAAAGCGACGTACACCACATGAAAGCGCCGTCTGCACAGATTCTTCGGTACACGATTCCGGATTGAATTCCATCGAGACTTCATCGAGGGCATCTACGCGGACTCCACACGACGCAAGCACTGCGAAAATCCGCTCCAGGCACTTACCCGGCAAAATCGAGGGCGTTCCGCCACCGAGATAAAGCGTTCGCGCTTGCGAAAGAACGTTTTGGGATGACGCCGAATGCGATACAGGATACGCCGCCGCAAAAGCACGGATTTCACGCTCCAACAAGCCTGCATATTCCTCGAAAAGCCGAGCATTCGCAGGCATCACGCGGAAGTCGCAGTAATCGCAAATTTTTGCGCAAAACGGAACGTGAATATAAATACCGAACATAAAACTACGATAAACGAACTTTTACCGCAAAAATATAACTTTTTTCACCTTATCCCCTTTACAATTGGAATTTTTATTTCTATAATTGGGTCACCTCGCGGGAATAGCTCAGTTGGTAGAGCACGACCTTGCCAAGGTCGGGGTCGAGGGTCCGAGTCCCTTTTCCCGCTCTAAAATAAAAAGCCTAGCGTCAAGCTAGGCTCTTTTGTTTTATACACAGAATTAGACGAGGACCCGAGAAGAGGGGCCGCATAATTTGACTCGTGGGCGAAGCCCGTGGAGGCAAATTTTGCGCTTGACGCGAACGCAGGGAGCGCAAGCCCGAAGGGTTGGCAAGCAGCCGCGAAGCGGGGACTGATTGCCAACAATCCCTTTTCCCGCTCTAAAATAAAAGAACCACTTTGAGAGTGGTTCTTTTATTTTTGTGTTGATAAGGGTCGGATGTTCGACCCCTTGGGGGTCGAGGGAGCGACAAAATTCTTTCGCGGCTCTCAAAAAAAAATTTCACTTTTTTCAGCCATCACCCCTTTATAACTACAAATTTTATTTCTATATATGGGTCACCCTCGCGGGAATAGCTCAGTTGGTAGAGCACGACCTTGCCAAGGTCGGGGTCGAGGGTCCGAGTCCCTTTTCCCGCTCGAAAACAAAGAAGACGTCCTAACGACGTCTTTTTTGTTTTATACTGAAATTGACTGGACACGAGACCCCTCGGGGTCGAGGGTGCGACAAAATTCGGCTCATGCACGAAGTGCGAAGAGACGAATTTTGCGCTTGACGCGAACGTAGTGAGCGCAAGCCCGAAGGGTCAAAGGCCAGCCGCGAAGCGGGGACTGGACTTTGACATTCCCATTCCCGCTCTAAAAAAGAGAACCACCTACAAGGTGGTTTTCTTTTTTTATATCGTCGTAATTTGGACGAGGACCCGTTCCCGCCGAAGCATCCATCATCAAGCGAGGTTCAAGATTTTCGATTTTGAAGTTCTTCTTGGATCTTGTTTTCGACCTCAGCGCTTTTTTGGCGGTATTTTTGGAGTTTTTAGAGTTCTTGCGGGAGTTGTTGTTCATTTTTGACATAGAGATTGCCTTTGACGCACCGATGTGCATCGATTTTTATTAAACTTTTGGATAGGAATTCCCTCCATCGGGAATTCCATAGATAAACTTTTGGGAAAATTTGTTAGGAGAGAATTACTCCAATTTTACACAGCGAACGGAAGACCCACGAATTTTAGCCGCTTTGTTATTCCTGGTAGGACCATAATCACCATCTGATGCAACAAAACCGGAATGAACATGAGAATTTTCTTTCCCTTCGAATTCCTCAGGAAGAAACCAATACTCACCACCTCTTAAATCTTCAAACTTTCCCTCAGAGGACCTTAATCCAGCACCGGTTAGGGATAAGCCACTATAATTATTCCCCGCAAAGCCATAGGATGAACGAGTCCCCCGAATTCCATACGAATTCGTTTCAGCATGCCAAGCGATGTAAAAATCCAGGTCGGTCATCAATCGCCAGCCCTCAGGGCAAATGCCTCGATGATTTTCTTCAATTAAATCAGCACAGCTTTCGGTATTGCAACGGCTCGGCAACTGCATCATTTCGGCCCACTGGTAAAGCCCACCAAATTCATCACACTTGGTGGTGTCATTGTTGTAGCAATAACGTTCAATCACTTTATCATCTTTTTGGTCTTCTGTACCAAGAACCATCTTGCCGATATTCAAGTTTTCGGCCATAATGGTCACGGAATCCTTTTTACCTAGATAATCTTCCCCAATAATTTTTATGTAATAGTAACTACGGCCATTGCGCGGGTCGGTAAATTGCTTGTATTTTCCTTCACCACCTACACGCCAATCTTCAGCCAAGGTTTTTGAATGATCGAAAGGCACATACTCGCTGCTAGAGGAATCGTCATTGCGAGAGCTCGAAGAGCTCGTGGCAATCACCTTACTACTAGAGGAGGATTGCTTACTGCTACTGCTCAGGATGACGGAAGAAGAAGAAACCGTCTTGACGGAAGACGACGAAGCAATCTTTTGGCTAGAACTTGATGGATCCCCTTCGCTTCGCTTCGAGGATGACGATAAGGCTTTATTCGAAGATGACGATTTCACGTCATTGCGAGGAGTCGAAGAGGACGAAGCAATCTTTTTACTACTACTTGAAAGGCGATTCCCGCTTGAAGCGGGAATGACAGATGAAGAGGACGAAGACGACACATTATCGTCATTCGCGGAAGTACCGCTGTCGCCGCCGCAGGCGGCAAGGGCTATGGTAAGAAGAAATGTAAGGAAAAATCGTATGGATCCCCTACGCTTCGCTTCGAGGATGACTGGTCGAGAAAGACATTTCGCCGTTGCTTCAAAATTTCTCATTCTGTACTCCTTTTTCTGCAGCATGTGCTATTTTCACACGCTGCAGACCTCATCCATATACCCAATTGCACGATAAAATAGAAAAAAGCTACATGTAACAATTCATCCAGTCAAAGAATTATCGCGCATAAAATTTTTTCACTTTTTTCGGCACTCACCCCTTTATAACTACTAATTTTATTTCTATATATGGGTCACCCTCGCGGGAATAGCTCAGTTGGTAGAGCACGACCTTGCCAAGGTCGGGGTCGAGGGTCCGAGTCCCTTTTCCCGGTTTTCTTTTTTTATATCGTAATTTGGACGAGGACCCGAGAAGAGGGTGCGACTAAACAACGAGATGCACGAAGTGCCTACGAGTTGTTTAGGAATTATCGCGTAGCGATAAGCCAGGCGTTACGGGCTGGCGCCTGAAGCCCGTTAGAAGGGGTGATGGAAGACCCGGCGATTAGCCTCAAAATAAGCGACCCCGGAATAAAAGCAACCAAGGCGAACGCTGCGAAAATACTTGTATTTTCATAGCTGAGCCGAAGGGCTTTGTACTTGTACAAATCCGGGGTGACATTGTGGCCGGGGCTGCAATCAGGGGGAGGCCTCCCCCATCCAAACTATAGTTTCATATCGCTCAGGCGAGTGCTTTCCACGCGGTCAAATTCCAGTTGGATTTCGGCAGAGGGTTCCTTGGTCAAGAGGCTCACGACGACAATCGTCACGAAGGAGAGGATAAAGCCCGGCACGAGTTCGTAAATCTGGAAGATTTCGGCGGAGAATCCGGAGAGGTAGAATTTCCAGATAAACGTCGTAAGGCCACCCACGAGCATACCCGCAACAGCAGCCGGAAGTGTCGTACGCTTCCAAAAGAGAGCAAGCAACATAATCGGGCCAAACGTTGCGCCGAAACCGCCCCAGGCAAAGCTCACGAGGCTCATCACCACATCAAGGAAACTCTTGCCGTGTTTCACGCCATCGGCACTCGGAGCCCCCTGCATAGCGACAAGCACTGCGACAAGCGTAATCACCACGACCACGCCGCGACTCACCCACATCACTTCCTTGTTGCTTGCGTTCTTGCGGAACAAGTGCTTGTAAAGGTCGTTACTGAATGCAGATGCAGACACGAGGAGCTGGGAGTCTGCGGTACTCATGATTGCAGCGAGGATGGCTGCCATAAGGATGGCAGCAATCGCCGGGTGGCAAAGAGCCTGGCAGAGAATCATGAAAATGCGTTCCGGATCATCAACGGTGATGCCGTGAGCCGTCACGTAATAGCGGCCGAGGAGAGCAATCATCACGACTGCGGCAAGGCAGATAATCACCCAAGTCATAGCAATGCGGCGAGAATCCTTGATTTCTTCGGCGTTCTTGATGGACATGAAGCGCACAAGGATGTGCGGCATGCCAAAGTAGCCAAGTCCCCACGAGAGGCTTGAAATCAGCGCAATAAGGCCAATGGACTTGCCCGTCGTTGCATTCGTGAAAAGGCTCATCAAGTACGGATTCTGGGCATTCACGGCGTCAATCGTTGAAGCAAAACCGCCCGAGCCGCTCATGATCATCAGCGGAATCACGAGGACTGCGATAAGCATCATCGAAGCCTGGATAAAGTCCGTCCAGCACACGGCAAAGAAGCCACCCATAAACGTGTAACTCACCACCACGACCGCACCAAGGATAAGCCCCGTCGTGTAGTTCATACCAAAGATGGTTCCGAACAACTTAGCGCAGGCGACAAAGCCCGAAACCGTGTAGAACAGGAAAAACACGAGAATGAAAATCGAGGCTATCACGCGGATGATACCCTTATTGTCGCGGAAACGGTTCGAGAAAAAGTCCGGGAGAGTAATGGAGTCACCGCAGAAATGGCTGTACTTGCGGAGCCTGCGACCGACGATTTTCCAGTTGAAGTACGTACCGATAACAAGACCGATACCAATCCAAGCTTCGGAAAAACCGCTCACGAACACGGCGCCCGGGAGGCCCATCAGCATCCAGCCGCTCATGTCAGACGCCTGCGCAGACATGGCGACCACCCACTTGTTCATGCCGCGGTTGCCGAGGTAATAGGCGTTCAGGCTGTTCGCCTTGCGAGAGAAATACGCTCCGATGCCAAGCATCATCAGCAAGTAAAGAATAAAGACGACTAACGTCATAAGACCTCCGTTAAATTTTTTATAAAAATTAAAAATATTCTGCTATAAAAAGGAGATGCCCGCTCGGAGGCGGGCATGACAGAATTAAAAGGCGGGCATGACAGAATTAAAAGGCGAACATGACAACTTTAAACAGCGGGCACGTTCGCATTAAATGACGAGCATGACGACATTACAGTTCACGGAGTTGGCGGTTATAGACGATGCGCTTGCCTTTTACGCCATCGGTTGCGCAAATGTGGTCTACGGGAGGCTTGAGCAAGTTCGCCACGAGATGAGCGGCAACGGTCTCTGCTCGCACCGGACGAAAATGCGCCGGTACCCATTCTGGGTGCGCACCGAAAAGCTTTTGCATCAACTCTTCGCCAAAGCGCTTGTCCTTGTGCTTGCCCAAGAGCAGTGACGGACGCACGAGCGTAAGCGATTCAAAACCCATCATCGTGAGGCCTTCTTCGAGTTGACCTTTCAAGCGGTTGTAGAAGAACGGCGAGTGTGAATTTGCGCCCATGGCGCTCACGCACAGAAAATGCTTGACGCCCTGGCGCTTTGCCAAAGCAGCAAGCGTTAGCGGCAAACGCAAATCGACCTTTTCCTGAGCGGGTTTACTCCCCGCCTGCTTGAGCGTCGTACCCAGGCAGCAAACCACGGCATCGCAACCGGTAAAGTTCTTGCAAACGCTGGATGCCCATTGTTCTTCGGGTTTTGCGCTAAGCAAGGCATCAAAATCCACCGCCTCAAAATTGAACTTCGATACGCCATTAAAAATGCCCAGCGCATTCAAGTCTGGGACCGAACGCACCGGGCAAAAAACGCTATCAACCTCGTCCAACTGGGCTAGCAGCTGAGCGACATTTTTTCCAACAAGACCAGTAGAACCGAGGAGCGCTATTCTCATTGAGCAGATTCGTCCACTTCGTCTCTCGGCACCATCCAACCGACTTCATCGCCACGAACCGGGAGGGCTGTTACAGCACCGGCTTCGTCAACAATCACAGCGATACCCGACAGGTAATTGACCCAGCGGAACGGATTTTCATACACCTTCAAGTTGATGGTTCTGTTTGAGACAAAAGCAATAAGCGGTTCGACAAGCATGTCATGGCTTACAAGCACGCTCACGCGCTTCCAACTAGGTATGTTCGCCACAATGACTTCGTTCACGAACTGGTTTCCGCGTTCGAACAAATCGTAGAAATAAGTTGCAACGACGACGCCAACAGTACTTGCATACGAGTAAGGTGCTCCATAAGAATATTGAGCGATGTACTTCGGGTTACCACCCTTGCTCGAAACGAGAGCATCCAAAGAGTCACTCGGAACCGTCAAGAAATAGCTACCATTGATGGCATCCCACGTCACGACCTCAGCCGTTTCGCCACGACCAGCAGCGATGTTTTCGCAAGTCGCTCTTGTGCGCAAGAAGTTCGTCGAAGCGTAATAGAACGATTCTTCGCTCACCAACTTTTCGCCAAGAGTCTTAGCCATCTTGATTCCAATCGGGGTCAGAGACGATTCCGTCCCCAAATTATTTTTTTCGCGCTTGGAATGGCGAATCACAAAAGCAATCTTGCTCGTCTTCGGCACGGCCTTATAGACATCGCCCATGTCGTAGAAGCCATCTTCATCCGGTGTCAAAGCAAGTGCACCCGGAGTCGTCGCAAAAGTAAACGGACCATTCACAAGGGCCGTACCTGCGCTGGAACTGGACTGAACTATCGCATCAGACGAACTTGCCGGAACGCCAGGATTTACAACAGAGGAACTAGAAACGGGAGCCGAAATATTTTCGCTCGAAGAAGACTGGGTATCACCAGGCTGACCTTGCGACTGGTCTACACTAGACGAAGATACAGCCCCAGCATTCGGAGCGACGGGTATAGAAGACGAATCGTCGCCACAACCGGCAAACATGCAAAGCCCGACAAAAAGGGCGCTCACAAGATACTTAGCGGAAATATTTTTCATTTTCAAAAAATCCTTATATACTAACATTGAAATTTAGATTTTTCCGAAAAATTTCCTCGTAAAAATTTCCTAAACACGGCAAAACTATGTATATTTAGGGCATCACTTTTATCAGAGGCTGGATGTTATCTAGTAAATATTGGTTCATTGTTTAGCGCCTTGGAAGACAAATGTTTTCAAGGCGGTCTTCCAAGGTGTTTGTGCCGATTCACACAAAAATTTTGGAGATAAACAATGAAAAAATACAATATCCGCACGGAACAACCGCGCGACTTTAAAATCGTCGAAAATCTCATCCGAGAAGCATTCTGGAACGTTTACCGTCCCGGCTGCGTGGAGCATTTTGTCCTCCACCATTACAGGAACGACCCAAACTTTATCCCGGAACTCTCACTCGTCATGGAAGTTGACGGACAAATTATCGGACACGTAATGTACGCGTGGTCGAAAATCGATGATGACGACGGACGCAAAATCCGCATGATGACATTCGGGCCCATCAGCATCCATCCGGACTACAAGCGACAGGGCTACGGCAAGGCACTCCTCGACTATTCCATGGAACTCGCCCGCCAAATGGGCGCAGGTTGCCTGCTCATCGTCGGAAACATCGGATTCTACGGCAAAAGCGGATTCGTCTCCGCTTACACCAAGGGCATCCGCTACGCCGACAACCCGAACAGCGACGCGCCATACTTCTTGTGCAAGGAACTCGACGAGGGGTTCTTGGACGGAGTGACAGGCTCGTACAAAGACCCCGAGGGCTACTTCGTGACCGAGCGAATGCCCGAAGAATTCGAGAAGTACGAGGCAAGCTTTCCACCTAAGGAAAAGCTAGTACTCCCCGGACAATTGTAATCAATAGTCGACAAGTCATAATAAGACGCGCGACGACGCAATCGGAACGCGCGGAAAAAAGCAACGGCAGCTCGCGAGAGGCGGGCTGCACTTTTATTTAAAACTTACACATTCTAAAAAGACTTACAAGCTAGGTTTACAGAATTAACGTATTGCAAATCTCGTAAAAATTTCTAAACTTTTCCTTGGATTAAATAACCAACACCAGGCAGGTTAGATTTATGGCTAAAACTACCAAGAAAGCAAGTGACATTACCGTGCTCGGTACCGATGCGGAAGCCTTCCGCAAGGCATTTACCGACCACATCCACCACACGCTCGCCCGCAGCAAATACACGGTGACGGACCACGAAAAGTTCCTCGCTGTGGCTTACGCCGTGCGTGACCGTCTTGTTGACCGTTGGATCAAGACGCAGAACACCTATTACGAAAAAGACGTCAAGCGCGTCTATTACCTCTCTCTCGAATTTTTGATTGGCCGTACGCTCGGCAACTCCGTGTTGAACCTCGACGTCGAAAACGCCGTGACGGAAGCTCTTGACGAAATCGGCATGACGCTCGAAGAACTCCGCGAACAGGAAGTGGACGCAGGGCTTGGCAACGGCGGTCTTGGCCGCTTGGCAGCTTGCTTCCTTGACTCCATGGCAACGCTCGAGCTTCCGGCAACCGGTATGGGCATCCGTTACGAATACGGCATGTTCAGCCAGAAGATTGTGAACGGCGAACAGGAAGAACAGCCGGACAACTGGCTGCGTCTCCCGAACCCGTGGGAAATCGCACGCCCGGCTAACGCCATCAAGGTGCCGTTCTACGGCTACGTGGTCAGCTGGATGGACGAAAATGGTCGCCTCCGCAACCGTTGGGAAACGAAGGACTACGTGATGGCCCTCCCGTACGATACGCCGATCCCGGGTTACAAGAACAACACGGTGAACAACCTCCGCCTCTGGAGCGCCAAGTCCGCTGACGACTTCGGTCTTAGCTACTTCAACAACGGTGACTACATCGCCGCTGTGCAGGACATGGAACTTTCCGAAACGATTTCCAAGGTCTTGTACCCGAACGACGCGTCCATGAACGGTAAGGAACTCCGCCTCAAGCAGCAGTACTTCCTCTGCTCAGCTTCTTTGCAGGACATCATCAAGCGCTTCAAGAAGCTTCACAACAACGACTGGAAGCTCTTCCCAGAAAAGGTCGCCATCCAGTTGAACGATACGCACCCGGCAATCTCTATCGCCGAAATGATGCGCATCCTCCTCGACATCGAAAACCTCGAATGGGACGAAGCTTGGGACATCGTGACACACACGTTCGCTTATACGAACCACACGCTCATGCCGGAAGCTCTTGAAAAGTGGCCGGTCAGCTTGTTCGAAAAGCTCTTGCCGCGTCACCTCCAGATCATTTACGAAATCAACGCTCGTTTCCTCCGCATGGTCTCCATGAAGTGGCCTGGCGACAACAACCGTCTCGCCCGCATGAGCCTTATCGAAGAAGGCGGCTGCAAGATGGTCCGCATGGCATACCTCTCCATCGTGGGTTCGTTTGCTGTGAACGGCGTGGCAGCACTCCACTCCGACCTCCTCAAGACGACGCTCTTCAAGGACTTCTACGAACTGTGGCCTGAAAAGTTCAACAACAAGACGAACGGCGTGACGCCGCGTCGTTGGGTCCGCAAGGCTAACCCGGCTATGTCCAAACTCATCTCTTCTAAGATTGGTGAATCCTGGGTCAAGGATTTGGACGATTTGAAGAAACTCGAAAAGTTCGCCAAGGACGCCGATTTCCAGAAGAAATTCATGGAAGTCAAGAAGCAGAACAAGGAACGCCTTGCCAAGTACCTCAAGGCCACGCAGAATGTCGATGTCGACACGAACACGTTCTTCGACGTGCAGGTCAAGCGTATTCACGAATACAAGCGCCAGCTTTTGAACATTCTCCATGCCATCCACCTTTACATCCAGGTGAAGGACGGCAAGGAAATCATGCCGCGCACCATCATGATCGGTGGTAAGGCCGCTCCGGGTTACTGGATGGCCAAGCAGATTATCCGTCTTGCAAACGCCGTGGCTTCTATCATCGACGCTGATCCGGATTGCAAGGGCAAGCTCAAGATGGTGTTCCTCGAGAACTACCGCGTGTCCTTCGCCGAAAAGATCATCCCGGCCGCAGACCTTTCCGAACAGATTTCTACCGCCGGCACCGAAGCTTCGGGTACGGGTAACATGAAGTTTGCCTTGAATGGCGCACTCACAATTGGCACGCTCGACGGCGCTAACGTGGAAATGAAGGAAGAAGTCGGCGACGACAATATCTTCATCTTCGGTCTCACCGTTGAAGAAGTGACGGACCTTCTCGCTAAGGGTTACCGTCCGCGCGACTTCTACGAGCATGACGATGATCTCCGCCGCGTGATTGACCTCATCGCTTCTGGCTTCTTCAGCCCGGATCATCCGGAAACCTTCAAGCACATTGCAGAAAAGCTCTTGTCGCATGACCCGTACATGCTCTGCGCAGACTTCCGCAGCTATGTGGATATGCAGAAGAAGGTTGCCGATGCTTACCAGGACAAGAAGCACTGGGCGGAAATGGCAATCCTCAACGTCGCTCGCATGGGCAAGTTCAGCTCTGACCGTACCATCAAGCAGTACGCCGAAGAAATCTGGAACGCCAAGCCGTGCAGCATTGAGCTGTAATTAGGTATCAGGTTATAGGGGATAGGTATTAGGTCAGTTAGGCACCGAAGGTGCGATTATAAAAACCTAAAACCTGTAACCTAACACCTACAACCTTAAAAAAAGTTCCGCGATGAAAGTCGCGGGCTTTTTTAGTGACGAATAATTGTTTCGTTTAGGATGACGCTGTAGAAATTGTCGCGAGCTTGACGGCGTTCGCGGCGCTTTGCGCGGCTCGCCTACCCCATTCAGAACAGGCTCCCGCCATTAGTTTCAAAAAGAACTTGTGTTCATTTTCGAGCGAATCCGAAATATGGATAACCTCGCCATTTTCGTCATGCGGTGCAAGGCTCACCGAGTAATCGCTCGCCGGACATTCCGTGCTACGCGCAAATTCTACAGAAATTGTCCGCACATCGATATCGCTATTGCGGTCTACAATAAAGTCGAGTTCAGCCCCAGCATGAGCGCCTTTTACAATGCTTATTTGCATTTGCGCACGGTCTTCGTTTTTCGAAATCGTGAACTTATCCACTTGCAAGTCGTCATAGTTAAACATCGAAAGGCAAAGACTCAAGTCATGCACCAGCAAATCGAGCGCCACGTTCACATCGCGGCAACGCGCAGAATACTTGTGTTCGCGACGGAATTCCAAACGGAACGACGAATCCGCGCATTTCCTCATGCGGGCGGCATTCCCAGAGGCTCCGATTTCATTCATAAAATGTTTGCGGAAATTCAAGAACACCGAATTAAAACATTCCGACTGAGCCACAAATAAAATCACATTATTGCGGATAGCCAAATCCACCAATTCTTGCGCTTGCGCACCAAGCGTTGCTAGCGGTTTTTCTACAAATACGGAGATTCCACGTTTCAAACAAAGCTTTGCATACTCGTAATGCGTTGTTGCCGGAGATGCAATTACGGCAAAATCAATTTTTTTGTTCGAAATAAATTCATCGACAAGCGAAGTACGCACATTCCTTGCGCCATCTAAATCTTCCAAGTCAAAAATTTTTAAAAACTGTACACCGGAATATTCAAAAAATTTACGATGGCGTTCGCCCATGGTGCCATTGCCAAACAGCACTGCCTTGTAATCTCTTCTCATGGAATTTCTACTCTTTCGGTTCAGAGTACTTTGTACTCTTTTCCATGTACATTCGCTTATCCGCAATTTCCATAGCCTGCATAAAGCTAAGCGATGGTGACAGAATTTCGCAAGAACCAAGCGAAATGCAAATCGGCTTACCCTTCAAGAGCAACGCACGAGAAACTTCATTCATATTGTCGATATACTTTTTGCATTCTTCTTGCGTCGTATTCGGGAGCACAAGGAAGAACTCGTCACCACCCACGCGGAACATTACCGCTTTTTCTGGGAGCACCACGCGGAACAGCGATGCCGTCAGGCGAATCAGTTCATCACCGATGGCATGTCCGTACGTATCGTTCGTTTTCTTTAAACCGTCGCAGTCCGCAGAAATCACGCACATCGGGCACATCTCTGGCTTTACAGGACTCGAAACCCACTCTTCGAAATAATTACGGTTGTACAAGCCCGTGAGCATGTCGGTGTGGGCATACTTTTCGAGTTTCTTTTCGAGCAAGACTTTTTCGGTCACGTTGTTGATAAGACCGACAATACCAATAATATTGCCATCGTCATCGCGAACCGGATTCTTGATGAGTTCCAAAAATTCAGTCACGCCATCCTGATTGATTTCAATGACGTACTGCGTTCCCTTGCCTGTACGGAGAATTTCGCGATCCTGTTCCATCGCGAGTTTTGCATTTTCCTTATCCTTGCGGATATCCAGGTCGGTCTTGCCGGCAATATCCCACGAAGGATCCTCGGCACCTTGAAGGTGGCGCCAGTAATGCGTCGAAAAAACGTAGCGGCATTCGGTGTCCTTGAAGAAAATATTCGATGGAATCTCTTTCAAGATTTTCTTGAACAAGTCATAGTCAATCTTCATTACGTCCATGGGACACTCCTTCTCCACCGAAAATCCATACAACGATACTATTTTAATTTAGCTTTCACCAGATACTATTGCAACCGGCACCCTCAAAGATTTATATTTGAAATTGGAATATTCAAGGGCAAAACACCCGTTTTTGAGGAATTTATGGACATCAAAAAAACGAACGCCGCCCGCATTTTGGACAGGCAGAAGATTCAATACGAACTTATCCCATACAAGGTTGACGAAAACGATCTCGGGGCACAGCACGTGGCCGACAGCCTGGGCGAAGATATCAACCAGGTTTTCAAGACGATTCTTGTGCATGGCGACAAAACCGGTTACCTTATCTGTGTTGTACCCGGCAACCTAGAAGTTGACTTGAAGGGTGCCGCCAAAGTAAGCGGCAACAAGAAAATCGACACCGTCCCGCTCAAGGATTTGACTCCGCTGACGGGTTACATTCGTGGCGGTTGCAGCCCACTCGGACTCAAAAAGAACTACCCCATTTTCATTCACGAAACAGCGATGCAGTTCCCGTACATTTACGTGAGCGCAGGCGAACGTGGTTTGCAGTTGAAAGTGGCGCCGGCGGACTTGGTTAAGGCTACGCGAGCAACGGTTGGCGTGATTGCACGTGTCCACCCGGAAGATCCAGACGCAAAGTAATTAGAAAAGTAAGGGGTTGGTTTTATGGTATATAAGTTCATCGCAGCAGTGGGAATCGTCGCTTTGGCAGCATGTTCTGGAGACAAAATTTGCGAGCCTCCCATTCCCGCTGAAAGTTCCGCGGATTCCTCTTCTTCTGTCATTCCCGCCGAAAGTTCCGCGGAGTCCTCCTCATCCGTCATTCTGAGTGGCGACAGCCGCGATGATTCGGCTGGCTCATCAACCAAATCCAGTGACTCTAGGAATTCCTCAAGCAGCGCGGCAGGTCAATCTTCGAGCAGTTCCGAAACGGTTTCCTCAAGCAGCTCGGAAACAACTTCTTCAAGCAACGCCGAACCCGTAGCACAATACCTCTGGCATGATGAATTCGACGGCGAGACAATTGACACAAGCAAATGGACATTCGAAATCGGAACGGGCGCAGGCGGCTGGGGCAACAACGAATGGGAATATTACACAAGCCGTAAAGAGAACGCCTACATCAAGGACGGCGTCTTGCACATTCGCGCCCAAAAAGAGGACTACGAAGGCCAAAAGTACACGTCCGCGCGCATGATAACCAAAGACAAGTTCGCCTTTACTTACGGCACCGTAGAAGCGCGCATCGCGCTCCCGACTGGCAAGGGAATCTGGCCTGCATTTTGGATGCTCGGACAAAACATCGACGAAGTGAGCTGGCCCGCCTGTGGCGAAATTGACATCATCGAAGCGGTCAATACGGAAAACAAAATCTACGGCACAAACCATTGGGCAAACGGAGCCGAATACGCGACCTACGGTAACAACACAGGCGATTACCGCAACCAAAAATTCGAACTCGACATCACGCAGTTCCACACGTACAAATTCACGTGGGACGAGAAATACATCCGCATGTTCGTCGATGACTTCATGTACCACGAAATTCTAATTGAAAACAACGAGGGCGACACAGAAGAATTTCACAAGCCGTTCTTCTTCTTGCTGAATGTCGCCGTGGCTGGCAACTGGCCCGGTTTTGAAGTAGACGATTCGCAGTTCCCGAACGAAATGCTCGTCGATTACATTAGAGTGGTTAGTGATTAGTGGTTGGTGGTTAGTAAGCAGTAGAAAGTTTGCTGCTACTGCAAATCCACACACTTTATTTCGGACGGAGCTGTAAAGCCGTCGTTCTTGATGCAATAGGCATAACGGTAACCGTCGTGCAAATTGATTTCTCGGAATGAATATTCCGGGCGCTTGCCGTCGTGAAATAGCGTCACATTCTCGAGTTCGTCCATGTGTAGCGCAAACATGTCCGGCATAAGCGACAGGCCACGACCTGTCACTTTCATATAACATTCCTTAAGCGTCCACAGTCTGTAAAACGCCTCGGACTGCGCTTCAAGCGTTTCGAAATTCTTGATCCATGCAGATTCTTCGGGCTTGAAAAAACGCTCGGCGAGCTTGCCACGGTCGCCCTTGATAAATTCCACATCGCAGCCGACTTCAAATGGCGAAATCACGCACATCACGCGCTCGCCCGAATGAGACAAATTAAAATGCACTTCCGGGAAATCCACCAAATACGGCTTGCCATTTTCGCCATACGCAATATGATTGTCCGCTCCATCAAACCCGGCATCGCGACACGCCCGCTTAAGCAAAAGTCCAACGCCGAGCGATTGCATTTTCCCTTTAGGGAACTTAAACGACATTGCTTTTTTTTGGCGATATTCGGGAACTTGCCCCAAAAAACACTCAAAAACGGACGTTTCTTTCAACGCAGAAATATCGGCAATATATACTCGGGTCGTCACAAACACAAAAAAAATATAAAAATCTGACTTTCTACCATTTATTTATATAGTTTAAAAAGAGCACAATTAAGCAAGGAGAATTTTATGGCAAAATACAAGTGCGATGCATGCGGTTACATTTATGACCCCGCTGTAGGCGATCCGGATAACGGCATTGCGCCGGGTACAGCTTTCGAAGACATCCCCGATGATTGGACCTGCCCCATTTGCGGTGTCGGCAAGGACATGTTCGTTAAAGAAGAATAAAATTCATATATATTTTCACTTTGACAAATCTTTTGTAGAATCCTATTTTAGATATTAAAATGGGATTTTTTTATGAAATGGATTTTTCCAGTATTTTGTGCAAGTATCTTCTTCAGTTGTTCCGAGAGCGGCACTTCGTCGTCAGCGGCACCGTATTTTTTCATTCAAGAAGATACAAAGCACGATGGGATGATGCTTGTAAATCCTAAGGACTCTACGGTAAAACTGAGTTCCAAACTCACTGCGGATTTCAACTACAAATTTTCAATTGGCAAGCACGAAATCACCTGCAGTGAATACAGCAAATTCATCAAAAAAAATTATTGCGAAAAACTGGAATATCCCGTAACAAATATCACCTTTTTTGACGCCATACTTTTTGCAAACGAGAAAAGTAAAAGCGAAAATTTGGACACAGCCTACAGCTACACAAGCTTAGCTTTTGATTCTGAAGGCCATTGCACCGGAATGCTCGGCTATGAATTCCATGCCGACCGCGATGCGTACAGACTCCCAACAGAAGCCGAATGGACTCTTATTGCCACGCAAAGTTGGGATCCGTCTACCGCATGGACCGCCAATAATTCTGGCTACGCATTGCACGAACCTTGCACCGCAGATACGCTCAACGACTTTTGCGACTTTGCCGGGAACGCCATGGAATGGATCAATGACTGGATGGGCAATCTCCGCGATACCTCGGTTACAAATTACGTAGGAGCTCCTGATGGCGGAAACATTGGAGAACGCGTTATAAAAGGCGGAAGCTACCGTAACGAAGTTTCAAAAATTTCACTCGACAACCGCGGCGACATCTATACCGTTACATCATCCACCAAAGCCGCCTACATAGGATTCAGAATCGCTTTCGGAAAAATTCCAAACGCAGTCTGGATGAGCGACAAAGGGGATGTAACGTCTCAGCCCATCAATATTTTATCGACTTCAGCACAACTAAAAGCATCTACAAACACGCATTTGAACAAACTCATTTTTCGCAATGAAGAAACGGGCTACATCGCATTCATCAACTTTGCAAACGGCAAGCCCATCGTTAAAGAAATCGGCGATTCCATAGACGCCTACCACCCCACACTTTCACCAGACGGGAAATACGTTGCATTTTCAACAAAGTTTGAAGGCATCTCGGGCACATCTGAAGTTTATGTGCGCAGTCTAGATTCTACAAGCGCAAAAAACATTAAACTTGATGTCAAAAGTGCAGCAATCCCACGCTGGCGCGTTGTCGATGGCGATACAGAAATAGTCTATGTAACAACAGCCGACATCAACACCGACGAAGCCAACTGGAAAAAAGCATCGACATGGAGCGTCACGTTTGCCAAAGGGAAATTCGGAACACCCAAGAAACTTTTCGACGGGACATTCAACGGAGGCATCAGTGCTGACGGCAAGCTCGCAGTCTCGGGTGCAAGACTCCTCCGTGCAAATGTAAACGGCAAGAACAAAACATGGTATAACGAAGAACAAGCGTGCAACGCATCGCTCTCGAGCATCACAAAGAAAACTCTGTTCCTAGATTTTAGCGGAAAAACGGGCAACCAATTTGCAGGGCACAAGTACACAACGCACGAACAACTCTTGATCGCCGATAGCACGGGCAAGCTCGTAAAAATGATTCCCGCCCCGAAAGGCTACACATTCGACCATACTGAATGGGTACAAAATAGCGCAAACCTAGCCATAGCAACGCTTACCGCCGCAGATGGATCACACCCCAAAATCGTACTCGTCAACACAAAAGACTCCAGCATCACCGAAATCGCAAGCGGAAAAGAGCTATGGCAACCTGATTTGTGGACAGGCACTCTCCAAGATTTCGAAACAACTCTGAACGTCGATAGCGCCGGCATGTACGAACTCAACTCGCCCTTCACTGGCGACCTGAGCCCCATGAAAACGCGCTATGACTTGGAAATGCTCTACGCACATCGCGATTCCATCAACGTCCTTTTGTCCGGTTCATCGAGGCCTTGGGCAGGATTAAGCCCAACAGTCTTAAACAGGAGAAAAGGCATATTCTCCATCAATGCCGCCAACCCCGCCGTAGACTTATCTGTCGCCAAAAGAATTCTATTCCGTTACGGAGCAAATTTCTTGCCCAAATTAAAAGTCGTTGCCGTTTCCCTAGATTTAGACATTCTGTTCTGGCGTTATTATGAAAATCCAAATTACTGGGAATATATTTATTTAAAATCCACAGGTTTTGTTTACGACGAAGCTCATGATTTTTGGCCTGACGGATACCCCAAAGGTCTATACGAACTCACCCGCGATTCTTATGGTTCCGACGAAGAAAGCCGACAGCAAGAACAAGAAAATCTCGGCAGTATTCAAGCACCGGACGATGGTTGGCAAGGTAACCCCGTTTATGTCGATTCGGCTTATATGGACGGCATGAACAGAGAACCTGCCGACATGTTACTCGAAGAAGTTGAAGATTTCATCAAGGAAGCGGAAAGCAAAAATCTATACCTTATCGGAATCATCTTCCCGCAATCCCCGGATTACAGAGAAACGGGAGCATTCGGGCGATATGGCCTACGGCGATCGGTTGCACAAGAGATGATTGATAAAATCAAGAAATACGAAGAAAAATACCCGCACTTTAAATTGATGGACGAGAACAAAATGGGCAACCATGATTACGGAGATGAAATGGCATACAACTGCGATCATCTTTCTTACAAAGGTGCCGAAAAACTTACAAACCGTCTTGATTCGCTAATCCAAACACTCGATATCAATTGGGATAAGTAAAATCAGGGCGTTGCTTGATTTTACGACGTATTTTAAGTATATTCATATACAAGTTAAAAAATCCGACCATCAAAACAGGATTTCGTTTTTATGAAGAGACTGTCTGCAATAGCTCTTTTTGCAAGTCTGTTAATCGGCTGCTCCGATAGCGTCACATCCTCGAATGATTCTAACACGATTTTCGTTAATAAAGATGAAAACCATGCTGGGATGATGCTCGTAACAGCCAAGACGTCATCGACCCAAATGGGATCTAAACTGACGGTCCATTTTTCATACGATTTTTCAATCGACAAACATGAAGTCACCTGCGGAGACTACGCCAAGCAAATAAAAACCAATTGTGACAATTCCGAATTGCCAATAACCAACGTCACCTTTTTTGACGCCGTACTTTTCGCAAACAAAAAAAGCAAAGCAGAAAAACTGGATACAGCCTATAGCTATACAAGCGCAACGTTTGATTCAGAAGGGCATTGCACAGACTTGATAGGCTACGCATTTCATGCAGACCGAGACGCCTACAGACTCCCCACTGAAGCAGAATGGACTCTCGTAGCCACAAAGAACTGGAATCCGCAAAAAAGTTGGAACGCAGGCAATTCCGATTACAAATTACACAAGCCCTGCACAGCAATTCCAAACGAAGACATCTGCGACCTTGCAGGAAACGCCGTAGAATGGGTTAACGACTGGAAGGGAACCCTACCCGACACATCCATAACAAACTACGTAGGCGCTCCTGACGGAGGCAACATCGGCGAACGAGTTTTAAAAGGCGGAAGCTACCGTAACGAAGCCGCAACTATACTACTTGAAAACCGCGGCGACGTTTACACCGTTACGTCTTCAACAAAAGCAGCTTATGTCGGTTTCAGACTAGCTTTCGGGAAAATCCCGGACGCAGTTTGGGTGAACGGTCAGAGAAAAACGACCTCCAATCCTATTAACATACTCACAGCATCTGCCCAGCTAAAGAAAACAACTCAGACATACCAGAACAAGCTCGTATTCCGCAACGATGAAACAGGCAACATCGCTTTCGTAAACTTCGCAAATGCGACCCCTTCGGTCACGGAAATTTATGACACACTCGATGCATACCACCCCACGCTTTCTCCCGACGGAAACTTTGTCGCATTTTCAACAAAATACGAGGGAATCCCAGGAAAATCAGAGCTCTACGTTCGTGATTTAAATTCTAGCGAATCTAAGAAAATAAAGCTCGATGTAGAAAGTGCCGCAATTCCACGCTGGCGCGTAGTCGGAGCCGATACAGAAATCGTTTACGTATCAAGCACAGAAAACAACTCTGACGAAGCTTCTTGGAAAAAAGGCTCCACTTGGAGCGTACCTTTTGCCAACGCTAAATTCGGCAAACCACAAAAATTATTTGATGGAACATTCAACGGGGGCGTCAGCACCAATGACAAGTTCGCCATTTCTGGTGCAAGACTACTCCGCGCACGCGTAAACGGCAAATACGAAACATGGTACAACAAAGAACAAGCATGCAACGCATCGTTCTCTGAACTTACAAAACAAACCTTGTTCCTAGACTTTGGTGGAGAAACGGGAAAAAAATTTTCCGGCAAAAAATACACCACCCATGAGCAACTTCTAATTGCTGACAGCACCGGTAAACTCGTAAAGATGATTCCGGCACCCAAAGGTTACACCTTTGACCATACCGAATGGGTGAGCAACAAAGAACATCTAGCCATCGCAACACTCACTGATATTAATGGGGCTCATTCAAAAATCGTTCTAATCAACACAAAAGATTCTAGCATCACAGAAATTGCTAACGGCTCTGAATTATGGCATCCAGACTTCTGGACAAAAAATTTTCCAAACATCGAAACAACGCTTGACTTAGACAGTGCAGGCCAATACGAACTCAACGCACCATTCACAGACCACAGAACCACAACATTGACTCGCTATGAGATGGAAACACTTTACAAATACCGCGATTCTGTCAATGTTTTAATTTCTGGTTCCTCTAGATCATGGGCAGGAGTAAATCCCTTAATTTTGAACAACTCTCAGAAGGGAATTTTTGCAATCAACATGGGAAACTCCGCCGTAGATTTATCTGTTGCTAAAAGAATTTTCTTTGGATACGGAGTAAATCTCTTACCGAAATTCAAAGTTGCAGTTGTTTCATTAGATTTGGACATTATATTTGTGCGATACAACATAGAGCCCAATTACTGGGAACTTGTTTACAGGCAAACACCAGGTTTTACTTACGATGAGACTCATGGATTTTGGGAAAACGGATATCCCAACGGCTTATACGAGCTCACTTGCGAAGCTTACACAACCAACATTGAAAAGAAAGCGCTGCAACAAGACTTACTAGGACACATTCAATTCCCTGCTACCGGCTGGCAAGGAAGCGAAATTCTAGGCGACTCCACCTACATGGACTCTTTCAATAAAAATCCAGCAAACATGTTGCTTGAACAAATTGAAGATTTAATCCAAGAAGCCCAAAAACATAACATCATTCTCATCGGAATTATCTACCCGCAATCCCCAGATTACAGGAAAACCGGAGCTTTCGGGCGATATGGCCTACGCCGATCGGTCGCCAAAGAAATGATTGATAAAATCAAGAAATACGAAGAAAAATATCCTCTCTTTAAATTGATGGACGAAAACAAAATGGGCGACCACGATTACGGAGATGAAATGGCATCCGACTACGATCATCTTTCGTACAAGGGTGCAGAGCAAGTTACAGCACGCCTAGATTCCGTAATTCAAACTTTAAAAATCGACTGGAAAAAATAAAATTAAGCCGGCGAGACCAACGCGTCATCGCCCTGAGAATGTCCAAAGTTATCGTTGATGCTCTTGAAATCATTCATGTCGAGCACCATCATCGTAATTTTCCTTTTTGCGTTTCAGCTTTCCAGAAATTTTATCCAGATAATAACGATTATAAAGCCCCGTCAGTTTATCGATAAAAATATTCTCGTTCTGCAAGGCAAGCATCAAGCTCGTGTAACCAACGGCGATGCCCACCCAAATCGTAGAAATGCCATAATAAAACATCTGCCATAAGAATCACCTCCAGCAGGATCTTCAGCATGAACAACGGACCGCGAGTATACACATTGCGTTCGTTTATGTCAAAAAGAATCGGATTGAATAAATTCACAATCATCAAAGCCGTAATCATGCCGCAAACGATGAACATGAAAAGGCGCTGGAATTTGGACACAGCTCCATTAATGTGCAAAGATATCAGCATCACCCAAAGCGGACCAATCGCCATGTTGGACAAAAACACGATATTGTTCGAGACATAAACCAACGCCCTCACGCCAAGCCCTGTAAGACCATCTACAGAAAAAGTTATCGCATCGGCAATGCAGGCGGTAATCACCGTCCTTACGCTTACGCACAAAAAAACGTAGGCTCAAAGGAACCTACGTTTGCGAATGTTTTTCGGTTATTGACTAACGGACTACTTTTCTGTCATCTGCGGTCATTTCGAGGAACTGGGCGACAGTCATGCTACCCTTGTCGCCGTCCTTGCGCTTACGCACGGACACGACTCCGTCTGCAACTTCTTTCTCGCCGACGATGAGGAGGTACGGCACCTTCTGGAGTTCGCACTGGCGGATCTTGTAGCCGAGCTTTTCGTTGGATTCGTCGACTTCCACGCGGACGCCGGCGTTCACGAGTTCCTTCTCGACCTGCTTTGCATAGTCAACGAACTTCTCGGAAATCGGGAGCACGCGGGCCTGAACCGGAGCGAGCCACAGCGGGAAATCGCCCATGAATTCTTCGATCAAAATGCCGAGGAAGCGTTCGATGGAACCCACGGCGGCGCGGTGCAGCATCACCGGAATGTGCTTCTGGTTGTCCTTGCCGACATACTCGGCACCCAGACGCTGCGGGAGGTTGAAGTCCACCTGGATGGTTCCGCACTGCCAGTC
>CADAWC010000031.1 GCA_902791475.1 Fibrobacter succinogenes
GTCTTTCCGTAACGAAATTACTCCGGGTAACTTCATCTTCCGTACTCGCGAATTCGAACAGATGGAACTCGAATACTTCTGCGAACCGGGTACCGAACTTGAATGGTACAACTTCTGGCGTAAGTATTGCTTCGAATGGCTCGTGAACGATCTCGGCGTGAAGCGTGAAAAGCTCCGCCTCCGCGAACATGCCAAGGAAGAACTTTCTCACTACTCCAACGGTACCACCGACATCGAATACGAATTCCCGTTCGGTTGGGGCGAACTCTGGGGTATCGCAAGCCGCACGAACTACGACCTCACGCAGCACCAGAACGAATCCAAGGTCAAGCAGGAATACATCGACCCGGTCCAGAACAAGCGCTACATCCCGTATGTTGTCGAACCGTCTCTCGGTGTGGAACGTTTGCTCCTCGTGCTTCTCTGCAACGCTTACGAAGTCGAAAAGCTCGAAAACGACGAACGTACCGTGCTCCACTTCGATCCGAAGGTCGCTCCGGTGAAGGTTGCCGTGCTTCCGCTCGTGAAGAAGGGCAAGGTCAAGGAAAAGGCCGAAGAACTTTACCAGAAGCTCCTCAACCGCTGGAACGTCGAATACGACGAAACGCAGTCCATCGGTAAGCGCTACCGCCGTCAGGACGAACTCGGCACGCCGTTCTGCGTGACTGTCGACTTCGACACGGTGGGCGAGGGTGAATCCGATCCGGCAAAGCTTGGCTACGTGACTGTTCGCGAACGCGACTCCATGAAGCAGGAACTCGTCGCAATCGACAAGCTCGAAGCTTACCTCTTCGAAAAGCTCGGTTGCTAAGTAGGTGTTAGGTATTAGGGGTTAGGTTTTAGGTATAGTAATCGTAATAAGAATTGTCACAATTGAATAGACTGATGCTGGAACCTGTCTGGCATGACAGACTTTAATAGGACCATTTTAATGTAGCATGCTATGATTAATCCTAAGACCTACAACCTATAACCTAAAAAAGAATCCGCTCGCGGGTTCTTTTTTTATATTTCTATCAAATGATTCTGAACAAATTTAAAAGTCTGCTGGCCATTCTACTGCTTGCATCGACCTGCCTGTGGGCAGAACCCGTTAGTGCTCCCGCGAAAAGTTCTGGTCAAGATCAGACGTATTGGACTGATATCGCTTTGTTCGTCGGTATGTGGGCCGGAACCACTACGGGCGCTGTGAATAAGTATCTTGATGTGAGAATGGGGTTTCCGCTTCTTCTTGATTTCGAATTGCAAATTTCACGGGGTGCGGTTGGTTTTTATTATGGATGGGGTTTAATACATAGTTTCTCATACCTCTATGATGAAGGTTTCTTTACCGAATATGACCGCAAGGATGAAGGGACTGACGAATCATGGGGGCTCACTTACGGTTATACGGTATTCACTTCGCACTACTTGGAACTGCAACCCTTCATCGGCTTGGGGGTGAATTTTTTCAATAATGGTCGTGATGATCTGTATTTCGGGACGTTTATCATGGGCGGAAACGTAGATATCCGCTTTGATTCGAACCGTATAAATGCGGGCGAAATCGCTTTTAATTTGGGACTTATGCTTCGTCTTAAGTATATTGCGGAATTTGGGTCATTTTCCGATAAATACCGCGATGTCAAACACGAAAACTACTACATCAATCACATATTCGCGATAAGCCTCGGTATAGCGATTATGGAATAAAAACTGAAGTTTTTTTTATTTTGTTTTCAGCGTGCTTTTTTTTGTTTGCGATTGTCTGCGAAACAGCAGGGACAACGCTTTTGAAATTCTCGGAGCAATTCACGCGGATTGTGCCGACGGTTGCTTCGCTCGTTTGCTATGTGGCTGCGCTATATTTCTTGAGCGTTTGCCTGAAAGCTATGCCGATTGCGGTTGCTTATGCGATTTGGTCTGCACTTGGGATCGCTTTTATTACTATAATCGGAATTGTAGCTTTTAAGCAGGTGCCAGACATTGGAGCTTACATAGGCTTGCTCCTGATTGTTTCGGGCGTCGTTGTGTTAAATCTGTTCTCTAAAATGGATGTGCATTGATGAAATTTCTGAAGGCGCTTACGATAGTTGCTTTTGCAGGCGGATTTGTCGCCTGCAGTGATGAGAATGCTTCTGCAGTGTGGAACTCCGCGGAATTGTCATCCAGCACTGTCATCCCGGATTCTAAGGTCTCTGAGCCTGCCGAAGTGCCGGGATCTTCTTCAGGCTTTGTCATCCCAGACTCTTTGTCACCCCGGACTAGTTCCGGGGCGGGAACGCCTTCTAGTAGCAGCACGGAAAATGTCGCACTGTCTTCTTCAAGTGAAGCTGTCGCGGACACTGTCTGGCATCAGGCAAATCTCACGTGGTACACGTCTTGGCCGGAACCCGACAGCGAAGAATGCATCGAGTACAATGGCTGTACGTGGGCTGGCTACTTTGCTGGCGTTGAAGGGCAAATGACCGAAGAATGGGTGAGCCAGCACAACATCATTGCCGTCCACGAAAAGGACTGGAAGCAGTATAAGCTTAAGACCTTTAGACTCCGTATGAACGGCTCCACAATTGATGCCGTTGTTTACGACATGTGCTCCGACAGCGATTGCGATGGCTGCTGCACCGAAAATGCTGGTGAAATCGGATTCCTCATCGACATCGAAAAGTACACCCGAGAACGTTTTGACGGCAATGGCGACGGCGTTGTCGAGTGGACCTGCTTGGATTGCGAGTAAGAATTTTCGGATAATAAAAAATCCGAATGAGTAAACTCATTCGAATTTTTTAAGCTCTAAACGCTTAGTTTATTCCCATTGTTATTGCGCTTATTCCCATTGTGACTGCGCTTCGCTTGTCGCATGTTCGCGCGGCTCGGCTATGAAAACATGCGAGCATGTTTTCGCAGCACTCGGCTTACTGACGCTTACGCCTACGGCTTCAGCGTCTGCTTGTTCGCCTCAGTCATAAAAATGAGCAAGCTCATTTTTGCGACACTCGGCTCCGCTGTACCTTTGCGACCTTCGTTCCAACATGTGCAATAGTTCGTTCCACTCTGGTTTGAACCCTTCGTCTGCAACTTTATTTACAATCGGGTTTCGAACCGCCGTTGCCACCTCGTTGCAAAAAGCGGCGTCTTTGGTTCGAAGCAATTCGCTTAAAACCCTGTTGTAACCTGGGTTTGAACGGGGTTTCAACCCTTGGTTCAAGCCATGTTGCACCCTCGTTTCAAACCCTGTTGCAAACAAAAAAACACCGAGATTTTACTCTCGGTGTTTGCAAACTTGGGTTTGGAACCGTGGCTCACACAAGGTGGAACGGTCCGTGCATAGTTACATCTCGCCTTATTCCCACTCAATAGTTCCAGGGGGCTTGTGGGTCACGTCGTACCACAGGCTGCCTGCGCCTTCGGCTTCGAACTTGCGCCAGAGACCTGCGAGCATTCCCTGGTCGATTTCGGCGAAGTTTGCGGTCATGGCTTCGGTGGAGTTCACCGGGCGCATCACGATGCAGGGCTTGTTAGCCGTGCGGAGCGGAACGAGTACGACCGGCATCTGCCAAATCTTTTCGTACAGGTCGTTAGCCTGCAAGAATTCGGTGCAGATGTTGTCGAACTTGCGGAGCGTATCGAAGTTTTCGCGGGTGGCGTACTGTTCAACAAGCTTCGGATCTTCATCAGCCACGCTACCAATCTGGTAAATCACGCGGTTGATAGCCTTGAAGCGGTTGGCAAGTTCTGTGGAGAACTTTTCGCAATCCTTCCAGCTTAAGCCCGGAGTTGTGATGAGGAACGGCTGTGCGTAAGTACGGCCGTCACCCTGGACGCCAACGCTCTTGATGGGGAGCAGGCGCCCTGCGATGTTGTTTGCCTTGAGGTAGTCGGCGAGGGACTGACCAGCGGTGTCCTTCACGTCTTCGAACTTTACCATGTCGCTTGTGAGCTTGCCTTCGCTGCAGAGCAAACGAACGCCGAGACCCGGACCCGGGAACGGGTGACGCCACACGAGGTTGTGCGGAATGCCGAGTTCTTCGCCGAGTGCGCGGACTTCGTCCTTGTACAAGTCGGCGAGCGGTTCCAAGACGAGACCCTTTTCCATGAGGTCCAAAACTTCTTGCACGCGGTTGTGGTGCGTTTTGATCTTGTCGGCGTTCTTGGTGCCGCCGCTTTCGATGGTGTCGGGGTAGATGGTGCCCTGAGCCATCATCCATTCGTTCGGATCGAGGTTGAGCTTAGCCATTTCCTCGTCCTTCACCGTTAAGAATTCCTTACCGATGATGCCGCGCTTGGTTTCCGGAGCGGTTACGCCCTTGAGCTTTGCGAGGAAGTGATCGCTAGCGTCGCGGACCTTGAGGTTGTTCATCCCCTCGGCCTTCAAGAATTCCATAATCTTCTGGGATTCGCCGAGGCGCATCATGCCGTTATCCACGTGCAAGCCGAGAACCTTTTCCGGTCCGAGCACGCGGTTCAAGAGCACGAATGCCACGGTGGAGTCCACACCGCCAGACACGAGCAAGAACACCTTGCGGTCCTTGACCTGGTCCTTGATGCGCTGCGTGATGAGCGGCAAGTAGCTCTTCATGTTCCAAGTTTTCTTGGCACCCGTAAAGTCGACGAAGTTTTCGAGAAGCTTCATGCCGAATTTGCTGTGCGTGACTTCTGGATGGAACTGGATGCCGAAAATTTGGCGTTCGGGCTTGTCGCTATCGAATGCGACGGCGGCGATTTCGCAGTCCTTGGTGCTTGCTACAATCTTGTAGCCTTCGGGGAGCTTTGTCACCTGGTCGCCGTGGCTCATCCACATCGGGGATGCCTTTGGGAGGCCTTTCAAAAGCGGGCACTTTTCGTCGCCGACGATGAGGTCTGCAATGCCGTATTCCTTGACCTTGCCCGGTTCCACGTGACCGCCCAACTGCTGGGCGATGAGCTGGTGACCGTAGCAGATGCCGAGCTTCGGCACCGGGAGGTTCAAAATTTCAGGATTGTATTCCGGAGCGTCAGCCGCATAAACGCTAGACGGACCGCCACTGTAAATGATGCCCTTCACGCCTTCGAGTTCAGAAACCGGGGCGGCGGGGGAGTGGATTTCGGTAAACACGCCAAGACGGCGTACACGGTTGGCAATCAAGTGAGCATACTGCCCACCAAAGTCCAAAACGGCAATAGTATCAACGTTTTTCATACATCTAAAAGATAGAAAAACCTTCAGAAATCTGAAGGTTTTTTAATACTCACTTTGAGGATTTGATAAGCAAATTATTTAAAATCCGCTTATGCTTCTACAGCGACATATTCGCCATCTGTATCTTTGTTTGCGGCTTCTTCGCAAACTACGCCGGACATGCGTCTTGCAAGTTCAATGAGCGTTTGCACGCCGAATCCGGTGGCACCGAAATCGGTGTACTTCCAGGACTTGCTTACAAATGCCGTACCTGCGATATCCCAGTGCGTCCAGGCCGTGTTTTCAGGGACAAATTCCTGCAAGAAGAGAGCGGCGGCAATGGCACCAGCGTCGCTGCCTGTGTTCTTGAGGTCTGCAAAATGATCCTTCAAAGCGTCGGCGTATTCTTCTTCGAGCGGCATGCTCCAGAACTTTTCGCAGCAAGCTTCACCGCAGTTGATGACCTTCAAGGCGAGGTCATCGTCATTGCTGAAGAACCCGGCAACAGCGTAACCGAGAGCGCGAACCATGGCTCCCGTGAGCGTCGCGAGGTCGACAATGTGCGTTGCTCCGATGAGGCCTGCTTCTGCAAGGCCGTCCGAGAGCACCAAGCGGCCTTCGGCATCGGTGTTATCGACCATGACCGTCTTTCCGTTCTTGGCGGTAAAGATATCGCCCGGCAATACAGACTTGTTGCCAATTGCATTTTCGGCGAGGCAGCAGACGGCGCTCACCTTAATCGGGAGCTCGAGCGTGGCGATGGCCTGGATGGCGGCAAGTACTGTTGCAGCACCGCTCATATCGCTAATCATTTCGGGCATGGATTTAGGCGGCTTGAGGCAGAGACCACCCGTATCAAACGTGAGGCCCTTACCGACAAATACCAAGTGGTCGGCGGAAGTGCGCGCATTTTTCGCTGCTTTCTTGGAGCTCTTGCTTCCGTTATAGCTAAGCGTAATCATGTACGGTTCGTGAGAGCTGCCCTTGCCTACAGTCACATGTCCCATGAAGCCTTCCTTTTCGAGTTGCTTCATGTTGCGCACCTTAATCGAAAGACCCGGTGTGTACTTTGCAATGGTATTTGCGTTTTCGACAAATTCAGCAGGCGTGAGGTCGCTGGAGCTTGTATTAATCAAGTTCTTGGCAAGGACGATTGCCTTGTTTTCAATGGCGACAACGTCTGCAATCTTCTTGAATTCTGCGGCGTGTTCGCCTGCAACGAGTTCGAACGTGACCTGGAAGGCGTCTTTCTGCTTGCTCTTGTAGGCATCGAACTTGTAGTCGGCGTAGTGAAGCCCGTGCAAAATGCTCTTGAACTGTTCCGGTGCGGCGTCTGCAAGCATAATCGAAACCATCGGAATCTGGCGCTTGCTTGCTCGCTTGGCAAGACGGTAGGCTGCCATGCGCAGATGGTCGAGGCTCGAAATTCCGCGTTCCTTGGCGGCGTCTACAAAAATTGTCGGTTGGTTATCGATTTCCAAAAATTCAAGATCTTCGAACGGACCTTCATTCATGCCGTTCAAAACAGATTCGACTTGCTTTTCGGCCTCTTCCGAGAGCACATTGGAAAACTGGATGGATTTTTTTACGAAAAAGAGGGCGCTTGCATTAGCCTTGCCCGAAGCTGAGGTAACTATATTTGTTTTCATATAGTGTAATCTAGTATTTTATAAACGGGGAGCTTGTATTTTATAATGGTTTTTTGAATGCAAAAATACTATAATATTACATGACTATCATTGGAGGATTAATATGAATCTGAAATGTACTGGAATTTTAACGGCTCTTGCAGTCTCTGCCGTAATGGCCCAGGAAGCCGCACCTGTTGAATCGGCTCCTGTAGCTCAGTCCCCTGTTGCAGAACAAGCTGCCCCGGCTGCTGAAGTAGCCCCTGTTCAGGCCGCTCCTGCAGAAGATAAGTTTACCGCCGCTGAACAGGAACTTGCTCCTGAAAATCTTTTCTCTGAACCGACTGCCGTTCGTGGTGAAGATGCTGCGAAGCCGGTTGTCAAAGAAACGACAAAAAAGTTTGTCTACCGCCCTGTCTATTCGTCTGCAGAAGTTGAAACGAGTGGCGCTCCTGTAAAAACGATTTATGTTACAGAAAAGCCTTCCGCAGAAACGATTGATATGGATGACCTTCGCGGGCTGATTCCGTTAAAGTTCACGTTTGGTCTTCAGGGCTTTGTCGGTAATGAATTCCTTTCGGGTGATAATGGCCGCTATGAATACGACAGCTATTATGGTTTGGCATGGAGCTTCGGTGCGTTCGTACTTTTCCCGCTGGATGAATACAACATGGCTATTCAGACAGGTGTATTCTTTGAACACGACAAGGTGTCCAATAGCTTCTACTATACTGTTGAAGGATCGTTTGGAGAGTTCCGCGCCTCGTTTAGCCAGTATCGCATTTCGATTCCGCTCCTCCTCTCGTTGAAGGGTGCTAAGTCAAACCTTCATTTCGATGTGGGGGTTCAGCCGTCCTTTGCCGTTTCGGATAACTTTAAGTTAAAGTCCTCTGAAAAGACATATAAAGTCGACATGATTGATAAAGATTATCGTTCTATGATTGACTGGTCCATTGTTCTTGGCTTTGGTATCCGTGCGAACCGTTACATTGGTTTCGACGCTCGCTTTAGCTGGGGCCTCAACAATCACTATGACGATTTCCCATCAGACGTCTGGGGCGGTGTTAACAACCTGTCTTCTAAGATGATTTCTGTTGGTGCAACATTCTACGCATTATAGTATAACATGATTCTTGCAATTGTGGCCATTGTCGTTGGCCTTGTTCTTTTGGTCTGGAGTGCAGACCGTTTTGTGGATGGGGCTGTCGGTGTGGCCCAATTTTTAGGCATGAGCACGTTCCTTATCGGGATGATTATTGTCGGCTTTGGAACATCTGCGCCAGAAATGGTCGTTTCGATTTTATCGGCGATGAACGACGCTCCGCAGCTTGCTTTGGGGAACGCTTACGGTTCAAATATTGCAAACATTGCGTTAATCCTTGGCGTGACGGCGGTGATAACGCCTGTTGCCGTTAAGAAACAAGCGGTAAAACAGGACATTCCGATTCTCTTGGTGGTGACTGTGCTTACCATTGTTTTGCTGATGGATGGAAATGCCTCTTTTGTTGATGGTGTTGTCTTGTTGCTCGCTTTTGTTGCGGTTACAACGTTTAACATTTTGGCAGAACTGCACGAGAAACGTAAGCGCAAAAAGGCAAAACTTGCAGACAATGCCGATGAAAATTCGCCAGCCGAAAAGGTATCAATCGTCAAATCTTTGGCGTGGTTGTTTGTTGGGCTTGCTCTTTTGATTGGGAGCTCGCGTATGCTTGTGTGGGGCGCTATTTACATGGCCCATTCGCTTGGCGTGAGTGACTTGCTCATTGGGCTTACTATTGTTGCTGTGGGAACTTCGCTTCCGGAACTGGCAAGCTCTATTGCTGCCGCACGCCGTGGCGAGAATGATTTGGCCGTCGGTAATGTGATTGGCTCCAACGTTTTCAATACGCTTGTCGTCGTAGGCATTGCTGCGGTTATTGCTCCGATCAAGGCTATGGATCCGGAAGTGATGAGTCGCGATGTGCCGATTATGTCGGGACTTACTCTTTTGCTTTTCTTGATTTGTTTCCCGTTTTTCAAGAGCAAACGCGCAAAAGCATCTCGCAAGAAAAATGAACAGTTTGGTTTTGGCCGCATTGGCGGAACGCTTTTTTTGATTTTGTATGTAGGCTACCTAGTGCTTTTAGGCCTTGAAGCAAACAACATGATTTAAGCGGCTTTTTTTGTCACCCCGGATTTATTCCAGTACGTCATGGCGGACAGATGACGGATCAGGTCCGCCATGACGTCGCCATCTGTCGGGCATGACAACACTCCGCTCAGGATGACAAAAAACGGCTCCGCCGCTCTTTGCTCACTTCGGCAAGCTCAGTGACCTTATTTCGGTTGGTGTGCTTAAGCCTGTGCTGAGTTTATCGAAGCAAACCACTCTTGTCTAATTTACTATAATTGGCACAAATTTTACATTTATTCGTGTTAGGATCATCATGAAAAAACAATTCTTTATTCTAGCTGCATTTATTTTGTTGAATGCTTCGTTTGCTTTGGCTGAGTGGTCTGGCGATACACTTAAACCAGAATATAAAAATGGAATTGGATATGTAATTAGCAAGCCCGAAGAATTTGCCTGGTTGAGCCACAATGCCAGCAGAGGACAAAGCTTCATACTTGTTAATGATATTGTTTTTGGCAAAGATAAGAATTCTGTCAATCGAGATCATCCTTTAGATCCAATTGCTGTTTATGATTGGGATCTAGATTTTAACGGTTTTTCTGTGTATGGAATTTATTCGGAGCAACAAGATATTTTTGTGTGTCGCTCTTCTAGTATTATAAAGAATTTTAGCTATAAAAATTTTGAATTGAATATAAAGGATACAAGTAAGTACGCAACAATATCTTCATATGATTTGAGTTCTTGCCGTCTTCGGGGAAATGTCTTTGCTGAAGGTAATATAAAGGTTTCTGCTGACAGCTCTCTTTCTCAACTTGTTGTTTATGGTGGAGGCATGGTAGATTCTGTTCTTGAAAATAGAATATCCATAGAAATTGATGCGGAAGATATAGAAAGTTTGATTGTTTATGGAATTCCTTGGATGGGGCCAATGGGAAAATTAGATACTCTTTTAGTGCGTGGTGCAAAAAATTACGGAAATATCACAGTCAAGGCAAATTCGATAAAAAATGGTCGCATATTTGGAATGTATCAATATGGTTTAAATAAAAATTTTTACAAATTGGCGAATTATGGAAATATAACGGTTGTTGCTAAAAGTCATTTTGATTTGATAGATGTTGCTGGGATTATGGAGGTTTTGAAAATTCCTGAAGGGACTCGTGCAGATATTTATAATGAAGGAAATATTTCTGTAAAAATGTGGAAATCTTCAAATGAAGTTAATATTTGTGGATTGTTCAAAGAGGTGTACGATAAAAATGACACAACGAATTTTATTAATGCAATAAATCGGGGAAATATAAATTATAACACACATGAAATTGAAAGTGATAATTTCGTTAGTGGTGTTTTTTGTAAATCGTCTTATAATTTAAAGAATCTGGTAAATTATGGCGATGTGAACGTTTCCTTAGGTTCTTTTACGTATCCTAGTGGGCGTGAGTTTTTTGTGGGTGGAGCTATCGGATCTGCAGAATATTCTTCGATTTTTAATGTATTTAATTTTGGAAATGTTTCTGTAAAACCTTTTGATAAAGGATCTTCGTCTGAAGGTAAAGTATATGTTGGGGGTGTTACTGGTTATGCGGGACATGGTATTGTGAATAGTTTCAATTTGGGGCAAGTATCCGCCGAAAAAGTCAATTACTTAGGTGGCATTGCTGGACGCTTTTTTGATACGGATGCCTTTAAGCTTATGAACTTTGGAAGTGTATCGGGAGAAAATGTTCCGTATATTGGCGGTATAACAGGCGCTTATGATGGTAGCTGTTATATGCATAATGGGTACTGCGGTCGCGAAAGTCACGATATTGGAGACTTTGCCAATTTGGGCGATGTGGTTGCTCTTGGCAAGTCTGATAGCGTGGGTGGAATTGCTGGTGGAAAAGAAGCTTCAGACTATTCTTATAACGCTTCAAAGATTGTGTGGGAAGTTAAAGAAGATTCCATAGAGAATGTTTACCCTCAATCGACTTTTTTTGATTGGAATGTTTATGGCTTATCCACTAAACCTGATGAAAAACTTTTTTATGGTGAGGCTCTTACAACGGCTTATATGCAGTCGAAAGAATTTGTTGATGACTTGAATCACATGAAATCAAAAGATTCTAGTTCAAATGTATGGAAGCTCAGTCCTGTTTATCCGTATCCAATCATTGCTGATTTAGAAGATGTACTTAAGGAACATCAGGGGATTTTGTCACTTCCTCCAGTGCGCCCGCAAAGAGCGCTTGTGTCGTTTGACTTGAGCGTAGATGGAATGAACGTTCTTGTTTCGGGGGCTAAAGTTGGGACTCCTTACTCTGTCTTTAATTTGCTAGGGCACGCGATTTTGCGTGGTCGATTGGAAAGCCAGAATCAAATGATTCCGCTGTCGGCTGCTGGAACGTACATCGTGAAAGTCGGAACCGCCACCCGAAAAGTGACAGTCAAGAGATAAGCTCCTCAATCAGGTCGATGACGGCCCTTCGGCAGGCTCAGGATCCTTTGAGTAATGAGATAAAACTATTGACTCATGGCTCATAGCGTAGCGGGCTCATCGCTCAATGCTCAAAGCGAAGCGACCTCATAGCTCAAAGGGCCGACCTCACACCCCTAGTTTCCAAAAGTCCAGACAATGCCGTAGGCAAAGCGCAATCCTTCAGGCGTGTAGCCTGATTCCGGGGCGTAAATGCTGTGGTTGAAATTCTCGATGCGGTTGTAAAGTTCAAACGTGAGAATCTGCATGCGTGCTTCGAAATCCATCGCTAGGTACTTATTGAGCTGAACAAGCTTGGGCTTGCCATTTTCATCAATGGTGCAGTCATAGCGATTATTGAACCACTGGAAGTCCACACGAACGCTCACACCGAGCCTATCTTTCACAAATCGATTTTGCCAATGGATACTGCCTTTGTAATAAAGCGAAGGCGTGTCGATAAGCTTTGTGCGAGTGATCTTTTCGCCACGTTCGAAGTAGAATTTCCAGTTTCCAAGACGGAACCCGATTTGCATCAACCAGTCGAGCGTATGAGCGTGATCGAGATTCTCGTAGCGGAAGGCGTTTGGTAGGGAATCGGTAACTTCATTTATCGTTACATCGTTTATGTCATCGTAAGTTCTTGTTGTATCGATGCTGCCGGTAATCACCCAATGGGGTTTGATTAAGTTGTTGGCATGTTCATAGCGCAGGCCAAGACCATAAAAGACATCGCGCTTTTGCCACACGAGATTGGCGGTCGTACGGTCGCGCACTTCGTGCTTGAGGTCTTCGTTCGGGAACGCGATTCGTCCTGTTTCGATGAGCTTGATTTGATTCACGTCCGGGAACTTGTTGTCGTGGCGATACGAGGCGCTTGCCATCAAATGATATGGGAGCAAGTACGTTCCATCAATTGAAAACGCGGGTGCAAATTTGACCTCGTTAAGGAGCGAACTATTGCGCTGCATGCCAGCCTGCACACGGAAAAGAGCTTTCCCGAAAAGCGTATCGGAAACTTCGGCATAGCCAATTTCGCGGTCTTGGTAATACGTTTCCTTTTTCGTGTCGCTGCCCGATTCTTCTGTGTTTAGAAATTCATATTCAAAATGGAGCTTCGGGTTCAGGAAGGCTTTGTAGCGAACATCAAAATTTCCGAGAATCGTCTCGTAGTTGCGGACTTTTGTCGTATCGTAATAGCTGATGTTTATACTGCGTAGCCCGTTTTCGTTATATGTCGTGTCCGAGCTTCTTATAATCCTGGATAGCTTACGCATTTCTATTTCGTGGTTGCCGTAATGGATTTCTGTGCCGAGCGTCAAATCCTTGATGGGGTAGAATTCAACGCCACCGCCATACGTGCGAGATTCGATGATAATCCTGTACGGGTCCGTCTGGAAATTGCGGGCTGTCGGGTCTAGTGTATCGAGCAAAACTTCGTGCGTTGTATTGTCGGCATTGTCGAGACTTAAATAGTTTATCTTAACAAAAGCCTTGCCGTAGCCAAATCGCCAAGTGACAATAGGCTGGAGGTGCATGCTGTTCATGGCGATGTTGCGACCGCCAAACGGAATTTGCGTGGAGTCGCGGCCGAGTGCAAAGAACGGCGAATGCGTCACAGGCTGGTATTCGTACGGCTTTGAAAGCATGTCGGAATGGCTTGCCACACCGAGGTCTAGCGTTACCGAGTCTGTAATGAGGCGGCGGAATTCCAGTCGCAAAGCGTTGCCTTCAAATGCGCCGCGTTCCCAGTTCACATCTGTAATCGGCGTATCGACCGGGATGCCGTGGCGTTCTTCAAAGAGAATGCCGTTTTCTCCATTGAGGGCAAGCGTCGAACCGTCATAGCTTAAACGCGTGGTGTAAATGCCTGCGAGCTTGCTCGGGTAGCGCTTGCTCAAACTCCCAATGCCAAGAGCCTTCGCGGGGAGTTCCGGACTGCCGAGGATGGACGTGCCGAGCACCCATTCTGATTTTTGCCCAGAAAGGTCGTACGTGCGCTGCATGACTTCGCGCAGCGGAATGACCCAACGACCAGCATCAGTTTCTCGAGGTGCGGGGTCGGGGGAGTTCGGCGTTTCAAAAACCGAGTCCTGCGGAGCGGGGCGCTTGCTCTGCTTGGCGTGGATGACATCCGCAAAAACGCTTGATACAAGCGTCGACAATACTGCAATTAGAAGAATTCCACGATTCATTAGAACCATTCTGCACGAGACTTTTCGCGTCTTTCTCGAAGTGCCTGGACAACGGTATAGGGCATTTTCATGCAACCTGGGGGGTAAGTCCCGTTTTCGGTGTGGAAGTCGGAACCGCCTGTGCCCACAAGACCGAATCTTTGAGCCATTTCCTTGTACTTGCGTCCAACAGCACCTTTTTGCGCAGGGCTGTAGACTTCCATGCCCTGGATACCCCATTCCACCATGTTCTCGATGAACTTGTCGCTGAGCCCGGACTTGTACGGGTGGGCGAGTACCGCAATGCCACCGGCGTTTTCAATCAGTCGGATGGTTTCTTGCGGGTTGAGGCCTTTCTTTTCGACGAAGGCGATGCAACCGTCTCCGAGGTATTTTGTGAACGCTTCGGAGAAGTTCGAGATGTATTCTTCATCGACGAGTGACATCGCGATGTGCGGACGGCCAATGATTTTACCCTTGCAGTACGAATGCACTTTTTCGAACGTGATGCCAATGCCGAGCGCGTTCAGCTTTTTGATGATTGCCTTTACGCGTGCGATGCGCTGCTTGGCGAAATCTTCGAGTTCCATGTTCAAGGCGAGGTTCGTCGGGTCGCAGAAGTAACCCAGAATGTGGATGTCCTTGCCCTGCCACACGGCAGAAATTTCAATTCCAGGGATGATTTCGAGACCGATTTCCTTGGCAGGCTCTTCGGCGAGCTTGTAGCTGTCGAGATTGTCATGGTCCGTAATGGAAATGCAACGGAGCCCTTTGCGCTTGCAGAGCATGAGCAATTCATCAACGGAAAGCGTTCCATCGGAGAGCTTGGTGTGCATGTGCAAGTCTGCATAGCCGCCATTTTCGGTGATGATTGTCGAAAACATCTTTTGCATGGCTAGCCTTTTTTACCCTTTGTAAAATAGCGTGCCATCATCCTAGCGGGCGAAATAGTCTTGAGCGGGTGGAGACTTAAGTTTAAGAACGGGTACTCCTTGGCGCAGTCAAAACCGACTCGGCACGCGGCACCACTAACGAGGGCGAGGTATAAAAATTGTGGTTTGTATGGACCTGGATAAACACAGGCCGTGGGGGCAAAAGTTTTTACTTGGTATTCAAGCTTGTCGAAAAGGGGCTCGCCATAACGGCAGCCTTCGTCTGTGTAATATGTAACTTGAGCCCTTTTCTTTGAAAAGAGAATTTCAAGATCGCTATGAGCGACAAACAAGATTTTTTTGAGATTTTCGTCGGGGATTTCGCTTAGGATGACTTTAGCGACTTCCTTGTCCTCGGGCATGAAAATCACGGTTTTTTCGCCATTTTGCAAGCACTCGGGGAACGAAAACGTCTTGGATTCCTTTGTAATCTGTGCTTTATATGCAAACCAACGATACAATAATGGCTTGCAAAGGAAGCGCAAAGCAAAATATTTTTTGCCGTTGGCAAAGTACCGTGAAGAAAACAAAAGGTCTCCTAATTCTATTTCAATAAAAATATATAAATTTGCGCCATGCCTAAACAGAAGTTCTATGCCGTAAAAAGCGAAAATGAAAAGAAAATTGTAACCACGTGGGACGAGTGCCTTAAGCTCACGCATGGAGTTAAAGGTGTTTTGTTCAAATCCTTCGGTTCCCGTGATGAAGCTCAGGCTTGGCTCGACGGAATGGAGGCTCCTGCGCCCGATGGGATCCGTGTATTTGTCGATGGTTCGTTTTCGCTTGGATTTGGCCCTGCAGGCTGGGCTTTTGTTGTAACTGAAGACGACAAGGAACTTGCTCGTGGCTCAGGAATTACGGCTTTCGATGCGGAGAGCCGCAATATCGATGGGGAAGTGATGGCCTCTTTCCAGGCAATGCGTTGGCTTGATGCTCACCACATGAATGGCGTTATTTGCCATGACTACGAGGGCATTGCGCGTTGGGCTAAGGGCGAATGGCAGGCCAAGAGCAATATTGCCAAAATGTATGTGGCGGCAGCAAAACCTTATCTGTATCGTGTGCAGTTCGAAAAGGTCGCCGCCCATACTGGCGTCAAGTGGAATGAACTTGTAGATAAACTAGCAAAAGAAGCAATCGCAAAAGCAAGGAAGGGTAAATAGGTTATAGGTTTTAGGGGATAGGTCTTAGCATAAGTATCATGCACTTCGTGCATCAAAATAAGGGAGGCGAAGCCTCGTTTTTCTTCCTAAAAACCTAATACCTAAAGCCTAATCCCTAATCCCTAATCTGCTTCGTGCTTGCTCATGCAGTGGAGGCTGCCGCCTTCTTCAATCACGGTGCGGCAATCAATGCCAATCACCTTACGATCCGGGTACACGCTTTCGAAATATTTCTTTGCCTTGGCATCGTTGGGGCATTTGTATTTCGGGAAGATAAGCCCGCCGTTTACGTAGATGTAATTCATGTACGATGCCGGGAGAATTTGTCCGTCATCGAGCACGCGCTGCGGCGGGAGCGGGAGCGTATCGACCTTGGCTGTTTCGTAATGTTCCTTGAGCCAGCTTTCGATGAACTGCTTGGCTTCGGTCAAAATCGCGTAGTTGGGGGAGCGCTTGTTGTCCGTCATGCTCATGACGACTCTGTCTTTCTCGACAAAGCGTGCAACGTTATCGATGTGACCATCTGTGTGGTCGCCGTGCAATCCGTGCGGGAGCACGAGCATTTCCTTGAGGCCGAAGGCTTTGCAGAGGGCCTTCACGACTTTTTTCAAATCTTTCTCGTCATTGCGGTTCTTGCCGACGAGGCAATCTTCGGTCGTGATGGCGAGGCCGTCGCCGTTGACTTCGATGGCGCCACCTTCAAAGATGAACGGGACGCTTTCGTTGAGCGGGAGTCCCTGCTTTTCGGCAATCTTCTGCGGGATGGCATTGTCGAGTCCCCATGGCGGGAACTTGGCTCCCCAGGCGTTAAACTGCGTTTCAGTGACAACTTTTTTGTCACCCTTTTTCATAAAGAACGGACCGTAGTCGCGAATCCAGATGTCGTTCGTCTTGATGACGATGAAGTTCACCGGGAACGGGCGGTTTACGAGAGCCGCTTTTTCTTCGTCGGTCAAAAAGTTCTTGGCGGGGAGCAACAAGTTCACCGGCTGGAATTCCGTGATGTTACGAATAAGTTCTACATAGAACTTGCGGATGTTGATGCCGCGTTCACCATACCAGTTCGTCTTGTTGTGCGGGAATGCAAGCCACGTGGCGCTCTGCTTTTCCCATTCTGCCGGATAACGAATTGAATTTTTCGTCATGGAAAAAATCCTTTATATTAAATCTTTGGTCAATAGTCATTAGTCAATGGTCCTTAGTCTTATAATTGCAGCTTTGCTGCCTTTTTTACTAATAGCTAATGACTAACGGCTAACAACTAATCAGCCCAAATCTTCAAAATGTCCTTGTACAAGTCCACGCGTCTGTCGCGGAAATGCGGCCACCAGCGGCGATTTTCTTCGGTTTCGGCAAGGTCGAGTTCGACATAGCTTGCACCCAAGAATTCCGGATCGCACTTTTGCAAAATGTATCCGTCCGGTGCGGCGACAAAGCTTGTGCCCCAGAACGTGAGGTGTCCTTCGACACCCGAGCGGTTAGCGGCAATCACGAATGTGCGGTTTGCAATCGCGTGTCCGCGCATGACCGTCATCCAGCTATCTTGTTGGCGCGGGTAAATTTCCTTGGGCTCAGAATCCATCCAGCCAATAGCGGTCGGGTAGATGAGCACATCGGCACCCTTGAGGCTCATGATACGTGCGGCTTCAGGGAACCACTGGTCCCAGCAAATGAGCACGCCTAGTGTACCGGCACTAGTCTTGATGGGTTCAAAACCGGTGTCACCAGGAATAAAGTAATACTTTTCGTAGAAGGCGGGGTCATCAGGAATGTGGCTCTTGCGATAAAGCCCTGCGATGCTTCCGTCGCGTTCAAACACGAATGCGGAGTTGTGGTAAATGCCACGGGCACGCTTTTCAAAGAACGGGAACACGACAACGGCGTTCAGTTCCTTTGCGATTGCCTGCCATTCGGCAACAATCGGGTGGTCCTTTTCAATCGCCAAGTCGAAAAAGTCTGCGTTTTCTTCGAACGGGAAGTACGGAGTGTGGAAAAGTTCGGGGAGGACGAGCAAATCGATGTCTTTGCCTTTAAGCTTGAGCGCTTCGTCCTTGTACCACTTGTTGTTGGAATCGAAATCCCCGGTCCATTTGCCTTGCAACGTATATACTTTAATCTTGTTCATGTGCAATAATTTAGCAAAAACGAGCCTTATGTTCAATTTTTTGTAAGAACATTGTTTTGTTTGCGTAAAATCACAATGGTGGTGTGCTCGTTCGTTGTAAGTTTTCTATATTAACCCTTGATTTTTAAAACCCTTGATTTTTTTATAAAAGGATAAATAATGTCTCTTAAACTCATTTCTCGTGGTGTTGCTGCCGTGCTCGTTACTGCCGGTATTGCTTCTGCTCAGTTGATGAATACGAAAAGCATCGATGTCATCCGTGTCGAAAAGACCGGTATTTCTGCAGGCAAGATTGATAGCCTTGCAACAATGCTTGGCCAACAGCAGGCTCCGGGCCAGAAGTTGACCGATGAAATGATGACTCAACTTCGCTATGCCGTTGTTGACAACCTTGTGGGTCAGGAACTCATCAAGCTCGAAGCTAAGAAGATGGGTATCAAGGTTTCTGCCGGTAAGGTCGATAGCCTCACGGCTCTCTTCAAGAAGCAGTTCCCGAGCGAAGAAGCTTTCCAGAAGGAACTCAAGAAGTCTAACACGACGATGGCTCAGTTCAAGTCCAAGATTGAAGACCAGCTCAAGAGCGAACAGATTCTCGAAAAGAAGGTTCCGTATCCCGAAGCTCCGACCGAAAAGCAGCTCCAGGCTTTCTGGGAACTCAACAAGACTAAGGTCGCCATCAACGATACGATTAGTGGAGCCCGCATCTTTATCTCTACTAAGGGTAAGAGCGCTCAGGAAATCAGCGATGCCAAGGACATGTTGAAGGGTCTTGCAGCCCAGGTTCGCTCCAAGAAGGCAACCTTTGCTCAGCTTGCTGCCGTCTATAGCGATGACAAGGAAGCTAAGAAGACTGGCGGTATCATGAACAAGTTTGTCGCAAAGTCCAAAGGCGCTGCTTTTGCCAAGGCTGTCGATAAGATCAAGGTTGGCGAAATCTCTGAAGTTATCACGGAAAAGGATGGCGTTTCTATCTTCATGCTTACCGAAAAGAACGACGGCAAGTTTGAAAGCTACAAGCACCAGATCGACTACATCCTCCGTGTGCAGGCCGAACAGGAACGCCAGGCTAAGCTCAAGGCTTACCTCGACGATCTCGGCAAGACCTACAAGGTTCAGTACCTCGACAAGAAGTACCAGCCGCCTCAGGCAATCGGCGCTGCTAAGTAACTATTAGGTTGTAGGTTTTAGGGATTAGGTTTTAGGATTATAATCGCGGCTTTGCCGCATGGTTATGGATGCGCTTGCGCATGATTTCTTACCTAAAACCTGTTACCTAAGACCTAAAGGGCACCGTAGGTGACCGACCTTAAGGGATGCTAAACGGCATCCTCTTTTGTTCTGGAAGACCAGAAAAATTTGAAAAATGGAGTTGTAAATGGCATTCAACACTACTCACACCGGGCTTATCGAATTGCGTAGCCGCATCGATAAACTCTGGGGGTATCTTTGACTTAGAGGCAAAGACCGAAGAACTCTATGTCCTTGAAAAGGATTCTGGCGACCCGAACCTGTGGAACGATCAGGAAAAGGCGCAGGCGATGATGAAAAAGATTGGGAACCTCAAGGGACTCATTGATTCCTGGAAAGAAGTTTCCCAGACATGCGACGACCTTGCCGAGCTTTACGAAATGAGCAAGGACGAAGAATCTGCCGACCTTACGGCGACGCTCGAATCCGACATTGCAGACCTCAAGTCCAGGGTTGAAGCGATGGAATTCAAGAAGATGCTGAACGGTCCGGATGATGCTTGCGCATGCCTCATGTCTATCCATCCGGGTGCAGGCGGCACGGAGTCCCAGGACTGGGCGCTCATGCTTTTCCGCATGTACACGCATTTCTTTGAACGCGAAAAGATGGACTTCAAGGTAGTGGATTTTCAGGAAGCGGAAGATGCGGGCCTCAAAAGTGCAACGATTGAAGTCACTTGCGAAAACGCTTACGGCTTGCTCCGTTCTGAAATTGGTGTCCATCGCTTGGTGCGCATTAGCCCGTTCGATGCGAACGCTCGCCGCCATACGAGCTTTACCGCCGTTTATCTGTACCCCGAACACGAAGATGTGGAATTCGATCTCGACATGTCCGAAGTGCGTGTGGACACGTACCGCAGTAGTGGTGCCGGTGGTCAGTACATCAACAAGACGGATTCCGCAGTGCGTATGACCCACTTGCCGACAGGCATCATGGCTAGCTGCCAGACGGAACGCAGCCAGATTCAAAACCGCGAAACCTGCTACAAGATGCTCAAGACCATGGTCGCAGAACACTACCGCTTGGAAGAAGAAGCGAAGCGCGATGCCCGCATGGCCGAGAAGAAGAAGGTCGAATGGGGGAGCCAGATCCGCAGCTACGTGTTGCAGCCGTACCAACTTGTGAAGGACCTCCGCACAGGCGTTGAAACGTCTGACACTGCAGGCGTACTCGATGGAAAGATCAAGCCGTTCATCGACGCTTATCTGCTAAGTACAAGCGAAGGGAATAAGGGTTAGTTGAACATCTTCTGCACAGTGAAGTGTGAAATCTTAGAAAACCTCCGGTAAAACGGAGGTTTTTCTTATTTAGGTCCCCAAAAAACGTATGCACGGATTCACCAAGAATATGGTATGGACCTTTTTTGTGATTCTTTTTTTTTTAGTTTTCCTCATACTATGTGATGTTCGCATAGTTTAAAGAAACATAATAAGAAGGAGTTTCTAATGAAAAAAATTATCTACTTATCACTCATGATTGGTCTTCTTGCTTTAACAGGATGCAAGAAAAGCACGGCTTGCTGGTATCCGATTAATGGCGGATATATAAATATTGACAACGTTAGTCACATCACAACAAATGCTGAGCTTTTAGTTTGGACAGAAGAGGATGTTTCTTCAAAATGGGATGGAGTACATATAAATAAAGATACGCTAATCAGCGATGTAATAACCGAAGCAACTATTGAAGCTGCTATCCAAAAATTGAAAAAGGCAACAAAGACATACACAAAAGCAAACGCCAATGCATCCATTTTCTTTGATAATTTTAATTTAACACTTCCGAATACAGATGGTATTCCGAATGGATGGCAAAATAACGAAAGCCTTATTAAGCTTCTGAAAATGTGGCTTGATGCAAAAAAAGATGTTGATTCAATGCTGTAATGTTTGGTGAAATTTATATGTACTAAACATAGGTTTTATTACAAAATTTCGACTTTTAAGCATAAAAAAAGAGAAGTCCTAAAAGGACTTCTCTTTTTGCGTAAAGCAATTGGATGTTCCCGAATGGAGATTCCCGCCTTCGCGGGAATGACAATCATCGAGAGAAAATCATCAATTACATTGCACCGCGTTCGAGCTTGATCGTGAAGTTCGTGATATCGCAAACTTCGCTCGGACCCCAGTACTGGATCGGACCCGGGTAGGTGTAGGATTCAGTCTTAGCCCATTCGTCGCGGCGAGCGGCGAAGTACTTGAACGGAGCGCTCATCGGGCCTTCGAGTTCAACGAGAGCCTTACGGATAACCGGCTTGTCGGCACCGTGACGGCGTTCGATGTTCATCATCATGGTGATCGGAAGGCCGCCAGCGACCCAGTTTTCGATACCCTTGGTGACGTTACGGACAGAGCTCATGTAGCCGTTCATGCCATTGAGGGCGAGAACAGAGGCTGCAAAGCCGAGGCTGTAGCAGTAGTCAGCGTCGAAGTTGGACGGAGCTGCGCAACGGCCTTCGTAACCGAAGAAGTGGTTGAGAGCAGAGAACTTGCCCTTGAAGTCACCACGGTTCTTGAGTTCCTTCTTGACCATTTCGATGATGAGCTTTTCAGTTTCGATGAGGGAAACCTGAACGTTGCCATGGCTGTCGCGTTCGAGCATGAGCTGGGCCTGGATGCCAGCCGGGAGGCTCTTCAAGACTTCTGCGGATTCAGCGCTGACCCATGCGCAAAGCTTTTCGACCTTAGCAGCCGTGTCGAGACCTTCGACTTCGGCTTCGTGGTGGGCGAGAGCTTCAGAAAGTTCAGAGATAAGGACGCCAACGTCCGGGATGAATTCGAGGAGGCCTTCCGGAATGAGGGCGACACCGAAGTTCTTGCCCTGAGCTGCACGAGCGTAAACAACGTCAGCAACCTGCTTGATCACGTCCTTGAGCTTCATCTGCTTTGCCTTGACTTCTTCAGAGATAAGGCAGATGTTCGGGTGGGTCTGGAGAGCAGCTTCGAGAGCGATATGGGAAGCAGAGCGGCCCATGAGCTTGATGAAGTGCCAGTACTTCTGAGCAGAGTTAGCATCGCGCATGATGTTGCCGATGAGTTCAGAGTAGGTCTTCACAGCGGTGTCGAAACCGAAAGAGGTTTCGATGTATTCGTTCTTCAAGTCACCGTCGATGGTCTTCGGGCAACCGCAAACGCAGGTCTTGACGCCCTTGGACTGGAAGTATTCACCGAGAACTGCAGCGTTCGTGTTGGAGTCATCACCACCGATGATAACGATAGCGTCGAGGTCGAGCTTGTTTGCAACAGCGATGCACTTGTTGAACTGTTCTTCAGTTTCGAGCTTGGTACGGCCAGACTGGATCATGTCGAAGCCACCGGCGTTGCGGTAGGCGTCCATCTTGGCGTCGTCAATTTCAATGTACTTGCCGTTTTCGAGACCGGAGGGGCCGCCGAGGAAACCGAAAAGGACGGAATCCTTGGAAACGGACTTGATGCCGTCGTAGATACCGGCGATAACGTTATGTCCACCCGGAGCCTGGCCACCAGAGAGAACCACGCCCATGCGGAGAGCCTTGCCAGCCTTGGCTTCGGCAGCTTCGAACTGAACAACCGGAAGACCGTAAGTGTTCGGGAAGAGTTCCTTGATCTTGGCCTGGTCGCTAACGGATTCCGTAGCTGCACCCTTGTTAATCTTCACACTCAGGGCTCCGTTCTTGAGGGAGACCGGGAGCTTCGGCTGATAGGCCTGACGGGCCTTGGTCAGTACAGAGAGATTTTCGGACATTGTTTATTCCTTTTTAATTTGCCCCGCATTCGCGGGTTTTGGTTAAAATCCGGCGTAAATATAGTAATTATTCTTTTCAAGAACCAAAAAGTACGTCATGCGGGCGGGGTCCCAGCTCGGAAAAACTTAAACCCATCCTGGCGCAAGCGCCAACCTTACGGCTCGACCATGACCATACAAGTATGGTCGCGGCACTCGCCTTTTAAGGTTGTGGCCGACGCTTTTATTCTCACAACGATAAGCTTTGTATACATTTGTATATTAAGCCTCGCTAGTTAAGTATAAAATCAGGGCTTTATTTATTTACAAAATGTGATAAATGTCAAATTTTTGTATGTTTTTTTTAATTTTTTATTCCAAAATAGAGTAAATTTTACTATATATGCGGCGCGTAAGAAAAAAGTAATGAATGTCTCCCGGCAAACATTGCTTGATTCGTAAAAAAGAAGGTGAGTGTATGAATGTTTTAATCTGGGGATCCGATACGATTCTTGGCCATGGGCTCCTGTCCATGCTCAAGGACATCAAGGATGGTGTGTTCAACGCTATCGGTAATATTGAAATAGGGGAAATCTTTGCCTGTGATGCAGAATCCGACAAGGATGTTATCGACGAGGCTTGTGCCAACGCCGACTTCGTTTTCAATTTGTCCTATGGATTTAAATCAGACAAGCTTATTGAAGGCTTGAACGTTCATAATAACACTTGTCCGGTGCTTTTGAGCCATTCCGTTGGCGATAAGAGCCTTTTCCGCGAATATGCCCAGACCAACAACGTGCCGATTCTTGAATGGGCTCCGAATTACGACATGGAGCTCTTGAGTGTCGAAGCTCAAGTCTATGACATGCTCGGTGCACTGCAATGCGCATAAATTAGACGAACGAATATACAAAGTAGGCGGCCTGTTTCGGTCGCCTGTTTTTTATTTTCCAAGAATCTGTTCTTTGGTCAGGTTGAATCTTTTGATAAGAATTTCTATGGGGACTTTGTCTTTGTATAGCCCTCTTGCTGTATTAATCTTTTCTTCTTCGGCTTTTTTCAACTTATCACGTTCATCGGCGAGTTTCTCTTCAAATTGCTGACGTTCTTCAGTCATTTGCAGGCGTTCTTCTGTAATCTGCTGACGTTCTTCAGCCATTTGCAGATGTTCCTCCGCCAATTGCTGACGTTCTTCCGTCATTTGTTGGCGTTCTTCTGCCAATTGTTGGCGGAAATAGTCGCCAATGCTTACGAAACCGTATTTTTGCCCAATGCTTACGAACGCCATGTTCAGCTCCTTTAAAAAATCTTTACCTAAATACTCTATCAAAACCCTACAAGCTGAGAGCAGCGGAAAAGCTTGCTTTTCCATTGCCGAAGCGTAGGGGTTTCTTGAAATATATACTTGTTTTTTCAAGCAGACAAGAGGCCTCGTTTCGCGGCATTTTATCCAAGAATTTACAGAACTGAGGCAACAGTTCCAGCAGCTTGTCTTTGTTGAACGCATGCTTTAGCGCGATTATCCCCATACCGGTTGCCGTATCTTCACAGGCGAGGCAGTCACTGTCGGGAATATCGGCCATATTCACGAACGTACACTGGAACGGGAGCACTTTCCCGCGAAAATAATCGGGATAGGACTTTTCAAGAATCTTGAGAGGATTCCAGTTGTCACGTCCGTTGTAGAATATTATCGCCATTGTCGGAATGCCGCTAAAAATCCGATTTTTGTCTTGGATTTTCATGACGGAGTGGATGTATTTAGAGATTTGGTCAAAAATCACAGGATCACGTCCGGACTTGTGTTCTAGCAGAATTCCGACGAGAATCGGGGCGCCCGTCGAGACGTTCACACGAAACGCGAGGTCCGCTTCGCCAGTGTCATCAACTTCTGAATAGGAATCTGGAATACGCATGAGCGTATCAAGATTGATCTGAGTCAGGAAAGCGTCAATCTCGTGATTTATTTTTCCCGCAAGTTCAAGCAAGTAGCGCGCGTGTGTTGTATCGGCAAATAGCCAGCGGAAGTATGCGTCGTGTTTTCGTTTAGTAACCTTATTTTCGTTTTCCATTTATTCAGTGGAACCAGTTGTTTAAAGCGAGCTGGTACGCAATCTCATATAGCAAAGGATATAGAAAACGATCTAGCAAAAAAGTTCTTGAAAACAATTTGCGTTATCAAGAACGGATGTGCTTAATTTAACAAACTCATTCCGGGAAAACAAGGAAAATTTTATTTTGCGTTCATTTTGCAAACAACCGTTATCACGAGAGGCGCGAAAACAAGCTTGCTTGTTTTCATGACCGAGTCGTAGGTTGTTCAATAAACAATTGGTTGCATTTGCGATTTTTGTTTTGTTATTCCAACATTAATTCATTCGGAATGGCTCCTTCCATGCAGAGGAGCCTTCTTTTTAGGCCGACGCCAAGCGCATAACCGCTCAGGCGACCACGACTGTCTATCACGCGGTGGCAGGGGATGACGACTTGAATCGGATTGTTGTGTAGAGCATTCCCGACGGCACGCACGGCCTGCGGATGACCGACCGCTTCGGCAACTTGTTTGTACGTACAAGTTTTACCGTAAGGGATGCCGCGTGTGACTTCGAGAACTTTTTTCTGAAAGTCTGTACCGTAGATTTTTATGGGTATAGAAAACTCGCAGATTTTACCTGCGAGGTACAAATTAAGTTCGTTCACGGCCTTGCGGTAGGCGCTGCGAACGCGGCTATTTAATTCCGTTTCCATGTCGGGGCTTGCATAGGCGCAAGCCTGCACGTTGCTCGGAGTCGCTTTTACTTCGTCTGAAGTTTCCCGAAATTTTAGGCCACAAAGCCTTGATCCCTCGAAGATAAAGGTCCATTCGCCCCAGACGTTCCGGTGGCTTATCTTTTTGAATTTCGGGTCATCAAACTTCATACCATGTGGAGCTTCTCCTAGCGCAATGGATATTCCTTGAAATCCTTGACGCCGAATTCTTCCTTGAGGTAGTCCCAGCGCACGAGGCGGTTCTTCCAGTAGTATTTGCGGTACAGGCGGCGAGCCACGCGGCTTGTGATTTCGTACGGAATTGTGTGGTGTTCTTCGGCGACGCTTTCCATCGAAATGCGGAAGTCGAGTTCGCCGTTCACGACATCAACGGTTTCACCAACTTGCACATCCGGAATGTGGCTTACGTCGACCATTGTCGCATCCATGCAGACGCGTCCGAGGATCGGGCAGAGCTGTCCGCGGATAAAAACAAAGCCCTTGTTGTATTCGCCGCGGAGGTAACCGTCGCCGTAACCGATGGCGATGGTTGCGATGCGCGTGAGCTGCTGGGCTGCCCAGTAACCGCCGTAGCTGACGGTTTCGCCGGGCTTCACGTCGTGCACGTGGCGGATGGTGGACTTGATTTTCATGACCGGCTTGATAGGCAATGTGGTCGGGACTGCTCCCATGCAGTTGTAACCGTAAAGCGTGAGGCCTGGGCGCACCATGTCGAAATGGCTTTCGGGATGCGTGAGCGTGCCTGCGGAACTAGAGCAATGGCAAATGGCCGGGCGGAGTCCGTCGGCATCGAGCACATCGACGAGTCTTGTAAAGCGCTGGATCTGAATTTCTGTTTTCGGGTTGCCCGGCATGTCGGCAGTAGCGAGATGCGTGAACATGCCTTCGAACTTGAGATGCTTGAGGCTAAGGGCCGCGCGGATGTTGTTGAAGTCTTCGGCGTCAAAGCCGTAGCGGTTCATGCCCGTGTCAATAGCGAGGTGTGCCTTGCATTCCGTGCCTGTTTCACCGAGGAACTGGTCGAAGGCAACAGCAGTGCGAAGGTCCGTGATGGCGGCGGTCAACTGGTATTCGACAAAGTACGCAAAGTCAGAAGGCGTGCAGGGGCCGAGCACGAGAATCGGCAAGTCCATGCCGTACTGGCGAAGCAGCATGCCTTCGCTAATGTGGGCGACGCCGAGGTAGTCGGCACCACCGAACTTGGCGGCGAAAGAGCAGGCTAGGCTTCCGTGGCCGTAGGAGTCGGCCTTGACAGGGAGCAAAATTTTTGTAGAAGCCGGAATCTGGCTTCTGATAAATTGAATGTTGTTGCAGAGAGCGTCTAGGTTGATTTCAATCCAGTTCGGGCGAGCAATCTTATTTAAGTCGGGAGGAGTTGCTAAAAGTTTCATGATAATGGAAATATAGGTAAGTCTTTTGATTTTTTTTCTCGAAAAACCTCTATAAAGGCCTTAAATGCGCTCCTTTTTTAGCACTTTTTTTGTATGCTACGTACTTGAATGGAGTGATTTTCCTTTGAAGTACGTAAATTTTTAATTTGTAGTAAATAGTGCGGGTTGATTTACGTACTTGGTGACGTGTTTTGAGACTTTAAGTACGTAAATGGTCCGGATTAGGACATAGTATGATGTTTAATTTGTGCAAAATTTTGAGATTTTACGTACTAACAGGTCCGCGAGAGCTTGTTAAGTACGTAATTTGAGCGATATAGCCTGTTCTGGAGCGATGTAACTCTCTTTTTTGCCCCAAATGATCTAATATGGAATAAATTATTCTGGTCTAAGTTTTGTAAAAATCTAGGGCTGAGATAAAAACTAAAATCGCGAACAAACCCAATAACTACGCGGAAAGCCTTATTTTATCTGAGTTTACAATTATACGTATGAATTTTTCTTTACTGTTTCGCAGTGGTTTTTGCGATTTTTTTATTGGTACTTTATGGGTGTGGTAAGGATGTGGGTTGTTTAAGTAAATACCTTACTTTGTAATAAAGTTTTTCTGATATTGTATGTAATCGCGTGAAACTTCGCAATAAAGGCTTGTTCGGGTAGCCTTATTCCGAAGTGTTGCCATTCGGCAAATTGATACTCCGCTCACGGGGTAGTTGGTTTGCTGATACCAAAAAAACAAAAACATCCAATTTCCTGAAAAGGGAGGATAAAATCATGAAAACAACAAAGCAAAAACAAGATGCGTTCATCGCATCCTTGATGCCAGATTCCGACAAGAAGATGGTGCGCATTTCTGGTGCATCGCTTATTGTCGCGTTGATGCTTGGCTTCTGGGCTTCTACGTATGAAGCGTTGATTGGTGAGGTCATGTTTGAACCAGCACCAGAAAGTCCAACAATCACAACAACAATGAAAATTGACGAACCTTTAAAGGAGGAACCGAAAGTCAAAAAAGATGTAAAGAAAAATGATGAAAAAAACAATCGTAAACATAAAGGAGGTGCAGCAAAGCCTAAAGGTGAAGGTAACCCGAGGGCTCCTGTCAACCGCGGTGTCCTTAAGGAACTTGCCATACGAACAAGTAAAGCAGGCTTGTCACCTTACGATTTGATGGGTACGAAGTTTGCTAAAGATATCCATGATGTACTCACTCATGTCAATGGCGTGATGAAATCTGGAAAGACAAAAATTGGTGAGCGTCGTGGCAAAAGAGGCGACAAATTCAATCCTGGAAGCATTGCGGGAGGTTCTGGTGGAATTGGCGACATGCTTGACGGCTTGCTAGGTGGTTCTGCAGGGGCCATCTCGACACAGGCTATGGGTACTATGAAGGAACCGAAGATGAATGAAATCGATATGGGATCTCCGAGTGCATCCCGTTCGGCTTTTGAAATCATGAAGGTCGTTAAGCAGCGTACACCGGGGCTTCGCCACGTTTACAACAAATACTTGAAGAAGAAACCTGGATTCCAGGGCAAGGTTACATTGAAGTTCACTATTGCGCCGGGAGGCGAAATCATCAGCATCGCTGTGGTGGGTTCTACGACGGGATATGCAGAATTCGATAGCGAAGTCAAGAAGTCTGTGAGTGGATGGAAATTCAGCAAGATCAAATCTGGAAATACGACAGTGACGATTCCGTTTACCTTTACGGAGTAATGGAATGGCATTTGGAGTAGAATAAAGACAAATAGATTTTTAAATTTAAGTCGGCGATTCTTGTCGCCGACTTTCGGTGATTTTAATTTATGGGGTAAAGAATGAAAGATCCTCGCATTACGCAACTTGCAGAAAATTTGATCAACAACGCCATAGCTCTCAAGGCGGGCGAAAATATTTTAATCGAAACGACCGATACGCCGGACGAGCTCTCGACAGAGCTCATCAAGGCTGTTGCCAAAGTTGGCGGTAACGCATTTGTCCACAATTACAATAGCCGCGTCCGCCGTGAAGTTATCCGTAGCGCTTCCGAAAAACAGATGAAGCTCTCTGCGGACTTAGCAATGAATGAGATGAAGCAGATGCAGGCTTACCTCTCTATCCGCGCGATGAACAACGCGATGGAAAACTGCGATATCGAAGACAAGAAGATGCTTGCGTACAGAAAAATCACGCAGGACGTGCTTAACTACCGTGTGAACAACACGCGCTGGTGCGTGCTCCGCTGGCCGAACCCGTCTATGGCCCAGGGCGCAAAGATGAGCACGGAAGCGTTCGAAGACTTCTACTTCAAGGCTTGCCTTGCCGATTATCCAAAGATGCAGCGCGCCGCCCAGGCTTTGGTCGACCTCATGAACAAGACGGACAAGGTGCGTCTCGTCGCGCAGGACACGGACATCACGTTCAGCATCAAGGACATTCCGGCGGTGCCGTGCTGCGGCAACATGAACATTCCTGATGGCGAAGTCTATACGGCGCCAGTGCAGGGGAGTATCGAAGGCGTCATCCATTACAACACGCCGACGCTTTACGAAGGCAAGCAGTTCAGCAACATCCGCCTCGTCTTCAAGCAGGGGAAGATTGTCGAAGCGACCTGCGAAACAGGAGACAACAAGAGCCTGAATGCCATCTTTGATACGGACGAAGGCGCTCGCTACGTGGGCGAATTTGCGATTGGCTTCAACCCGTTTGTGCTCTCTCCGATGTGCGACATTTTGTTCGACGAAAAGATTGCGGGTTCCATCCACTTTACGCCGGGCATGTGCTACGAAGATGCCCCGAACGGAAACAAGTCTGCCATCCACTGGGACTTGGTTTTGATTATGCGTCCGGAATACGGTGGTGGCGAAATTTGGTTCGACGACAAGCTCATCCGCAAGGACGGACTTTTTGTGGTGGATGAACTCAAGTGCTTGAATCCGGAGAATCTTGTTTAATTATATTTTTGTCACGCAAATCAAAAAATCTTATTACAAGGAAAGACTATGAATTTGAAAACGATGTTTGGCATTGGCCTCGTTAGCTTCGGTGTCGCATTTGCTCAGGATGCAACGACCGCTCCGTCCTATAGCGAACAGCAGCTTCAGCAGCAGGAAGAACAGGCTGCTTCTTCTGAAAGCCTCACAGCTCCGGTTCCGTTTGTTGCTCCGGAAATTCCTAAGGAATCCAGAAGAACTCCGTTCAATGCAATCTTGCACGGCAAGTCCTATAACAGAAACAGCAACATGGCCGCCGCTAACAACACGGACCTCTTGCTCGACTTCCCGAACTTGTTTGCAAACCGCAAGTTCTTCTACATTGAACCGGTTAACAAGCTTGGCATTGTCTCTCTCGGTTCTTTCTTCACTGCTTTTGACATTAGCGATGCTCCGCATGATGACAGCCAGCTTGGCCGTCTCACTCTCGGTTACGCTGCTCCGGGTTTCGGCTTCTACATCAGAGCCGGTCTTGGTCGTGACCGCGTCAGCAATGATGGCAATGGTTCTGTTACTGTTGAAGGTGATGAAGTTGCACCTGGCGTTAAATCGAAGACCTTTGGTGGTGATGACTGGGCAGCAGCTATCGCCAAGAGCTTCTTGGGCATGAACATTGCTGCAAATGTGGACTGGCTCACTACGAAGACTCAGACCCACACTGATCCGGATCTTGGTGCAGAAACCGAAGACCGCTTTGACAGCCTCACGGTCGGCCTCAGCTTGACCAACGCTCCGACTGCCAAGAACTTTACCTGGACTCTCGGTGCACGATTCGTCAGCTTCAATAATGAAACGGAAATCGATGGCGATGTAAAGCAACCGGGCACTCCGATTCCTTCTTACTGGGATCTCGCTCCGTACATCCGTGGCGGTCTTTCCGTTCTTGAAAACGAAAATGCTCGCATTCTTCTCGGTGCCGCAGCAATCTTCTCTTACAGAAACTTTGATGATCCGGTTGACATGTACGCCCTTACCGCCGTTCTCCAACCGAGCATGATGGGTGAAGTTTTCGTTGGCGAAAACAAGAACTTAATGTTCTACGGTGAAGTCGGTTATGACTGGGTTGCATTCCGTTATGTGAAGAATAAGAATGCCGATTATTCCAAGATGATGGACAAGATGGATGCCGTCAATGCTTCTATCGGTTTCCGTTACCAGTACAAGGACTTCCTCGCTGTTGAAATGGGCCTTGGTCAAAAGCTCTTCACGGGTCTTGGCAACTACTTCCAGGCTGATGGAACGTTCATCGACTTCAGTGCGATGGTCCGCTTCTAATTGCTGAAATACCGATGCCGGCATAGTGGCCGGCAAGACATGTGAAACAAGATGCGCCTCCCGAAAGGGAGGCGTTATTGTATAATGGCGATCCCGGCACTTGGGCCGGGATGACATGCAAAAAAAGAGTCTAGCAAAGGCTAGACTCTTTTTTAAATGCGTTTCGCGGCTTTTGGCCGGAGCGCAACGCGATTAGAGGCGTTCTGCAATCTGGACAGCGTTGAGAGCTGCACCCTTGCGGATTTGGTCGCCAACAATCCAGATGTTCATGCCATTATCGCAAGCGAGGTCCTTGCGGATACGGCCAACGTAGACGTCGTCCGTGCCCATGAGGTTGAGCGGCATCGGGTAGACGTTGTTTGCTACGTCATCGCAGAGCTGGAGGCCTTCGCCGTTCTTGATAGCGTTGCGGACTTCTTCGATAGAAAGCGGACGTTCCGTTTCGAAGCTGATGGCTTCGGAATGGCAGCGGAGTGCTGAAACGCGGACGCAGGTAGCAGCGCAGCGGACGTCGCTGTGCATAATCTTGCGCGTTTCGTTGAACATCTTCATTTCTTCCTTCGTGTAGCCGTTGTCGGTGAACACGTCGATGTGCGGAATGAGGTTGTAAGCGAGCTGGTGGGCGAACTTCTTCACGGTGACCGGCTTGCCTTCGACGATTTCCTGGTACTGCTGCTTGAGTTCTGCCATACCCGTTGCGCCTGCGCCACTTGCGCTCTGGTAGGTTGCAACGTGGATGCGGGTAATCTTGCTCAGGTCATTGATCGGCTTCAATGCAACGACCATCATGATGGTCGTGCAGTTCGGGTTAGCGATGATGCCCTTGTGGAGCTTGATGTCTTCCGGGTTCACTTCCGGGACAACGAGCGGGACTTCCGGATCCATGCGGAAGAAGCTTGTGTTGTCGACGACGACAGCGCCTGCGTCAACAGCAATCGGAGCGAATTCCTTGGAAACGCTTGCGCCTGCAGAAGAGAGCACGAGGTCAACGTTCTTGAATGCGTCCTTGCAAGTCAATTCGACTTTGAGCTTTTCGCCCTTGAATTCATATTCGCGGCCGACGCTGCGTTCGGAGGCGAGAAGCTTCAAGTTCTGAAGCGGAAAGTTACGTTGTTCAAGAATCTTGAGGAGTTCCTGACCTACTGCGCCAGTGGCGCCCATGATCGCTACGTTACGAATCATAGATTTAACCTTTGTTTTCTTATTGTTGAGGTTGAGTGTTCGTTAAATTTTGAATGATCTTGTTGAATTTTTCAATATGCCTTTTGGCAATCACAATCAAGTCGCGCGCTTGTGTGTATTTCTTCATCGCTTCTTGTGGGTCTTCCAGAAGGCAGTATGAATACAAAGTGTGTGAAGCACTACGGATTGTTTCAGACGCTTGTACCAGTTCTGAATGAGCTTCGCGTGCCGCCATCGGGTGGAAAATTCCAATGGCTTTACGGTTCAGCAATGTCGCCTTGTTGTTGATGGCGAGGGCTTGCTGGCTTCTCTTTTCACGTTCCATTTCGCTTGCGTTTTGTTCCAGCGGTTCGAAGGAATCTATAGAACGCATGATATCGAACATCTTGTCGATGACCGATTCCGCCTTGTCAGCATAAGTGTCAAGACGATCCATGACTTCAGGAGCGAGTTCAACATCTTCATCGATTTCTTCGCTGGTCGTCTTGGAGCTGTTTTGAACTACCGTATTCTCCTTTTCTGCAACTTTGTTTTCGCTGTTCGCATTGTCGAAAGACGAAATGTAATCTTCGTATTTTTTATTGCTTGCTACGAAGTCTGTTGGAGAGTAAGGGGAGGTGAGGACCAGGGTCGGGCGTTCAAAGCATGCTGTTCCAATGCAGCCGACGAGCATGCACATGGAGAATAGCAAGAACGATGCTCGAGAGGACCATTCTTCGCTTTGAAACATACAGAGGATGCTGTACAAGAAGAGCAAAAAGAACGACAGCAAAACACCACCTTCGACATTTTGGACGATGATGGTGTTTTTTACGAAATAGAACAAGCAGTCTATAACAATCGTCAGAGTCGAAAGGATCGCTCCGACGACTTTCGTGTTACGCCCAGGATTCGTTGCCGTGGCGAATAGCGTTACAAACGATATTCCAAGTGGCAGCGCATAGATGAGCGTTATTTCTGCAATTCCTTGGTTCATTCAGATCGCTGAGGATTAGAACGGAAGATCGACGTCGTCTTCGGCCATGCCTGCATCGTATGCCGGAGCGCTATTCTGCTGCATGCCGTTAAAGCTGTTGGACTGGTAGCTATTGGCCTGGCTGAAACCACCTGCACCTGGTGCGCCACCCTGGCCACGCGGAGTGAGTAGCTGGAACGTGTCCATGTTGATTTCAGTGACATAGCGCTTCTGGCCGCTCGTCTGGTCAGTCCAGCTGCGGTTGGTGAGGGAACCTTCAACATAGAGGCTCATGCCCTTGCGAATGCCTAGCTGTTCAACGATATCTGCGATTTTGCCCCAGCCAATGATGTTATGCCAGTCGGTCTGTTCCTTCTGTTCGCCGTTGTTATCACGATAGCGACGAGAAGTGGCGAGGGAGAAAGAAACGCGCTTGCGACCGCCGTTGGGATTGACGCGAACTTCCGGATCCTTACCGATATTACCGATGAGCATAACCTTATTCAAATAAGCCATATAATTATCCTATTTTAATTTTTAAAAATTTCGAAATCAAAAATACAAAATCTAGTTTGACATTTTAGTGTCAAAATTCAAAAAAAATGGAGAAATTCCCCCAATTTTAGTGGACTTAACAAAAAACCATGTGGAGTAAACCACATGGCTTTTACGATAAAGAGAATTATAAAGAGAAACAGCCACGATTAGTATTCAAAGTTCACGCGATAGCGCTTGTGACCGTTCGGATTCACCTTGGCGCCCTTGGCGTTCACGATGCCGCGATGTTCCTTTGCAACTGTCGGAGTCGTGCGGACTGCATGGATGGCGTTTGTGGCGCTGGAGGAACTTGGCGGAGCAATTTCGCTGCTCGAAGAGGCCGGAACACTGCTCGAAGACGATGCCGGAGCGCTGCTAGAAGATTGCGGAGCCTGTTCGTCGTCTCTCGGAACCTGGCCGTTGAAGCTTTCCTGGCCTTTGCGGGTGAGGGCGAGGATTAACATGCCGTCTCTGGAGTAGATATTCTTGTCGGTGAGGTCGACGCGGTTGCCATCGAATGTCCAGTCACCCTTGCCCCAGCGGGAGCCATCGAATGTGTCGAAATTGTCGGTCCAGTCGAGCGTAAAGTCGCTGCCACCTTCGCCCTGGCCCGGCGTGTACTTATAAACCTTGACCCAGTTGATGAACTGGAAAAGCGGAAGCTTCGATTCATCGAACTGGCCAACCCAAGCCGCACTCTCAGACGACCAAAGGTTAAAACGGAGTCCCTGTGTACCTGTCAAGTTGGAAACCTGGCCACCTTCCGTCTTGCGGACTTCCTGACCGTCAACAGTCCAGCGGACGTAATTCGGAGTCCATTCGAGACCGTAGGTGTGGAAAGCTTGATCGGCAGCGGGGCTAACGGCATGGTGCTTTTCGCTAGTCTTTTGCGCGCCTGCCTTACCGGTAATGATGTTGGACTGGAAACTGCCCGGATTCTTGCCGAGAACTTCGATATCCACTTCTACCCAGGGCCTTCCATCGGCGATTTCGGAGCCATTCTGGTAGAGAAACATGGAACTGACTGTTCCCGATGCGGCGGCCATCTTCATACGGGCTTCGAATTTGCCGTACTGAACTTCTTCTAATGTGTAGAGTTCGGCTCCGCTAAAATCCTTTGCGCTAACATTGGTGGTGAGGGCAGCTGCTGCGGCTGCTACGGCGAGAGCGCTCTTGACTGCAGTTTTCTTGATGTTCATATTTTATCTCCATGAAGTTTCTGTACAAAACAGAATCCCATTTAACCGAAGATAAAGATAAGTTAGCGAAATCAAATAACCAATAAAATAGAATGAATTTAAAAGATTAACTGTATCGAGTGTGCGACTATGCTGTGCTGAAAAAGTGCGTATTTGGGTGAAATTTGCCGTAAATTCATTTTTTAACGGGAAAGTAATTTAATTTTTATACTAATTTGGTAGGAAAAGAGGCGATAATGAATTACTTGATTGTTCCTGGATTGAATAATTCCGGACCGAAACACTGGCAGAGCTTCTGGGAAAAGAGCTTGCCGAATGCAACGCGCGTCATCCAGCACTGTTGGGACCATCCCGAAAAAGCGGACTGGGTCGAGACTTTGGACAAGTGCATCCAGCAGTTGAATGCGGATACGATTCTTGTGGCGCATAGCTTGGGCGTCTGTACGACGGTTAACTATCTTTTGAAGGCGAGATCGCAATGTGGCGTTCCGCCGTACATCAAAGGGGCTTTCCTTGTTTCGCCAAGTGATGTGGATAACGTAGAACTTATTGGGAACTTTGCTCCGATGCCACTTGAAAAACTGCCGATTCCGGCGTGTGTCGTGGCAAGTGAAAACGACCCGTTTGTCTCGATGGAACGTTCTGAATTTTTTGCAAGCGCCTGGGGCGTAAAACTGTTTAACGCGGGTGCGCTTGGTCATATCAATTCGGATTCCGATCTCGGTGAATGGGAACAGGGGCGTAAATTTTTAGCGGAGTTTGAAGCGACTCTCTAGCATGATTATATTTTAGGAACTCATCAACGGAGGTGTAAAAAATGAAGGTCATCTTGTTTAACGGCAGCCGTCGTGAAAATGGTTGCACTTATACGGCTCTGAACATCGTCGCAAACCAGCTCAAGGCCGCTGGAATCGAAACGAAAATCGTGTTTGTCGGTGGGCGAGTGCTCAAGGGCGAGGTGAACGAAGTTGTCCACGAAGCTAAGGAACTTTTGGAAACGGCGGACGGCGTTGTTTACGGATCCCCGGTTTATTATGCCTCTCCGAGTGGCGAGATGCTGATGTTCCTCGACCGCCTTTACGGAATTGCTGAAGCGAATCTGCTATTCAAGCCGGCCGCAAACGTGGTTTCTGCACGCCGTGCAGGGACAACTGCAACTCTCGATGTGCTCAACAAGTACCCGACTTATGCGCAGCAGCCGCTTGTAACTTCGCGCTACTGGAACATGGTTCATGGATCAAATCCGGAAGATGTGCTGAAGGACGAAGAAGGCGTGCAGATTATGAAGGAACTGGGCCGCAATATGGCATGGCTCCTCAAGAGCATTGATGCGGGCAAGCAGGCGGGCGTGACGCAGCCTGATGCCAAGCAGAAAGTCTATACGAACTTCATTCGATAGAAACTTCGCGAGACTCTGCGCTGATTCGAAAAGTCGCACGGCACGTTTAATTACGAGATGCCGCGCTGATTCGAGATGCCGCCGGAAGTGCCATTGAAAAATGTGCACGACCTGTCATACCTGCGACTTATCATGCCCGACTTGGATTCTGTCATGCCCCACTTGATGGGGCATCTCCTTTTTGATAGAAAAATACCGCGCATTTTTCTATATTGCATCGCAAATGAATACGCTATTGAATTTCGACAGCGAGCATTTGTGGCACCCGTATGCTGCGCTGAAAAATACTCCCGCAAGATTCCTTGCAAAGTCGGCTCACGGAACGACGATTGAAACTGCCGACGGATTGAAACTGATTGACGCCGTATCGAGCTGGTGGTGCATGGCTCACGGGCATAACGCTCCTGAAATTGTTGAAGCGATTCGCAAGCAAAGCGAAAAGATGTGCCACGTGATGTTCGGCGGTTTTACGCACGAGCCCGCAATTGAGCTTGGCGAAAAGTTGGTGAACTTTTTGCCCGAAGGCTTGAACAAGATTTTCTTTGCTGATTCGGGAAGCATCGCCGTGGAATGCGCCGCCAAGATGGCGGTGCAGTACCAGCATTCGCTGGGTCGCCCGGAGCGCTGTAAGTTGGTTGCCTTGAAGGGCGGCTATCATGGCGATACGGCAGGCGCGATGGCACTTTCGGACCCGGATGGGATGCATACGCTTTTCCGCGGAATCATGCCGCATCATTACTTTGCCGAGCGCCCGAATTGCCGTTTTGATAGCGCTTGGGACGATAGCGATTTTGCATCGATGGAACGCGTTGTCGAAGAGCATAAAAATGAAATTGCGGCCGTCATTTGCGAGCCTGTTTTCCAGGGCGGAAACGGCATGTGGCTTTACAATGCGGGTTACCTCAAGCGCCTCCGCGAGCTTTGCGACCGCTATGGCATTTTGCTTATTTTGGATGAAATTGCGTCTGGATTTTACCGCACGGGCCCGCGATTTGCGATGATGCATACAGCAACACAGGATTGCGCCGACTTTATAAAGCCGGACATTATGTGCATCGGCAAGGCGCTTACAGGCGGTTGCATTACGATGGCCGCCTGCGTTGCATCCGAAAAGGTCGCCGACACGATTACAAATAGCAAGATTCCGGCATTTATGCATGGCCCGACGTACATGGCAAACCCGCTTGCCTGTGCTGCTGGAATCGCTTCACTTTCACTGTTTGAAAGTCGCGATTACGCGGGGGAGGTTGCCCGAATTGAAGCCCGCCTCCGTGCCAACTTGGAACCGCTCCGTTCGCTTGAAAATGCGGCGGACGTGCGTGTGCTCGGTGCAATTGGTGTTTTGGAACTCAAAGCAAAACCTTCGGCGGACGATATCCAGCGCGTGATTCGCGAAACTGGCGTGTGGCTACGTCCGTTCTGCAATTACGTCTATACGATGCCACCGTTCATCACGAGCGATGCTGAAGTGGACCGCATTTGCGAAGCGATTAAGATAATTGGAGAATGCGAACCCGCACCGATTGTAGATGGCGAAGACGAATTCCACGAGTAAGTAGACATCCTGTCATCCTGGAGCGAAGCTATACGATACTTGGCAACTTGTTGCCGTAGTAGAGTTATCCTCTTTGGGGAGATAGGATCCATTGAGATTTTATGGATTATTATAGTTTAAAAATGCGGGCCTCGCAGCAAGTGGGCGAAGGCGAGCAGAAACACGAACAGCATATTTCGGGTGCAGAACGCATTGTTAGTCGTGATTCCGTGGAAGCGGTGTGTGCGGCAATGGTTCGCCGTGCGATGACGCATTCCAAGGGCGACCCGGATTTTATCAATGTGAAAATTGAAAAGGTTCACGAAAGCGATATTCAGGTCTTGAAATCGCTCCCTGTAACGCGCGTGGATGTGGATACGTGGCAGGAAGGATTGGAAAAGGCGTTTGGGCTGGTTGGTGATGCCGCCGCCGGTATTCGCGAAAAACTTCCTGAACTTTTGCGCGAAACGTTCCCGATGCGTGGGGCGATGCTTTACGATATCGCAACAGGAGAACGCCTGGAACCGGATAAAGAACGCGGTGTCCGTGCAACGTATATGGATGCGCTCCATTCGAGCGAAGTCGATGGATGCAAGAATCATTTTAACGAAGCGATTGTCCTTGCGACCAAGGTAGCGAATGCACCGGGTATGGTGGCGGAATTCTGCGTGAGCGACGACCCGAATTATGTGACAGGCTATGTTGCGAGCAAGGAACTCGGCTATGTGCGCATTATGAAGATGAAGGAAATGGGTGACGAAAACGGAGGCCGCATTTTCTTGTTTGATTCTCGAAAAGCCTCCGCCGAAGAATGCATCGAGTACTTGCAGAAAAGGAAAGTGCTCGTGGATGTAGTTGGCAGAACTTAGAGTTTAGAACTTAGAACGTGTCATCCTGAGCGTGGTTCGGCAAGCTCACCAACCTTATTAAGGTCCCTGAGTGGTACACTGAACCTGCCGAAGTGCAAGCGAAGCGCGTCGAAGGGCGAAGGATCCAAGGCATAAAAATGAACGAACGAATTTTAGACTTTTTCACGAAAGATGCGCTTGAAGCGGCACGTGCGAACAATACGTACCGCACGTTGCGTCACATCTCGTCGCCGGAAGCATCGCATGTGACGATTGCGGGCAAGGATACGGTTTTGCTCGCTTCGAATTCTTACTTGGATTTGGCGAACGTTCCCGAACTCAAGCGGGCGATGGCGGATGCGGTCCTTGAATGGGGAACGGGGAGCGGTGGCGCTCGCCTCACGACCGGCAACAAGACTCCGCACGATGAACTCGAAGAGTTTATTGCAAAGTTCAAAGGCGAAGAGGCGGCTATCGCGTTCAATACGGGCTACATGGCGAACGTGGGAACGATTTCTGCGTTGTGTGGCAAGAACGATTTTATTTTCAGCGACGAACTGAACCACGCAAGCATCATTGATGGCATTCGCCTTTCGCGTGCAAAATGCTTTGTGTACAAGCACAATGACATGGCTGATTTGGAACGCGCGATTGAAGCTGCCAAGGCGGAGTTCTTTGCACAAAGCACATCGGCAAGCGCCGCTTTAAGTGATGCGGGAAATGCGAAACAAGTTGCGCGGGCCTTTCGCGGCCTTGTCGTGACCGACGCCGTTTTCAGCATGGATGGCGATTTGGCGAATTTGCCGGAACTTTTGCGGATTACGAAAGCGCATGGCGTGTTGCTCATGATTGATGAGGCGCATGCCACGGGCGTCCTTGGGCGCACGGGGCGCGGACTTGCGGAACATTACAATTGTGAACATGCCGATGTGACCGTCGGGACATTGAGCAAGGCCGTGGCCGCCGAAGGCGGCTTTGTCGCCGGTTCCAAGCAGTTGATTGGATTCTTAAAAAACAAGTCTCGCAGTTTCATTTTCACGACGGCGATGGCTCCTGCAGTTGCTGCGGCTGCACTCCGCAATTTGCAGTTCATTGATGCGCATCCGGAACGTGTTCAGCAATTGCGTGACAACGTGAAATTCTTTTGCGATGCTTTGCGCTTGCATGGGTTGCAAGTCCCGCAGACGGAATCGGCGATTATCCCGATTATCATTGGGGATGAAGCTAAAGCTTTGCGGATTTCGGAAACGCTCCAGAATGAGGGCGTCTTGATTCCTGCAATCCGTTATCCGACGGTTGCAAAAGGGCAGGCCCGCTTGCGCGCAAGCCTTATGGCAACGCATACAAAAGAAGAACTTCAAACTGCCGCGACAGCAATTGCTCAAATCATAAAATCAACGAACTAGTATCTCATTTGAAACTTTAATCGTCATTCTCGACCGAAGGGAGGGAATCCAGTGAAAATCCCGTCGCAAATGTAGAACGAGAAATAATGGTTCCCCTACGCTTCGCTTCGAGGATGACAGCTCAGGATGACAAAGTAAGGTAAATATGTGTCAAAAAAATCTCTCGTCTCTCGTCTCTAATCTCTCGTCTGATTCAAAAGGTTATTTCGTTACGGCGACGGGTACGGATGTCGGTAAAACGTTTATCACGGGTCTTTTGGTGAAAAAATGGCGCGATTCCGGCATTGACGCGGGCTATTACAAGGCGGCGCTCAGCGGTGCTGAACTCCGTGATGGCAAGTGGATTGCAGGCGATGCCGATTATGTCAAGCGCATCGCCAATCTCCCTGATACGCAAGAACAGCTCGTCAGTTACGTTTACAAAGAGGCTGTTTCGCCGCATCTGGCCGCACAAAAAGAAGGCAATCCCGTTGAGCTTTCGAAAGTTCAGGCGGACTTTAACGCAGCCTGCTCCCGCCACGAATTCATCTTTGCTGAAGGTAGCGGGGGAATCATTTGCCCCATCCGCTATGATGACCAGAAAATTTTCCTCGAAGATATCATCAAGACGCTCAAGCTTCCGCTGCTTATCGTAACGACGGCTGCACTCGGCTCTATCAACGCTTGCGTGCTCACTATAGAATACGCCCGTAGTCGCGGCCTAGATATCCGTGGAATTATCGTGAACCGTTACGGCTGTAGCGGCAATTTTGAAATGGAAGATGACAATATCCGCATGATGCAGGACTTGACGGGGCTTGAAATTCTTGCAAAAGTCAAGGAAGGCGACAACGATTTAGGCGTTGATACGTTTTAATGTTAGGAATTCCGGCAAATAAAGCCTAGAAAACGCAAGAAAGGCGGATGCAATCCGCCTTAATATTTTATAAGGAAATTATTCGAGCTTTACGCAGCGGACAGAGAGACCTTCTTGTTTTATACTCCAATCACTCTCAGAAATACCATCATCGTTGGTAATCGAAATAAGCCCCACATACGCTTTTTCGTCCGCTTTTTCTGTTGGGAAGAACCAATATGCATATTCATTTAAACTTTCAAATTTTTTTTCTTCTGACCTAAACCCAGTCCCAACAAGTGAGAAACCAGTTGTATTATAGCCATTAAAGCGGTACCCAGAACGTAATCCATCTACACCATGTTCTTCATTGCCTTCAGAGAACCTTACAATTCTATAATCATTATATGTAAACAAACGCCAACCTTCAGGGCATATTCCTTGGTGATTTTTCTGAATTAAATCAGCACAACTTTCGGTATTACAGCGGCTCGGCAGTTGCATCATCTCCGCCCACTGGTAAAGTCCGCCAAATTCATCACATTTTGTAGTATCGTTATTATAGCAGTAGCGTTCTATTTCAGAATCATCATTCTGCTCGTTTTCACCAAGAACCATCTTACCAATATTTAAATTTTCTGCCATTACGGTTATCGTTGATGTTGTAAGATTGGTATCTCTGCCAGTAATTGTGATATAATAATAGCTACGTCCATTACGAGGATCCACAAATGTCTTGTATCGATTTTCTCCTATTTCCCAATCTGCAGCATGCGTTTTTGAATGGTCAAATGGAACATATTCGCTGCTGGACGACTCAACCTTTTTACTTGAAGATGAAGAACTCGTCATAGCAGACGATGATTCGCCTTCTTTTTTACTAGAAGATGAAGGGGGATTCCCGCTCGAGGCGGGAATGACAGAGGACGAGGATTGCTTACTGCTACTAGATCCATCGCTACGCTTCGAAGATGACGAGACTTTCGAGGAACTGCTACTTGTCATGCCGGACGGAGCCTGTCCTGAGCTTGACGAATGGGTTCCGGCATCGCCTTTTTTACTGCTACTTGAAGGGCGATTCGCGCTTGAAGCGGGAATGACAGATGAAGAGGAGACCTTTTCAGAAGACGATGATGACTTTTCCACATCGTCATTTACGGAAGTACCGCTATCGTCGCCACAAGCGACGAGGGTTATGGTAAGCAAAAGGACCATAATGGATCCTATCGCGCTTTGCGCTCCAGGATGACACATAGCTCTTACGAATTTTCTCATTCTATACTCCTTTCCTTCCATATACCCA
>CADAWC010000032.1 GCA_902791475.1 Fibrobacter succinogenes
CAACAGTAATCAAGGGATTTCTTTTTATCCGAGGGCGCAACGCCAGAAGGCTCTTTTGAACCACCAGCCTAGCTGGTGGTTTTCTTTTATACAAAAAAACGCCCGCGCAACGGCGGGCATGACAAAACGACGGCGGGCACTAAAAAATCTCAGTGTGATTTATTTCACAGGCGGCAAGAGCCCCTTCTTGACGAATTCGCCTTCGGGCCTGTAGCAAGAATAAAATTCGTCCCAGTGCTCCATCAAAATATCGATGAGTTCCGGCTGGAAATGCGAACCGCTAGATTTTTTCATCTCTTCCTTGACGCGATCTTCTGGCCAAGCGGGCTTATAGCAACGCGGGCTGGAAAGTGCATCAAGCACGTCCGCCACAGCGCAGATGCGTGCCGCGAGCGGAATTTCCTCGCCCTTGAGCTTGTCCGGGTAACCCGTACCATCCCAGCGTTCATGGTGAGCGCTCGCAATGTCAGATGCCATGCAGAGCAAGTCCGTCTTGGAATCGCGCAACAAAGTACGCCCGATAACAGAATGTGTCTTCATGATGCTGAACTCTTCAGGCGTAAGCTTGCCCGCCTTGTTCAAAATCATGTCCGCAATGCCAACCTTACCGAGGTCATGGAGCGGAGCCGCATAGTAAATCAGTTCCTGCAGGTCTTCCGGCAGTCCAAGGTACTTGGCGAGCTTCAAAGAAATCTCTGCCACGCGATGGATGTGATCGCCCACTTCCTGGCTGCGAAATTCAGAGACTTCCCCCAGAATACGGATAAGTTCCATGTGCGCCGACTTGAGTTCTTCGGCCTTGCGTTCCAGCTGCTTTGCATAGCGTTCCAGCTTCTGGGCACGGATAGCCGACTCAATCGTCTTTGCAGAATAAACAGAAATAAGCTTCAAGCGTTCAAGGTCTTTCTTGGAGAAAAACACGTTTTCTCCGACCTTGTTAATTGCCTGGAACACTCCCATCACACGTCCATCGCTTTCGAGCGGCATCGTCATCACAGACGTTGTATGGTAACCATTCTTGATATCGCTTCGGCGGTCAAACCTAGCATCGCGGTACGCATCGTCAACAAGCACCGGTTCACCAGTCTTGAGCGAATACCCGACAAAGCCTGCCGAAAGCGGAATGCGCAGTTCGCTTACACCATGGGCAACCTTGGTCCACAGTTCGTTCCGTTCTTCATCAATTAGCCAGAGAGAGCAACGGTCAGCCTGAACAATCTGCCGTCCCAAATCCGCCATAAGCACCAAAAGGCTGTCCGTCTTATGTTCGGCAGCAATTTTGGGCATGTACTCGAACAGTAGAGCAGCGACTTCGCCGTCTCCAAGATCGGTAGCGTTTTCCGGATAGCTCATAACATGTAAAAAATTAGTTAATTTCGCACAAAATGCAAAGTATCGTTGACGATATTCGGGATTTTTTTCTATTCTTTGCGCACCAATTGGAGGAATAGGCTAATTGGTAAGTCAGCGGTCTTGAAAACCGCCGCCGTAAGGCTTGGGGGTTCGAGTCCCTCTTCCTCCGTAAAAAGCTCCCGTCGGGGAGCTTTTTTAATTCGGAATTAGGAATTCGGATTTCGAAATAAGAATAATCGCGGCGAAGCCGCCAAATTAAATAATTCCTAATTCATACTTCCGCATTCCTAATTCGACGAAACCCATCCCAATCTGCGCGGCAATCCGCCGCAAAGTCGGCCGCCGCCGAAGCAGGCTCATCGTAAATCAGCGTACACACTTTCAAGGGGAGCGGAAACTCCGTCCCGAACGCAGCCATGCATGCCGAAGTGGTCGCCCCCGTCGTGAAAACATCATCCACCACGACCACAGTCCCGCGCGTAGGCATTTTCCGCGGGAAATTCGCCACAAAAGCACCCGCTACATTTACTTCGCGTTCCTCTTTCGAGAGTTTTGTCTGCGAAACCACGAACGTCTTGCGCTTTAGCCACCTGCAAACTTTGCCTTCCGTCGCCGTTGCAAGAGCAGCCGCCAAAAGCTCCGCCTGGTTGTAGCCACGCTCGCGATACCTAGCCCTATGGAGAGGAACCGGTACAAAGTAAAGCGGTTGTGCAAGCATAAGCAACTCCTGCGCCACCATCCCCTGCTTTACCGCCGACGAATGGCGCACCAGGTAAGACGCAAGCCCCGGAATATTCCTGTACTTGAGCGCATGAACAAGCTTGCGCGTCAAAGGCCGCATCGGGAAAAGGCAAAACGCATCATCGTTCGGGAATTTAGGCGAGCACGATTCCCGCACAAGTTCCGCCGCACACGCAGGGCAAAGCCAAGGGTCCAGCCGCTCCGAAGAACTCCCGCACCCCAAGCATTCCATCCCGAAAACAAAATTCGCCACCGTCCGTAAAACGCCCATAAAGCCTCCTGTTATAAAGATCGATACATAGCGCAAAACCGCGCCAATCTCTATAACACGCTTTTTTCAGGCAAATTGTGCGGTAAAATTTTTAAAACAGCCATTTTTCCCAAATTTCAGGGGTGCATTTTGCACCCTATGCATATAAAATTTCAAAAAAGCTCTTTTTATATGCATTTTCCACGCATTTTTAAAATAAACTAATACACTTTTAAGAATATTTTTTCTCGCAATGCATATAAATTTCCTTGTAAGAGCCTTTTTATATGCATCAACCGAGCATATTTTCAATTACTTTACACAAAATATGCATATAAAACCCGCTTATACAGCTTTTTATATGCACACCCCTCATTTTTTTCCGGTTTTTCCTTGCGTTTTCCGCGCAAAACGCAATTTTTCACCCAAAATGAAGCACTGGATCCTTCGACTCCACCACGTTCCGCTCAGGATGACATGGCTCTCGTCTATAGCCGCATAGCGGCGTTTCCATCCTACCATCTACTGTCTACTAATTACTTATTTCCCTGATAACGTAGGCACATCAAGAGCCCCACGAGGAACATGCACACAAGCGCAAACGAACCACCGTAAGAGAGGAACGGCAGCGGAAGCCCCGTCACCGGCATAAGCCCAATCGTCATTGCGATATTCACCGTGATATGGAACAAGAAAATCGTGCATGCGCCCATCGTCACAAGCGTCACAAACGGGTCATCGTTCGTCTTGCAAATCGACGACGCCCGCCACAAGAACAACGTAAACAGCACAAGAACCGCCGCGCACCCGACAAAGCCAAACTGCTCCCCGAGCACACTAAAGATAAAGTCCGTATGTTCTTCGGGCAAAAACGAGAGGTTCGTCTGTGAACCGTTCCCAAAGCCCTTGCCACCAATGCCACCGCTACCGATTGCCGTAAGCGACTGCAACACCTGATAGCCATCGCCAAGCGGGTCACTCATCGGATCCAAAAACGTGTTCACGCGTTTCTGCTGGTGCGGTTCCAGCATGTTCCACACCATTGAACTTGCATACCCCGCCAAAATGTTCGTCGCAATAATCACGCCCGATAACTTCTTGGACAAGTGCCTGCGCAACACGGAGAACACGACGAGGCAAATCAAAACGCCCCACAAGACTTGCAGCACCATCGACTGCGAATGCGAAAACAGCACCGACAAGACAGGGCTTACAATCAGGAACAAATCCGTAAACGTGAGCCCCGCAAAAAAGAACCCGACAAGCGTCACCGCCGTAAACACAAGTGCCGTGCTCAAGTCCGGCTGCTTTAGCACAAGCAAGAACGGCACAATAAAAAGTCCAAGCGGCACCAAAAAAGTCTTGAGCTTATGCAAACTCACAGGATGTTTCGAAAGCCAGTACGAAATTGTAATCAGGTACGCAATCTTTGCAAATTCCGAAGGCTGTAGCTTGATGACCTTCAAATCAATCCAACGCCCCGCCCCCTTCACATCGCCCGCAAAAATGAGCACGAACAAAAGCAGAACAAGCGCAATCACGTAAGACGGCACCGCCGCACGCTTGAGCCAGTCTATCTTCACAAAAACAAGGCCCACAGCAATCGCAATACCTGTCAAGAAGTATATGATTTGTCTAAACCAGTGCGTATCGTAAACGGCCAGTTCCTCGCCCACTGTCGCCGAATACACGAGGAACACGCCAAAAGTCATGAGCGTGAGCGTCACGGCAATAAAGAACCAGTCAAACTTTAACGACTTGTCTTGAATGCGGTCGGTACTCATTGTTGTTCCTCTTCTTCTTTTCCAAAAAATGCCATCAGCACTTTATGCACAATCGGGGCCGCGACAGAGCCGCCGCCGCCGCCAGCTTCGACAATCACGGCAACGGCAATCTGCGGATCTTCCAAAGGCGCTACAGCCGCAAACCAGGCATGCGTTTTCTGCCCTTTTTTCCATTCGCCGGACCCCGTCTTTCCGCCCACGCGGATTCCAGGCACAGCGCCCTTCTTACCCGTGCCGCCCGGATGGTTCACCACGGAATCCATGGCATTCAAAAGCACGCGATGAGTCTCGGGCTTCATCGTTCCAGGGCGGATGATTTCAGGCTCATAGCGGCGCACCACATTGCCCTCGGCGTCTTGCAGTTCCTTCATAAAGTGCGGTCGGTACACGCCCTTGTTCGTCGCCAAAGATCCAATAAACACCGCTTGTTGCAAAGGCGTCACCATTTGTCCCTGCCCAATCGAGAGGTTCAAAATAAGCCCGCGAGCCCAGCGCCAACCCAGGCGCTTATTGCGCCGGTTGAACGACGCCGAATCCGGAAGCCAGCCCGCACGCTCGCCCGGGATATCCACGCCAAGCAACTGTTCACCATAACCAAAGCGGCGAGCAAATTCATTGATACGCGCCATATCGATTTCAAGGCCCGCCTGATAGAAATACACATCGCACGAAAGGCGCAGCGCATGCACCACGTTCAAGTTTCCATGCACGCCCCAGCATCTCTGGTAACGCGCCCCGTACTGGTAGCCGCCCGTACAAGCTTTCGGATAATACTTTGTCTCCGAAATAATCCCGCTTTCAAGCCCCGCCCCAGAAGTCACAAGCTTAAAAATCGAAGCAGGCGGGTAAACGCCCGAAATCGCACGGTTCGTAAGCGGACGCATCGAATCAAGAGCCACATGCGCCCAGCCCTTGTTGCGTTCACGACGCTTCAACGAAAAGATATTCGGGTCCAGTCGTGGCGAAGACACCATCGCCAAGATTTCGCCATTACGCGGGTCGATTGCCACCAAAGCGCCTTTCGCCGAATCGGGAATCGCCGCTTCCGCCGCCTTTTGCAACTTCAAGTCAATCGTCGAAACCATGTGCAGGCCCGGCTCCGGTGCAATAAAGCCGCCCACATCCGTAAGCGTACGCACTTCGCGCCCCGAAGCATTCACTTCCACAAGCTTGAGCCCGTTCTTGCCACGGAACTCCTTATCGTATTCCTGCTCCAAGCCTTTTTGCCCCACGCGGTCGCCCTGCGAGTACGATTCATATTCCGGAAGCTTCAGCTGTTCTTCCGAAATCTCACTCGTGTAACCGAGCACATGCGAGGCTAGCGTTCCGTACGGGTATTCACGGCGCGATTCAATAATCACCGAAACGCCCGGCAGTTCCGTCGAATGTTCTTCAATCACCGCGACCTGTTCCATCGTCGCATCTTCCAAGATGCGGACCGGGCGCGTACGCACCCAGCGGATCCTCTGGAATGCCGTATCGAGCGAAAGCGAATCAAAAAGACGCACACCCGCCGCATCGCGAATGTTCAAAAGCTTCTTGAAAATGGAATCCCTAGCCGCCTTCTTTCGCGGCATTTCAAGCGCCTGGAGCGCAATCTGGTACGAAGGTCTATTGCGCACCAGCACTTTCCCGTTACGGTCGTAAATGTATCCGCGGTCGGCAATCAGTTCGATTCGACGCAAACGGTTATTTTCGGAGCGCTGGAAGTTCTCTTCGTAATGCAGGTACTGCAACGAAAAAAGCTTGAACAAAATCACCGTAAAGACAATGACCGTTCCCGCCAAAAATATCAGGACGTTCCAGTTCCGGCGTACTCGAGCCTCGTTCTCCGAAGTATCGTTATACATCCGACTTCTTCCCCGAAGTGAGGTAGAACCAAATACCGCCAATAATCACCGTATAAATGCTCTCCGGCACCGTTTTCGTCAAGAACAAAGTCGTTACGACATCTCTTTCGAGACCCGTTATGAGGAAATAGAACATATCATTCACATAAAACGCAAGGCCAAGCACGCCCACTTTCGGAGGCAAGTTCAGCGTGAGGAAGTGCTCTTCGAGCTGCCCCACGGCAAACCCGACAATCGTCATAGCAATGGTATTGGCGCCCAGCCATTCCACCGGCGCATAGACATCCAGCGTGAACCCCGCCAAGAATCCCCAGAAGCAACCTGCACCAGCCCCATAACGCAGTGCTACGGATACGATAAAGATCAATATAAAATCAGGCCCAACGTCCAAAATTTTAAGCCAGTCGCCAATCGTCGACTGCACAGCAAAAGCGATGACAAACATTAGAAGCGTCTTTAGCCATCCGTAATTACTCATCGAGCAACTCCTGGATAATCCAATCCGGTTCCTTCTGCATCACAAACACTTCTTCCAAGGTCGAAAATTCTTGGAAAGGCTTCACATCCATAAGGCTCATCACGTCCAAATCTGCCTTGCGGACCCTGTGCACCGTGCCTACCGGGATGCCCTTCGGGAAAATGCCGCCAAGCCCCGACGTAATGAGCGTATCGCCCTCGGCAACGCCCGCATGCGACGGGATCATCGCCGAAAGCAAATGACCGTCTACAGACTCCAAGAAGCCCACCACACGTGTACGGCGTTCAAGCACGGAGAGTTTCAAGTTCGGATCCACCAAGAGCTGCACGCGCGAATGTGTCAGCGAAGCCTTTGTAATCTTTCCGACAAGGCCGTTCATCGACATCACCGGCATGTTCTCTTTCACGCCGTGATGCGTTCCACGGTTAATCACGAGAGTCGTGAGAAAACGCCCGGGGTTGTGCCCCACCACACGAGACGTCACAATCGGGAAATTCCACTTGTCATCAAAGCGCACCAGCGTATGCAAACGCGCCAGTTCCTGCAAGCCCTCGCTCGCGTGGTAAGTCTCCTGACGGAGCCTTGCGTTTTCCGCCTTCAGATGGTCATTCTCCGCCTGCAAAGACCTAAAGTCGTTCACAGATGCCATCAACAGCTGCACCGGATAAAACACCGTCGAAAGCGCCTTGTCTACAATGCTCTCGCGCACCGCAGTCGAAGACGCATGTATCAGAATCCCTAAAACGAGAAAAAAGGCAAAAGCGACAACGCCATGCCTTTGGGAAAACAGATCGACAATAAAGCGAAAAGCTCTAAGCATCGAAGTGCAAATTCAGATTTTAGGTAGAAGAAGCCACCAAAACAGGACGGTACTTGTCCAAGTCTTCGAGAATGCGAGCCGCACCCTTGCAAACGCAAGTCATCGGATCGTCAATCACGTTCACAGAGAGGCCCGTTTCTTTGCGGATACGTTCATCGAGACCGCGCAACTGGGATCCACCACCCGTGAGGATAATGCCCTTGTCGTAAATATCAGCTGAAAGTTCCGGGAGCGTAATGCTCAAAGCCTGCTTCACGGCTTCGATAATGGCAGTCACCGGCTCGTTGATGGCTTCGCGGATTTCGGCGCTTCCGATAGGAATCGTGCGCGGCATACCGGCAATAAAGTCAAGGCCCTTGACTTCCATCGTCAATTCTTCTTCGAGCGGGCTTGCAGAACCGATCTGGATCTTGATCTGTTCAGCAGTGCTTTCACCAACGCAGAGGTTGTACATAGTGCGGAGGTAACGCACAATAGCCTCGTCCATTTCGTCACCGCCCACGCGCACAGAGCCGTTGCAGTCAGACTTGTTCAAGGCAATCACAGCGATATCAGACGTACCGCCGCCAATATCCACAATCATGTTACCGACAGGTTCTTCAACCGGGATGCCCATGCCAATAGCGGCAGCCATCGGTTCGTGAACCAGGTGGACTTCCTTAGCGCCCGTCATCTTGATAGCATCGATCACGGCACGCGTTTCCACTTCGGTAATTCCGTTCGGAACGCCAACCACCACACGCGGTTTTACCATCCACAACGGATAGCGCTGCACACGCGTAATGAAGGTACGCAAAAGCGTTTCCACGAGTTCAAAATCAGCAATCACACCATCGCGCATCGGGCGGATAGCGCGGCTTTCGCCAGACGTACGGCCAAGCATCTTCTTAGCTTCGCCGCCAATGGCAGTCACGCGATTGCTCTTACGGTCAACAGCAATCACGGTCGGTTCGTTAATGACAATGCCCTGTCCAGCCACATGGACAAGCGTATTGGCGGTACCCAGGTCAATACCGATATCACAAGAAAAAAGTCCGAACAAAATTTAGCCCTCTAAATAAGAAATCCCACAACCCAAATATAACTAAATCAAGCTCGTTTATAACCTATGGATTTTTGTCCTTGCCAAATTTTAGAACCTTGGAATAGCGGTCCCAATGTCTGCCATGAACCTCGTAACGGTACTTGCGCTTTTCGTACATTGCTAGGTCGCGATAGATGTAAAAATCGACTTCAGCATAGGCGGCATAGATCTCCGCCTCAGCCCCTTCGAACAACCTAAAATCACGAATTTTGTAATACGGTTCATCAAGCAAATCCGCCTTTGTCGCATTCGCATTCAAGGTCTCTGCCACCATAAACTTCAGGTCTTCCTGCAAGTACGTGAGAAGTTTTTTTTCTATGCGTTCCGTCGGTTCAGAGCAAGACGAAAGCATCACAAGGAATATGAGGGACAAAATCTTTTTCATGCTCATAAAATAAAAAAAGAAACGCACTCAGATGAAGTGCGCTTCAAAAATTGTTATTAGGTAATAGGTATTAGGGATTAGGTGTTAGGATATAATCGCGGCTTCGCCGCCTTATATGGATGTGCGAAGCACGTGATTCTTTTCCTACAACCTACAGCCTATAACCTAAAACCTTCTTTAGAACGAGTACGTTGCAGAGATTCTGGAGAAGAGTCTGCCTTCGCCCTGGAACGGATTGCGGAAAAGGAGGTCTTCAGCAACAGTCACGTCGATCTTCAACTTTTCTTCGATGTTGATACCGAAACCGAAGCCGATGTGGTCCTTGGAGGTACCGTCAGCGAGCGGGTTCGTGCTGAAGAAGTTGCCGTCATCCTTGCAGATGCCGTACTGCTTGTCAGTGTACTTGTCAAGGTTCTTGTCATTGACATTGCACTTTGTATAAAGGATAGACTTCTGACCGCCAACGCGGATCACGAACCAATCCCACCAGATGTTACGTTCGATACCGAAGCTAATCATGCCGCCGACATCAGTGCGATCATCCCAGTGCTTGTTGTCTTCGTTGCGGGAATCATAGGTCCAAGTCTTGGTATTTGCGTTAAAGAGCCAGTCGTGAGCCTTTCTCTTGTTCCAAATGAAGTCCAAGCCCATCCAGAAGAAACCACGGTCGAGAGCGACGTTGACACCAACGCCAACCTGAGCATGCTTTTCATCCAAGCCCGGTGCATCGATGAACTTGAGGTTCAAAGCCGGGACGAGTTCGCCGTTAATAGCATCCAAAGTAAAGAATGCACGGGACTTGATCAACCAAGAGAAGTTGCCATCGTCAAAGAAGCTGTGGTGTTCCGGACCGTACTGGATACGAGCCAAAGCCAAAGAGAATTCCAAATCAAAGTAGTTGGAAATCTGGAAGTTCAAACCACCGTCAGCCTGGACGACAGAAGCAAAAGCGTCCTTCTTGACCTGGTAGTTACCGTCTTCACCCTTGTCGCCACCATCTTGCTGTGCGATGTAAACATGCAAGCCCCAAGAGTTGCCATCCGAGAGCGTACCGCCCAAGAAGCCGTCGAAGTTCGTCACCGTTTCAGGAACGGAAGTCACAGAACCATTTTCACCAATCACAGCGTTCGGCAAATACTGCATAAGTTCAGTATTGATACGGCCAAAGAGACCACCGATAGAGATACGCGGATCCGGATTGTTGTCACCGCCGATAGCGATGGAGAAAATACCACCGAAGTTCGGGTGCTGAGGATCGAGGTTCTTACCCGTTTCGACATCCTGCGTATAAGGACCGAATTCACCAATCAAATAGTTTGAATAAAGGTTGATGTTAGCCGGGTTGTCGAAGATGCTCACATCGTCCATGATGTAAGTCGTGTTCTTGCCCATGGATTCAATACGGGCGAAAGTAGCAAATGCAGATCCTACACCAAGAATCCCAAATGCGGTGCCAACAGCGGCGACGGTTTTTAAGTTCATGGATTAACTCCTATTGAAAATTCTTTTATAAAGTTAGTTTTATAAAAGAAAAAACGCAACAAGATTTTAATAAAAATCGAAAAATTTGGGACATTTTTTCCCCACGAGAAAAAAGAAAAAGGCCAGACTTTCGTCTGGTCTTTTTCAAGCTTTCCAAGTGAATTATTCGGAGAACGTGAACGGAATCGTAACCGTCGTGTTACCGGACTTCACCTTGCTGAAGGTCCAGCGGCTAACTGCATTCTTGATTTCGGAGTCGAATTCTGCGAAACCGGTCGTCGAAGAAACAGTAGAGATGCTGATGATTTCGCCACCCGGAGCGATCGTGAACTTCAAGGTAACCTTACCCTGGAATCCCGGCTTCTTCTTCAGGCACTTGTTATAGATGTGGCGAAGACCCGGAGTACGCTGGCGGACAACCTTCATGATGTCTGCTGCGGAACGAGAGCCACCACCGGCACCCATGTCGATATCACGCATGGACGGAGTCTTGATGGAACCCTTAGCCTTAGTAGCGATACCACCGCCACCACCGCCAAGGAGACCTGCAAGGCCGTCACCGATACCACCGGAACCACCTTCTGCATAACCTTCGTTGAAGCCACCATTAGCCTTACCGCGACGGCCACCGAGAACGGTCTTACCCGTAGTCTGGAGACCAGCGACGTCCTTGAGCACCTTATCGATGTCCTTGGTGAACTTCTGGTTCTTCATCAAGTCATAAGCAGCAGCAGAGGCATTCTTTGTCTGTGCAGTGAGGAGCTTGAGCACGCCGCGAGTCTGCGGAGCGTTCGGCTGACCCTTACCGCGCGGCTTGCCACCGCCACCAGCTTTCTTACGAGGCTTCTTCGGTTCGGGCTTCTTCTTTTCTTCCTTCTTTTCTTCCTTCTGCTCAATCTGCATGGAAGTAGTAAGGTCCACGGAATCAGCGTTGTCGAATACGACTTCAGCAACGACCTGTTCGTACATGGAAGCCCAAATACACATAGCCAAAGCGATCACAAGAGAGACACCGGCGATTGCGCCCATCTTCTTGTCGGATTCCGGCATGAGCGACGCAATAAACGGATCTAAGTTCTTCTTTGCCATTGATTATTCCTCCCCGCCGTTCTTTTCCATCACAGCGAATGCGATATTCGTGTATCCGGAGAAGCCGCAAGTGGCCATCACCTTGTACATCGCATCATACGGGATGTTCTTGTCAATCTGGACAATGATGTGACCAGCTTCATCGGCAGGAAGGCCCATCTTAAGAGCGTGTTCCTGTTCGATTGCGCGACGGTCCTTCAGGATTTCGTCCACCTTCGTAACGAGGAGGTCTTCCTGAGCGAGAACGTCAGCGGTCGGCACGACCTTTTCATTGTCAACGATAACGTAGTTAGCATCGACCACGACAGTCAAAGAAACTTCCTTCGGCTGGACCTTGGAGGTCGAGATCGGAAGAATCAAGTTTTCTGCCTGGGTCAAAAGCTGACCTTCAGCGTCCATGTTCTTGATCATGAACACCAAGATGATGGTCATCATGTCCATCATGGACGTTAAGGAGAAAGGTACGTCTTCGCTATACTTACGAGCTTTTCTAGCCATGATTAACCTCCCAACTTAGCAAGGTTGATCTTGCTGAAACCAGCTTCCTTAGCACGGTCCATGAGCTGGATGATCTTGTCGAACTGAGTGTCGTCGTTTGCAACGATGATGATGTTATCAACGTCGTCCAAGTCGATGAACTGAGTATGGATTGCGATCAAGTCCTTAGCAATGAGATCGTATGCGGAGAGCGGATAAACCATTGTCTTGTCGCCCGGCTTGAGAGTGCGGGCAGAGTTCGGCTGAAGCGTTGCAACAGCCATACCCGGAGTCGGAGCCTTGAGAGCAGCCGGCTTCTGGAGGCCACCTACGCCTTCACCCGGAAGGGACAAGAAGTTGTTAGCGCCATCTACATAAGCACTGTCGGCATGAGCTTCTTCAGCACTACCGTCGTTCTTATAAGCGGCCCAAATGACCTTACCCGGGTCTTCTTCAGATTCCTTCTGAATAGCCCAGAGTTCGATGGTTTCGATTTCGTAGAGATACTTCTCTTTGTCCATTTCGGAACCATCTTTGCACTTCGGTCCATGTCCACTTTCAACAGTCGTCTTCACGTCTTCCATCGCATAGGTAACGAGCTGAGCATCAGACTTGCAACGGAACGTCCACATTTCCTTGAAATAGACGTTCGGCTGGAAACCACCGCGTGCACCGATAACAAGGTAGTTGTTAGCGATAGCGAGTGACAAGTTCAATGCCTGCTCATCAGGTGGAGGCGGCACGTCATTGTCCATGATCATCTGGCTGCGTTCAGGCAGATTCACTTCGACAATGGCGAGTTTGGAGAAAGAAGTCATGGTCAGAAGCATAGGAATCAAGATGGTGAACAAGCCCATCGCCGGAAGCAAGTCCGGTTCTTCGACCTTTCCTGGTTTCTTGATTTGTTTTGCCATGTTTATTTAAACTCCAGTTAAAATTAAACTCTCTGATTGATTATGCAAGGGAGTTGATAATCTTGAGACCCTTTTCTTCCATTTCCTGGATGAGGCGTTCGGAGTTCATGTTGAGAAGACCGACGATAACGAGAAGCGGAACTGCAGAAAGAAGTCCGAGGAGCGTAGTACCCATAGCGATAGCAATACCATCAGCAAGAGCCTTAGCACGTTCAGAAGCCGGCTTGTTAGCAACAGCATCGAATGTGAAAATCAGACCGTAAATCGTACCCATAAGTCCAAGCAACGTGGAAATGGAAGCCATAACGGAAATGATGGAGATATAACGAGTGAGGCGCGGAGCTTCGGTAAGGAACACAGCGTCAGAAGCAGCAGTCATAACTTCGCGAGCCTTGTCTGCATCCTTGCAGTTGAGCTTAGCGGCAACGATAGCATCCATAACCTTAGCAATCGGGAGCTTAGAGCTCTTGGCGAACTGGAGAGCCTGTTCGAGCTGGTTCTGCATAACGAGCTTACCGAAATCGGCCATGAACTTACCGCGGCCCTTGGAGCTCTTAATCATGATGTAAGTTATGCGTTCCAGGGAGAAACCGAGGCCGATAATGAACACGACCAAGATGATCCACATGAACTGGTAACCATCAGATTCAGGGCTGAAGGATTGAAGCATTTTAGACATTAGAGACTCCTTTAATTGAGTTATTGTTTTTTTGTTGTTTTTGATAATCTTCGTTCATATTTATTTTTTTTTGGAGCATTGTGGGGGATTTTAGTAGTAAAACTTTCTTTACCGCTGAGCAATCGTCCTCAAGCCCAATAAAATAGGGGAACCCCACGAAGCAGGATTCCCCGTAAAATAGTTTTTACCGCTATTTCTTCTTGCCTTTTTTGCCCTTTTTCTTGGACTTTTTGGCTTCAGACTTAGCCTTCTTGCCCTTCTTAGACTTCTTGGAGGTCTGTTCAACGGCTTCTTCATCGCTAGAAGATTCAGAAACAGCTTCAACACCTCTTTCGGAAGCCGGGATCAGGCTCGGGTTAGCAGTCCATTCCTTGAGCTTGGCGAGTTCTTCTTCAAGCTTGGTACGATCTTCCTTAGTTTCCTTGACGATGTTACGGAAGGTAGCCACCTTTTCTTCGAGAGTCATAGCATCAGACTGTTCGATCTGCTCGATACGAGCCTTCAACTTGAAGTATGCCGGGTCGGCAAACAGCGTGGACGGGTCGAACTTTTCAATCTTGATGTTAAGGTCTTCGTTGGTTTCATCGAGCTTTCTCAAGGTTTCGTAAAGCTTGGTGGTCCATTCGTTATCGATACCGTAGTGAGCAGAGGCCTTGATACCGGTTGCGCACTGCGGGATAGCGAGCTGCTTCGCGGCATCAGAACGGCTGTTCAATTCTTCGCGGTAGGCTTCCAAGTCTTCGTGGGCAGCCATGATAGCGTCATCCTTCACCATGCCCTGGCCGATGTATTCGCGCACGATCAAAGCACTATCCGGAAGCGGGGAGTTAGCGAATGCGTCAGCAACTTCGACGAACACAGCGCAACCCTGGTAGTACATTTCGATGTAGCCCATTTCTGCAGCAATCACGTCCTTGTTGTAGAAGCCCTGGTCACGAGCGAGGTCGATGTTCTTCTGGAAGATCGGACGAGCCTGTTCGTAGTAAGACGGGAGCTGCTGCACAATGCCGATGCGTTCAGCAAACTTTTCTTCTTCCTTCTTACCGTTGAGCTGCTGTTCACGAATCTTTGCAGCCATCGTCACGAAGAGCATACCCATCTTGTTGGTGGCACGGAAGGTCCACTTTTCAGATGCGTAGGCAGCAGACTTGGAGTAGTGACCCATAGCCTTCTGGAGAATTTCAACCAAGCTCTTGATGATCTTGGCCTTTTCCTTTTCCTTACCCTTCAAGACAATCGGAGTCATCTTGTTGTATTCATATTCACCCATGTAGAAGGCAGCTTCAGCCGGGATAGCAGCATCAGCATTCTTGATCTGCAAACCGTACTTGTCGTAAGCTTCGAGAGTCTTCTTGTAAGCGTCGACAGAGTTTTCCATGTCCTTCACATTGCGGTAAGCGCGAGCGATACCGATGTAAGCGGCAATGAGCTTTTCCTTGTCTTCCTGGTACATCTTGATGAAGTTGCGATATTCCTGGATGGCGAGGTCCCACTTCTTAGCGTTAGCGTATGCCATCGGGATGGAGAAGGCGGCGTCAACAGCGTAAGAGCTCTTCGGATAGTCGCGGACGAGGTCCTTGGAGCAGCGGATTGCTTCGTTGGTCATCTTGGCTTCGTCATAGCTCAAGCATGCGCTATAGAGGAAGGACGGAGTTTCTTCGTTCTGCGGGTAACGCTTGTAAGCAAGTTCGAAGGTAATAGCGGCCTGCTTCTTATCCGGGATGGAGTCATAGGTCTGAGCGGCAAAGCCGATTGCCGGGAAGGCCATGGAATCCTTCGGGAAGTTGTCGGTAATGAACAAGAACGTCTTGGCAGCAACAACCGGCTGCTTGTCCTTCTTGTAGTTACTTGCAGCACGCAAGATACCCTTAATAGTAAGCGGAGACTTGGCATAGCTCTTCGGGAGGAGCATGAACGTTTCAGCAGCCTTCTTGTACTGGTTAGTAGCTTCGTAGGCGGCAGCAGCTTCGAAGATAGCCTTGTCAGCAATGTCGATGTTCGGATAGCGCTTCACGAGGTCCAAGTAAGCCTTGGCACCAGCTTCGTTCTTGCCAGCCTTGACAGAGGATTCAGCCTTCTGGAAGAGAACGTATGCGATAGCCTTTTCGATTTCAGCAGCCATGGAGTCGTTGCGAGTTTCCTTGGCCTTGTACTGCTTGAGGAGCCATTCGAATTCCGTGAGGGATTCGTCGAGCTGGTTGGATTCCAGCAAGGACTGAGCAAGCATACGGCTGATGAGCAAAATGTACTGGTGTTTCGGGAAGTCCTTCTTGAGCTTGCGGAGGACGTTCACAGCAACACTGAACTGCTTAGCATCGTAATGAACGATAGCAGCGTTGTATGCAAGTTCTGCAGCTTCCTTGTTCTTACCGAACTTGGCCATGTACTTATCGACCTGGTCGAAGTAAGCCTTGGTTTCCGGCAAGTTGTAAGCCTGGACGGCGTCATCGTTAGCCTTGGTCTTGCGAGCATTTTCGCGAGCCTGGTCCATCATGAGAACGGCGTTGTAACCAGCTTCGTCCTTGGAGAGGAGCGTGCCAGAGCCCATTTCGCGACGGCCATAGCGGGTCGTATCGGTTTCGACGATCCAGTTGAACATCTTGGCAGCGTTAGCATGCTGACCCATTTCCTGGTAAACGAGAGCGAGGTTGATGTGAACCTTGTATTCGTCCCAAGTCGGTTCCTTAGCATAGCGCTTCAAGAATGCTTCATAAGCTTCGATAGCCTTAGCATACTGTCTCTTGCCGCCTTCGATATCACCTTCCTTGGTGAGCTTAGCAGCCTGAGCGTGATGGTACTGCGGAATGTCGAGCATAGCGCCACGGATGGCAGCTTCAGCGTTCTTCACAGATTCCGGATACTTCTGGTTCTTCTTGTACCAAGAAGAGTTGCGGTCGTAACGCTTCACGACTTCATAACGGTGTGCCTGAGCTTCTTCGAACTTCTGCTGCACGATCAAGATTTCGATCATGGCAATATCGGCGAGCGGAGCGTCGATGTAGTCCGGGTTGATGCTCATCAAGCGCTTGAAGGACTGGACTGCTTCTTCGTTACGGTCATGGTCCTTGTTCTTCATACCGATACGGTAGTAGACGGAGTCCTTGAAAGCGACCTTCTTGTCTCTCAAGAAAGCTTCAGCTTCCTGGACACCACCACCTTCCAAGTCAGAGAATGCGGCAGCCATGAAGTCCATAGCTTCTGCGCGCAAGTCGTTCGGATATTTGCCCTTGTCAGCACCGACGATGTAATCGAAGTACTGCTTAGCGGCAATTTCGTATTCGGCAGTGTTATAGTAAGATTCTGCCAAGTGGTACATGGCGAGTGCAGCTTCCTTACCCGTGAGGTTTTCGAAGCCAGTCACCTTCTTGTATGCGCCGATAGCATCCTTGAACTTGCGGTTCATGAAGTGGTATTCAGCGATACGGAGCCATGCCTTCGGCACAAGACCGTTATCCGGGAAGTCTCTAACAAGCTGCATACGGAGCTTGTAAGCCTTTTCGTCTTCACCACTAGCTTCCTGCACTGCTGCAGCCTGGTAAATCACGGTCGGAGCCTTAGCTTCCTTCGGATACAAGTCAATGTACTGGAGGAAGTAGCCCAAAGACTTCTTATGGTCGGCCTTCGGGAATTCGTTAATGTTAGCGCACTTTGCCGGCTTGTTATCACGGTCAGCGCACCATGCGACATCTTCTTCATACTGGGCGTTCTTGTCGAGGAACAGCTTTTCTTCGAGCTGGAACTGATAGTGACCGAGCTGTTGCAAGGAACTTGCGCAACGGTTACTGATCTTACCCTTACAACGTTCTACCTGACGTTCCCACTGGGCAATAGCGTCGCGCATGCCCTGTTCATCGAGGCCACCAGAACGGCAAGCCTGTTCAGCCTGGTTCTTTGCGACTCTATAGGAACTGGCACACTGTTCATAACCAGAGTTGCCCTTTCCAATGGATTTGCACTTTGCGTAAAGATTCTTTGCTTCGGTAGTCTTATCTTTACACGGATCCGATGCAGCAAATGATGTTCCGGCCATGGAGCAAACAATTGCTGAAACGAGCAATAGATTTTTCATCGTTCTCTATCCACCTATGATTTATTCTAAAAAATAAAAAGGACGGACCCGGTTTTAAGCGGGCCCGCAACTATAGCTATTAGAGGTCATCCTCCAACGAGGGCATTTCAGAAGCACCAGAATTCTTAGAAGTGCCGCCACCAGCACCACCCATCTTAGAGAGGAGCGTAGCCTTAGTAAAGCCAGCGTCATCCAAAATGCGCTTACGGTTGGATTCGAAGCGGTCACTCTGGATAGATCTCTGCATGAACGAAGCATAATCTTCAATAGCTTGGTTAGCCTTGTCGAAAGTCGGACGCAAAGCTTCGCGCTTGCTTTCCACACGCGGAGTCGGCAACTGGCGAGCGAGATCCAAGGCAAGAACCTGGACGGAGTCGAACTGGCTCTGCATTGCATCGTAAGCCTGACGGGCACTGTCGCGAGCGGCAACAGACACAATCGGCTGTTCCGTACGCTTTTCAGCCTGAGTCAAAGCTTCAAGAGCTTCCTGATAGTTCTTCTTCATGAAGTGGCAGTAACCAATCACGAGGTAAGCTTCAGACACGAGGAAGGATTCCGGAAGGTTGGAGATAATCCACTTGGCCGGCTTGATAGCTTCATCTGGCTTGTTAACCTTGAGGAAGGACCATGCAATACCGAGCATAGCTTCGTCGAACACCGGAGATTCCTTCTGGACCTGACCATACATCTGAGCTGCTGCTGCGATGTCCGGCTTTTCACCAGAGAAGAAGAGGTGGCCGAGCTTAACTCTTGCAGCGTCCTGGAGGTCGCGTTCAGACTGGTTGGAAACCGGCTGTTCCGTAATGTCGCGGAAGCAGTTTTCAGCTTCGTCAAACTTACCCATACGGCTGTTTGCGATACCCATGGTATAGCGAGCGTAGAAGTAGTTTGCGTTACCCGGAAGAATGGAGGCGAGCAGGTCGACAGATTCCTGATAGAGGCCCTGTTCGAACTTGATCTGGCCAGCAACGTAGTCTGCGTCAGCCTTCACGTCGCTTTCACCGAACTTCTGAGCAATGTTCTGATACTTGGTCATAGCTTCCGTGTACTTGCCTTCCTTATAGTCGATGTTCATCAACTGGAAGTGGTACTTAGCACGCTGGTCACTCTGCGGATAGCGCTTGATAGCGTCTTCGTAGACGGACTTAGCAGCCTTGTGCATACGGAGGTTTTCGAAAGATTTTGCCTTGTAGAAAGCAGCCTGGTCCACCAAGTGGAATGCCGGGTACTTGGTCTGAACCTTACCGAAGGCATAAGCAGCTTCGAGGAACTGACGGTTCAAGTACAGACGCATAGCAGCGCGGTAGTCGTTTTCAGGTTCAATCTTCAAGCGGCGATAGCGTTCTTCACCGATCTTCTCTTCACGGGTATCACCGAAGCGAGAAGTCAGCTTGACAGCCCACACAAAGCCACGGTTCTTCTTAGCCCAGAGGTCATCGTGAGACATTTCGAGGTCAAGAGCGAGATAACGGAAGATGCTGACATCCTTGACGTTAACCGTAGCACCGATGACCGGGTAGCCTTCCTTAGTGAAGCGGCCACGGACACCGAGGTGAGAAGAAAGATAATAGGTCAAGGAGAAGCTCATTTCGAGATTGCTACCCTTACCACCTTCATCAGAATCGTGGATGATATCAATCACAGAGAGTTCGGCCTTGAATTCGAGGAGACGGTTGAAACCGCGATAGAACAAGGACAAGTTCAAGTTCGTCGGGATCTTGTAAGCATCGGCAGCGCCCATGAACACGAACTTCATGCCATCGGAAGCTTCAGCTTCGCTGACAGCCGGAGCAAGGAGGTTCTGTACGCTTGCGCCAATGAGCAAGTAACCGTACTTCGAAGAAGCGAGCGGGTTCCAGCTCACACCCACGTCAGCACCGACCGTGAGCTGCTTGAGTTCATCAAACTGGTTGATGTACAAGACAGAGAGGTCAATACCGAGAGAGAGGAAGTGCATGAGTCTATAGGAGTAACCGAACAGTGCGGCAATTTCGCTATAGGATTCACCACCTTCAATGGATGCACCGTTTTCGAAAAGGGAGAAGCCCAAAGTGTGCTTGTAGTCGATCGGGTACGTCAAGCTGACGTATTCCTGGCTAGCTTCGCCACTAATGGTGCTAAAGAATGCAGCGCTGAATTCAAGCTGATCAGTTTCAGAAATACCAGCCGGGTTCACATACATCGAGGTGTTGCCACCAAATTCTGCAAACCAATCGTTCTGCTGATACTTATTCGGCGTGTAGGTTGCCTCAGCAAACAAAGAAGTGCTGGCTACGGCAAGTCCAAAAGCGGACGTCTTGATGAAACTAGTACGCAACATCACCTACTCCTTTACTTAATATCCGTGCGGATGAACTCGATACGACGGTTCTGCGCACGTCCTTCAGGTGTTTTGTTGGATGCAACAGGCTTTGTATCGCCCAAGCCCTGAGTTGTAATACGGCTTTCGGCAATGCCCTTTTCGACAAGGAAGTTCTTCACAGCGTTTGCACGGTCTGCGGAGAGGACCATGTTCTTGTCCTTGTTACCGATGTTATCTGTATGACCAACGATTTCAAACGTGGCTTCAGGGAAGGTTTCCATGATATCGACAACCTTCATCAAGGAGATGTAGGAGTCCTGAGTAATCGTGGATTTACCGGATTCGAAGTTCACGCCTTCAAGAACGAAGACCTTTTTCGGCGGCTGCGGAACTTCGTCCGGGCAACCATCGTCGTCCTTGTAGTTGTTCAAAGTTTCAGACTGTTCCGGGCAGAGGTCCACACCCTTACAGATGTGAGCGTACTGGGAGAGCATTCCCTTCGCTTCGACCCACGGGTCGCAAAGACCGTCGCGGTCGTTATCGGCATCCGGGCAACCATCGTCGTCCTGGAAGCCATCGAAGTCTTCAGCTTCTTCAGGGCAGTTGTCAAAGCCGGAGCAAACGCCAGCGTACTTTTCAGAAAGGCCTTCTTCAGAAATCCACGGATCGCAGAGACCATCACCATCGGTATCCGGATTGCGAGTTTCTTCGACAGCTTCTTCTTCCTTAACGACGTCAGTTGCAGTAAGACCAATATCCAGCTTGCCCTTACCGCGCTTAATCATCGGAGAGGTGGACTGGCAGAAGAAGTTCGGGTTGCCGAGAGACGGGCTGATGAACTTCGGATCCAGGGACACGTTCGTGCGGTTCACCTTGATGAACTGGTTGAACGGGTAGTAGTTCTTGTAGATGTTGTTGTATTCCACCTTCGTCTGACCGGCAGCCGGGTCAGCAAACACACCGTAGTAGTGGTTTTCCATGAAGATGTTGTTACGGGCGACCAGGTTGGTCGGTCCCTTGAGGGTCAAGCCAGAATAGCCATTGCGGAGCACGACGTTCTGTTCGATGTAAGCATCGAGAGACTTAGCACCCCAGGCAAGAATGCCGGACCAGCGGTTGCCGTACACCACGTTGTTGCGGAGCCACGGTAAGGAAATGAAAGCACCGATACCCGTTGCATGGTTATCGATCACATAGCAATGATGAATGTAGGGGGCAGCGTTTTCGCAAAGGATACCTTCGAGACCGTTCCTCACAGTGAAGTGCGACATTTCGGCGCCCGAAGTACCCATGACGGTCGGACCTCTGCGGCCACCATCAATGATGGTAGACAATGGGTCCTCGCCCTTGAGAACAACACCCATGATCAAGGTGATGTTTTCGTTATAAACACCGCGTTTGACAAGGATTGTATCCCCGGCATCCGCATTTCCGAGAGCATCTGCAATCTTTGCGAAATCGCCAGGCACGTTGATATTCTTTGCCATGGCGGTTCCTGAAAGAAGCATCGCCCCGGCCGTAATTAAGACCAGTTTCTTTAGGGTCATACTGCTACGTTTCTCCAATCATAGAACACTTAAATTCGTTAAACATACGTTTGCCTGTTTGGCAAACACAAAACCCATGTGGGAATATACCTTCAAAAATGACTTTAGTCAAATACTTTTCGTCAAAAACGCCATTTTTCGTGTAAAAATTACACAGGTATAACCTTTTGGGGATAACTTATCTGTCAATCCTCGCTCGGAAGATCGTCCTTCTCCTCCTCCTTCTTTGCACCTTGAATTGAAACGCGGATCTCTTGGCAGGTCTTCTTGATGTTCTGCAAGACCTTGCGAGCGCGCGTGCCAGCTGACTTGTTGCCGCGTTCGAATTTCTCGTATTCGCGTTTGAAATTTTCAATTTCTAGTTCGAGATCGTTTACTAAACTCATAAGCAAACTCCAAAAAAAGATGCTTTTTGGAAAATAAATAAAGTTTTTGCTAAAAATTCGCCGTTTTGCAAAATTACGTTTACGTTTATAAACTATTACATAGAATTAGGCCAATTCAACAACTTATTAACAGTGTGATAACCGCCACAGGTTTTCCAGAGCCCTCCAACCCGCCTCTCCGACATTTTCGGAAAAGTCATTCACGAACATGGCAATGTGAGATTTGATGACTTCGTTGTCATCGATCTGCGCCTTTTCGGCGATAAACGGGCTCACCGGATCATGCCTTTGACGGGCAACTTGAAGGCTATGACGAATTTCATTTTCAACAGATTCGATAGTCGCATACCCCAGTTCCTTTTTAGCGACCGCAATTCCAAGCGGAATCGGAGAACCCGTTTCTTGTTCCCAGTAGGCGCCCAAATCCTGCAAAAGGTGTAGGCCATCGCGTTTCCACGTAAAACGGTGCTCATGGATTGTCACGCCCTGGGGGATACTTTTGTGGAGGAGTCCCTGGTAAACCTCGTTAAAGAGGGCATATTCGAGTTTTGGGGCATTTTTGAACTGATGGGCGTACCAGAACTTGAAAAGGAGCGCAGCGGTCGTATTTGCGCCCGGAAGGGTCGTCGGAAGGTCCGGATTGAACGTATTGGACGCCGAGGAGAGCAAAAGAGGACCACAGCCGTACCCGATAGCACCCCCGCAACCGAGACAACGGTACGTTTCGGCAATTTGGGGATAGACCTGGGCACTAATCTTTGCAACGTCGAGTTCGCCACGCATGACCATTTCGTTGAGTGTCTGCACGTCAGCAAACGTGACTTTCCATTCAAATGGGGAATTTTCGAGCCCCTGGAGCAAAGCTTCGTAAATGAAGGTGTCGTTTGGGCAAGTGGAGATACCGAGTTTTAGTTGCATAAGCAGTAGGAAGTAGACGGTAGGAAGTAGGAAGTTGGAAGTGTGAAGTGAGGTGTGAGGAGTTGAAGTTACTAATTCTGAGTTACTAGAGTTTAGTTACTAGGATTTAGTTGGTAAGGCATAGGACCGTGCGGAGGGCTGCAAGTGCATCGGCAATGCGCCAGGTGGATTTATCGCGAGTGGTGGCAAAATTGCTAACGGCACGGATTTCGTAACAAGGAACGCCAAAGGCACGGCAAATCGAGAAACAGGCAGCCCCTTCCATCGATTCGACATCGACATTGAAGTTTCGTACGCGGTCGGCAGCCATGGAGGCGGTTCCCGTACAGCAGTTTACAGTAAGACCGGCCACGGATTTCAATTTTGCAAGCCCATCGGGAACGCCACGCAGCGAAGAAGATTCGTAAACCTGGGCAGACGCTTGAGCTACAGAACCGTTTGCAGAAGTTGAGCAAACCTTGTGCCACGGCGTAAACGAGCCATCGCGCTCAACAACACCAAGATCCCCTACAATTTCAGAATCGACACGAACAACGTCGCCTATGTTCAATCCGCGACCAGGATAAGCGCCACAAATGCCCGCAAGTACCACATGCGTAAAAGGGCCCTCAGCCGCAAACCGAGAGAGTAAAACAGATAAATTTGTTGAAAATTCAAGTAAGCCAACGCCAAGAACAACGGCAAAGCCGCGCCCGTCGGAGAGTTCGACAATTTCGCCTAAACGAATGTTGTTTTGAACAAAGGATTTGCATTCAGAAAAGACGCCAAAGAATTCCACGTTTGACGCAAAGGCAAACAAAGGAACAAAGTTGTCTTCCATCGCAAAATCCTTATTCGAGGCGTTCAACCTTTGTCGAGAGTTCGCTTTCGAGCTCGGCAACACGGTCGAGGCTCAAGTTCCACGGGCGTTCGACTTCGCAACGGGCACTAGCCACAGCAGTCGCCTTTGCCAAGCAACTTTCAAAGCTCAGATTTTGTTCAAAAGCATAGAGCCAGCCCGCAAAGAACGAGTCTCCGGCACCAATGTCATTTTTGACCGTAATTGTAGGCGGTTGCAACTGGATGCCCTGGAACTTCTTTTCCATGAGGCGGAAGGCTCGCACCGGAGCATCCTCTTCGGTCACGACAAGGTTCTTAATCGGGAGGCGTTCAAGGACTGCGGTCGCCGTCATCTTCCAGAACTGCGGGCTAGACTTGACCTGCGGAATGCCCATGCGTTCTAGGAGCTTGCAGTATTCCAGCATGTTGATTTTCAGGAGGTCCACGCCTTTTGCAAGGAGTTCATCAATGCCGTCAATAGCATCGACAAAGATGTGCTTGTCGCTAAAGTCTAGGTCATTGAACATCTTTGCGTTAAAGCCCTGCGGGAACGTTCCGCACAAAGCGATGTACTGCGTTGAATCCCAGTAATCGTTGAGCGTTTGTGTAAAATCATCATTCTCGGAATCCGCAAGAGTCGGAGACGGCTCCACGAGTTCCGTCGTGTCGCCGTTGCAAGCAATCGTCGTGCAGATGCGCGTATTTTCGCGAATCCAGATTGGCACCTGCTGGATGCCGCAAGCAGAAAGCTCGTCAAAGATTTTTTCTCCGTTCCCGGCACCGAGGAAATGCATCAAACGCGGCGTGCCGCCCAAGAGCTGTAACACTCGGCAGCAGTTGATTCCCTTGCCCGATGCGTATTCCTTGACCTTCTGGATGCGGTGCACTTCGCCTGGAGTAAACTTGTCCAGAAAGAACACCCTCTGCCAAGCAGGATTCAAACCGAGAACTAAGATTTCCCTTGACATCGCTTACCTTAGAAGTTCACCTTGTAGAACTTGCGCTTGCCCACCTGGACAACGAGCTGGTCGTCACCCTTGATTTCGATCTGGGCTTGCGGATCGGCAAGCTTTTCGCCACCAATCTTTACGCCACCGTTCTGCACCATGCGGCGGGCTTCGCCCTTACTGGCAAAAGCCTTGATGTTCACGAGCAAGTCAAGAGCGCCGTAAGAGCCAGCATCGACGGAGCATTCGAGAGCATCACTCGGGATAGCGTTTCCGCTGTGGATTTCGCGTTCCTTCGCGGCAGCGGCTTCGGCGGCTTCGGCACCGTAGTACTGCGTCACGATATCGATTGCGAGGCGGTGTTTGGCATCGTTCGGATTCATCTTGCCTGCGGCAATGTCCGCCATCATCTGCTTGATTTCTTCGAGCGGGATGTTGGTGAGAAGTTCGAACCAGTTCTCGACAATGCTATCGGCGAGGCTGTAAATCTTGTGGTACATCACGTCAGCCGGTTCATTGAGGCCAACGTAGTTGCCGATGGACTTACTCATCTTGACCTTGCCATCAGTACCGAGCAAAATCGGCATGAAGAGACCGATTTGCGGTTCCATGCCTTCAAAAATCTGAAGGTCGCGACCACGGAGCACGTTGAACTTCTGGTCGGTGCCACCGAGTTCCACATCACTCTGGATGGCGACGGAATCGTAGCCCTGCATCATCGGGTACATGAATTCGTGCAGGCTAATCGGCGTGTTTGCAGTATAGCGGTTGTGGAAGTCCTCGCGTTCGAGCATCTGGGCGACAGTGAACTGGCCCATGAGTTCTGTGACCTTGCTGAACGGGAGCTTGGAGAACCATTCTCCGTTGTAGTGGATTTCGACCTGATCGCGGCGGACAACCTTGAAGAACTGTTCCTGGTATTCCTTCGCGTTTTCGAGCACCTGTTCGTGCGTGAGGCGCGGACGGGCCTTGTTACGACCACTCGGGTCACCAATCTGCGCGGTGTAGTCACCCACGATGAGGACGACCGTATGACCGAGGTCCTGGAACTGGCGGAGCTTGCGCATCACGACCGTATGACCGAAGTGAACGTCCGGAGCCGTCGGGTCGACCCCCATCTTGATACGGAGGGGCTTGCCCGTTTCGTAGGACTTCTGGAGTTTCTTTTCGAGTTCATCTTGCGGCACGATGTCGGTCACGCCGCGCATCAAAATTTCAAGCTGTTCTTTTACAGGACGGAATTGCATAGGATTAGGTTTTAGGTATTAGGTTATAGGTATTAGGGGTTGCGGGTTTGAAAATCACAGATACAAACCGCTAATCACTGGAAGCCCATTTTGAAGGAATGGATAATCATAACAAAGGTAAAGATAGTAATTAGTCGGCAGTAGGAAGTTGGAAGTTGGAAGTGGATAGCAGGTTGTAAATAGCGAAATTAAGAGACTTTGGCAATCTACGGTAAATTACTTTCGCATTTTGGATTGGCGTTGGAGAATGTACTTGGTTAAAAAGTTGTAGAACTGTTCCGTCTTGGAATTGTCCTGCTTGTTGCGACGGAGCGAAATCACGATATCGCGCTTAAAATCCGTGTCAGTGATTTCGAGGAGCCTAACGCGTTTGTGGTCCATCTTGCCCCATGAAAGTTCCGGCCAGAAGCCCACGCCAATACCTGCGGCAACAGCTTCCTTGACAACGGCGGCGTTATCACTTTCAAATGTGACATTTGTATGAAATCCAATGCTATCGCAGAGTTCGTTACAAATCTGGCGGTACTGTTTGGAACCGTAAAGGCGGATGAACTTTTCATCTTTCAAGTCAAAAAGCGAAATGGAATCGAGCTTTTTGTACTGCGTCGTATTCGGGACTGCGAGATAAATCTTTTCGGAATGAACAAACGTTTCGTCACTTTCTGTATTGTCAAGTTCCGGCCTGTAATTTGCATAAGTGCGAACACAGATGTCAAAGACACTCGTTTCCTCGTTCTGCACTATGTCCACATCGATATCAGAATTACTTCGTCTATACTCAATCACAGCACTTGTGATAAGCGTGGAAGCCGCAAGGACGTTCAGCTTGACGTTGTTATTCTGCTTATCCGCAGTTTCCTTGAGGATCGCCGGGAGCGCCATCATATTCTCGTAGAGCGGCTGAAGCTTTTCGTAAAAGAACTTCCCGCTATCGGTGAGCTTAATGTTACGCCCGGAATTTTTGAACAGCGACACGCCCAGCTCATCTTCGAGCTTGTGTATGGCTTGCGTGAGTGCCGGCTGGACGATGCAGAGGTTCTTTGCACTTTGTGTGACATGCTCCGTGCGGGCCACCTCTAAGAAATATTTAAGCTGAGTGAGTTCCATAAAAGGAAATATACTATTTGCTGAAGGCAGCGAGGTCGATGCCGAGCTGCTTGATTTTGTAAGTGAGGATGCGCGGGGTGGTCGAGAGGCTACGGGCGGCTGCGGCCATTTTTCCCTTGCTGCTCTTGAGCGCATCGCAAATGATATCGCGTTCGTACGCTTCGACCATGAGCTTGAGGTTGCCACTTACAGGCGTTCCGCTAGTTTCATCGGTCTGGATGGTCGGCGGGAAGTGATGCGGGTAGATGACGTCTTCTTCAGTCAAGAGCACCGCACGTTCAATCGCATTTTCGAGCTCACGCACATTGCCCGGCCACGGGTAACTCATGAGCATTTCGATGGTTCCGCGAGCAAGACGGCGCACATTTTTGCCCACCATTCGGCAATAATGTTCAACAAAGTAATCTGCAAGTAGCACGATGTCGGTACGGCGCTTACGGAGAGGCGGCACGTAAATCGGAACGATGTGGAGCTGGTAATACAAGTCTTCGCGGAAAGTCCCGTCGGAGACCATCTGCTGCAAGTTCTTTGTCGTTGCACAAATAACGCGCACATTCACTTTTTTCGGGAAGCGGGCGCCCACGCGCTCCATTTCGCCCTGCTGCAAAAGACGAAGCAACTTTATCTGCAAGTTCGGGGTGAGTTCCGCAACTTCATCGAGGAATAGCGTACCGCCTTCGGCCTGCTCGACGCGGCCCGGCGCCTCGTTGACGACGCCAACCAAGGCGCCCTTTTCGCTACCGAAAAGTTCCCGGTCCAGAACGGACTCTGGGAGGGCCGCGCAATGCACTCGCACGAACGGACCCAAATTGCGGTCAGAGCGAAAGTGAATCGCTTCTGCAACAAGGCCCTTGCCGGTCCCCACCTCCCCCACGATTAGCGCCGGGAGCGGGCTTTTTGCAACCTGGTCGATTTGCGTATAGACCTGCTGCATCTCGGGTGTTTTACCGATGATGTTGTCCGGTTGGAAACGCGCCTTGAGTTCCATTGCCATGCGTTCATTTTCGGCCTTGAGAATTTCGTTCTCTTCGCGGGCTTCACGGCGAAGTTTCACAGCAGCGGCAAGCATCTGCGCAATAATTTCTAACAAACGAAGCTTTTCGGGGAGTTCGTTTTCGACTGGATTCTGCACGTCGGCACTGAAGGCGCCAATCACCTGATGTTCCATGATAACAGGAACACAAAGGAATGCCTTGTCCTCAGTTTTGCCACGCCCCGTGCGGTCCAAGAAATCAGGGTCCTTCGCGACCGAGGGAATGATAATCGGCTTGCCGGTTTCAACCACACGACCGGTAATGCCCTCGCCCACCTTGTAGCGGCCTTTACGCGCCTGGCGGCTCGAAAGGCCTTCTGCAATTTCAATGGAAATTTCGCCGGTGTGGCGGTTGTACAGCGTAAGCGTCGCATGTTCCACGCCCATCATAGATTCCACCACTTCCAAAATCGGGTGCGCGACACTCTCGAAATCGAGCGTCTGGTTCAAAATGGAGCTGATCTTGTAGAGCAGCTCCAGTTCTTGAATCTTGGCGTGAGTCGTAGACATTATCTTAAATATTTTTCAAAAGGCTTAACAAATTCTTCAATCATATAATTAGCTCGTCTTTTCGCCTCCGTTGTAAAATGCTTTAAATATCTCCTAGCCCAAGTTTCTCGAGTTTCATTATTAAAATTTTGATTAAGCTCATCAACATGAAATTGAATTTGCATTGCGGCAGCCCAATTTATATACAATTCTTCGGGAGGGCACTTAAATAATTCAGCATAATGAGCATCCAAACAAACTAAAAGTTTTTCATCCAATCTCCAATCTACTTGAAAATAGTTGATATCAAACAAATCAAAATCCTGATTATCAATCATCTTAGCACAAGTTTGAGCCAATTTATAGGCAGATATGATATTCGGAGCTTGAGCTTTTTTACCCAAATTACGCGTTTTTACATCAATCAGTTCAAATTTTTTTTCTTTTGTAACTAAAATATCTGCCGTATCATTTTGTTTTTCTTCAAATAAATTATTGACACTCCATTTTTCTACAGCATTTTTTCCTCGATCTAACAAAAAAAGCAATGTAGGCGATTCAAAAAGATTATTTCTCGCCTGAACCGTTTTGGCATCTTTATTCTTTGAAAATAAAAAATTCAAATACTCATATTGCCTATATGTACAATTCGGAAATTGTTCTTTTATCAATTGATTAACAAGTTTATCAAAGGGCTCTCCAGCAGCATGCCCCGACAAAGTGCCACCAGTGGGTTTTTCCACCCCACGACCCACAATTTTTTGCTTTAACAAATTATAATTCACAAACATTTTTTACCTCATTAATTGATCTATACATTCATCTATTTTTTTGATTATAGCATTTTCTTTGGATCTTATAAAATTCTTCACTAGTACTACAATCTGATTATGTAATTTTACCTCATTTTCATTCGAAAAGTCGATTTTTCTAAACGGAATAATAGATATCGGTTTTTCCGAAAATTCAACAATATCCCCCTTTCTAACACCTTTACTTTTCAGCCAATTAAAAACATAGTAACTATTAAGCAATGCTAAAATATAATAGACACTTTCCTGTGTCGTTTTTCTTTTATAAATGGCCGTAACATCTTGCGTTGGGAACAAATCATTATTCGCCAAAGAAAATCTAAACCTATCTTTATGGGTAATACGCTCCTTACACGGAACAAAAATTTTTTCTTGCGAAGACGCAAATAAATTATAATTTCGCAGAAAAGCCCATTCCCAATAATTCAGTTTTCGACCATAATCATACCTTTTTTTCAAATTTACTTTAAACGGAACAAGATGTTTGCTAAAATTTGGAAATTTCTCAGAAAAATCAGATTCACTAGAAATAGGTTCATTCACAAAAATATAGTTTGTGCTTTTCTCACTAACAAAAGACGTGATATTTTTAGCCTTGACGACTTTTATCACATTTTTTTTCTCTTTTTCATTCAAAAAATCATCATCAGTTAATTGGAACGCTTTGTCTAATCCACTCACCATACCATTGCCAATTTCACAGAAATCCCCCAGCATTTCATATTCATCTTTTTCGTCGAATAAAGATTCCTGTATTCTATTCTTCTTTTTGCAAGCTTTTTCAAAATTTTCAATATCAGATATCGACTTTTCATCCACCAGCAACCATCGTGAATTTTCCTTAAACTGGGGAACTTCGAAGCACTCCACATTTTCAGAATTTTTTGACTTTATATTTTCAATGTCCACTTGAGTCATTTTCTTTTTAGAAAAGAACTTTGTAATAGACACCGTTTTCAATTTTTTCTTGCTTTTTATATAATGGAAAATAATCAGCGATACATTTGCTTTTTCAAAAATTGGAGTTTCATTAAAATGGTAAATCTGTTTGACATAACCATTTTGCAACATATAATTTCTAAGCGAATTAGCATGTGTTGTAGAAATCCAATATTCTGGTGTAATAAATATTAATTCGCCTCCATCATTCAACTGCTCAATTGATTTTATAATAAAAATATTCGAATAATCACACAAGGAATTGCAATATCTATTCCACAAATCACAATGACTCAATTCTTCCTTCAAAGGTTCTTCCAAATTTTTCCACCTAATATATGGTGGATTTCCAATAACGACATCAAACGTTTCATTTAATGGAGCTAACACAAAACTTGAATTATTCACCCCTACACGATTTTTCAGAATATCTTTATCAATTTCATACGCAGAAACATTTTTAAATCCTTTTGCATGTAAGCCATCTAAAAAAGCCCCTTCTCCACAAGAAGGTTCTAATACTTTAGATTTTTTTCCATGTTCAATAAGCCCCACCATAAAATCAACAATAATTTTTGGGGTCATGTATTGTCCAAACTGTTGCTTTTCTCTCACCATAAAGCATCTCTTTAAAAACTAACTCAAATATACATTATTCTTCATCTTGCAAAGAAGCATCATTCTCTGCAAGACAAGCTCTTCAAAATTTACCCAAACCATCACTAAATATACTTACTTAAAGCGACATATTTTGTCAATACAAAAAAAACGTTCCTAGCGTTAAGCTGGAACGTTAAAAAAATTATGCGGTTACTTCAAAGCTTCTTGCACGAGGGCAGAAGCGCGCTTGGCGTCAAAGCGGCCCTTGACCTTCGGGGAGAGTTCCTTCATGATCTTTCCCATGTCCTTCGGGGAAGAGGCGCCCGTAGCGGCCTTGATTTCGGCAATGAGGGCCTTGACTTCGTCTTCGGTCATCTCGGCAGGCATGTACTTGCGGTAAATGGCAATGACAGCTTCTTCGGCCGGAATCTTGTCCAGGAATCCACCCTTCTTGAGGATTTCGATGGATTCCTGCTTTTGCTTCACGCTTTTGGCGAGAACGTCGATGCACATGGCATCGGTAATGCTTTCGGTAATCTGTGCCGGAGTGGCACCAGACTTCATAGCTTCGTTCTTGATGTCAGAATGGAGCGTACGAAGAGTTCCGAGAGTTTCGGCATCGTGAGCCTTCATGGCTGTCTTGATGTCGTCGAGAATCTGGGTAAGCAAAGCACAACTCATATTGACCTCGAGCGATTATAACGCTTCGCTCCAAGCGATGAAGATTTGTTATAAAACACCTAATGAGTCATCAGCACAAGCTGACAACTCATTAAAGCTTAGCAATGTCCGATTAAGGAATCGAATTAGTAGAGACGCTTGCGGTTCTGGTCAGCGATCTCTTTGAGACGCTTGCGACGAGCAGCCGTTTCAATACGCTTCTTTTCTTCGGAAGGCTTTTCGAAACGCTGACGCTTCTTGACGTCGGAGATGATGCCATTCTTTTCGCAAGACTTGGTGAAACGCTTGAGAGCGCGTTCGAACGGTTCGTTGGACTTAACAATAACGCCGATCACGATAATCCTTTGGTTAAAAATTCAATTTTTTGATAGCCAAATATACCTAAATTTTTCTATTCCGTCAAGGGTAACAATTTTTTAGCGGTTGGAGCGCAATTTTGCAACGCCAGCCCTAACCTATATTACCCCCTTTATATTCCATTGCGAGCATGGTAATGTCGTCAAACTGCGACGCCTTCCTTGTAAACGCATCGATTTGGCGTTTGACAAAGCGGCACATTTCCTTGGTGCCTTTTCCGCCTCCATGCGTAAGCGCGTCCAACAGTCTGTCGTTGCCGAACAGTTCATTGTGTTCGTTAGTCGCTTCAGTGACGCCATCAGTGTAGAGGAATAACGTATCGCCCGGAGCAAGTTCAAGAGTTTGCATCTTGTAGCGCGAGTTTTCCATCGCCGCCATCACAACCCCGGCCTTGCTCTTTGCAAATTCGGCAGAGCCGTCCTTGTGGCGGATGACCGGCGGGTTATGTCCGGCCGATGCAAATTCCACATGTCCGGTCTTCAAATCGACAATGCCCATCCACACCGTCACGAACATGTTCGCGCGATTGCGCTTGGCAAGCTCAGAGTTTGCCCTTTCAAAGGTCTCAACAACAGACTTCAAGTTCTGTGCCATGGTACGCAACACAATTCGAGAAACCATCATGAACAGAGCAGCAGGCACACCCTTGCCCGAAACATCACCTACGACCACGCACAGACGTCCGTCGTCCAGCTTGAAGAAATCGTAAAAATCACCGCCAACTTCCTTCGCAGGTAAGAGGAATGGAGTCAGCTCGTGGTACGGATCTTCAGAGCCTTCTTCTTTCTCGTCCATCGACAGGAACCCGATCTGGATATCCTTCGCAAAGTCAAGTTCGCTTTCGATGCGGTCCAGGTCCTTCTGCTTTTCTATGTGTTCCTTGAGCGAGGTGCGCATGTTCAAGAACGCCCAACCGAACTGGGCAATCTCGTCACGCCCCGAAAGGTGCGGAATCGCCACATCAAAGTCGCCCTGCCCCATCTTGTTCGCCGCCACGGCAAGTTCCTTAAGCGGACGGGACACCCTGGTCGAAATCACAAATATTAGGAGCAACATCACGACATAGCCGGCAATGCTCATCCACGCAAACATCTTTTCCAGAGAGCGCTGGCTTTCCATAAACTCATTTGCAGGCCACACAATCATGAACGTCCAACCGTTCGACTCCATGGCCTTAAAATAGATGACAGCGTCCTTGCCATCTGCAGTGGTCCCCATAAAGAGGCCCTTCTTCATACTCTGCACGGTCTTTTCGAATTCCGTAACCGTCTGCGAACCCATTCCTACAGACAGATCCGACAAGTTTTCCTTGAAAACAATCTCGTTCTTGGGGTGCGCAATAATGGTATTGTTCGCGGACAGCACAACGACGTAGCCTGAGTTCGACACAGGAATCGAAGCCACCGTTTCCTTGAGAAATGCAATGGACATATCGACACAAAGAACGCCAGCAAAAACAGTATTCCCATAGGCATCCTTTTGGTAAATAGGGGCGGTGTAAATCGCAATCGGCTCCTTGATAAAGTCACCGACAAACGGTTCTTGCCAAAGCCCCTTCTGTAAATTCTTGGTGCTCTTGTACCAAGTTTTTTCGAAGTAGTCCTTGCCCTTCATGAGCTTGATTTCGTTACCCGAATACTGGGCAAGGCGCATGACCTCCTGATGCCATTTAGCCTTGGGAGCCATTCCCGGCTCGTAAGCGACCACCACCGCAAGCACCTGCGGAAGCGTCTGGCGAGCATCGAAGACCGCCTGGGTCAAGAAATCGTCGAGATCCTTACCCGACAACATTTCCTTACCGAGCACTTCGGCATATTCATCGCCGAGCTTTTTACCCTTTTCGAAAAGATTTTCAATGATGGCGACATTGGCAAGACTTATCTCTTCGCCTTTTTCCGTGAGCAACGTCGAAAGCTCGCTTTGCACCTTAAAACTGAGAACCCCAAACAGCGTCGCAAACACGATGCTGAAACCGACCAGGGTCATCATGGACTGTTTAAACGCCAGCCCGTGCATATTGAAGCCCATAAGGAAAACCTTTTCTTTTTGCTATAACAAAAATTGTTTTTTATTACATGCGAAAATATATGTAACTTAATCGACCTTGTGTAAGAGCTCTAAAAAAATTTTGTCGAATAAAGACACCTTTGAAGCAAGCGGAATCGCCAAGCCCAAAAATAATAAACATTTGAGCACTAAATATAGGTAAAAACTTGCTTTTTTCGCGTAATTTTTTGTAAAATTTCATAAATTTTTACAAAAACAAATCTTCATAACTTGCGAAGTATCAAAGACTTATGTATATTCTTTGTAAGAAAATTCCAAACAGCCTTAGCCATTATTTTTTATAACGCGGAGTACACCAAATGAAGCTGCAATCGGTATCGTTAATCGGGGCAATAACCCTCTCGTGCGCCTTACTTTCCGCCTGCGGTAGCAAGGAAGAACAACCGGCTCCTCAAGCCGAAGTAAAGCCAACCGTCGAAGAAGCAGCTCCTGTACAAGAAGCCGCACCGGAACCAGCCCAGGAAGAACCGGCCCTCGTTCCGATCCAATCTCTTAGTGAAGAAAAGCCCGCTCCTGCAGAACCTGCTGCACCGGTTTCTAGCGTCGAACAGGAATCCTCCGGTCCGTTCGTGATCCAGGTAAGCATCCAGGCATCCAAGAGAGCTGCTAACAATGTCGTGAGCAAGCTCTCTGACCAGGGCATCAAGGCATACGTCGCCGAAGTTGAAAATCCGGGTGAACTCGAAGGCACGTTCTACCGCGTACGTGTCGGATACTTCTCCACGATTGCAAACGCCCAGCAGTTTGGCAAGGAAGTTCTCGCTCCGCAAGGTTATGCCGGCTGGGTGGACAACCGCAAGAACGACCGCATTGGCCAGCCTGGCGCAAGCGAAGACATGTAATTTTACAAAAGCAACGAACTGTTAAAGGCCCCGCACTTGCGGAGCCTTTTTTTGATTTTCAAGCGGTTTTCATCATCAGATGAGCATGTCTATTTCGCCGTTTTTCAGGCGACGCTTCTGGTCTTCGCACCAGGACTTGTAATACTCCTCAAAGCCGTCAACGCCCCAACCAAACTCATCCTTGACCTTCTTGGTCACCACGACGTTTTTGCCGGAACATTCAACCTTGTACAGCGGGTCATTGGAATCTTCGGCCTCTTCCTTTTGATCATAGCATTCTTCAGCAGCATCTTCAGCGTCGGTAAACGTCATCTTTCGAACACCTACCGGCGTGCCACTTTCAAACGAAGTAGTCTCCTCAAAACCAAAGCCCTTATAGGACTGGAGGATTGTAACGGTTTTGCCGGAACGGGATACTTCGCACTTATAGCCGCCAATATCGACAATCGTGGATGAGGGATCGGTCGATGAACCCGGATTGTTTGAAGTCGAATAGCTCTTCGCCCAAGCTTCGAAATCTTCACAATTTTCCCTGAAATCGGCTTCATATTCTCTCAGGTTGCCCTCATCTACTTCTTCAACAAAAATCTTGTTGCCAGAGCAGGTCACCTTCATGGAACCGTCCAACCAATGGCTTGCCTCCTCTTTATTTTTTTGGCACTCGTCAGCGGCAGTCGCGTTGTCGGCATACCAGTATTCCGACGTGATGTTAGAATAACGCGAACCGTTATTGACGGCGGTCGAGGTATAGGACCCCACGCCGGGCAGAATCTGCACTGTGGTTACGGAATTAGCAGTCGTAGTAACCGTGCAAGACGGCTCGCCCGCATCGACGACTTGATTGTTTGGATTTTGATCACCGCCACCAACCGGATCAACAACAGCTTGGTTTCCTGTATCCGGCGTAGACGGGGTATTGCTAGATGTCGGGCTGCTGCTATCGTCGCAAGCCGTCATTGCAAGCATCATTGCAGATGCAAGAATAAGCTTTTTCATAAAAATCCTCATTTTAAACTTCTAAGATTAATGTAGTAAAGTTTTTAATAAATTTATCGAACTACCTCATTTAAAGTACAAATAAAGGATATAGCCCAAAACTATTGATTCAAAGAAGTCCAAAAATCCGTCCTCTTATTGATTTTGAGGGATTTTAAGGGCTTGCCCCAAATTCTATATTTGGGATATGCCTACAAAAAAGCCCAAAGTATTTGTCGTGCATCTCGGATGCGCAAAAAACCAGGTCGATGCTGAAAACCTCGTCGGTGAAATGCTCCATGCAGGTTTTGCTACCTGCGATACCGCCGGAAAGGCGGACTACATCCTCGTGAACACATGCGGTTTTATCGAAGCCGCTAAGGAAGAATCCATCAACGCGATTCTTGCCCAGGCCAAAGCCAAGAAGGCAAAGCAGAAGCTGATTGTATCGGGATGCCTGAGCGGCCGCTACGGCGAAGAGCTGATGAAGGAACTGCCCGAGGTGGACTACTGGGTCGGCACGTACAAGCCGGGCGAACTTTTGAAGAAGATGGGCATTGTCGCTCCGCAGAGCTGTGACGCCGAGAACCTCCCCCGCATGAACTTGGGAGGATTTAGCCACCACGCTTATCTGAAAATTGCGGAAGGCTGCAACCGCCGCTGCGCCTACTGCGCCATCCCACTCATCCGCGGCAAGCAGGATTCTCGCTCCATCGAAGACATCGTTGCAGAAGCAAAGGACCTCGAAGCCCAGGGCGTCAAGGAAATCACTTTGATTGCACAGGACACGACTTACTTTGGACGTGAAAAGGGCAAAAAAGGCGGCACGCTTGTTGAACTTTTGCGCGCTCTCTTGGACAACACGAACATTCCGTGGATCCGCACGCTTTATTGGTACCCGATGTTCGTGGACGATGAACTTCTGGACTTGATGGCAAAGGAACCGCGCCTCGTGAAGTACGTGGACATGCCTATCCAGCATGCAAGCGACAAGATGCTCAAGTACATGAAACGCAACTACCGCAAAAAAGAACTTGTCGATCTTTTGCACAAGATTCGCGAACGCATCCCGGGCGTGACACTCCGCAGCACGGTGCTCGTCGGGTTCCCCGGCGAGACGCATGAAGATTTCGAAGAACTGATGGAACTTTTGCAAGACGTGCAATTTGACCACTTGGGCGGCTTCGTGTTCAGCCCCGAAGAAGGCACTCCGGTGATGGAAATGGACCTCCCCGCCGTGGACGAAAGCGATGCCCGAGCAAGGCTCGAAGCGGTCACGGATTATCAGGAAGAACTCGCCGCCGAATACGCCGAAAACATGATTGGAAAGACGGTAAAGATTATCATCGACCAGGTTGCCGAAGAAAGCGAATACCACTTCTATGGCCGCACAGAAGGTAACTCGATGGAAAACGATGACATCGTGAAGGTCATCGAAGGCGATGGCGACGTGGGAGAATTCCACAACGCACTCGTCGTAGACGCCGAGCCGCATGAACTTGTGGTGAAAATTGTGGACTAGTGATTAGTGGTTGGTGGTTAGTGGTTAGGATTATAATCACAGCTTCGCTGTACAGTCAATAATTTTGCGCCTTTGGCGCCTAACCAACCTAAAACCTACAGCCTAACACCTATAACCTCATAACTTTACTATATTATACCCGCCTTAAAGGCTCACGCCCGTGTATCACAATGGATAGTGTCCTTCCCTCCGAAGGAAGGTATTCCGGTTCGATTCCGGACATGGGTATTAAAAGCAAACAAAAAGCCCGCCGTTCCTTTGAACTGGCGGGCTTTTTAACACTTAAGCTAGACGCAAATTACTTGGCGTTCTTGCGTTCCTTTTCACGCTGACGGCGACGCTTTTCGGTATCGTCCGGGAAGAATTCCGGCAAGGCGAAACCAATCGTCACACCGAACACGATGCCAGTCTTATCCATGCCATCGGGCTTGTTCACGACGCGAGAAGCATAGGTATCTTCAAGTTCGGTTCTAGAGTCCTTGGTCTTCTTGAAGCTCGGGTTCTTTTCAGGAGCCTTGCCCAGATCCGGAGCATAATACATACCAAAAGCGAACTGCAAGTAATACCATTCGTTAGAGAGGTAAGATATCAAGATATCGAACTGGAAGCCCTTAACAGAAATCAAGCTACGGAGACCATTTTCATCCGGTTCCATATCGTGGTCGAAATAGACCGTACCATAAGAAGCAGACAAGCCTAAATGAATAGGAATCTTCGGGAAGAAGTAGTAGTTAATACCAATCTTATAGCCCGTACCGCCTTCAAGTTCCATATAATCAAATTCGCTATCCTTGACCTTCGGCAAGAAACCAAAAGAAGCAAAGGCGGCAATATGCCAGCGGGTAATGTATTCAATGCCGGCGCCCATACCCATACCCATGCCAGATTCACCCATAAACGGCATACGGGAGCCAAGACCAATTTCGAAAATCAGACGATCTTTCAACCAGTCGCGACGACGTTCGGAGTTTGCGTATTCGTCCAAACGCTGTTCTTCTTCAAACTTTTTGCGGGCAAAATAGTCCTGTCTCTGGGCAGCAGTCATGCCAGCCGTAGAAGCTTCGACGTTTTCATCTTCATCGTCGTCATCAGCAGCCTTGGCAGCAGGCGCAACGGATTCAGAAACAGACATGAAGCCATCATCTGAATCTGCCGAAGCGGCAGGGGCTTCAACAGTCTGTTCGGCCACCGGAGTAGCCTTTTTAGCTTTACGTGCTTTTGCAGGGGCTGCCCATGCAACTAAACTCGAGAGACACAACAACAACAACAATTTTTTCAGCATTGAAAAAACCTCAAATAAATAACCACGCTTGGAATATAACTTATTATCTAAGTTTTTTTCAAAAACTTCTTGTAAAAGTTGTTTTTTCGTTTGATTTTACATTTTCGTAAGATTCAAATATGCCTATTTGACCTTCGTCAGCGTCGCCTTGATGCTCCCAAGCTTAATTTCGCACTGCATGAGCACCGGAAGACGCCTTTCGTCATCGGTAAACCAGATAAAAATGCGACCGCTGGATTTGAAAATGCCATCGCCATCCAAAACAGGCTCAACCTTGACCGTATTAAACTCGCCAAGATCCGTTTTAATCTTTTCGCGCTTGTGGATGACAACTTTGAGTTCGTAGCGTTTTTCCCCACTCACAGCCGAAAAGCGAGAAGTCGAACCCTCTTTGAGAGGAAGGGTCCGCACGAGGTAGAACGCCGACATAATGCTGTGTTCGAGCCCTTCGATGGTCACAGAAGTATCGGCCGAGCGCTTTACATAATGATTGACAGGGTCCTTAAAGACTGTATCGGAAAGGACCGCCTTTTTACCATCGCGATTGAAACGGATAAGCGACTTGTTGTGGAACGTACCCTCATGAAGTGACTTGCGGAAAACATCCGTCATGAGTCCTTTGTTGCGAACAAGCGTGTAGACCGTATCGTGTACCGGGTAGAATTTATTGACCGTCTTGTTGGCTGTTGCAAAAGTCAGGAATTCGGTCTTGCCGTCTTTGCGAGGTTTGACCTCGAGCGTAGCATAGCCAGCCGTGATAAAGCCCCAGCTGAGTTCATATTCAAGGCGTTCGCCCTTCATCCACGGAGCATTGACTTCGGGAAGAGTTTGCCACTTGGAAAGCGGCTTTGCAGGGGCACTAGCTCTTGAGGACGACGGAATGCTTTGGGACGGCGTTTCAAGAGTCGCCGAGGACTGAGGCTGTTTGTCGAGAGTCGCCGCACTTTGGGACTGCGCGGACAAGGACGAAACTGGGGATTCCGCAGCCATAGACGAAATCGACAAAGCAAGCGACAACAGCAAAACACTTTTCAAAGCACGATAAAACATAAACCCCAATACTCTTTTTAAAGGATAAAATTTAAGATAAGGACAATATATAAAAGTAGGGATTCGTTAGACGAGAGACGAGAGACGAGAGATGAAAGTTTTTTGATGAAAAGTAAGATATAAGAGATGGAAGGGGACAAAAAACGCCAGCGGGATGCCGGCGAATGAAGTTAATTGTTATTGGCCAATAGTCAATGGTCATTGGTTAATGGCTAATAACGCAATTTAACGCTTTTGGAGCTTGTTTTAAAAAAAGTATTAGAGGTTGATTTTAGGTATTAAGCTCTTTATAATCGCACCTTCGGTGCAACTTTTAAATGTTTTTCACAAAGGGAATCGTTTTCGCAATGAGAAACGCACCGCAGGCGCATGCTCAGAGGGAGCGGAACGCAACCGACCTCAAAGCGAAGCGACCTAAAAGCATGCCAAACGAGCGTCGCAAAAATATGCTTGCATATTTTTATGACCGAGTGCAGCTGCGGACGCTGAAAGCGTCAAAGCGCGAAGCGCGACTATAGCACAGCCTACTTCCTACCGACTACTTCTAACTAGCCTTCGATGTCTCCGAGCCCCTTGCGGTAAGCGACGAGCTTTTCCTTGACGTTTGCATCAGAGAGGGCGACGATGTGGGCGGCGAGGTAACCGGCGTTCTTGCCGTTGCCGATGCCGACCGTGGCCACCGGGATTCCCGGGGGCATCTGCACAATGCTGTGCAGGGCATCGACGCCGTTGAGCGGGCCGCCGGCGCAGGGCAGACCGATAACGGGAAGGATGGAGTGCCCTGCGAGCACGCCCGGGAGAGCTGCAGCGAGGCCAGCGACACCGATGAGGACCTGGAGGCCTCGCCCGGCGGCTTCGCGAGCATACTTCGCTGTGGCGTTCGGGGTGCGGTGTGCAGAGAGGATGTTGTATTCCCACACGATGCCGAAGCTGTCGAGCACGGCGGTGATCTTATCTACAGTTTCCTGGTCGGACTTGCTACCCGCAACGATACCGACCTTTGCATTTTCTTTCAAATCCATTTGCGTATCCTTTTAAACTAATTCCTTCAGGCCTGGATTGCTTCGTCGTTTCACTCCTCGCAATGACGTTCAAAAAACACGTCATTGCGAGGAGTGAAACGAAGCAATCTCTAGCCAATTTTCCTTATTTCGCGAGACGAGCCAAGCCCTTCTTGCCGATGTCCTTGCGGTAGAACTTGCCTTCGAACTGAACCTTTTCGGCGGCTTCGTAAGCGATGTCGAGAGCGGCCTGGAGCGTTTCGCC
>CADAWC010000033.1 GCA_902791475.1 Fibrobacter succinogenes
GATGCCTGCGAGCTTGAGGATGATGTCCTTGGCGGTAGCGAAGCCCTGGAGCTTGCCGGTGAGCTTCACGCCGATCATCTTCGGGTACTTGAGTTCCCACGGGAGGCCCACCATCGCATCCACGGCGTCTGCACCGCCCACGCCAATCGCGAGCATGCCGAGGCCGCCAGCGTTCACGGTGTGGGAGTCGGTACCAATCATCATTCCGCCCGGGAAGGCGTAGTTTTCGAGCACCACCTGGTGGATGATGCCTGCACCCGGGAGCCAGCAGTCAATGCCGTACTTAGCGGAGACAGACTGCAAGAAGTCGTACACTTCCTTGCTTTCTTCCTTGGCGCGCGGAAGGTCCTTTTCGACACCTTCGCGAGCGATAATCAGGTGGTCGCAGTGCACGGAACTCGGCACAGCCACGCGGGACTTGCCTGCAGTCGTGAACTGGAGGAGGGCCATCTGGGCGGTGGCGTCCTGCATGGCCACGCGGTCCGGGTGGAATTCGGCAAAATCAGCGCCGCGCTTGTAGGTTCTGTTTTCTGCGCCATCGATCAGGTGGCTGTAGAGAATCTTCTCGGCGAGAGTGAGCGGGCGGCCAAGCTGCTTGCGGGCAACAGCGACGCGAGCTGGAATGCGGGCATACACGCCCTGGATCATGTCGAAATTGAAAAGCATAGTTACCTCATGAATTTTTCGGGCGTAAAGATAGCTTTTTAGAACTTAGATCTTAGAACTTAGATCTTAGAATTGTTGCTAATGAACTTGATTTGTTATTGGATGGGAGGGGGGAGGGCTCCCCCTCGCTCCAGCCTTGCCCTGTGTCATTCCGTGCGTACATTGTGTCACCCTGAGCGGAGTGCAAAGTACGGAGTCGAATGGATCTAGGGCAAGTCTTACACTACCCCCACTGCGGGGGACTCCCCCGCAACGCCCCCGGAATGCTGGCGTCTAGATATGAAATTTGAGCCTTACTAAAGGGTGTATGTTAATTTGACTTCTTTTTCAAAGCCATTTCTTAAAATAGTCATGGTCCAAATATCTCCAAAATTTGTTTTTTTCATGACATCATAGTAGTCTTCGGTTGAATAGATTCTTTTCCCGTTGATTTTGGTAATTATATCACCATGGGATAAATTGGCGTAGTAAGCTTCTGTATTTTTATAAATAATATTAATCAACGCTCCTGTATTTTGTTTGTAAATTTCGCGATCGTGACGGGTTAATTCAGATACTGCAATTCCTGGTGTATATGCGGCTCTTTTGTTTTTAGGAATTCGAATGAATAAATATGCAGAATAATCGTATCGTTGAATTGAGTACGAATAATTTGCATATGAAGTTGTTGCATAAGAACTTGTTGCCCCATATGCATTTGTGTAATAATGATAATTTGTGTATGGTACGGAATAGCTTCCATTTCTTGTGTCAGTATAATTTTCAGACCATATGGCTCTAGTTGCTTTTTCTTTTTTACAGAGTTTTTTTATTGCAGTATAGACTTCTTCATCACTAATTGCAGGTCCGTTAAATCCTGAATATCCTATACACCAATACCAATATGATGCAATTTCTCTAAATTCCTCATCTATATTATTTACTTTGAAAATTTTAATCTCTTCTCCTTCTTTAAGATATGCTTCTTTAGGAAAAAAGCCTTCGTCATGCCAAGGTTTATAGAAATCATCAAATCCTGTTGTGACACATCCTGTAAGAATGAATAAGCTGAAAGTGTATAGAATCAAAAATTTTTTCATGCCGTAAATATATTTTATGTGTGATTATTTTTCAAATGAGGACTATTAGCTGAAGGCTAATTTTGAATAAGGTTCGTGCAAAAAAAGAGGCCGGAATCCGACCTCTTTTTCGTTAGAAATGTGCGCCTATTGTGTGCCTGTAGTGCGCTCCTGAAATGCGCGGACTTTACTTCCCGGCGATTTCCTTGGCTTTTGCTTCGATTTCAGCGATGGCTTTTGCGCGGCCTTCGGCGGTGTCTGCGTTGCTGAGTACAATATTCACGAACACGGAACCTGCGACTACGGCGTACACATGCTTAGAGAGCACCTTGGACTGTTCGCCGTTGCGGATACCGAAGCCGCCGAGCACTTTCGCGCCACCCTTACCGACGGTGTCGATAAAGTCGAGCGTCGCCCGGTCAATGGTGGTTTCGCTGCCGGTCGTGCCTGCGCGTAGGGCAGCGTAGATGTACTTGAAACCCTTGGAGGCCATTGTTTCAAGGCGTTCCTTGGTCATGGAGGGTGCCGCCACCGGGATGTTTTCGAGGCCGTGCTTCTTGCAAGCTTCGGTGAGGCCTTCGTCGCAATCGAACGGCAGGTCCGGAATGATGCAAGCGGAAACGCCTGCGTCCTTGCACATCTTGACAAAGTTTTCGACGCCCGGCGTAAAGGCGAGGGAGCCGTAAGTCATGATGTAAATCGGCGTTTCGGGGTGGCGTTCGTGAATCTGCTTTACGATTTCAAGACCCTGCTTGGTGGAATAACCCTTGTCGAGAGCGATGGTGGAGGCCGTCTGGATGGCGGGACCGTCGGCGCTAGGGTCGCTGAAGGCGAGCTGGATTTCAAGGATGTTCGCGCCACCCTTCACAAGGGCATCGGCGATGGCGATAGAAGTTTTTGCGTCCGGAAACCCGGCAATGAGATGAGACATGAGGTTCATAATAGGTATTAGGTAGTAGGTGTTAGGTTTTAGGATTTTGTTATGGATTTTAGGTTTTGGGCATTTGGAGATAGGAGTTAGGATTACTTCACGGTTTTAGCACTTTTATAGATGCGCTTGCGCGTGTTTTTTTCCTAAGACCTATAACCTGTAACCTACAACCTACTTATTCATTATCTCCGCGTCGTGGATGTCTTCGTTGTTTTCGAGGCGCTTGAGTTCCGCCTTCAGGAATTCCTTCCACTTTTCGGGGCGGAACACCGGGCTTGTGATAAAGATGTCCTTGTCGCCGCGGCCGCTCATGTTGATGACGAGCGCCTTGTCCTTCGGGAGCTCCTTCGCAATCTTCATAGCGGCGGCGCCAGCATGAGCGCTTTCGAGGGCAAACAAAATGCCTTCGTTACGGGCAAAGAACTTCACCGCTTCCAAAGCTTCCTTGTCGAGGATCGCGGTGAATTCCACGCGGCCAGATTCTCCGAGGGCAGCGAGCTGCGGGCCAATGCCCATGTAGTCGAGACCTGCCGAAATGGAGCGCGTCGGCATGGATTGACCGTCTTCGTCAATGAGGAAGCGACTCTTGTAACCCTGCACAATGCCTTCGCGGCTGGCGTTACCCGTCATGCGGGCTGCGTTTTCGCCAACGTTCGGGCCAACGCCACCGGCTTCTGCACCGATAAGGCGCACGTTCGCATCGTTGATAAACGGCGTGAACACGCCGATGGAGTTGCTTCCGCCACCCACGCAAGCGACAACGGCTGCGATGTCGATGTTGCGTTCGGCGGCTTGGCGCTTGACTTCTTCACCGATGATGGACTGGAAAGTACGAACGATATCCGGGAACGGAGCCGGGCCGAGAGCGGAACCGAGCACGTAATGAGTGTTCTTAAAGTTCGTAGCCCAGTCGCGCATCGCCTCGTTCACGGCATCCTTGAGCGTGCGGCTACCGCTCGTGACCGGCACGACCTTCGCACCGTACATTTCCATGGTGGCAACGTTCGGCTGCTGGCGGCGCACATCGACTTCTCCCATGTACACCACGCATTCGAGGCCGAGCTTGGCGCAAGCGGCGGCAGTGGCGAGCCCGTGCTGACCGGCGCCTGTTTCGGCGATGATGCGGGTCTTGCCCATTTTCTTTGCAAGTAGGCACTGGCCGATAGCGTTGTTGATTTTGTGGGCGCCTGTGTTGGCGAGACCTTCCAGCTTGATGTAAATCTGTGCGCCACCCAGAAGTTCCGTTGCGGTCGGAGCGTAATACAGCGGCGTTTCGCGGCCAATGTAGTCGCGCTGGATGATGCGGAGTTCTTCGAGGAATTCCGGATCGTGGATGTACTTGTTGAACGCCGCTTCGAGGTCGTCGAGCGGGCGGCGGATGATTTCGGCAACGTACTTGCCGCCGAACTTGTCAAAGAAACCGTTGTTAGAAGTTGTAGAGGTCATTGTTGTTCTGTCATCCTGAGCGATGGGCGGAGCCCGAAGTCGAAGGATCTAGTTAAGGGTTAAAGTCTCTATGCCTGCTGAGGCGCTGCGAGTCCAGAAACCAAAAAAACAGGCTTCCGGAGAGTCCCGAAAGCCTGTTACAAACACTTGATGAAATCAGCAAACCGGACTCTATTTCGTAGAGCCCCACCACCAACGGTTGAAACGGATTACTGCGTTCATCTTCATACTATAAATGTAGGAATGGAATTTTAATTTGGCAAGGGAAAGGGTAATTTTTTTTCGGATTTTTCTCGATATAAAAAAAGGGCTTTGGAAAATTTCACTATTTACTTATATTTACATTGACATAATTTAGAGTTCGCTCTTATTCTTGTAGTTGAAAAACGACCAAAACTTTCTAAGCAAGAGAAAAAGGGCAGACACTCACACCCTATGGTGTGGGTCGTTTGCGTTTATTTTGCTTAAGGTTTACTTGGTCGTTACCTCAACTACGATGGCGCGGACGATTCCACGCTTTTTTTTGTGCGGATCGAAAACGCTTTTACGGGATGAGGTGGGCTCCATTGTTGGATTTTTAACCAATGGAGAAAAAATGAAAAGTAAACAAGTTAAATGGACTAGCCTTGTTGGCGTATTTGCCCTCGTTGGAATGTCCCTTCTTTCTGCGTGTGGTGATGACAGCGCTTCGCCGCTTGCTCCGCAGGTGAGCGGAAAGGAAAGTAGTTCGAGCAAAATTAAAAGCAGTTCTAGCGAAAAAAGAACGAGCGTTGAATCAATGTTTGAACTTGGAGCTTGTAAAAATTCAAACATTAGCGAGCGTATTTTTGTTTCTGAAGAAGTGGACTATTACACATGTTCTTATGTTGATGGTAAATATACCTGGGCTCCAGAGAAAAAAGCAAAAAGCTCAAGCAGCGTGAAATCGTCCAGCAGCATGGCAAAATCCAGTAGTTCTGCAAAATTATCGAGTAGTTCGGTAAAATCGTCAAGCAGCACTAAAGCTTATACAAATGTTTCTGATGTTTGGACAGGCAAGATGACTAAGCCATCAACAGAATTTATTGAAGGAAAGTCATTCATGCTTATCTATACCGCTGAGGAATTGGCGTATTTTGCTGACCAGGTGACGAATAAGGGCGAAGAAAGACTTAATGCCAAGTTGATGCAGCATATCCGCCTTAACCCTGATAATATGGTGGATGAAAAAGGAAATTTGATTTTGCCTCAAAGTTCTTTGAATCAATGGACGCCGATTGGTGGCGGAACGGATAAAATTATGTATAAAGGAACTTTTGACGGAAATGGTTATATTGTTTCTGGCATTTATGTAAATAAGCCTGCTTATGAACGAGCTGGTTTTATTGGAACTCTTGGCGCTACGACTAAAAGCGATAGTGGACATGTAATGTTCCTTGGCATTGAAAATTCCTACATTGTTGGAGACAAATATGTTGGCGGTATTGTTGGCCGAATGAACTATGCTGAGATTCAACAGGTATTCAATCGAAAGTCTTATGTCAAAGGCTCTGATTTTGCTGGTGGTATTGTTGGTTACAAAAACTATGGATGGTTGTATTACGCCTATAATTCTGGAATGATTGTAACTCAATCTAATCGCACTGCTGGAATCGCAGGCTTTAACAATAACTCGGCTTCAACAATTAAGGTTTGTTATAATGTGGGTTTCTTGATCGCTCCGAATAACCAACGGGCTGCAGGAATTTCGAATACTACGAATTCCAATACGTATAATACTTCTGTGAATTCATTTTATCTAATCCAAGATGACCGTAAGCTGATTGCTAATGGAGCTTTGGAAAAAGAACAATATTTTATGCAAAGTGATGAATTTATTAGTACCATGAATGGCCTTGCTTTTGACAATATTTATGTTGCCGATGATGACGACATTAATGATGGTTATCCAGTGTTTAAATGGGAAAAGCCTATTATCAGATAATTGAAATACAAACGGAAAAAAATTAGGCTTCCGGTAAATCCCGGAAGCCATTTTGCTATAGTGTTGAAATTTTTTGAGGCAAGGGGTGGTTTTATTTTTTCTTGCCTTCGAGGTATTCCGTGATTTTTGGGACCATCAGCGACTTGCGGCTGATTTTTTCGGCGGAGAAGTAAACTCCTTCGCTGAAAAGTTCTCCAAATGCACTTTCGGCGATTTCTTTAGCCGTGGCTTCGTAATCGCCTGTAGCGTAGATGATGGTGTAGGAGCCCGATTCGATGAACGGCGTTTCGGCGGCGGTTTCCGGATCCGGATTCGGGTCGTGTCCGTCAACCTTGGCAAAGAGAATGTCGCGCTTCTTTTCTTTGGCGATTTCGGGCATCACGGCGGCGAGACGTTTAAAGAAGTCGCTCTTGGTCGAATCGACATACCAGTCGTTGCTTGCGATTCCGATTTTGACGCCTTCGATTTCATAATCCTTGTAGTCGGAGAGGAAAATTTCTTTGTCTGTCATGCCGTAGTAATCGTGCGACGCATCGTCCATTTCGCGGGAGAGCTTGGCGACGCTATCGGGGGAAAGCTTGAGCTGTTCGATGAGGCTTTTCCATGCAGACGAATCTAAAGCCGAGGATGCGATTTTGGTCAAGTTGCGCGTATCAGAAAGGATGCCCGCCAAAAGAATCTTGGCCATGTCGTTATCGATTTTGACGTCGGCCTTTTTGTAGAGATCCCAAATGATGGTGCAGGTGGAACCGATCATTTGACGGTTCACGTAAGTGTCGGAGGTGATTTTTTCATCAAGGTCGCCAGGAATGTGGTGGTCGATAATCTGGAGAATCTTAGCCTCTTTGACTCCTTCGACGGACTGCGCGGATTCGGCGTGGTCCGTGAGGATGAGACGCGTACCGGCTTTTACAGACGACATCTGTTCAGGAATTTTGAATCCGAATTTCTCGGCGATGTAAGCCGTTTCGCGATTGATTGGACTTACGATTTTGGCTACGGCGTTGTGCCCCAAAGCTCGCATGAGTGCAGCGTAACTCATAGCCGAAGTGACGGCATCGACATCAGGAGTCTTGTGCCCGATGACGAATGTGGTGTCGGAACCCCAGTCCAAGGCGTTGACGGTGTTTTTGAATTCTTCTCCTTCGTTGTTGGAGTCAGAAGAAGTGCTGTCGCCGCAAGCGCAGAAAAGAGCGCCCGAGAGACAGATGGATATGATGTTGTTGAAAAGAGTTTGTTTGTTCATGCTGCAGAAAATAGTTTTTTTCGCTTTTTGCGGGATTTTGTAAATTTTTTTTATTTGCGGTTGCAGAGGCGCTGCAAACTGAAGATGCAAAAAAATAGGCTTCCGGCACATTCCGGAAGCCATTTTATCAAACACTTGATGAAACCAGCGAATCCGTTCCGTTTTACGGGAACCCCTCCCGCAAGCGGTCTGAGTGGATAACCGATTTCACCTTTACGTTTGTTAATATACACTGTAAGTCGTTGATTGTCAATAGGTTACGATAACTTTTTTGTAAATTTTTGGTACGATTTTGGTGCGGTATAGAAAGAGCCTATCTTGTGCATGAAAAATTTTACGTAAAAATGGTGGAATGATTTTTTGAAAAACGCGTGTTAATGTAATTGGTGGGGAATGTTTCCTTGCCGTTATAAGGACATGCAAATGGCAAATGAAAATAATGCTGAAATGACCAAATCGGACAATATCAAAAATGAAATTATTCTAGGCGATGCCCGAGAATTCTGTGAGCAACAGAAACTTGAAGAAATCAAGAGTAAAAAATACCTTGACCCGCTTTATGATGCTGCATTCAAGGCTTTTTTAAATGACGAACAGGCGCTAGTCAGTTTCTTGAATGGTGTTTTCCGATTGGAGGGTGATAACAGAATTAAGTCTGTTACGGTCAAGAATACAGAGATCAATATCATCTTTCCGCAGGTCAAAACATTTAGGTTGGATATTCGTGCAAAAACCGCGAACGGATTAAGTGTTAACATAGAAATGCAAAAGGCAAAACCGCTTCATTTCGTAGATCGTGTTTTGTTACAACACAGTGCGTTTTTGCTCCAAAGCAAGTATGAATGGAATCAGGAAGTTTTTTCTGGGGCGTCCGCAAACCTCTCCGATGAGGAGCGTGCTGAGCGCGAATCCCGTCGCTATGAAATTCCGCCTACATATGCCATTTGGATTTGTGATTTCGCCATCCAACAGCAAGATGGTTATCGTGGTGACTGGGCAATTCGCAATGAGAAGGGCTTGACGATATCTGATAAGGTTAAGTATATTATTTATGATTTGACTCGGTTCGACAAGGCTGAATCTCAGATCAAGACTGATGAGGAACGTTGGCTTTTCTTGCTGAAACATGCGGGCTCTGCCCTGTCGCTCCCGGATTTTGGCGATGAGATTATAGCAAAGGCTGTTCGTCGAATCTTGGTTAACAATGCTTCGGATACACTTTTAATAGAACAGGTGAAAAGTATGGTATTGACGGAAGAAGAATTGGATTATCTTGCTTGGATCAAGATGAAAGGTGTTAAGGAAAAGGCTCGCGAGATAGCAACGAAGATGCTGCTGAAAGACAAACCCTTAGCTGAAATCGTCGAGTTTACGGGGCTTCCTGAATCTGAGGTCCTTGAAATCAAGGCAACCCTTGATCAGAAATAATGAAAATCGCCGAGGCGAAGGCTCGGCATAATTTAAAATCGAAATAGAAAGTTACGGAAAAACCTATCTCTGCGGATAGGCTTTTTTCGAAATTTGCCGTTTTGTGAATATTATTTCACGGCGGAAATTGCAGCAAACAGCGCTTTCAACTTTTCGCTGTTTTTTATTCCGGGGGCGTCTTCGATGCCGCTTGAAACGTCGATGAGTTCAGGATGGAATTTTTCGACAATCGCGCCCACGTTTTCGGGTGTGATGCCGCCGGCAAGCCAGAGCGGTAACTCACCCGCTTTTTCGCGGAGGAGCGATTCGGGAATGGTCTTGCCGGTGCCGCCGGGGATGCCTTCGACCTTGGCGTCCAGCAAAATGCGGGGCTCGCCGTTTTTGCGGAGACTTGCGACGTAATCGAAATCTTCGGGGGCGCCTACTCGTGCTGCGCAGTAGTAGGGAAGGGTTGCGTTGCCGGATTCGTGCGGATCAACGCCGTGGAACTGTACGGCGTCGAGCACGCCTTCTTGGGCGAGCTTGATGGCGGTTTTGCCTTCGACGGAATTCGGGTCGGTAATCACGCCAACGAGTAGTGGTTCGACAGGCTCACCAACCTTATTTAGGTCCCTGAGCTTGGTCGAGAATGAAGTTACGAATTCTTCGGTGGTGAGTCTCTTGGTGGTGCTGAACACGAAACCGAGCATGTCGGCGCCGAGTTCGGCGGCGAGGAGACCGTCTTCTTCGCGGGTGATGCCGCAGATTTTCACGAGCGGGCGGCGCGCATCTTGTGGGTGCGCATCTTGTGATGAGGCGGCGCGAGTCTCGTTATTGGCAAACTTGCGTTCGGCGAATTTCTTCCAGAACTGCCCGCGGGCGTTTTCGCATCCGCTTTCGAATGCGCTGACCACGTCTTTGGCGAGCGGCGGATTCTTGGCGACAGCTTCTCCGACGAGAATCCCTGTGAATCCGAGATTGCGGGCGTATGTCGCATCGGCGGCGCTCAGAATGCCCGATTCAAAAACGGCTTTGGCGGGGAGCTTGCTACGGACGCTTGCGGGAATCAGCGGGTCCGTGTGGAATGTGGCGAGGTCGCGGGAATTGACGCCTGCGACAATCGTCTTGGCTGCAGCATCACCGAGAGCGGCTGTCACAACGGCAAGCTTGCGGAAATCGTCAGCTTCGCGGACTTCAACGAAAGCCTGGATGCCGAATTTCTGAGCGCGTTGAGCCATCTTTACGAGCTGGGTGTCATCCAAAATTCTTGCAATCAAAAGTACGGCATCGGCACCGCAGCGGTATGCAATGTCAATTTCGTCTTCAAATAAAAGGAAATCTTTGCGGAGGACAGCGCAAGTGTGCAAGCCCTGCTGACGGCGGCGTTCCATCAAGTCTGCAACGGCAATCAGGTCTCGGAGCGAGCCCTTGAAAAAGTTCATTTCGGTCAGCACGGAAACGGCTTGAGCGTGTGCTTCGGCATAAGTCGTGGCGAGTTCCACCGGATTTAAGTCAGGTGCGATGTCTCCCTTGGATGGCGAAGCCCTCTTGACCTCAAGGATGGCTCCTGCATTACCCAAAAATTCTGTATGACCAACGCGACGCGCCTCGGGAATATCAATGTTGAAATTCAGCCCAAGTCTATCGATGTCTTCGCGGCGCATCCGCACGATTTTTTGCAAAATATCTTCGCTCATAATTCCTCTACGCCAATTGTAGAAAAATTTAAGGCACGTTCAAAAGAAAGTTGGTCTTAGTTGGAGTAATTGTTGTTGGGGTGTTTTGTTCCGTATGGAACTTTTTGTCCCAAAAGAAAAATGCGTGTATTTCAAAAATATGTTTGTGTCACTTTTTTTTACGATTGTGCCGAAGCTACTTTTATAAAAAAAATGGGGTGATATATGAAAACATTGAAATTCTCAAATATCGTTTGGTGCGCAGCTCTTACGCTTTGCGCTTGTGGTGATAGCAGCGTAGATTCTACGGGTGTTGTTGCCCCGAATGCTGCTGAATCAGATTCTGCCGGTGAAACTACGGTGGTCTCTAATCCGGAATCGTCTTCGGGCAATCAAGGCTCTACGGCGGAAAACCAGAGTTCTATGTCGACTGAACAAAGTTCTTTGACCGAAGAAGTCTTTGTTGAACAAGTGGCTTCGGATCCTGTAATGGTTTCCGAAATTTCTGGTGATCCGGTTATTACTTTTACCAACGCATCCGTTTCGGTCTTGAATGACAATGGTTGCATTGCTCAAAATGAAAAGACCGTTACCATCAGCTGCCAAGGAAATTACCAGCTTACCGGCATTTCGAACGACAACCAAATAATCGTTAACGCTGGGAGTACAGACAATGTTTATCTGTACTTGAATGGTTTGCAACTTGCAAGCGCCTCTGACGCTCCAATTTATGTTCAGAATGTGAACAAGGTATTTTTATTGTTGGTGGATGGGACAAAGAATACTCTTGAAGATGCTTCTACCCGCACGAAATCTTATACAAAGTCTAACGGTTCCAGTGACACGACAAATGCGACTATCTATGCCAAGGAAGACTTGACGATTAAGGGTAGCGGCGCGTTGACCGTAACCGGAAACTACAACAACGGAATTCATTGCAGCAACGATTTGCGCATTCGTGACTTGCCCGAAATTACGGTCAAGGCCAAAAATCACGCCATCAAGGGCAAGGGCTCTGTAAATATTGAGGGCGGTTATTTTGAACTGACTGCAACAAATGGCGATGGAATCAAGAGCGACGAGGGTGACGACGAAGGTGTTGTCACGGAAGAAAAGGGAATTGTGGTCATTACTGGTGGTGAGTTCAACATTAACGCAGGCGATGATGGCATCCAGGCTTACAACTACATCTTGATTGCAGATTCTACCTCGACACCGCTCATTACCGTAAACAGCAAGGGAAAAGGTATTGCTACGGATAACCGCCTTTACATCAATGGCGGTGTAACCAGCGTGACCTCTGGCGATGACGGGCTCCATTCCAATATGAACATTTATTTTAACGGTGGACGCACGACGATTTCTGCGGGCGATGACGGCATCCATGCCGATTCAACATTGCGCATCTCTGACGGTTCCATCAACATCACCAAGGCTGTCGAAGGTATTGAAGCGTTCTACATCAGGGCAGAAGGCGGAAAGACGGCGACGGTTGCAAGCGATGATGCTTGGAATGCGGCGGGAGGCTCGGCTGATGCCAATTCAACGAGTGGTTCTCAGTGGGGTGGCCGCGGCGGCCCGACTGGCATGATGAGCGGCTCCAAGGGCTATATCATTATCAGTGGTGGTTACCATTACCTCTACACGGCGGGTAACGATATTGATGTGCTTGATGCCAATGGAACGGCAACAATGAGCGGAGGCGTTTTGCTCCTTGAAATCGGTTCTAGCGGAAGTTCTAGCGCAAAGTTTGCTCCAGGAAATCAGAGTGGAAACAGGGGTGGCTCAGGCTCTTGCTCCACGAACATGGCTGGTGGGCTTATTGACACGGACAATGGATTTAGCATCAATGGTGGCGTGATGCTTGGTTTCGGGAGTCAAACCGAAGAGTATCCTTATTGCACTGCTACAAGCTACACGGCTGGTACGGCGTATGGTTCTAGCAAAGCCGCTTTCAAGCCTAGCTCTTCTGGTAGCATGATTATTTACGGTGGCGAAGTCAGCTCTGTGTCCCAGGTAGATGTGAGTGGCATGACCGAAGTCTCCCTCCCGAATGGCATGACCTACTACGAAAAATAGCCTTTCCCTTGAATTTCCTCCTAAACACTAAAGGCTTGCTCCTTAGGGGGCAAGCCTTTTCCTGCAAGGTGTGGATCGTTTTTTTTCGGTTAAAACGGAGTTGTCTATAGAGGACACTTTGAGTTGTGTGGGGCTCTTTTTTGATGCGTTTTCTGGTTCGGCGGCTTAAATTTAAAGAAAAAAGGGATGTGTTATGAATTATTTGCTTTCTAAAACGATGCGAGTGGCCGCAACTTTTGCGGCTTTGGCTGTCACAATGTCTGCGGTTCCTGCATTTGCGGTGACTTCGCCGGACTTCCCGATGGCGGGCTTTGCCACGCAGAATGGCGGCACCACGGGCGGCAAGGGATATTCCGAGGTCACGGTTGACAATGTGAACGATCTCAAGAGCTATGCCAAGGCGGGCAACAAGATTATCTACGTGAAGCCGGGGACGTACATGGGTCCGGTGGAAGTCGGTAGCAACGTGACGATTTACGGCTACCAGGGCGCTATTATCGCTCAGCCGACGACGGGTAGCGCCATGAAGTTGAGCGGTTCGAAGAATGTCATCATCCGCAATTTGAAATTCAAGGGTGTGGGTGCACACGATGACGATGACGAAGATTGCCTCCAGGTGAATCACGAATCGAAGAACGTGTGGATTGACCACGTGGATGTCTACGACGGTCACGACGGCAACTTGGATATTACAAACGCCTCGGACTTTGTGACGATTTCGTGGACCAAGTTCAGCTACACTTCGGCATCGACCGGCCACCAGTTCAGCAACCTGATTGGCAACAGCAAGACAAAGACGAGCGACCGTGGGCACCTAAATGTCACGATTCACCATACGTGGTGGGCGGATGGTGTGGTTGAACGCATGCCGCGCGTGCGTTTTGGCAAGGTTCATGTGGCGAACAACCTCTTCGACAGCAAGAATGCAAGCTACTGCGTGCGTGCAGCCATCGAGGCGGATATCCGCATCGAAAGGAACGTGTTCATTGGCGTGCAGAAGGCGCTTGACTTGTACACGAGCGATGGAGCCATTACGGCGGCGCAGATGATCGAAAATTACGAAGAAAACGTGAAAAAGCAACAGGCGGGTACGGGAACCGCATTTACGCCACCTTATTCTATGAGCTTGACTGATGTGAGTACGCAGGCAAAGGCTTATGCCCTTCGTGATTCTATTAAGTTATATGCAGGTACGACGCTCCCTGATCCGGGTGCAGCGGGTACGGTGACTCCGGCATCGTCATCGAGCGAGACAAAATCAAGCAGCAGTGTTGCGTCCAGTTCGTCCGCGAAGTCGAGCTCCAGCGTGGCTGTGTCTAGTTCAAGTGTGGTGCGATCTAGTTCTTCTCAGGCGGTTTCGAGCTCCTCGCAGGCTGTATCTAGTTCCTCGCAGGGGGAGGTTGTTTCTGGAACGGCGACGCTTACTAAGCACGGCTCGGGTAGCGCTAAGCAAGAAGTCAAGCAAGGTGAATCTATCGAAGAATTTTACTTTACTGTCGCTGGCGCCACGGGTGCGACTGTTACGGGACTCCCCGATGGTATTGTGGGGACAATGAAGGGAAGTGATTTTTACATCTCAGGTACGGTAGCTCAAAATGCTGCTGTGGGGGCGTACAACTTTACCGTAACGACAACTGGGGCTACGACAAATGCAACCAAGAGCGGAACTATTACGGTTGTTTCAGCAAGTGGGACTGTTGCGGAATCTAGTTCGAGCAACGTTGATTCGAGCTCTAGCTCGGAACAAGGCACGACTTCGTTGGGTGTTGTTGCGATTGCTCCGCATTTCGATATCACTGTCGACGGTCGAGTGCTTACCGTACAAGGTGCTACGCAAACGGCGTATCTCCTGGATGCTCAGGGAAGGCTGATTACAAAAGTTCAGTCTTTGGGTGGCGAAAGCTCGATAACCGTTCCTCGTGCGGGCATGTACCTCTTGCGAGTCGGTAACGAAACGCGTCGCATAACTGTTCGATAATCTTATCTTAAAATAAATTGAAAACCCGTGCTCGTCCGAGTGCGGGTTTTGTCCTTTTTACTTCCTACTAACCACTGTTTACTAACCACTTCCTACTAAATAATATAGTACCACTCGTCGCTTTGCTGGAGCTCTTCTGTCTTGTGCTTGCTATTGGTGGTTGAAACGTAATCCATTTCAAGATTCTTGAGGCTGACGCGAGTGTTGGCCTCGATGGATCGCGTGATGAAGGCGTTGCCGCCGATAATTGCGTTTTCGCCAACAACGGTATCTCCGCCGAGAATGGATGCTCCCGCGTAAATAGTGACGTTGTCTTGAATGGTGGGGTGGCGTTTTTTGCCGGAGAGCTTTTGTCCACCGCGAGTAGAAAGTGCGCCAAGTGTGACGCCTTGGTAAATTTTGACGTTCTTGCCGATGACTGCGGTTTCGCCAATCACGATGCCTGTGCCGTGATCGATAAAGAAGTATTTGCCGATGGTTGCACCCGGATGGATGTCGATGCCCGTTTTGGAGTGGGCATATTCGGTCATGAGTCGCGGGAGAACCGGAACGTGCAAAAGATAAAGTTCGTGGGCGATGCGGTAAATGGTTGTCGCCATGAGGCCGGGGTAGGCGAGGATAATCTCGTCAAGGCAGCCGGCAGCGGGATCGCCGTCAAAAGCGGCGTGTAAATCGGTTTCCAAGAATTCGCGAATTTGCGGAATCTTGGCGAAAAATTCCTTACAAATTCTATAGCTTTCAATCTTGCGCTCGTCCGAGGTCATGGAACCGCGCAACTTGCAGTAATCCAGCGCAATCGCCACCTGTTTGTGAAGGTGGTAGAACGTATCTTCGATAAGAACTGCAAAGCTGTTCTTGGGATTGTAAATCTTATGCGAACGATCTCTGAAGTGTCCGGGATAAACGACTCGAATCAGATTCTGCAAAATTGTCTGAATTTCGGCCTGGTCGGGTCGATTGTAAATATCGATATTGTCGATATGCTTGCCGCGATTGTAATCGTCAAAAATAGTTTGTACGGCTTTTTCAACTTCAGATTCTTGGATAAGTTCGTGCATAGTGAATTTAGGTATGAAAAAGAAATAGTGATTAGTGGTTAGTGGTTGGTGGTTAGGGCGGCTTCGCCGCAGTATGCTAATTGCAATATCCTAACCACTGTTTACTAATCACTAACCACTTTATTATGCGAATGTCTTCAACGCTCTTACGAGGGCGTCGATGTCATCCGGTGAGTTGTACAATGCGAGAGTGGGTCGCACGGTACTTTCGTAGCCGAAATGGCGGAGAACTGGCTGAGCGCAGTGATGCCCGGTGCGAACGGCAACGCCGTATGCGTCGAGTCTCTTGCCCACTTCTTCGTCGGAATAACCGTCGAGCTTGAAGGCGAGCGCAGATGCCTTGTTGAGAGCAGTTCCCACAAGGTGGAGACCCTTGACAGTCTTCAGTTCCTTGAGGCCGTACTGCAACAGTTCATGTTCCCAGCGGAATACGCAAGGCATCCCGATTTCGGAGAGGTACTGGAGAGCTGCACCGAGGCCAACAGCGTCGGCGATGCTTCCGGTTCCTGCTTCGAACTTGTTCGGAATCCCGTTGTAGATGGTGCGTTCAAACGTTACGTCCGCAATCATGTTGCCGCCGCCATGGTAAGGTCTTGCTGCTTCAAGCAATTCCTTCTTGCCATAGACAACGCCGATACCGGTCGGGGCGAACACCTTGTGTCCAGAGAACACGAAGAAGTCTGCGTCGAGGGCTGCAACGTTTACCGGGATGTGAGCGATGGACTGAGCACCGTCAATGAGGATTCTCACGCCGTGTCTATGAGCGATGGCGATGAGTTCTTCAATCGGGGTCACAGTGCCGAGCACGTTTGAAACATGCGTCACGGAAACGAACTTGGTGCGCTTCGTGAACAATGCTTCGTAATCGTGGAGCTTGAGCTGACCGGTAGAATCGCACGGAATCACCTTGATGATTGCGCCAGTTTCTTCGGCAATGAGCTGCCAAGGAACGATGTTGGCGTGGTGTTCCAAGATGGAGACGATGATTTCATCACCCGGCTGGAGCGTCGGCTTCACGTAGGCATTTGCAATCAAGTTAATGGCTTCGGTCGTACCGCGAACGAAAACAACTTCCTGAGAAGACGGGGCTCCGATAAAGTCACGAACGATGTTGCGTGCATTTTCGTAGGCGTCTGTCGATGCGGCCGCAAGCGTGTGAGCGCCACGGTGCACGTTGGAGTTCTCGTTTTCGTAGTAGTACTTGAGGCGGTCAATGACGACCTGCGGACGCTGCGTCGTTGCACCGTTATCGAGCCAAACGAGCGGATGGCCGTTGATCTGCTTCGAAAGAATCGGGAAGTCAGAACGGATTTGGGCAAGCGTCTTGGAACCGATGCGGATGGAATCGTTGCGAGAATTTGCGCCGCTGTTTGCAGAACCCGTCTTCACGGAATCGCCACCGAGAGAGGTCGGTGCATCGATCTGGCGGCTAGCTTCGGCAGCCTGCGTCTTGGACACGACCTTCGGGGAGTAACCCTGAGCCGGTGCGGGGGCTGTCGGAACGTCGCTCAGCTGCGATGCGAACTGCGATTCAGGAACCGCAGGGGCTTCAACCGTATTGAGCCAGGTGTCTGTAGAACTTCCGCCATAGGCAAACGGAGCCGAGGATGTCGGCTGGTCGCCATAGGTTGCAAAGGGGTGTTCCCAGTCGAAGGCTGGAGTCTGGCTAATGGCAGCGACACCTTGTGCGGCGCTTACACCCTGTGCTGTAGAAGCGTTCTGGACTTCGGGAGCGGCGGGGGTTGCTGCGTATGCGCTATCCGTCAAATCCGGGAAATACGCATTTGCCAATTGCTCCAGTTCAGCCGCATTGGGAACTCCGGCGAGTTCTTCCAGCGATCTGGTTTCTGGATTATTCGTAGTCATAGTATTCGCCAACCTCGACATCTTCTAACACGGCGATAGCGTCGTCTGCGAGAATTGCGGCAGAGCAGTACAGAGACAAGAGGTAAGATGCAACGCCCTTGTTGTCGATACCGCGGAAACGCACAGAGAGACCACGGGAGTGTTCGTTCTTGAGACCAGCCTGGAAGAGACCGATAACGCCGCGCTTGGCTTCGCCAGTACGGACGAGGAGAATGTTGGTCTTGCCACCCTGAGACTTCGGGTTCTTCACGCCATCGACAAGGAGCTTGTCGGTCGGAACGAGAGGAATGCCGCGCCAGGTGAGGAATCTGCTACCGGCGAGGTCTACAACGACAGGCGGCACGCCACGGCGGGTGCATTCACGGGCGAATGCGGCAATAGCACGCGGGTGGGCGAGGAAGAAGGATGGTTCCTTCCAAACCTTCGAAATGAGTTCATCGAGATCGTCCGGAGTCGGGCGGCCATCGGCACGGAGCGGCTGGATGCGCTGGGAATCGGCCACGTTCTTCAGCAGGCCGTAATCATCGTTGTTGATGAGCTGGCTTTCCTGACGTTCGCGGAGAGATTCGATGGCGAGGCCGAGCTGTTCCTGAACCTGATCATACGGGGAGCTGTAAACGTCTTCGATAGCGGTGTTGACGTTGATGATCGTGGAGATGGAGTTGAGCTTGTATTCGCGCGGCTCGGTTTCGTATTCGACGTAGCCTTCCGGGATAATGTCAGACTTCTTGGTTGCGCTACAGAGAACGTCGAGCGGTGTCTGGCCTTCGACGACCTTGTTCACGCGGAAAAGACCTGTTTCGAGACCCTTGAATTCAAGGAACTTGGTGAGCCACTTGGGCGTGAGCGCGCCAAATTGCGGCTTGGTCTTGGTGACGTTCGCCAGGTTGTAAGCGGCCTTGGCGCCGAGGGCATTAATGCCCGTGTTCTTTTCTACTTCATTTGCCATAATGGTTTACCTCTTATTGTTTATTGTGTTTTAAAAGTTGTCATTCCCGGCATGACCGGGCGGACAGCACTTAGAACTTTGTTCCATAGTGCGCATGGCCACCTTTAGGTGGGAATCTTCTTTTCCCTATTCAAAGCCCTACGTTATAACCAAGCGCCTTCGTGTGAGAACATGATATCTTTCATCGCGTCAATACCGCCTTTTAGGTTGTACAAAGGACCGGTGTAACCCGCTTCGCGCAAGGTGTTGATGGCAAGTTCGCTACGCTTGCCTTGTTTACAAATGAAAATCGTATCCTTATTTGGATCGAGTTCCTTTTGTCTGCGAACGAGCTGTCCGATAGGAATCACGATGGCGTTCGGGAATCGCAAAATCGCGCGTTCGTGTGGTTCGCGTACATCCACGATGGTCATGTCGTCGCCGTTTTCGATGCGCTTGGCGAGTTCTTCGGGCGTGAAGCCTTCCACTGGAGTTTCGTTTGTGGTCTTCAATCCGCAAAGGTCTTCGTAGTCGATATCTTCGACGTTTGTGATTGTCGGATTGTTACCGCAAATCGGGCAATGGCAATCGCGTTCGACCTTGAAAATTCTCGAAGATAAGTACAAACTATCCACGTGGAGAATTTTGCCGTTCAGGTGTTCACCGATTCCCAAGATGAGCTTGAGCGCTTCGTTTGCCTGGATGCTGCCGATGATTCCCGGGAGCGGGCTGATGGCGCCGCCTTCTGCGCAGGAAGGGATGAGCCCTGCCGGCGGAGGGGATGGGTATTGGCAACGCAAGCATGGGCCTCCGTCCAAGTTGAAAATGCCGACTTGGCCTTCGAACTGGTAAATCGCGCCGAACACAAGTGGAATGCCGTGCAGAGCGCAAGCGTCGTTGATCAGGTAGCGAGCCTTGTAGTTGTCCGTGCAGTCAATAACGAGATCGTAGCCTTCAATTTCGGCTTCGATGTTCGATGCGTCGAGCTGTTCCTTGACGGCTTCAAAGACGATATTCTTGTTGATGTTTTTGACTTTGTCCTTTGCTGAGGCGACCTTCGGACGCTTGACGTCGCGTGTGCCGTGCAATACCTGGCTTTGCAAGTTTTCGAGCGAGACTTCGTCGAAGTCGATGGCCTTGATGGTGCCAACGCCTGCGGCGGCGAGATACTGGATCACCGGAGAGCCGAGTGCGCCAACGCCAATGACGACGACTTTTGCGGCCTTGATGCGCTTTTGGCCCTTGACGCCGATGTCTTTGAGCATCAGGTGCTTGCCGAAGCGTTCAATTTCGCTATCGTCAAAAGCGACTTCCTTGCGTCTTTCGTCAGAAATCAAGCTTTCGACGTGTTTGCTTTGCGATTCTTCAATCGGTGCGCCGCCCGCAATCGCGGGCAAAAGCAAAATTTCAGAATCGTCTTCAAGCGTAGCGTCCCAAAGTGTTTCGACGTTCAAATTCTTGCCATTGAGGTAGATCTTGATGAAACTTCTGAGCTTGCTGTTTTCATCAAAAAGGACTTTTTCTCCTTCTGGATAAGTACTTATTAAATTGGCTAGAGCCTTTCTAACCGTGTTTTCGGGGACGCTGACTTGCGCGTTTTTCCCGAAGAAATTCCTAAGGGTTGCTGATATATAAATTCTCACTTTTTCTCCGTACATTAAAAAGTGGTTGTTCCGTACAAAATATCCCACAATACTTGTAGGAATTTTTCGTGCTGAAATATAGAACGTAAAAACGCGTTTGTCCAATACTTAATTTTTATGCGAACTTATTGATTTTTTCTATAGCTAATGGCTGTTGGTCTGTGGTCAATAGTTTATGGTTATTAGTCATTGGTCAATAGTCATTAGTTATTGCTATGGGGGATTGCGGCGGCTTTGCTGTAGTGGTTGGTGGTTAGGACCGAAGGTCCGTAAACAGAAGGTTGTAGGTGGGCAGCAGGCTGTAGGCGGTTGAAATGAACGTCATTCTGAACGAAGCGAAGTGGAGTGAAGAATCCAGTGACGTTTTTTTTGCGGTGTCTAGCCGGATTTTTCCGGCATCGTCTTCATATTTTTGAAAAAAGTGTTATATTTATTGCTATGAGAAATAGTTTGTTTTTTTTATTCGCTCTAATTTTTGTTGCGTGTAGTAGTGGGTCATCAACTTCGGAAAATAATTCGAAAAATGGTGAAAAAAATGGATCTATGACAGATTCTCGCGATGGTCAAACGTATAAAACGGTGAAAATCGGCGACCAGGTATGGATGGCTCAGAATCTGAACTACGAAACAGCAAATAGCTATTGTTATAACGATAACGCAACCAACTGCACCAAGTATGGTCGCCTTTATACAATGACTGCGGCGAAATCCGCTTGTCCCTCGGGTTGGCATTTGCCGACTCAAACGGAGTGGAACACCCTGTTCACGACAGTCGGCGGACAATCGGTCGCTGGAACAAAACTCAAGTCCACGTCCGGGTGGTGTGAAAATGGCAATGGCACGGATGCATTCTCGTTCTCGGCGTTGCCTGCTGGCGAAAGGAACTACGATGGAAGTTTCATTCCTGAAGACTCCTTCGCTTCCTTCTGGGGTTTTGCAGAGGACGATGGCTACGGCGCGTACTGCATGCACTTGAGTTTCAGTAGCGATGGTGTTGATCTGAGTTTCGACGGCAAGGATAATGGGTATTCTGTTCGTTGTTTAAAGGACTAGCAACAAGGGACTCCACAGGAGTCCTCTAGAAAAATGAAAACGGACAGCTTTGAGCTGTCCTAAATTGTTTTAGAATAAATCGCTATGAGAGCCAGTTGCTGTTAAACTCAAAATGAGTTCATTGTCCTTGTACTTGTAAATCAGCAACCAATCGCTTTGAATATGGCATTCGCGATATCCGCTCCAATTAGATACCAGTGGGTGGTCCTTGTATTTTTCTGGGAGAGGCTCGCCTTTTGCAAGAATCTCAATGACGGTTCGCAACAAATTTATGTCGCGTCCCCTCTTTTTTGCCAATTTGTATTCTTTCTTGAAACGAGAGGTGTATTCGATTTGATATGCCATCTATTCCTCCGCATCAAGATCAGCAAATAGAGCATCTACGGAATCGAACTTCTTTGCGTTCGGATCGTTGAGCATGGCTTCGCTTTCTTTGATGGCGGCGGTTAATTCATCGGAAGGATTTTTTTTCATTTGATGCTGTATCATCAATCCGTCGATAAAGGCGTCGATGATGGCAAGATATTCCTCTGGCACATTTCTGATTTTTTCTTCAAGTGCAGAATATGTCATAAATGCCTCCGGAAATATCGACTTCATTAAAATACATTTTTTTTCGAGAGTGGGTGTGTTTGTGTTGCTTGGCATATTCTTTTAGACCTCATTTTTAAGTTTGAGGTAAATCTACAAACGGAATCCGTGGAAAATGCGAAAACACTAAATTTTGCAAACAACCGTTAGCAAGAATGATGGAAAAATATTTTTACAACAGAAACTCTAAACTCATTTCCTATAGCTTTTCACATCCACGACTTCGCCGTTTTGTACGGACATGATGACGTATTCGAGGCCAGGAACCATGTACTCTTCGTCTTCTTTGGAGAGAATGGCGGGGCCGTCGGGGTGCGAATGGTAAATGCCGACAATTTCAAGACCGCGCGTTTCAAGTTCTTGTTCCACGTGGTAAAGGTATAGTGGGTCTATTTTGAAGTGGGCTGCTTTTTGCCCTTGAAACTGGTTCTCGGCTTCGCGAATTTCGGTCACTTCGATTTCGCTCTGTTCGGACTTTTTACCCACCAAAATACCACAGCATTCGTTCGGATATGCTTTTTTGGCTGCTAAAACCATTTGTTCGTAAATGTTTTTACTATATTTGGCCATCATTAAAATTTCTCCTATAAAAAAGCGCCCCCGGAATCGGAATTTCAGAAGGATCCCAGGGGCGCCGTTTGTACGGAGACCTTTACCCGATTACCAAGCCTTCGTTCGTGGCATTGTCGCCTTCGATATGGAACGAATTGAGCACCGGATTTTCACGATCCATCAGCGAAAGAATCAAGTAGCTTGCCTTGCTGTCGAAAGCGAGGCGCTTGTCTTCTTGCGACGGGCGCGACGGGGACTCGGGGTGGGAATGCCAGTTACCAAGCGGGGATAGGCTGTTTTGGCGCATATCCTTGATGGCGGCTAAGTGTTCCTTGGGGTCAAGCGAAAAGTGCTCATTGGAATGGTCTATGTTCGTGAGCAGGTAAACCTTTTCAATATGCTTGTCGTTCCCCTCAATTTTCCCGGCTATCAGCCCGCAAGCCTCTTCGGGGAGGTTTTTCTGGGCATGCTCTAGGATTTTTTGATAATTATCTTTTGAAATTGTAATCATTGAAATTCCTTAGTGCTTCATCTCACAGACGGCTTGCTCGTAGTCGATCAGATGGTCAATCGTCGGGTGGGTGCCGCAAACTGCGCAATCGTCCGTTTTGGTCGGGAGCTTGATCTTGCGGAATTCCATCGTGAGCGCATTGTAGGTGAGCAAGTATCCCGTGAGCAAATTGCCGACACCGAGAATGTACTTGACGGCTTCCATCGCCTGGAGGCTTCCGATAACACCGCCCATAGCGCCGATTACGCCTGCCTGCTTGCAAGTCGGCACGGCATCTTTCGGAGGGGGTTCCTTGAAGACGCAGCGGTAGCACGGACCTTGACCCGGAACGTACGTCATGAGCTGCCCCTGGAAGCGGATAATGCCCGCGTGAGAGAACGGCTTCTTGGCCATGACGCAAGCGTCGTTGATGAGAAACTTTGCCGGGAAGTTGTCGGTTCCATCAATGATAAAATCGTAATCCTTGATGAGGTCCAAGATGTTTTCGCTGGTGACGAAGGTGTGGTACGTAATCACCTTGACATCCGGGTTCATCGCTTCCATCGTTTCCTTGGCAGATTGCACCTTGGGCTTGCCCACATCTTTTGTAGCATGTATTATCTGGCGCTGCAAATTGGAAAGGTCAACGACGTCTGCATCGGCAATGCCGATGGTGCCAACGCCTGCGGCGGCGAGGTACATAGCGACAGGAGCACCGAGGCCACCCGCGCCAATGATAAGTACCTTGGCGTTCAAAAGCTTCTTCTGGCCCTTTGCGCCCACTTCCTTGAGGATGATGTGGCGGGAATAGCGTTCGAGTTGTTCGTTAGTAAAAGCCATTACTGACCACCTCCCATGAAGTAGAGGAATTCGACATTGTCGCCGTCCTTGAGAGCGGTCGTTGCGAAATTGTCGTTTTCGACAAATTCATCGTTCACGGAAACGGTCACGTATTGCGGCGTTTCGACCTTTTCTTGTTCAATGAGTTCTGCGACGGTGAGGCTGTCTTTAACTTCTTTCTTGTTTCCTGCAACAGTAATAAACATTTTTGAAATTCCTTATGGGTTTAAATTTTTTTGATCTTGTCATTCCCGCCTCCGAGCGGGAATCTCCTTAATCTCCGACTTTTTTAACAAAGAGTGTAAAGGTTCCGTCCTGATTGTCGTTGAGCTTGAGGATTTCGTGACCTTCTTCCTTGAGGCTGCGCGGCACATTCTGCACTGGTTCGCCGTCGTTCAGGCGGATGGCGAGAATCTGACCTTCGTCAAGTTCTTCGATAGCGACTTTAGCCTTGACAAATGTAGTGGGGCATTTGACGTCGGTGACGTCGACGGTATCGTCTACTTTAATTTCTTCTGACATTTATTTATCTCCGTACTTTAATTTTGATGCTAAATATAGAACGCGTTTTTTACTTTGTCCAATACTTAATTTTTATGCTGAGTTATTGAAATTTTCTATATGGTCGTTAGTTATTAGTCAATGGTCATTGGTTAATAGCTACGAAATTTGCTTTATAGCTTGTTCGAAATCTTCCTTGAGGTCGGCAATATCTTCGATGCCTACGCTGATGCGGATCGAGCCTTCAAATACGCCTGCGTTTTCTTTTTGCAGTTTGGTACTGTGCGTGAAAATCGTGCTATCCGGGTGGATGACGAGCGTACGCAAGTCGCCAATGTTCGTGGCTATTGTAGCGTATTTCAAGTTGTTGATGAGCTTGAAAGCCTTTTCCTTGGAGCCTGCGTCAATCGAGATGATGGCGCCGCCTTTGCCGTTAAACTGCTTTTGAACGAGATCGTAATAGGGATTGCCCTTCAATGCGGGGTAGTTGACCTTGATGATTTCGAAACCCTGCAAAAATTCAGCGAGTTGCAAGGCGTTATCGCAAAGGCGTTCCATGCGGAGTCCGAGAGTTTCAAGCCCGAGCGAGTTCAGGAATGCGGTAGCGGGTGCGAGACAACAACCAATATTGCGCCAGACGCCGTTGCGGAGTTTTGCGAGATAAGCGAACTTGCTGAAGCGCTTGTATTCTTCCAAGCCCTTGTATTTGGTGTAATCCCACTTGAATTTTCCGCTATCGACGATGATGCCGCTGATGGCACTGCCGTTTCCGTTGATGTACTTGGAAGATGAGTGGACAACGATATCTGCGCCAAAGTCAAAAGGATGAACAAGGTAAGGAGTTGCCGTCGTGCTGTCGACAATCAGCGGGACGCCTGCTTCGTGTGCGACATCTGCAACGCTTTGAATATCAACGACATTGAGTTTCGGGTTGCCGATAAGTTCTGTAAAAACCGCCTTGGTCTTATCGCTCAATTGCGAACGAACGCTCTCAGCGGTAACTTCTGTGACGTAACGGGTTTTAATGCCGAATGCTTCCAAATCGTGGAACAAGTCGATCGTGCCGCCAAACAATGCCGTACTTGCAATAACTTCATCGCCTGCCTGCAAAATGTTCAAAAGCGAAAGCGTTACTGCTGCCATGCCCGAAGAGCATGCGACCGCGCCAATGCCCTTTTCAAGAGATGCAATGCGCCTTTCGAAAGAATCTGTCGTGGGGTTTCCAATGCGCGTATATGCAAAACCCGGAGCCCTATTGTTGAAAACAGCTTCGAGTTTCTCTGCGGATTCTTGCGAAAATGCACTGACTTGATAAATAGGGGTAAGCGTAGAGCCGGTACTTCGTTCACTTTCAAAATTATGATGCAATAAAGTAGTATTAAAATCCATTAGGGGTCTCCGTACATAATCCTATAAATTTTGTGGGTAAAAATAGAACGCAAATGTGTAATTGTCCAATACTAATTTTATATGACTTTTAATAGGTATTTTCTATAGGAAAGAGGTTTTTGGTTGCTATAAAAAAACTCGCTCAGCTATTGAACGAAGAGCTTCTATAACTAGGATTTTGTTACTTTATTTACACTTTGAAATGCTTAATTTTTCTCGTAAATCTGGTCAAAAATGGCGCCGTCGGCAAAGTGCTTGGCTTGTGCTTTATCCCAACCGCCAAAATGCTCAATCGTAATCAGATTGACATTCTGATCGAATTCTTTGTACTCGTCAAGAATCGTCTTGTTTGTCGGACGGTAATGATGCTTTGCCGCAACATGCTGCGCTTCGTCAGAGTATAGATAATTCAGGTATTCCGTCGCAAGTTTGCGCGTGTTGCGTTTGTCTACAATCTTATCTACAATCGCGACAGAAGGCTCTGCCAAAACGCTCACACTCGGCATCACGATTTCGTAATCCTTGGGGTAGTCCTTGAGCGAAAGGAAAGCCTCGTTTTCCCAAGAAAGCAGCACATCGCCCTTGCGTTCTTCAATGAATGTATTCGTGGAACCGCGTGCACCCGAAGCAAGGTCAAGAACATTTTGGTAAAGCTTCTTCATGAAACCTTTGACTTGCTCCTCATCTCCGTTGAACTGCTTTTCTGCATAAGCCCAAGCCGCAAGATAATTCCAGCGCGCACCGCCCGAAGTCTTGGGATCTGGCGTGATGATGCCGATGCCGTCCTTGACGAGATCTTTCCAGTCCTTGATTTTCTTGGGATTCCCCTTGCGCACGAGAAACACGATCGTCGAAGTGTAAGGAGCGCTGTTGCGCGGAAATTCCTTGACCCAGCCGTTTTCAATAAGCCCTGCGTTACGGACAATGTTCACGTCGTATTCCAGCGCGAGCGTGACCACATCCGCTTCAAGCCCGTTCACCACCTCAAGCGCCTGCTTGCCCGAACCGCCATGAAACTGCGTAATTTTCACATCCTTGCCGGTCGCCTCTTTCCAATGCTTTATAAAAATATGATTGTAATTGGAATAGAATTCACGCGTCGGGTCGTAAGACACGTTGACAAGCGTGTTGTTCTCAATCTCGGGAGCCTTTTCCGAACTGCAACCGAAAAAACAACCCGCGCCCGCCACCAGCGCCACTGCAAAAACTATCTTGAAAAAATGCAGATTCATAGTGAAATTCCTTCTTATTGAGAATGATAGTAATATTTTATTCCCAATAATTTGTTACTTCAAAAAGAAAATGCTATATCAGACTACTATTCCACAATCCCAATGGCGCAATACAGTAGCGAGAGCCCCATGAGCGTGTAGAAAATTCTGTGGTGCTTTTTGAAAAGCCCTTGCAGTAAAACGCCTGCGAAAAGCCACGCCAAATTGCAGATGGGGCCTGTAAGCGGCAATAGTATGCCGAACAGCAGCAAGTGTGGAAAATCTTGGTGGTAGGGGAGAATGTAGGTTGTGATTGCCGTGAGGCAGAACACCATGATTTTAACGTTTGTGAGTTGCACGAAAAGACCTGTGCGGAAACTACCGGTTGTGCGGCTGTTGCGGATTTCTTCGAGTGGCTTGAACGCTTGAATTAAAAGGCTGATTGCCAAATATGCAATGTAAATTGCTCCGACGAAAGCAAATACCCGGATGAAATTTTCAAAAGCACTACTGATAAAATAAACTATAAAAACAGATGTTAGCGAGACGATTGTGTATCCGGTGAAAAGTCCGTACCATTGCTTTATCGCGACGCTTTTCCCGCTGCCCATTGCTACCGAGAGTGAACAGAGGTTCGCTGGTCCCGGTGTAATTCCCGAGACGAATGCATAAAGTAAAAAAGAAAGTGCGATTTCTAGTGACACTAAGCGACCTGTTCAGTGTTTATTCGTCTTTGCTTTCTACAGCCCATGTGAAGCCTGCGTTTTCGATTTGGCGGAATGTGGCTTCCAAGCTTTGACCGCCTTCGGTGAGGTAACCCGAAGCGAAAATGGAATCGGCGACTTTGAAGAGTTCCTTTTCGTGTCCTTTGAAATAGACTTCGCGCCCGGCGGCGCAGCGGATGTCCGTTTTCGGGAGCAATAGACGGGCTAGGCAAAGGATTTTGATGCCGTATTCGAATGTGAGCCCGGAAATGTCGAGGTTGGCGAGGCGTGTGCCTTTGACCGGCAACAAAAAGTTTATGGGGACGGATTCTGGATGGATGGCGACCAAGTCAAAAAGCATATCGACCACGTCTTCTTTTGATTCGCCCATGCCAATGATTCCGCCGCAGCATATTTCAAAGCCGATGCTCTGCAACATGCGAATGTTTTGGATGCGTCGCTCGTATGTGTGAGTGCTGCAAATTTCGGGGTAAAAACGGCGGCTCGTATTCAGGTTGTGGTTGATGCGGTCAAGGCCAGCTGCCTTTAAAATGCGGGCTTGGTGCTCGGTCAAGAATCCGATGGAACAGCAAATGTGCGTGCCCGATTTCTTCATGTGCGCAATGCGTTCGGCGAGTTCTTCAATTTCTTTGTCTGTGAAGCCCATGCCCGAAAGCCCGATGCAATGCCGAGACAGGTGAAATTCATCAACAAGATTATTATCGCCGTAGAGCTTGTCGTCCGAAACGCTTTTGTATTTTTCAATGGGCGCTTGGGAATCGCGAGATTGGGCGCAATAGGCGCAATTTTGAGTGCAGTTGCCGCTACGGACATTCGTCAAAAGCTGAATGTTGACACGGTTGCCTTTGTATTTAGTGCGCAACTTGAATGCGGCTTCGATTAACAAATCTAGCTGGTTGTCTGGAAAATTTAAAATTTGCAAACATTCTTCGCGAGTAAGTGTTTTGCTTTCGTCCCAATCTTTCGTCAAATAATCTGTAATTGTCATTCTTAAACTACCGTCATTGAATTTGTTGAATTTTGGTGACAAATATAAAAGCCAAGTTAATGCTTGGCTAATACAAAAAAGCTATGGCTTGTAGGGGCGTTATTCAAGAAATTGAATGCTCAATGGTGATGGTGGTGACCTTCGTGCATTGAATCCATGTGGTGTGCAGGGGGTTGAACCTCGGAAACTGCCTTCGCCTTGGGCTTGTAGCCTGCAATTCCCGGGTCAACCATCCCGAAGATCATGGCAATGTGAGAAAGCACGAGAAATGCGGCGAGTAGAAGAATAGCGTATGTCGTTCTTTTCTGCTCAACAACTTTGCGGAATAAAAGTTTCAAGTTCAAAAGTGCAAGCAATATCATCGGAATGCCCGCAAGGATGTAAGAGAATATTGCGACGACATCAATCCATGTTCTGAATTCTCCTGCCGATGCGAGCGGTATAATGACGTTCGGAATGAAATAGATTATGATTCCAAGGAATGCGACCCCCGCAAGAATCCCCGCGGTGCGATTCACTTTGGAGAGTGTCGGGTGCGCATTTGGCGATTTGAGCAGGAACAATTCCGTGATGGCGATGGTCTCTGCGAGAATGACGGGGATTGCCATGAAGAGAATCAGGTTCCAGGGAGAATTCTGCATCAGCAGATCCATATAGTGAGTAGAGTACATGTTGTATCCTTTTTGTTATGGGTTTGACTTATTCTCCATCTCGTAAAGCAATGTACAAAAAGAAATTATCAAAAGTGTTATTGAAAATTTTGATATCTAGCGCTAAGAAAAAGTGTAATTTTTTTACACATATTTTGAAAGTGTTTTGACGTCTTTGCCACTCCACGTGTAGAGCGCGAGCATGGGCTCGTGTTCGGTTTGCATGGAGTGTATGTGGTTAGATGGGTGTAGTACAAATTCACCAGGACCGCGTACTTTTGAAATTCCGTCCAATGTCCAGATGGCGTGTCCGGACAAAATGACGTACAGTTCTGTGGCAGGGTGCAAGTGGGAGGGGTAAAAGGTGTTTTTGCCTAGGAGCGTAAAACCGAAACAAAAATGCTCGTCGTGATAGGGCGCTTCTGGACCGAGAATTTCTCCCCATCCCATTTGATCGGCCAAATCAGGCATGTCGGGGCGCGGCTCGTAATTGTATTTCCACGGCAAATAGGGGAGGGCGGGCTCCAAAGCTTTTAGCAAATCTGCAGTTTCAGGGTTCCCGTGCTTGATAGCTTCTCCAATGTAGCGGATTAGCGGCGAGTCGCTTTTTTCAAATTTTCCAATTGGCTTTGGAATGTCTCGGACGGCGAAATTGGTGGCTTCAAGCCCGATTTTATCGTCGATTTTGGCTCTCTTGAAAAGAAACTTTTGGGATTCTTCAATTAAATTTTGAATAACATTTTTCATAGCATCCCTATTCCACGCTAGATTTTAACACGGCGACGGTGTGGCCGATGACTTCGCCTTTTTTGAATGCTTCGTATGCGGCGGTGGCAGAAAGTCTTGCGGATTCGAGAGCTTTTTCTATTTCAAAAGCGCGGTTGCCGGAATCCTTGACGGAAACGCTTGCAAATGCTTTTTGCAAATTATCGGCGCTGTAGAATCTAAACGGCCCGAGTCCAGCTTTTTCTTGTGCGGCGTATCCCGAAATCACATCTTCTGGTTCAGCTTGAACTTTCCAGGAGTATGTGAAAATTTCGGAATGGAGTCCTGCCAATTCTCCGAGCTTGATGAATGCGCTGAGTGGAACGCGCCCGCCGAGCGTGGAATAGACGGCGCCATTTTCTGCCAAGTAATCGCGAGCCTGCTTGAGTGCAAGATAATGCAAGTCGAGCATTTGCTCGTGAACGAATTCGGGGATTGCTTCTTCGCGCTTTTCCAAGTAATGGCCGCTATTGCGTTTGTCTTCAATCTTTGTGTTGTTTGCGAGCGGCACGTTGGGGAGGTTCTCGTAAATCACGTCGTAATTTCGCTTGCCGTTTTTGAGCGGCTGCAAAAGATCGCCATCGCCAAATTCAAATTCAAAGTCGTTGCTTTTTAAATTGTTCCTAACGTTCTGTGCAGCGGCGGCGACAACGCTTCTTTGCAAATCCGTGAAGCCAACGCGCTTTGCTCCCAAAAGCTCAATGCCGGCCAACACGTCAATGCCGGAACCTGTGCCGATGGAAACGAATGAATCAATGTCGTGACCCAATTTTTCGCGAATCAGCTTGAAAGCGGGGGCTGCAATGTAGGCGACCCAGTCGCTTTTAATGTCTTCTGTTTTCGGCAGGTAGGCGTGATCGGCAACTTCAATAGAGAGGTAATCTTTGATGCGCTTTGTCGCACCATTTAATGCAAGGTATTTATTGACATCTACAACGATACTCATTACTTACCGCCTTTGGTGCTTGCTGCAATAGCTTGTTCAAAGTCAGCGATGATGTCGCGCGGGTCTTCGATGCCTACGGATACGCGGATCATATCTTCGGGGATGCCTGCAGCGAGTCTGTCCTTCGGCGAAAGCTGCGAATGGGTGCTTGTTGCCGGGTGCAAAACGCTTGTGCGGGCGTCACCAACATGAACGACGAGGGCTGCGACTTTCAAAGCTTTGACAAACGAGCGGATGGCAGCTCTGCCACCTTTGAGGCCGAAGGTGAGCACGCCGCTGCCGCCTTGGTAATCAAAGTATTTGCGGATGCGCTTAAAATATGGGCTAGATTTGAGTCCCGGATAGCTGACCCAATTCACGGCCGGATGCTTGGACAAAAATTCAGCCAATGCGAGGGCGTTGTTGCTGTGCTGCGGCATTCGCAAGTGGAGCGTTTCAAGACCCAAATTCAAAAGGAATGCGTTGAACGGACTTAATGCGGCGCCGTAATCGCGCAAGAATTGAGCGCGAGCTTTCGCGATAAATGCGGCACGTCCAAATTTTTGAGTATAGGAGGTGTTTGCGTATTGAGCGTCCGGTTCCACGAGGTCTGGGAACTTACCGTTTTCCCAGTTGTAATTGCCACCGTCAATGACGACACCGCCGAGCGCAACGGCGTGACCGTCGATGTACTTTGTGGCGGAATGGATGACAACGTTTGCGCCGAGTTTCAAAGGTTTCACGAGGAATGGCGTTGCGAGCGTGTTATCTACGAGGAAGGGAATGTCAAATTCCTTGGCGAGTTTGGAAAACTTTTCAAAGTCCAAAATGCCCAAGGCGGGGTTGCCAATCGTTTCGCCGAAAATGAGCTTGGTGTTCGGGCGGAAAGCTTTGCGGAGTTTTGCGATGGAATGTTCCGGGTCGATGAACGTCGTTTCTATGCCGAGCTTGGAAAGTCTCACGCTGAGCAATGTGTAGCTGCCGCCGTAAATGGTTTTGCTTGCAACAATGTGGTCGCCTGCTTTCACGAGGTTCGAAATTGCGAGAAGGACTGCGGCTTGCCCCGATGCGGTTGCAACGGCACCCACGCCGCCTTCGAGCTCTGTAATCTTGCTTTCAAAAGCCGCAACGGTCGGGTTTCCCGTGCGGGTGTATTTATTGCCTGATTGCTTGAGCGCAAAGAGACGTTCCACTTCGTCAACGTCTTCGTACTTGTAAGTCGTGGACTGGAAAATCGGGAGTACGCGCGGCTCGCCAATTTTGGGTTTCCATCCTGCCTGTAAACACTTTGTTGCAAAATTCCATGTGCTCGGATCGGTAACGTTAGCGGTTTTTTTTGCAGATTCAATTTTCTTTTTTGATATATTCTTTGTCATTTTAAAACTCCTCTTTAGCAAAATATTTGCTCTTGAATAATCTTATTTGTACGGCGAAAATATAGAACACAGCTATTACCTTGTCCAATACTTAATTAATATTGTGTATAATAGAATTAATTTATTAGTAATTTGGTGTGCACGGGGTGTCTATTGAAATAAGCAATTATCAGTAATTAGAAAAACTTATAGCACGCCGCATTTTGCTTTATGACGCGCAAAAATCCGTGGGCGAATGCTGTCAATCATCCCCATAAAATTCTTATATTTCGAGACATGGCATTATCAGCAAATATTACACGCGAAGGAGCGCTTGAACTCCTTAAGAAATACAATAAGGATCCGTTCCACCTTGAACATGGTGAAATCGTAGAAAATACGATGCGTTACTTTGCTCGTGAACTAGGTTACGGCGAAGACGAAGAATTCTGGGGAATTGTCGGTCTCTTGCACGATCTTGATTTTGAATTGTGGCCAGAACAGCATTGCATCAAGGAACGCGAATTGATGCAAGAGGCGGGCCTTTCGGAAGAGCTGATTCACGCGACAACGAGCCACGGCTGGAGTATAACAGTTGATGTCAAGCCAGAACATGAAATGGAAAAAGTGCTATATGCCGTTGATGAACTCACGGGCTTGATTGGTGCGGTCGTTTTGATGCGTCCGTCCAAGAGTGTGCAGGATTTGGAACTGAAATCCGTCTTGAAAAAATACAAGTCCCCGAAATTTGCGGCAGGCTGCTCTCGCGAAGTCATTGAACGCGGCGCAAACTTGCTCGGCTGGGAACTGAACGACCTTATTTCGCGCACGATTGCTGCGCTGAAGACTTTCAGGCCGTGATTTTTACGCCTTCAACGCCCAAAATGGAAAGCCCGCTGTACTGAAAAGTCTTGGCAAGTAACGCTCCGAAAAAAATCGGAGCGTCTTGTGTTTTTGGTTGTTTTGGATTGCTAAATGACGACGATTGGTTCGCGAATAGATTTGTTTTCGAGTAAGAACGCGTAGTTGCCTACGGTCACAAAGAGACGGTAAATGAATACATCGACTTTTTCGCCAACGGAAATACTAGGCTCGTCGAAAGAGCGGCGCGCGGTAAGCGTTTCTCCGTTGACGAGTACTGTAATCTCAATGCCACTCCCGCGGAATGCGACGTCTGTCACGACGCCTTCTTCGGCAGAATTCTTGAATTTTTGAACTTCGTTTTTCTTGGTGACCTTGACAAATTCAGGGCGGACTATCGCTTGGTCAACATTCGGGATTGTGTCAAAGCTGTGGAACTTGTTGTAATCTTTAAAAATGCTTGGTTGTCCAAAGAACGAGGCTACAAAAGCGGTTTTGGGCTTGCTGTAAACATCTAGTGGCTTGCCGATTTGATCGATGCGTCCTTTGTTTGTGATGATGATTTCGTCGGCGACTTCGATGGCTTCGTCCTGGTCATGGGTCACGAAAATACTTGTGACACCGAGCTTTGCAATCATCTCTTTGAGCCAGTGGCGCAGTTCTTGGCGGACTTTCGCATCGATGGCGGCGAATGGCTCGTCAAGCAAAAGTAACTGTGGATTTGGCGCGAGGGCGCGTGCAAATGCGACACGTTGGCGCTGGCCGCCCGAAAGTTGGCTCGGGTAGCGGTTTTCGAGACCTTCAAGGCCAATGAGCTTTACCAGTTCGGCGACGCGTTCCTTGATTTCGTTTTCGGATTTCTTGAGCACGCGAAGGCCAAATGCAATGTTTTCGAAAACGGTCATGTAGCGGAATAGCGCATAGCTTTGGAACACAAAGCCGATGCCGCGCTTGCTTGCTGGGACGTTGTTGATGACTTTTCCGTCGATGATTATTTCTCCGCTATCGGGGTTTTCAAGTCCTGCAATCATGCGGAGTATGGTCGTTTTTCCGGAACCGCTCGGACCCAGGAGGCCGATGAGTTTGCCTTTTTCGATGCCGAAAGAAACGTTGTCTGATGCCTTGAAATTGCCAAAGTGTTTGTTGATGTTTTTTAATTCTACGTACATAAAAACTCCTATTATATTTTCTTTCGACCTCTATATTCAATCACACTTCGTGCAATCAAAATGACAATGGCGAGCATCACAAGGATTGACGAAACTGCAAATGCGGGCACATACTGGAATTCGTTGAAGAGAATTTCTACGTGCAAGGGTAGGGTGTTCGTCTTTCCGCGCAAGTGCCCGGAGATGACCGAAACAGCGCCGAATTCACCCATGGCACGGGCGGCGCAGAGCACCACGCCGTACAGAAAAGCCCATTTGATATGCGGAAATGTGATTTTGCGGAAAATGGTCCAGCCTTTAGCGCCCATCAGCGCAGCGGCCTCTTCTTCATCGTTCCCGCGGGCTTCGAGCACGGGAATCAGTTCTCGCGAAATGAACGGGAAAGTGACAAAGATTGTCGCAAGTACAATGCCCGGCACCGCAAAGACAATCTTGATGTCCCAATCCTGCAGCAACGGGTAAATGGGGCTTTGGCGTCCGAAGGTGAGCAAGAAGATAAGACCCGCGATAATCGGTGAAACCGTTACCGGCAAGTCAATCAATGTCGTAAGGATTTTTTTGCCTTTGAATTGGAACTTGGTGAGTGACCATGCTGCGCTCAAGCCGAAAACGGTGTTGATGATGACCGCAAGTAAAGTCGCTTCGAGGGTGAGCCAAATGGCTTTGGTGGTGTAGTTGTCGCTAACAGCCTTTGCATAAATGTCAAATCCTTGCTTGAATGCTTCGGCGATAACTGTAATCAAGGGGAGTAAAAGCATGAGCACCACAAAGGCGATGCTTATGCCAATCAAGGACCATTTGACAATCTTTGAAGAAGTCGTCTCTTTGTACATCAAGCGCCTCCTTTCAGAATTTTGGTATTTCTTGTTTGTATTAAGTTCACGAGGAAAAGCGTTACAAACGAGGCTACGAGCATGACAAGCGCAATTGTCGTCGCACTCGCGTAATCGTATTCCTGCAATTCGGACATGATGATTAACGGTGCAATTTCTGTTTCGAATGGCTTGTTGCCTGCGATGAAAACGACGCTGCCATATTCACCGAGGCAACGCCCGAACGCAAGTCCGAATCCCGTCAATGCGGCAGGTACGATTTCCGGAAAAATCACTTTCCAGAAAATGCGGCTTCGTGAAGCTCCCAAAACGCCTGCAGCTTCTTCGTAAGCGGGGTCCAACTTTTCGAGCACGGGCTGTACAGCACGTACCACAAATGGAATGCCGATAAACACGAGCGCAACCGTAATGCCGATTTGCGTAAAGGCAATTTTGATGCCGAATTTTGCAAAAAATCCGCCCACAAGGCCTGTATCTGCTGTGAGTGCCGTAAGAGCGATGCCTGCTACAGCCGTCGGGAGGGCAAACGGGAGCTCAATCATGCCGTCGATCAGTCGCTTGCACGGGAACGTGTATTTCACAAGCACCCACGCAAGAATGATGCCCATTACTGCATTGATGAATGATGCGATAAATGCAGTTGTAAAACTCACACGAAAGCTAGAGAGCACTCGGTCACGCGTAATGGTCTCTATAATTTCGTCAAAACTCATTTGCGCCGTAAACACCACAAGCGATGCAAGCGGAATGAGCACGACAACGCCCAAAATGGCGAGCGTGATGCCTGTAGTAAGGCCGAAACCTGGTATAACACTTCTATTTGTTCTTTTCATAATTGGGCTCAAATATAGAACGCACTTTTCAGCCTGTCCAATATTTTATTTCTAGCGTCTGTTATTAAATTTTTTTATAATAGATAAAGTAATTGCCTGATTATATGAAAAATCCTCGCCTGTTTGTGAGCGAGGACTGTTTCTATGGAGATGGATTACTTCTTTTCGTAAATCTGGTCGAAAATGCCACCGTTGGAGAAGTGCGTTTTTTGAGCCTTGTCCCAACCGCCGAAGTAGCTGATGTCAATCAGGTTTACGTTTTGGTCAAATTCCTTGTACTGGTCAAGAATGGCCTTGTTGGAAGGACGGTAGTGGTTCTTAGCTGCAATGTGCTGGCCTTCGTCGCTGTAGAGAAAGTTCAGGTATTCGGTGGCAAGTTCGCGGGTGCCGCGCTTGTCAACAACCTTGTCTACAATTGCGACAGACGGTTCTGCCAAGATGCTTACGCTAGGGATGACGATTTCGTAGTCCTTGGGGTAATCCTTGAGTGAGAGGAATGCTTCGTTTTCCCAAGCGAGCAAAACATCGCCCTGGCCGTTTTCGATGAATGTCGTCGTAGAGCCGCGAGCGCCAGAAGCGAGTACGAGCACGTTCTTGTAGAGCTTCTTCACGAATTCCTTGACCTTGGCTTCGTCGCCGTTGTACTGCTTTTCGGCCCATGCCCAAGCGGCGAGATAGTTCCAGCGTGCGCCACCAGAAGTTTTCGGGTTCGGCGTGATGACTCCGATGCCGTCTTTGACGAGGTCGCCCCAGTCCTTGAGATTCTTCGGGTTACCCTTGCGAACGAGGAAGACGATGGTGGAGGTGTAAGGAGCGCTGTTCAGCGGAAATTCCTTGACCCAGCCATCTTCGATAAGGCCTGCGTCGCGCACAGCGTTCACGTCATATTCGAGAGCTAGTGTTACAACGTCTGCTTCGAGGCCGTTGGCGACTTCCAAAGCCTGCTTGCCGGAACCGCCATGGGACTGCGTGATTTCTACATCCTTGCCAGTCTTTTCTTTCCAGTGCTTTGCAAAGACCTGGTTGTAGTTGGCGTAGAGTTCACGCGTCGGGTCGTAAGACACGTTGGTGAGGGTCTGCTTTTCAGCGGATGCGGCCTTTTCTTCGGAAGAAGAGCAGGCGGTGAAAGCGAGGGAGAGGAGTGCGATGGACGCAATTGTGATTTTCTTGAAATTCATGTTATGTACCTCTTTGTTTAAATTTTTGATGTTTGGTGTTTTGTTTTAAAAGAAACGCCCCCAGCAATGATGGATCAAAGAAGCTGTTATGCTGCGCTGAGGGCGCTCGGGGATGTGCTAAGTTTTATTTGAGCGATGCAGTGAATCGTGCGGCAAGAGCAACGTCAGAAGCCTTCTTTTCACTATAGACGTTCACCTGGATTTTAGAATAATCGTTGATTTTCTTGATGAAGCTTACGGTCCATGCGATTCCATCGGCACCGGCCTGCAATTCGTCTCGGTTAGAGAGGTATTCCAATTCTGCGTACAGATTGCTCAAGAAACCTGCGGTCGGAATTTCCAAACCGACGAAGAACGGAATGTATCGCGAATCCTGAGCGTATTCAGGCTTGATGGCGTTTGCTGCCTTGAGGTTTTCTCCGTCACCAGTTGCGATGAGTGCAGCTTCACCGTAGAGGCCTAAATTCTTCTGGAAATAATAGCTTGCGCGAGCTGCGGCGCGGTGGGTGAGTTGTGCCGTGTGCTGAATGACGTCAAGGGCGTTTACACGGTAAGCTGCGCTGACCTTGGCATCACCAAACTTGAGCGTTTCTTCGAAGCGGATGTAGCCCGTGTTGAACTTTGCATCGTATGTGCCGAGCAAGGCGTTAAATGTAGAAATGCCTTTTTCAAAGCCGAAAGCGAAAGCGTCGTGCTGGTAATCGCGGGCGAGGAATCCACGCTTGTTGAGGGCGACATCAACATAAGTACCGAAGTTACCGCCAACACTCCAATCAGTACGAAAACGACCGAATTGAACATTGAACTTGCCGTATTCGGTATCCCACTTGTAGTTGGCATAGTATGTATCTGCAGAAATCTTGTCGTAGTTCTTGCCTTCAATCGTATTGCCGAAAGCCGGGCTGAAAATGCGCAAGTTAATTACGGCGCTGAGATTTTCAGAGTTGTACTTTGCACCGATATTTGCACGCAAGAAGGAATTGTCGAGCGTGTTGTCGGCATCGTTGTCGTAAAGTGATTTGATTGCCTGTGCTTGAACATTTCCTGTGAGCTTAAATGTGCTTTCGTTAGCAGATTCTGCAGCAGAGCAAATGGATGATACCAGTGCTGTTGTAATCAAAATCTTGGATATTGTCTGGTTCATTCGTAACTCCTTGTTATTGTTTTTATTGTTGTTGTGTGTTTTGTTTTTTGTGCGGCAAAATATAGAACGCGTTTTTCACTTTGTCTAATACTAAATTTTTATGCTGAGGTATTGATTTTTGCTATTGTGAAATTTATTTGTAATTTTTAATTATTTTATTTAAAATAAGAAATGCTCGACGGTGTGCCGAGCATTATGGTGGTGAAGAAGCAAAAGTGATTTAGTGTAATACGACTTTGCGATATGTATTAAATGAAGCCCACTTGCGGAAGAATTCTTCGCGACCTGCGATACCTGCTTTTTCGTATTCCTTGAGCAGTCTTGCAACATCTTCATCGGAATGGACCTTGATTTCAAAACCGCGACCGTTAATGACCGGAACGTTTCCGTAGTGGTATTCCTCTGCCGTGGTGATTTCCGCGATGCGCTTGCCACGCACCTTGACAGCGATACTATCGCGCAAGATGATGATGTCGAAATCGTCAGGGTAGTGGTAGCTTTCGCCTGTGGTGGGAATTTCGTCGCCTACAGTGTAGTGCTGCTTTACGGGTTGCTGTTTTACGACAGAGAGCGTTGCTGTATCGTAGAAAAATTCTTCAAAAATTTCTCCTCGACCATGGCGCTCGCCTTGCACAAAGGCTG
>CADAWC010000034.1 GCA_902791475.1 Fibrobacter succinogenes
GCGCTGCGGGAGCGGGATGTAGGTGTCGCAAGCGTCCATGAGTTCCATGATCTTGTCCTGGTATTCCGGATCGCCTTCGAGGGCCTTGAGTGCGGAACCGCGGATGATCGGGGTGTTGTCGCCGTCAAAGTCATACTTGGACAGAAGTTCGCGGACTTCCATTTCGACGAGGTCGAGAATTTCGGCATCGTCAACCATGTCGCACTTGTTCATGAACACGACGATCTTCGGCACGCCAACCTGGTGAGCGAGAAGGATGTGTTCGCGAGTCTGCGGCATCGGACCGTCAGTAGCGGCAACGACGAGGATAGCGCCGTCCATCTGAGCAGCACCAGTCACCATGTTCTTCACATAGTCAGCATGCCCCGGGCAGTCGACGTGTGCGTAGTGACGATTTGCAGTGGTGTATTCCACGTGGGAGGTGTTGATCGTGATACCACGAGCCTTTTCTTCCGGAGCGTTGTCGATTTCATCGAAACGCTTTGCAGCGGCAAGACCCTTAGCAGCAAGGGTGGTGCAGATTGCAGCGGTCAAAGTGGTTTTACCGTGGTCAACGTGGCCGATGGTGCCAATGTTGCAGTGCGGCTTGCTTCTGTCAAAATGTTCTTTTGCCATTTTTTCCTCTTCTTCAGCATCGCTTCAAGTTCAAGAGAACTACACGAGTTCTCCGTATTTTCGCAAAGCATAGGAAGCGGTACTCTGCGAAATTGGAACACAAATTTAATAAATGCTAGGTAATTTGCAAGTATTTTTCTTTTGAAATTACGCTAAAAATGCAGATTTTTGGACTTATCCACAGTTTTTCGGGGTGTTTTTGGAGCCTCGAAAACCCGCCCATTTTCTAGGATGGAAATGGCTTTTTTTGCTCAAAAATCAAAGGTTCAATATTTTATATCAACTATAAAACCAATTTTCCAACATTTTATCAACATTGCTCACAAACCCAACAAAAATCAATTCACAATCCGAGTTTTGCAATGTAAAAAGATTTTTACATTTAAAAATTTTACAAAGTTTTACCTTTTTCAGCCTCCCCAAGCCATTGACTTTCAATATTTTGAGTTTTTCCGTTCCATTCAGAATAACAGAAAAGACATCTTCAAAATCGTCCCTATCGACCACCGACAAGCTGCCAACGGCCACCAACTAATGTCCACTGACTAACGGCCAATGACCAAACTCTAAATTGTTCTACATCACGATTATCACGTGAAAAGATTTTTTACAAGACATTATATATAATATTGCTATCTTTAAGCAAAGGTGTTTGGGGATAATTTCGAGGAGCTTCTATGAAATACCCCCTTTTAAAGTCTCTGCTTTCGCTAGGGACCATTATTTTGGCTTGTTCGTGTTCAGATGATAAGTCGCCCAGCAACGGCGATTCCTCTATTATACCTTGTGAAGACGCTTTGTACTTGCCCGCAGAGGGCTATCTGATTTATACGAGTAACCAGAAAGTCACCGATCTTTCAGGAAACCAGATTGGAAAAATCGTCATCGTTGGCGGTACAAACTACGTTATCGTCAAGGACATGGCGGGCACAAACCTGATCGACCAGTTGAACATCACCGACCACAGCAAAGTGACTCCCCTCGCCGGCGACCCAATCAGCTGCAACGTGGGCAAATCCGGTTCTCAGATTTCTACCTGCGAAGACGCTCGTCTCATGACCGCAGACAAGAACTACCTTATCTACGCCGACGGTTCTGTGACAGATGAAACAGGCAATCCGATAGGTACTCTTGCACCGACCATGGATCCGACGCTTTTCAACATGGTAGACCTGTACGGCGCCCCCATCTTGAACAACATCAACCTCGCCCAGTATCCGCTCATTGCTGGCGACGGCATCCGTTACAAGATTACGGAACCCGCATACCGCTGGAAAGATGCAACTGGCAACTACGTCATTTACAACAGCACGCTTGTGACAAACCCGGCAGGGAAAGTAATTGGCGTCATCGACTTTGCAACAGGTACAATATTCAATACCGAATTGACCGCAGCGCTCACCGTAGTAGACATCGCTACATTGATGCAGCCCAAGTCCATCTTGCAGCTGAACTCCAAGTGCGTAGACTATGATGCTCCCGTTGTTTCTTCTTCAAGCACATATATTCCTCCTGTAAACAGTAGTTCTTCTGCTTATATCCCGCCTAATCCGGTCAGCAGCAGTTCCACTCCCAAGAGCAGCTCTTCCAAGCCAAAGAGCAGCAGCTCTGCACCTCCTCCAAGCAGCAGCTCTGCCGTCGTCACTAACAAGTGCCCGGCAATCAAGACTAAGAGTGGTGGCAAGAGCGGTTCCGGCTGGGCAACCCGTTATTGGGACTGCTGCAAGCCCCATTGCTCCTGGCCAGAACACGCACATGGCAACTATTCCAAGCAGTGCACCAACAAGGGACAGAACGAAAGCTCCGATTGGAGCGGCGGAAGCGTTTGTAGCGGCGGCGGTCTCATGACCTGCACAAGCCAGATTCCGTTTACAATTGATGGCTGTACCGAAATGGGCTTTGCATTCGCAGCTGTGCCTGCAAGCGATGGCGGCGACTGCGGCAAGTGCTACCAGCTTACATTCACAGGTAAGGGTAAATATTCGACTGACGACAACCACAGATACATCAAGGGCAAGAAGCTCATCATCATGACAACAAACATCGGTGGTGACGTTCAGCAAGGCCAGTTCGATATCATGATTCCTGGTGGTGGCGTCGGCATGTTCAACGGCTGTTCTCAGATGGGCTGGGGCCCGCAGGGTGACCAGTATGGCGGTCTCCTCTCTGACTGCGAAAAGGAAAAGAACTACAAGCCGGCAGCAACATTGACCTGCCTCAAGGAAAAGTGCAACAGCGCATTCGGCAGCGACGCCAAGGCCAAGCAAGGCTGCTTGTTCCTCGCAGAATTCATGCACGGCGCAGGCAACCCGCTACACGATTATGTTGAAGTGGAATGCCCCGAAGTTCTCAAGTCCAAGTATTAATTTAAAAGTCTAAATCGGAACAAAACGCCCCAAAGCGGGGCGTTTTTCTTTTTTGTAAGTCTTTGATAATAAATAAGTTGTGCGTAAGTTCACAAAAACATATTGTATAGTTCTTTTTACTCTTAATTACGAGCATTTTAGAGGATAAGATTTTATCTTTTAGCGCGGATGATTGGAATACAGGGTGTGATATATTTACAAGGGCTTATTATATCATGAAGAATAAACTGTTTAAAACCCTCACAATTTTCGGGCTTTCCTTTATCGCATGGAACTGCTCCGATGACCCTGCATCTCCTTCGGGAGCAACCTCTGAATTGCCTGCTATCCAGCAAAAGCAGATGCTAGAAGTGGATCAGCAGAGCTGGTTGCTCAATACCGGAAGTCAAGTTTTCTTGATTGTACCCAACGGCACAGGCACGTACACTGTCACGGATGCATTCAGCAATCCGGTCGGCACGTTCAATACGGCAACAAAGTCCATTTCAGACGCAGCCGGTAACACGACTGTTGTTAGCGTTGATCTTTCTTCACTCCCGATTGTCAATCCGGACAAGACCATCACCTACCCCGATGGTTCCAAGACCACTCTTACGGGTGAACCGATTTCGAGCGGCGTAACGGTAAATAGTTCCTCGGCAACCACTCCGGGTACCGTTGTTGTCTTGAGCAGCTCTTCTGTCTACAATCCGGGTACTCCGGCTGTGAGCTCCAGCTCCGCCAAAACATCGACCCCAGTTGCCTCTTCCTCTTCGCAGAAGACCCAGCAGCCTGTCGCAAGCTCCTCCTCGAAGCAACAGACCAACTCCGGCACCTCCGACAAACAGTGCAATGGCCAGTGCTATGACAATGCTTCGGGCAAGTGCGTTGCCTATTACGATCAGCTGACCGGCTCCAAGGGCGAAAAATACGCCTACGACAATGATTGCAAGGTAAACTGCTACTACGATCCTGAAAATAAGAATTGCCAGAACATGACCGGCTCTACACCTTCTCAGCAGCCGAAGTCCAGCTCTAGCGTGAAGTCTTCTTCTTCACAGCAACAGCAGCAGGCAAAATCTTCTTCGTCTCAGCAGCAGCAACAGCCGAAGTCCTCCAGCAGCCAGCCGAAATCTTCGTCTAGCCAGCAGCAACAGCAGAACAACCCCAACGCTTCCGCCGAAGAAGCCAAGTACCTCAATGCAGGCGCCGGTGGACAGCAGGGCTTTGCCACCCGTTACTGGGACTGCTGCATGCCTCACTGCTCCTGGCCGGAACACGGCGGCGCTGCCAAAACCTGCGATGCCAAGGGCAAGACCCCGATCGGCAACACCAACGGAAGCATCTGCTCCGGCGGCCAGGGCACCACTTGCACAAGCCAGATTCCTATAATCGTGAGCGACAAGCTCGCCTACGCATTCGCAGCAACTCCGGGTAACGACGCCACATGTGGCAAGTGCTTCGCCCTCACCTTTACTGGTACCGGCAAGTACGAAACCAAGGCAAACCACAAGGCACTTGCAGGCAAGACTCTCGTCGTGATGGCATCGAACATCGGTTACGACGTACAGGGCGGCCAGTTCGACATCATGATCCCGGGTGGCGGATTCGGTGCATTTAATGGTTGCAGCCAGATGGGCTGGAACATCCCGAGCAACTCCACAACGTACGGCGGCCTCCTCTCCGACTGCGAAAAGGAAGTCGGATACAATGGCGACCTTTTGACCAAACGCAAGGAATGCCTCACCAAGAAGTGCAACAGCGCTTTTGCTAGCGACACCCAGGCCAAGGAAGGCTGCCTCTTCCTCGCTACATGGATGGAAGCAGCAGGCAACCCGAACCACACTTATAAGGAAGTTGAATGCCCGGCTGCTTTGAAGGCCAAATTCTAATCAAAAACGGCCAAAAGCGCTAAGCGTCATAGTCAAAACTTATAGAAGCACCCTCTCAAAGGGTGCTTTTTTGATTATGATTACATCGCTGAAATCCAAAAAATTTCTCGAAATTATGGAAACAATTGTTTGCACGATATTTTGGGGTAATTCATAACATTGGAGAATGCGATATGACATTGATGTCATCCGAAAAGCTGAAATAGAACTTTTAGCACAGATGCAAGGGGCTACTTCGATTACGAAGAAAAAACTCGCTCTCGACAGCGGGATTAGCCGTCAGCACCTCGGTCTCGTCGCAAAAGGCAAACGCAACCTCTCCGTCAAATCATTTTGCGACCTTGCCGATGCTTTCGGCTGTACAGCCACCGAACTGATGTCCAAGCTCGAAGCTTTAATGTTGGAACAAATACAGCTCCAGACGCCTGCCGCAGCCGACAAGGCCAAGGGCATAAACTATATCAATAAAGCTATTCTGGACAAAAACAATCCGAAAAATCCGCCCAAACTATAATCTCTGGCGCTTTTAGAATTGCTCAAGCAGCTGAATGCGCTCAGGTGTATCCGGGTGCGTGCAGAACATGATGTTCGCCTTCGCGACCCAACCCTTTAATCCCATATTGTTATCGAATTCCTCATCCGGGTGGATCACGTAAAGCTGTGCAATATCGTTACGCTGCACCGACATGAGCCCTGGGTCGTTGGAAATCTTCCGCAGCGCAGAAGCAAGCGCCAAGGGGTCGCCACAAAGCTCGGCACCGCCGGCATCGGCAACGTACTCGCGCTTACGGGAAATGGCAAGGCGAGTGAACCAAGTGAAGACATAGCCGATAGAACTCCAGATAAACACAAGCAATAAAATCAGGAATAGATATATATCCGCACGACCGCTGTTACGGTTGCGTCTAGAAGAACGACGCGGAGAACTAATAATCGCACTCATCAATTTCAAGGAAACCGTCTGAATCGTCGCAAAAATCCCCACGAACACAATGCACACCACCATGAGGCGCGTATCGCGATTCTTGATATGCGTAAGCTCGTGACCCACAACCGCCGAAAGCTCCCTGTCATCCAGCTTTTCGATAAGGCCAGTCGTAAGCGTAATCGTAAACGAAGGAATGTCGACACCGCTTGCAAAGGCATTCATTCCCGAATCCTCGACAATGTTGATTTGCGGCATCTCGATGCCGCCAGCAATGCAGAGGTTTTCGACAATGTTGTAGACACGCAAGTTCTCTTTGCGCTCGAGAGGCTTTGCATGAGTTGCATGACGTATGATGGCAGTATTCGCGCAATAGGCGATAATGAACCACACGCCCACAATTTGTAGCGTGTAAGGAATTACGACCTTAAAGGAATGCCATATTTCGGGCCAGTGAAAAGTCCCATAATTTGTTCGCGACGAATGATCCGCTGGGCAGCCTCCCCCGACAAAATCGCAGAGAATTCCGAAAAAATCAAGACCCAAAATAACAAGGAGCACCATCCCCAGCAAAATCACCGGGAACATGAAAAGCAGAATCACCGTGTTGCGGTTATTCCGCCAAATCTGGGTTTGGAGACCAACGTATTTCATTTAGATCCGCTTCACTTGAGACGAAAGACGAGAGAAAAAATTCTTTAGTCTCTCGTCTGTAGGACCAAAGGTCCGTTCTCTCGTCTAGAATCGCACCTCAGGGGCCTTTTCGAGCGTAGCCCTATTCTCGACCGCCTCGTACATGGCAGCACGGGTAAAGTGGAACATGCCAGCAATGATGTTGCTCGGGAAGACTTCGCAAGCGTTGTTGTATTCGCGCGTCGAGGAGTTGAAGAAGCGGCGGGCAGCGGCAAGCTTGTTCTCGATATCTGCAAGTTCCGTCTGCAACTGCAAGAAGTTCTGGTTCGCCTTGAGTTCCGGGTAAGCCTCGAGCGAAACGCGGAGCCCCGCAAGCGCACCGGACAGAGCCTTGTCGGCAGCAACCTTTTCATCGATAGTCGTTGCACTCATAGCGGCAGCACGTGCGGCAGTCACTTTCTCGAGCACGTCCTTTTCGTGTGTGGCATAGCCCTTCACCGTCGAAACAAGCTGCGGAACAAGGTCATAACGCTGCTTGAGCTGCACATCGATATTCGCGAACGCATTTTCGCGATTGTTGCGGAGCTTCACAAGCCCGTTGTACATGGAAATGAACACAGCGATGACGATGAAAATGACTGCGACTACGATAACTACGGTCATAAAATCTCCTTTCTTCTTGTGGAAATAATATACATAAAAACAAGAAGAAAAAGAAAGCCCACGGAAGATATCCATGGACTTTAAATTCGTGATTTAATTTAAGTTATTTACTTTGGGCGCGAACGGCTTCAGGATCAGGCTTGGTGTCCTCAAGCAGGCGGTCCGCCCATTCGTCCCAGAACTTGCAGCGTTCGCCTTCGAGCTTCATCTTCGCAAACTTCACCGGTTCCGTTTCGACGGCGAGCGTCACCACGGATTCCTTGTATGCCTGCGGAAGCCCTGCGACATGTGCCATGCGCTTCTTGAGTTCCGCGACAGTCGCATCGAGAATATCGACTTCAAAACGCCTTTCAATGTAACGGCGAGTGATGAACCCGAGCGACATGAAGTAATCACCCTGATTGCCTTCGGCAAGGTAATTCTTGTTGCGCAGATTCTTGAGAGCAAGCACGGCTTCTTCGTACGGCGGGAGCTGCGGAGCTTCACCGCGCTTTGCAAATTTCTTGTGCAGGAACCAGCCAAGGAATACGAGCAAAGCAACACCAAGTACAGCGAGCAATACATAAAGCCACTGCGGGAGTCTCGGGTCGCTCAGCGGATCTTCCACTTCGAGGATGTCCGTTTCTTCGCCAGTCGTGCGGTTAGAAACCTTGACCGCAACCGGGTCCGTATGCGTCTTGACCGTATCCGTACCGACAACGGCATTCACTTCTTGCGGAGCAATCAAAAAGTCGCCACTCACAAATGTATTGAGCGTTGCAAGCCATGTAAACTTCGCCGTACCTTTGGGCATGCCTTCGGTAATTTTTTCATTCTTCATTTCCTTGACTTCAAAGCTGCCAAGGTTCCCGACAAAGCTCGGCAAATCGACAATCGCATTTTCAGGCGCCGTGACCTGGATTTCGTAATTGAACTTGTCGCCGATAAAGACCTGTGCGTTATCGACATTTGCCTTGACCGTCAAGTCAAAAGCATTAGCAGAAACAACTAAAAGTAACGCAAGCGAAAAAAGGAATTTGAAACTTTTCAATGAAGTAAAACGAGACATCTTAAACCTCAAAAGGGAATATACAAAAAATTGAAACTGTAAAGTAATAGGAGATGCCCGATCATCCCCGTCATCCCCGTCAAGCGAGGACAGGCGCGAGGACAGGCGCGAGGACAGGCGTCGGGCATGACAAAAAAAACGTCCTATCGTTTACCAATCACTTTATTCAGCATTCTCTGGCTGCGCAATGCGACGGTCGGGTGTTCCCTGTAAATCGATGCAAAAAGTTTCGTGTACGGGATTTCGCATTCGGCAAGTTCCTGCATGGCAGCTTTCGCCTTCTGCTTCCCTACTTCCTTAAACGCATACGCATCCGCTTCAAATTCCTGATTCCAGCAGTACCAATTGAAAAACCACTTGAACGGAATCGCGGCCAGGTGTAGCCATAGCACCGCTTCGAAAAAGCCAGCATTCCAGCGAGTGACCATCGCCGCCAAGAACCACACGGCAACCATCAAGAACGCCACCTTCATCAGATTACGCAAAATCGAATGGCGCAAAACGCGATGACCTTCTTCGTGCTTTTCCACGAACTGGCTTTTCTGCGGTTCCCTGCGGTTTTCCGGAAGCGGCACAATATCGTTTATTAGCGGAATCAATCGCAATACGGCAAAAACGCCGCCACGCAACTGCGTCAACCTGCGTTCGCGAATTTCAATCGCAACACGCAACGCAATTTCAAGACAAAGTAAAATATATAACAACATAACAGAAATATTTGCGCAGTTCAATCAATGCCTAAGCGATGATTTTCACAATAGCATTCAAGCGCTTGACCGATTCTTCAAAGCGGGTCTTTTCCCACTCCACGAATCCCTTGTCCACCGGATGGGCGCTATCGTAATCGTCAAAAATCTTTCGACCGCGTTCGTTGTCGCGATCCAAGCCATGACTTACGCTATCAAACCATTCCTTGTCGAGTTGTCTGTAACGCTTGACCAAATCGTCCATCGTCTCGGGAAGCGTTACGACTCGTGCAAGTTCCTTGTTCGTTTCACCAAGCAATTTACGCAATTCGCGTGGAGACTGCTTCGATAGCGACTCGTCGCCTTCCACAAGCGTAAGCATCAAATCGAGCACATAACGTTCCAGATATTCACCATACGTCTTGATGGCATTCTGTCTCACGCGCTCGCGCAAGAAGTTTTCACCAAGTCCGTCAATATCAGATTTCGTATAAACATCCTTGACCATACTCACCTGCAAGCGGTTGTACGCATCAAACACCAAGCGAGCTGTTTCAGGATTGTAAATCGAGTAGAACGTAGAAGGCACAATGCCCTTGCCGCGGATAGCATACTTGTACGCATTGCGGTCGAGCGCATACGTGTTCTTTGCATAATTCCAGCCCGGCACAATTTCGTTGAGGCGCGGAGCCACACCAACTAACTGCGGGTCACCTGCGTGAATCAACGAGAACGGGAACTTAAGTCGTTGCGGAAGCGTCGTGAGTCCACTTGCAATCAAAGTAAACGGAGACTCACGGAAATTCGACGGGAACTTGATGTTCACGCCAAGACCAAAGAACATTCCCTGACCCGGCATCACTTCCTGATCCGGCATACGGCCCGTGTGGTTACTACCGACGTTTGCACCATAGCCCAAGTTGCCACAGCCTTCCGGCCAAAGTGCTGCAATCAAAAGCGAATGATGGTGCATCTGCGTCATCGGTCCCATGTAAGAACTATTGACTTCGCCTTCTTCGATATGGCAGCACGGCGCAATGATAGACGACTTCACAATCGCCTTGCAACCGACCTTGCAGCGACTCATCAGAACAGAACTCTGGACCTCGGCGCCCGTATGCACCTTAACGCCCATCTGCACATTCGTATTTTCGAGAATCACGGAATCGTAAACATGGCTCGATTCTTCAAGCGAGCTCATGATGATGGAATTGCGAATCTTTGCGGCACCTTCGATGCGGGCATGCGCACCAATCCAGCTATTGCGGATAATGTTCGTGTTCGAAACGACTGCGCCCTTCCCCACGATTCCAAACGGGAGTGCAAGTTCGGACCTATACGTGCTGAGCATTTCAGCAAAAGAATCCTGGACGCTCTGTTCAGCCTTGTGGAACAGCTGCAAGTCGACAAGCTCCGTCGTGAGTTCCGGGAACACCATCACCTCACGGCCGCCCATCTCGTTACCCACGTTAATCAACGAACCGACCATGTAATTAATCTTGCCGCTGCTAACAAGTGTACCTACATTCTGCACAACCGCGCTACTGCGCACAAGCACATTGCTCAACGTCGAGACCTTGTAAATCAAGGCGTTCTCGATAATGCAGTTGTGAACCATGCAATCGTAAATACCTGTAGCGACCGAAATGTCACCCGGCAAGAGGAGCGTACCAAAAAACTTCGGGAGGCGCACATCGCCCATAAAACTCGAACAGAAAATACGGTTCGGGTCAAAGTCGGGCTCGACTAGAACCTTCGACCAGTCATCACAACTGTTCCCGTTTTTCTCCAAAATCTGGATTTCGAAAGCCGTCATCGGACGGTACTTGCCAGTCGCTGATTTGATGGCCTTAAAATTTTCGACCGAAGTAGCCAAAACACTGCTCTTCAGCGCTTTTTTCAATTTTAACAATCGCTGCATGGTTAAAAAATAGACTAAATTAGGGGCGATGATGAAGGAATACCTCTTCAACGTGATTAAAAAACATCAATACAATATCTCCATCTATACGGAAGATATTTTTGAGAGACGTTGTCAGGAAGAAATTATCCGCAGCGATGAGGATAAGAGTTTCTTCGTGTATATAGAATTTGACTTTGAATCTATACAAGGAATCCTCGGAAACGAGAGTAACTCACAACAATTCTGGAACATCTTTTTAGAAACGCTTTCCCAAAACAAACGCGGAAGCGACATTCTCGGATTCCTCGAACATGAAAGCGGAATTGGACTTTTGCTCCTGGATTCTAAACTTGACGGCTGGACACGCCTTGCAGGTCGCTTTATTCGTACCGCAAGCAAGCATGATTTCGATATCATGAGTCTCGTGCTTGAAAACAACGTAAAGCCAATCGTCTATCCAAGCTGCATCCAGGACATCCAGGCACAGCAGGCCGCAAAGCAGGAACAATGAAAGTTCTCGTCATAGGCTCCGTCTATCCAAGATTTCAAGAAGACGCCGAAGTCCCTTGGCTGCGCACTTCTATCGCACACCTGAAAAAAGCGGGTGTCGAAATCCAAGTGCTCGCCCCAGCCTACAAAGGACTCAAGAGCCATGACATCGACGGCACGCACGTGAACCGTTTCCGTTACGCGCCCGCAAGCTGGGAAATCCTCACGCATGAGGAAGGCGCCCCAAGCAAGATGGCATCCAAGCCGTGGCTGCAACTACTCGCCATCCCTTACATCATCAACGGATTTTTCCAATGCATCAGGATTTGCCGCAAGTGGCGCCCCGACGTAATCCACGCACACTGGCCGTTCCCGCATGCCTACATCGCACTCGGAGCAGCAAAGCTTTTTAGAATTCCGCTTGTGCTGAATTTTCATGGTGCAGAACTTTTGCTCATCCGCAAAAAGAAGTGGGTCAAACCGCTTTTGAAATTTGCCATCGGGCAAGCGCAAGCGGTCTTTGCAAACTCGAGTTTCACCGCCGGGAAAATCAAGGCGCTCCGCAATGTGGATGTCGAATGGAGCCCGTACGGAACAACACTTGAGACGAGTAGGTTGCAAGGTGAGTGTCGCAACGGCAAATTTATTTGCCGGTATGACCGAACCGCAGCACCTGACGCCGAAGGCGTCAAAGACGAGCAACTCCCCGTGCCGCATCCAGTGAACGGAAAATTCAAAATTCTCTTTGTCGGACGACACATCGAACGCAAGGGAATCTGCTACCTTATCGAAGCCGCAAAGTACCTGCCCAAAGACAAGTTCGAAATACGCATCGTCGGTGTCGGTGACTTGACCGAACAGCTTAAGCAACAAGCAGCTTTATTAGACGAGAGACGAGAGACGAGAGACGAGAGAACGCAATCAGCATCAGTCATCTTCACGGGCAAGCTCTCGCCCGAAGCTCTCGCAAACGAATACAAGACGGCAAACGTCTTTACACTTCCAGCTATCGTCGATCACAAAGGCGACACCGAAGGACTCGGAGTCGTACTCATCGAAGCCATGGAACTTGGACTGCCGATTGTCGCAAGCAATGTCGGCGGCATCCCGGATGTCGTTGTCGACGGAGAATCCGGGATTCTCGTTCCCGAGAAGGACCCTGTCGCACTTGCCGATGCCTTCAAGCGCCTCGAAGCAAACCCGACATTGATTCAAAAACTTCTCGCCGGTGCCCGCAAACGCATTGACGAATGCTTCACCTGGGATGGCATCATCGAACGCCAGGTTGAAGTTTATAAGCGCCTTCAACGCAGTTAATAGTTATTTAGTGAATAAAAAAAATAACCGCGAGTCTTCGCGGCGTTTTTTGATATTTCTAGTAACTGTACCAAGGGTACGATTATTAACACCTAACCCCTAATACCTATAACCTAAAACCTACTTGACCTTGAATCCGGCTTTTTCAAAAGCAAGCTTGTTTTCCGGATTCTTCATGGCAACATTAGTAATCCAGTCAAATTCCGCAATGCCCCCCTGCAAACCAGCACGTGCACAAAGCTGGTCACGAGCTACATTGTAAGCATTAAGAATCTGAATCTTTTCAAAATCCTTGGCATTGTCTATTTTTTCAGACCACTTTACGCCAAGTTCAACAAGACCATTGCTTGCCTTAGCATAAACGGTAGCTTTTTCGACAGTGATGATGGATTTTGCAGGAGCCGTAAACGGAAGCACAGGAACAATCGGCTGCGACTGCGGCAGCACTACCTGATTCGTAGATTTTGCTTCCGGCTGCTTGTCAGAACAAGAAACAAAAAAAGAGGCGATTGCCAAAAGAGAAATTGCTAGAATTTTTTTTGACATGCTCGCCTCTTTTTTTTTGTAATAGCGGTTCAGGGATTTGAACCCCGGACCAATGGATTATGATTCCAGTGCTCTACCGCTGAGCTAAACCGCCATTGACTGCAAATTTAGTAAAAGATTTTAGGAATTTCAAGGGGTATTTGAAAAATAAACCTTTGTTTCCATAAAATTTTCGCCCCATTCAATCACGCGCCAGCCCGGTGCAGCAGAACTTAGACAAAATACAGAAATATTCGGGTCAATCTGCATCTGCGTCGACGGAGTGACATAGACAGTTTTGTCACCAATCTTCTCAACCATCTCGCTATGGTAGTGCCCAACAAAAATATATTTGAGATTATTAATCTTCGAAAGCGTTGCCTGGACTTCGTCGATGTTCTTCATCGAATAGCGCAAGTCCATAAACTTGTGATTGCAGTGGCATGGCGGATGATGGAGGAACAAAAGAACTTCGCCATCTACTTTTGCTGTTTCCTGTTCAAGCCAAGAAAGCTGCTCGGCAGAAACCGTTCCGTCAGCGCTATCCAAGAAAAATATAGATCGTCCATCAATATCGTAACGGTAATAGCATTTGCCATTGTGGATTTTTCCATCCAGGTCAAAATACTTTCTCATGATTTCAAGATTATCATGATTTCCCGGAATGACACAAATAGGAACTTTGCTGTCTTTCACTATATCGGCAATATAGGAATAGGCATCCGGTGTCGCATTATCGGCTAAATCGCCAGAAAGCACCAAAAGATCCAAATCCTTCATGTATTTGGAATTATACGCAGTCAAGAAATTCTTGCAGACATCGATATCTTGCACAGGAGTTGTGCCTTCACCAATGTGCATATCAGTTATCTGACCAATTTTTAGAACTTTCTTTTCCATACAACTACGTAGAATATACTAGAATATAGCTTTTAAGATAAAAAAACGATATTTTAATTCAGTTTTTTGTGCTTTTTCTAATAACGTGCATACTTTTGTGAAATTTGTCACACAATCTTCAACATACTTTCGTGACCATTTCGTGAATTAACATTGAAAACTCAGGTTCAACATCTATCAACGTTGAAAAAAGTGAATAGATTTTAAATTTTCAACATTAATCCACAATTTCTTTATTTCTGTAACTCATTGATTATCATAGATTTACGTTTTAGAATCAAAATTTTTATCCACTATTCACTACATTAAATATTAAATACTATATATAAATATATCTAGTATTATTTAATATAGGTGGTTGATTACTTTTCCTTCTTGCCTGCAGACATTTCGTTCATGTCGCAGGAACCCTGAAAGATGGCACCTTCGTTGATAACGAGCTGTTCTGCTTTTACGTTTCCGATTATTTTGGCATTATCCTGCAATAGGAGTTTGCTTTTGCAATCTACATTCCCTTTGATGACACCAGCAAGAATAGCGGCGCCACATTTGACGTCGCCCTCTATAATAGCAAGTTTTTCGAGAATTAACTCTCCATCGATAGAGACGTTTCCGTAAACTTTTCCGGCGATGCGCAAATCCGTTTTTCCGGCTATGTCGCCATTAACCTGAACACTTCTCCCAATTTGAGTGAATTCCTGTTCATTTTTGCTCGCCATAATTTTCCCCTTCTTTTATATAGCTAGTACGTAAATATTGTTTCTGGATCCTGCGGTAAATTGTTTTTGGTAATGGCGTAATGCAAGTGCGGACCGCTCGTGTTGCCGGTGTCGCCAACATAGCCAATGACATCTCCTTTTGTAACGTTCGCTCCCCTTCGAATTCTTATACTTTTGAGATGTGAATAGGATGACTTGTAACCGTTCTGGTGGTCGATGACAACTGTGTTTCCGAGATCGCCGCTGTTACCTGCAAACGTGACCTTTCCGCTACCCGATGCAAAGACCGGGTTTCCCTTGCGGGCCGAGATGTCGATTCCCAGGTGCTTATTTTCGTATGAAAACTTTTTACTGATAATGCCGACCGCCGGAATCACGTTCGGGATGCGTTCCAGGCGGATTTTTTCGTCGGTCGTAAGCCAGTTGTGGATTCCTTCGAAGTCGATGTGGTTCTTTTCGGACGGTACGTGCGCAAAACGGTTGCGCTCGATGATGCTGTTGATTTTGTTGGAGTCGTTTTCGAGGAATGTCTCGAAGATGTTCTGGATTCGGTTTTCCATAATCCACAGCGAGTCGAGTCTTGAGAAGAGCTCTTCGTAGTTCGCATTCTGCTTCACGAGCTGCGCGTTGTGCACGCGCATCTTTTCGTAAGTAATGAGAGTCTTGTTGATCTTTGCAATGTGGACTATGAATAAAATAAGGATAATCGCGACCAGGACAAGCCCGATATGGAACAAGACAAATTGCTTGCTCGATATGCGGTACTTCCTTGAACCGGTCGTGTTTTCCGGAATAATCTGGATGGTGTAATACTTACGACTCACGATTTTACCGTTAGCGGTTGTCCATTATTTCCTGAATTCGAGTCAGGTCGTCCATGGAATAGTAGTTGATGACGATGGTGCCCTTGGTCTGGTCCTTGGCGCTCGGGTTGAGTGCGACCTTTGTACCGAAGAACGTTTCAAGCCTGTTTTCGAAGTTCTTAAGGTCGGCGCTGAGTTCCGGCTTCGGTCTCGGTTCGCTGCCGTGGACTTCCGGCATTTCATCTTCTTCGGAAACGGCTGCGACATTTTCAGGTTCCGCTTCTCTCGTCTCTCCACTCTCGTCTCTCGTCTGAGCAAACGGATCTTCGCCGCGGGCAATCGCCTCGATCTGGCGGACGTTCAAACCTTCTTCGATGACGCGCTTTGCGAGAGCTTCCGGGTCTGCAATTTTTTCACTGCAGAGAGCACGGGCGGCACCGCCTGCAAGTTTGCCTTCCTGAATCCAGGCCTGCACCTGGTTCGGGAGCTTCAAAAGACGAAGTGCGTTCGTGATGGCGGAACGGGATTTGCCGACTGTCTTGGCCAAGTCGTCGTGCGTGTAGTTGTGGTTGTCAATCAACTGCTGGTAAGACTGTGCCACTTCGATCGGGTTCAGGTCTACACGCTGGATGTTCTCGATGAGAGCCCATTCGCTCATGGTCTTGTCGTCGAGATTTTCGTAAACCTGAGCCTTGATGGTTCTGCAGTTGGCGAGTTTCGATGCACGGGTACGGCGTTCACCGCTGATGATCTGGTAACGGTCGCCCACCTTGCGGACAGCAATCGGCTGGATGAGTCCGTGCTTTTCGATGGTTTCAGCAAGTTCGACAAGTTCATCGTCATCGAAGAACTTACGCGGCTGGAACGGATTCGGGTCAATCAAGTCGATGTTGATTTCGACGATTTTCTGATTGTCCGGATTTACATTTTCGTTTGTAGCGGTATTGTTGATAGCGTTATCGACAGAGTTGCCGAGAACATCGTGTGCCTTAAAAATTGCAGAGAGACCGCGACCAAGTGCTTGTTTACCCATAATAGTTTCTAGTTGTTAGTCAATGGTTATTAGTTAAAAGTTAGTAGTTAAAAAATTGTAAGACGAGAATTAATTGGTTATAGGTTATAGGCTTTAGGTTTTAGGTTAGTTTGGCACTGAAGGTGCGATTATATAATCCTAATCCCTAATGACCTAATCCCTAAAACCTAATTCTATTTTTCCTTATTCAATATTTCCTCGGCGAGCTTCATGTATGCCTGCGAACCAGTGCTCTGCACATCGTAAAGGATAACCGGCTTGCCGTGGGACGGAGCTTCGGAGAGTTTTACGTTGCGCGGAATCATCGTCTGGAAAACGGTGTCGCTCAAGTTTTCACGAACTTCTTCGGCAACCTGCTTCGAAAGACTCAGACGGGAATCGTACATCGTGAGGAGGGCGCCTTCGATTTTCAAGTTGGAGTTCAGATTCTTCTGGACTTCACGGATGGTCTTGAAAAGTTCAGTCATACCCTGCAATGCATAGTATTCACACTGCACCGGAATGAGCACGCTCGTTGCGGCCGTCAGTGTATTAATTGTGAGTAAGTTCAGGCTCGGAGGAGCGTCGATGATGATAAAATCGAACTCCTGCTTGAGAACGTTCATCACGCGTTCAAGTCTGCGTTCGCGACTCATGGCGTTGACAAGTTCAATTTCCATGACGGCGAGGTCAGGTCCAGAAGTGATGACCTTGAGGTATTCAAGCGACGTGTCCAAGATGGCGGGCTTGATATTTTCGAGCGTGAGATTGTCCGGATTACCAGCCATGTCCAGGATTTCGTGGATATCCATATCCTGGGATTCCATGAAACCGAGACCTTGAGAGGCATTACCCTGCGGGTCCATGTCTAAAAGAAGGGTCTTCTTTTCAAGGGCTGCAAAACTCGCGGCCAAGTTCACGGCCGTAGTAGTTTTACCGACGCCACCTTTTTGGTTGCATATGGCGATAATTTTAGTCATTATTACCTCGGGTGACTAGAGCGTACACCTGTTCTTCTTCTGGAAGTTCATACTTCTGGATATGCACTTTCGGATCGTTTTCCAAATGGGCAATGTTGTTGAAGCTCTTGAGAGTGACGAATGTGCCATCTTTCTTGAGTCCAACTTTAGCGCGTTCCCAGTCGTTTTCGAAAGTCGAGAGGGCACGGCAGCTGATAAAGTCAAGGTCGGTCAGGCCGGAAGTTTCAAAGCGCTTGCCGACGACAGTCAAGTTGTCCAAGTGGAGTTTTTCCTTGACCATCTGCATAAAGTTCACGCGCATGTGTCGCGGTTCGACCGCATAGAACTGCACGTTCGGCATGGCAATCGCGAGCGGGAAAACCGGGCAACCTGCCCCAGCACCCATATCTGCCCATCGTTTAGACGAGAGAACGCTCGCATGCTCGCTAGAGACTAGAGACGAAAGAAATTCTGGCATATTCTCTCGTTTTTCGTCTCTCGTCTCTTGTCTCATATATATATAGGGAACGAGAGAGTCGGCGATGTGCCTGCTCAAAAACTTCTCGGAATCCTTTGCCGAAATCAAGTTGCCATATTCCTTGGTGTCCACCACTAAGTCTGCAAACTGGTAAAGCTTGTCGAGGGTCTCTTCGGACAGCTGTACACCATGTCCCGAAAGGAACTGGTTCAAAAGATCTTGCTGCGCTTTGTTAGTTCTATAACTCAAATTTTCTCTTTTTGTGATATGGAAAAATGTTTGGACACGAAGTGTCCAACATGCTCATGCTCGGTCATGCCGGTGTGCAAGCACCCCGTCGCGACACTCGCTATCGCATGTTTGCTCCATCGAAGCCAACTTGCTGCACCTCGGAAATGTCGGTAAACGAGTTTCCCGCCGCTTCTTCGGTTTGCAAGTGTTTCACGTGGAACATTTTTGACTATCATATTCCGATTTGAAATTTAGTATAACTTTTTTAGAAAACAATTCACAAACTCCCCTGCCCTATAAAAATCATAAAATAGTTGTTGATAACATTTTGATAAATGTTGAGAACTTGTTAAGGTGAGAGTTGCCTCAGTAAAAACCAAAATAAAAAATCCTCCCTATTTAGGGAGAAAGTTAATCTATAAAACTCTAGATTATTATTGCAGTTTGCGACGGTGCATGAAGAAAGTCACGGTCTTATGATCTAGCCCGTCTTCGATACTTGTTCTGGTGAGCATAAGCATTCCGTTTTTAACCCCTGCTTCGTAACGGTTCCAGATAACCCATTCTCCATCGTAAAAATCTTTCTGATAACAGGTATTGTTGTCGTTCTCATCCATGACTGTAATCTGATTTTGATCAGGTCTGAAAATGGTATCATTTTTCAAAACGTAGATGCTGGTATATTTACTCCCCTCATCGGTGTATGTGGTGGCTAGGGAATCTCCATCGAAGTAGGTGATGGTGGTGTCGCTGATTCCGTCTTTCGTTGAAATGAGTGTACTGATGTTGCCTTCGCGAATGAATTTGGTTTCTGCGGTGTTGACGGTGGTTTGGTAAGTCCATTCGCCGTTTCGGAGATTTGCCTCATAGGTGCTGTCGAGATGAGTACCGGTCCAGTAGGTTTTGTAAATATAGATGGAGTTGCCTCTGCTATTTGCCGTACCCTTGTCCCAATATGCACTGTCTATAAATAAACCGTCTTCGCTGAAGGATGAAAATTCTGCACTTTGAACTTCAAAGATTGTTTGGATACAGTTAGTGTAAGAAGGTTCAGCTAGATTTTGGCCATTATTGGACGGAACGTTATTAGCGGATGTACTGCTAGAATCGTCGCTACAGGCGATGAAAAGTGCTGCCACTAAAAAAAATAATTTAGAGTTCATGACTCCCTCAAAAAAAAATGGTGATAGGTGTATTAGTTAAGTTGTGTGTAAATTTAATCAATTGGATGAGAATATGCAAGTGTTTGGATTGTGGCTATGTTTGCTGAGCTTACCTCGATATTGTTTGGACACCGAAGGGTGTAGGACTATGGCTTTGCCATAGTCCCAACATAGATTATTTCTTGGTTTATTCTTGTCGCGAAAAGCTTTCCACGAAGAAAGGAATTGCGAATATCTTAAAGAACCACCCGATGTTGCGTTGCTTGTTGGTTATTTCAAAAGATGCGCCTGCCGTTACTTGAGCAAAGAAAATTCCGAATTGTATACCCGCTTCTTCGATGAATCCAAATTCCTTGGCGGAATAATGAGATTCGTTTTCTTTCCCCTCATTTCTGAGAAACCATTCTATAGTATGACTTTCGGCTAGTGCAATTCCAGAAAGATTGTTCCCGTATAATATGTACTTTGTTGTACCGGATGCAAGCCACATTCCTCCCAATGCTATTTTCTGTAAGGCGCTTTCTTTGGGAGTTGCCATTCCGAGAATGCCGAATCCTGTAAACATTACTGCACTTCCGATTGAAAACTCATTGATTTTCTTTTCTCCTTCAGTCCTTTCGAACCTGCGATCGAATCGTAAAAATGTGTAGTCTGCAAGTAGTCTGTCAATGCCGAAAAGTTTGCTCCCCAAGTTTTGTGCGCTCATGCAAAGTATATCCACTTCAATTCTTTTGGTAGATGTATATCCTATTCCGCCTAGAAATAGAATCGGAAAAAGGTTGTATTTGTTTTCGTAAATGTTGCTTACATCTATGGAAAAAGTGGAATCCTGCACTGGATCTTCCAATGCAGATATATTTGCAAAGGCGAAAGATATAGAGATAAGGAATATGGTAAAGGTCTTTTTAATCATATAGTAATTTCTATTCTGTTCCCTTCGGGATCGAGTACCACACTTTGATAATATCCATCGCCGGTAGTTCTCGGTTGACCTACAATAGGAGTCCCTTCGGAAGACATTTGCTGGGTTAGACGGTCCACCTCTTCTTTTGAACCGACGGAAAAGGAAAGATGGGTGAAGCCAAGATGTTCCACGTGAAACACGGCCGAGGTCAGAAAGCGAAAAAATGCTCGCATTTTTTCATTTGCTGACCGATGGGTGTTGGACTGTAACGAAGTTACAGTCCAAACATTTTCTATCCCAACATCTATGTCAGGGCGATGCATGACTTCCAGGCGGGCACCATCGTCGAAGGTAATAAATCTGCTAGTAAATTGTTTTGCAGGGTTATGATAAAGAGGATGGACTACCCCACCGAGATATTTTCGATAGAACTCACAAACTTTGTCGATATCTTTAACCCAAATGGCAACATGCTCAATCTTCATAAAACCTCTATAAACAATATACCTAATTCGAATAGAAAAAATTCCATGAACAAATCATGTTTCACGTGGAACTTTTTAAAGTCACCTATATATTAGTATATTTAATTCCATGAAACTATATCGATTCCTCCTCCCCTATCTAATAGTCCTTTTCATGGCAAACGCATCCTTTGCCGATGATGCCCCAAAAATGGAAAATGCCGCAGTTAACTCGAACGGATTCGGCCTTGCACTGATTCCTTGGGATCTATTTATTGGCGGAATGAATAGTTTTGTCGTAGGTGCCGACTGGATATTTGGTAATTTCAATATTCTTTATGCTTCGACCTCCCGAGTAAAAGAGATTCCGAAACATTCGTGGGCGTGGACTCTTAGAACACAGGCTCTTTGGGCACCGAAATTTGGTGTTTACTTGCAGCCCACAATACAGTATATGTTTTTTGATGGGTTCTTGGCAATGTGCAAGATTTCGGTCGGGCCAGAAATCGGTTATAAAAGGAAAACCGGATTTGAATATGGTGGGTCTGTCCGCGTAGGTGCATTCATTGATTTATTGAATTTCGAAATGGGATATTTGGTAAATTCAAAACGAACATATATGAACATCATTCTTAACCTGCCTTCGGGTCTCGGAATTTGGGTTTAAAGGAGGTCCTCATGATCGATATTGAAGTTATCCAGGGTGATATCACCAAGCTCAAAGTGGATGCCATCGTCAATGCGGCAAACTGTTCGCTGCTAGGTGGTGGCGGTGTCGATGGTGCAATCCATCGTGCGGCAGGTCCGGAACTTTTGCAGGCGTGTATTCCCCTGAAAGGTTGCGAAACGGGTCATGCTAAAATCACTCCTGGGTTTAAGCTCTCGGCAAAGTTTGTGATTCATACCCCGGGGCCGGTTTATCGCGACGGCCTGCATGGTGAACCTGAACTTTTGGAATCGTGCTACAAGAACTGCCTCGCTCTTGCCGAAGAAAACAATTGCGAGACGGTTGCCTTCCCTGCTATATCTTGTGGGGTCTATGGCTACCCTTGGGAGGCTGCTACCGAGATTGCCGTGAAAACTGTCCGAAACTTCCCTGCAAAAAACGTCAAGAAAGTCATCTTCTGTTGTTTCGGTGAACGGATGGAAGCGATTTATAAATCAGCTGTCGGCACGCACTAGGTGCGTTCATCTACAATTGATGGCGATTTGTCGCATATATCGCTTACACCCCTAGCAATACCCTACATTTTTTGTATATTGGAATAAAACAAATGGAGAATTAAAATGGAAGAAGTTGAAAAATTCATCAAGGAAGCTGGTACTTATTTCCTCGCAACAGTCGATGGCGACCAGCCGAAAGTCCGTCCGTTCGGAACTATCAACATTTTCGAATGCAAACTCTACATCCAGACAGGAAAGTCTAAGAATGTCTCGAAGCAAATCCAGGCAAACGGCAAGGTACAGCTTTGTGCCGTGGATAAGTCTGGCAGCAAGTGGTTACGTTTGAGCGGAACGCTTGTCCGCGATGACCGCCGTGAACCGAAAGTCGACATGCTCGAACATTACCCGTCACTCAAGGCGATGTATTCCCCGGATGACGAAAACACCGAAGTCCTCTACTTCAAGGATGCGACCGCCACGTTCTGCAGTTTCACTGAAGCTCCGCGCACTGTGAAGTTCTAAATTTTACTTTTGCTCGCCTCACCTGTGAGCTTTTTTAACACCGAGTTCCCTGCGAGCTCGGCTTTTTTATTGCCCGCTTTATAAAATTCGAAAAAAGTTTCACATGAAACATGCGATAGCGAGTGTCGCAAAAATATGCTTGCATAATTTTCCCCAAAGAGGATAACTCAACTATGAAACTAAAGTTTCAAGTTTCGTATATATGGCCGAGCGTGAGTATGTAGAACACGAAGTGTTCAAACAATGGATTGCTGTTTTTATACAACATATATTATATAGTTGATAAATTGACTTGATTTTATTAACTATAAAAAAATAAATTCCAGAAAACAGCCGAAAACATTTTTTATTGTTAATAGTTAATGAACAGATTTTATCACATTAATAGTGTTTCACGTGAAACGTAATTGTTTTTTGTGGATAATATGTAAAATTGTGAGATAAGTGGTTAATTTACATAGTTTCTTTATAACATTATATCAACATTCGTTTTTGTTGATATATGGCTAAAATTTTAGGCAAGCGTTCATTTATTAGGTCTACATATATTATATTTCATTGTGGAGGCTTTATGCAGGACAATACGAAACGTGGCGATCGAGCTCTTTTTTGGATGAAGGCTATCTTTGTAATATTCATCCTTTACTTTTTTTGGAGTTCGCCAATTAATGCGATTTTCCCTGGTGCGAATGATAACGCTGTGACTGTTTCGGTTTTAGTTCGCATTGCCTTCGGAGCTGTGGTAAGCTTGGGAATGTTTTTTGCCCTGATTGCATTTTTGGTCAGTTTTTTATCGTGGTTGCATCGTGCGGTTGCAAATTTGCGAGTTATTTCCGTGACGGATTTTTCGCCCATGGGGGCCGTTCTCCTCACCTGCATTCCCTTTGTAGGATTCTTTTTGCATTTTTGGATTTTCAACGACATGGTTGTGCGCCAACAAGACTGCATGCAGGAACGTGGAATTTTAAAGGACAGTTTTCCGAAAAAGTTTTTGATTGGATGGGTCTTGACTTCGGCTGGATGTTTGGCCTTGATGCTTATGGGTTTTAGTAATCCTACTGCTGAAGAAATTCGTGGCTTGTCAGAAAATATTTTAACGGTCGTGGGTATCGGCCTTTATATCAAGTGCTTCACATTTTATATTGCGCATGAACGTGAACTTTTCAATGTTCACACAGAAACGCTTTTCCGCAAGCGTGTTGATGAAATTATCCGCGAGCGCGAAATTGAACGTGCCGCCGACCAGCTCCGCGACAAAGAGTAATTTTTGAGTGCGCGGCTTTTAGGAATGCCGCGACTTCTTGTGATGACGTCATCCTGACCCGCAAGGGGAAGGATCCAGTTATTTCTTGCAATACTCTTTGGGGAAAAATGCGCAACTAAAAATACGTCGCGACGTATTTTTTCTGGAATTCCGGATCTTCGTGCGCCCAGTGCTTTTCGTCCATTGCCTGGTACTGCCAGTTGAGCGCCTGCATAAATTTTTCCGGTTCGCAGAGATTCCTGAAAATCGCATCGAGATCGTCGACCGTCGCGCTTGAGCTGACTAACTGTTCCTTCGGAATGTAGCTGTACGGAGAACTTGCGAAATCACTCCCGATGAAGACCGCTCCGAGTGCGGCCGCTTCCTTGAGCTTCAAGTCGCTCTTTGCACGGTTGAAATTATTGGCGGCGAGCGGTGCCAGGAAAAAGTCGGGCTTGTAGTTTGCGACCGTCTGTGCGAACGGCAAAAAACTCGTGTATGGAATCTTCGTGTACTTCCCGTCGAGGTCCTTCAGAAAATCTGGTTCGCCGAAAATCTGGAAGTCGATGCTCCCGTCTTCGATGTGTTTGCGGATCCAGGGGATCCATGCGCCCTCGAGGTCCCCCGGAATCTCGCTCGTGAAATGCCCAAGACTGCCGGCGTACATCACCTTCGGTTTTCCTGTGAAGGCGGACGTTCTCTGCCCCATCCCGAACAGCGACTTTGAAACACCGTTCGGCATCACCACCGCGTTTACGCCGAGGTCGGACTTGATGCGGCTTGCGAGGTAGCGCGTCGAGCAAACCACCACGTCGAATAGCGGCAACACCTGCTTGAGACTTGCAAGCATCATTTGGTCATGATTCGGAATCTGCTTTGCGTACGAAGCGATTACCGGCGACAAATCCCACTGCAAGTCGTCCAGGTCGGTCACGAGCTTGAACCCGCATTCCTTCTTGAGCTTTGCGTAGAACAAAGCAAGCTGTGCACGTCCCGGCGCCGTTGGCTTCTGCAAAATCACAGCCCGCGTCTGCTTGAGCGCGTCTTTGTTTGTGCAGACAATTTGGGTGACAGACGGCACAACTTGAAAATCGTTAGGCCCCATGAACTGGGTGCAGGGCAAAATGCAGCGAACCCAGTCCGATTGCGCCATGTCGTAAGGATGCACGATAACTTGCGATTTGATCATAATGGGAAAAGTAGTAAAAAGTTTTGAGGAAGCGCGAGGAGTGTGGGAGGGAATGTGGTGGAAATGCAAAACGGGGATGCGCGGAGGATGTTAGAAGAAAATGCGTCTGAATTGTCATGCCGGACTCCGTTCCGGCATCGGTTGTAATAATGAATGTTTTGAGAAGTGCGAAAAGGAGCTGCGCGGGGAATGCGTTGAAAATGCTAGACGAGAGTGCGCCGAACATTATCCCCGCCCACCCACCCTTTTGCCGCTGTCATTTCGGCCTCCGAGCGGGAATCACCTTATGTGTGTAGAAATGCAAAAAAAGAAACTGCACTGGTGATGTGAAACAAGAGTGCCGCAGGATACGGGAAGGAAACTGCGCCGAACATTGCCCCGTCCACCTACCCCGTCAATCGAGCCGGAATCGCCATTGATTATGTCATCCTGAATGATGAACAATCTCAAAATCATTGCAAATAAACATTGTCTATAACAGATAAAAGTAAGAAGTATATAAAAAACTTACTTTGATAACTATTGTTGACAAAGTGTTGTATTTAGTATAGATTGAGCGATAAAAAGTAAGTCACTAGTGTCCACTAAAAATTTAACATAATTTATGCGGGTTTAGGACGATTAGTCTCATTTTTTAGTGGACAGCAGTGAAAGTAAGTATAACGTATTTTTACGAGGAAAAAATGAGTCTTATTGAAAATCAGTTTGAACTTAAAACAAAAAAGGGTGAAAATAAAACAGAAATAATTGAAGCATACAGGGTTTTAGTAAACTTCTGGCATTGTACTAAGATTCATGTGCCTAATGTTTTATCGAGCGTATCTCAGATTTTTCCTCATTATACAAAGCATGATGCTTCGCATTCCAATGCGATTTTAGATAGTATTGAAAGAATTTTGGGTAAAGAAGCGATTGAAAAATTGTCGGTTACTGATTTATGGTTGCTTTTATGTTCGGCTTATTACCATGACATAGGAATGTATTTGTCTGGAGATAAAATTGAGGAGTGTTTTAAAACGGATAAGTTTAAAAATTTTTTATTTGATATAAAAGAGGATTCAAAATCACCATTAAATAAGTATGCTGTTTTTTTTGATTCTAAGGATGGTAAGCTTAAGTATGATAGTTGTGATTTAACATTGGATTCTTTTAATGCGGCAAGATATTTGTTGGCCGAATTTTTTAGGAAGAGTCATGCTGATCGATCAGGAGATTTGTTGCAATCGGATTCTTCGGTGACACAAATGTTTTCTGAAATAAATCGGTTAATTACAATCATTGCTGATATATGTCGTTTGCATGGTGCAAATTTTGAAGAGGTCATGAAATTCAGTGATGTTGAAAATGGTGTGAATGGTGCGGAGGATTATTGTCATCCGCGTTTTGTGGCTTGCATGTTGAGAATAGGAGATTTATTGGATTTAGATTCTTCACGAGTATCAAAGCCTTCATTGGATCATTTATCGACATCTATTCCGTATGATTCAAAAATTCATAATGAAAAAAATTTTTGTATAAAACACGCTTTGATAACGCCTGAGAAAGTTGATGTTATTGCTGAATGTAAAGAACCAGAAGTTGCATTTGAAATAGATAATTGGTTTACTCTAATTAGAAATGAAATGTCGAATCAAAGAAATTTATGGCATGATATAGCTTCTTGTACTGGTATAAAAGGATATCCGATGTGTGGAACATTGGAAACAATATTGTTAGGTTATGAAAGAATAGATAATAATTTAAAACCAAAATTTGAAATTGAGGGCGAAAATGCCGTTAAGATTTTGCAAGGATCAGGGATATATAAAAATAAATTTCGGTCTATTCGTGAGATTTTGCAAAATGCAGTAGATGCTACCTATTTAAGGATTTATTTGGAACAATTAAAGGGGAAGAAAGAATTTGCTCCAGAGTCTATAGAGGGATTCGATAAGTTTCTAGAAATATGTAAACAATCAGAGTATCAAATTGAGGTAAGGTGTAAAAAGAAAGAAATTGAGGAAAAAAGTGAAAAGAAAAAAGAAAAAAATAAAAATGAAAAGAAGAAGTATGTTTGGCATTTTGAAATTCAGGATCATGGAATAGGAATTCGTAAAGAAGATTTAAAGTTCTTATTAAAAATTGGTTCTGGAAGGAATAATAAAGAAAAATTTGATATTATTAAAGAAATGCCTGAATATGCAAAGCCATCTGGAATTTTTGGTATAGGTTTTCAAAGTATATTCCTTATTACAGATGAAGTAAAGATTAAATCGCGATATGCTTTATGTGATGAAGTTATAGATATAAAAATTGGTACACCGTTAAAAGGCGGTTTTGCTTTATTAAAAACAGAAAAAAATTCCTTTGCTGATAAAGGAACTACAATATCTTTTGATTTAATGGAAAATAAGGAAAGCGATAATTATTATGTTGGTTATAATTCGTATTATCGTTGTTTTAATGAAGGCTTTGATTTTTTAAGAAATAAAAAATGCGATCTTGAGGTCGCTAGAATATTGGAAGCTTTTGATAGATTTTCAAAAGGCTCGTATTTGAATATCAACTATTATGATGAAAGTAAATTAAAGAAAGAAAAAGATGTTGAAAAGTCAGGTGAGACCATTAAGAAAGAAAAAAAAGACGAAAGGTATAAAAGGATTTATCAAGCTGAGAATTCAGATTTAGTTGTTGAAATTCCAATAGAGAATAGAGAATATATTTCAAAAAGCATATCGGGAATAGGTGATGAAAAATATTCTTATCGAGGTGGTAATATATTTGTTTCTTATCGAAATCAAAGTGTGAGTAGTGCTGATTTATGTGATTATATTCGTTATATATGTTTAAAATTAAATATTTTATCAGGCAGTTCTGATGATGTCCTTTCAGTAGATAGAGATAGTTTTAAACCCGAATACGTGCAAAAGATAAAAGAACCTTTAAAAAGGATAATTATTCAATGGTTGGTAGATAACTGGGATGAGTTTAAAGATGATGATGAGCGAAAAGTCGCTTCAATGTTTATCGAATATTATGAGAAAAAAGAGGAGCATGCGGATAAAAAAGAAAAATGGAAAGAATTAAATATTTGTGGTATTGAGTTTGGAAAAGAAATAACGTATGATAAAATTATAATGGTGAATAGATTTGATAGAAATCCCAATTTAGATGATGAAGTAAAAGCAAATCCAAAGCAGAAAGTTATAAAAAGATTAGATGAACGATGTTCATTTTTAGGGTATGTTTTAAAAGAACATTATAACTATGATTTGTATTATAAAAAGAATTCTAATTATTTTGATGTAATATTTGAAAAGAGGCCTGATAATAATGAAAAGAAATGTTTTTTTGAATGTATGGATTGGTCTTATTGGCTAGAGGAGTATAGAGATAGAGTTGCTCGTTTATTGATGCCGTGTTATGGCTATGAAAATTTACAGATAAAAGAGGAATCTATTCCTGAGAATGTTTCTGAACCTGTAATCTTTTCAGAAAAAAAATTATATCCAAGAACTGTTTGCCCGTATATTGTAAAGGATGGAAAACTTAAATGGGATTGTTCTGATGAGCTGATTCAATGGGTTTATGAAAATAGAGAAAATGAGGATGTGACTATTGGTATAATAAAGCAAAAATTTGAAGAAATGGAAAAATACTTTTCTAAGTATGTAAGTGCTGATGGTACAATAATAGAAAAGTCTGAAAAGTCAGACGAAACGAAAAATAATACGGAATCTGAAGCAGAATCCAAATCGAACGAACATGTAGATGTGAAAGCTAAACCAGAAGCTGCACCTATTCCCTCGAAGGAAGATAGTAAGAAAGCTAAATCCAAAGCTGCATCAAAATCCCCAAAACAAGTAGAAGAGAAAGCTAAATCCAAGGTTGCGTCTAGCGCCCAAAAACAAGGTCATAAGAAAAAGGATTCTGATAAGAAAGATGCAAAAAAGCCCCAAAAGGGTAAAGCAAAGAAATAAAAAATTATGGTCATCGTGTTTCACGATGACCGTTTTAAATGTTCTATTTTTCAACTTTGTTTAGAAAGATACAACCAAGTTTCCGTGCTGGAGTAGTGTCAACTTGGAGACTACAAAACAGATTTTATTACAGATTGAAAATAGATGCTATCTCTGAATTTAAATTGCTATAATGCGGAAAATAAAAAAATCTCATAAATTGAGTAATAAAATTATATCAAATTACTTAGATAGTTTCTTGAATTAAGAATAAAATCGCATATATATTAACATAAACTTTATCGGAGAAATAAAATGTCATTAAAACCTTTTGAAGGTGATACATTTGTTGCCTTACCGATATTTCTGGATTTAAGCATCTTATGAAAGAGAATAAAGCCTTGGAGGCTTTGAATTGTCTATATACATTTGGATATGAAGAACTGCAAAATCAACGAGATATTTGTGGTTTGTTTGTGTCTGATTGTGGAATTGAATATTCCGGCGAAAATAAACAGGCATTCCGGAATGGCGGAAACAGCCTAACCGGGATATAGGAAACCTCTTTAATAGCTCTAATCCATTCAGTCAATTTCAGGGTGTTGGGATCGCGCGGGATTTCTCCGGCTCATTCGCGCGAGCAATCCGCATACAAGCATATTCAGATGCTAAGAGAGCGGGCCTGCACAAAACATCTGGTCTTATCCAGCCATAAGCATTTTCCCTAGCATAAAATTAATCATTAGAAAGAATGGTTCCCCTTTGATCGGTATGCCGGTTTCCTTTACTCCGGTTTCATGGGGTAATTTGCCCCGGAATACTCAGGAATATTGTATACAACTGGAGATGATAAAGCATCTCAATTTGAAAAACTTTTATGTGTACTTAAATATATAAATACCAAAATGTTGAAAAAAAATTTTATGCTGACAACATGGATTGCTTATGGATATTTTTCGTATCATGAGAGAATTGAATTTATGGGAATTCAAAAAACTCCCCTATATGGGGAGGCGTATGTGGAAGCATATTTAGATAATGAAAAAGGATCTCCTAAGATTTTCCCAGGACAATGCAGAATAAAAAAGATTATTACTATTTCTATTGGAATGTAAAAGATCCATGTTATATTGAACCGTTTGAAAGGTGCTATAGCAATTCGTATAATCTCAAATATATGGGTATGATAGATGCTTTAAAAAAATCGGATGATACATTTCGGGAGTTATTTTAATTTATTCTAACATTTTCTTTATTTTATATCAAACTGAACTTTCGGGGCTACGCTTGCGCCGGCGTCAGCAGAGAAGAGGGCTTTCGGGGAGGCGCCTGCGAAACCGGCGACAATGTTTGTGGGGAACTGGCGAATGGTGGTGTTGAATGCCTGAACGGTTTCGTTGTAGCGCTTGCGTTCAACGGCGATGCGGTTTTCGGCACCTTCGAGTTGCACGCGGAGTTCCTGGAAGCTCTTGTTGCTCTTGAGATCTGGGTAGTTTTCGGAGACGGCCATAAGGCGCTGGAGAGCTCCACCGAGGGAGCCTTGCATTTCCTGGAAGCGCTTGAGGGCGGCTTCGTCGTTCATGAGGCTTTCGTCGAGCTTGATGGTTCCGCCCATGCGGCTGCGCATGTCCATGACTTCGGTGAGGGTGCTCTTTTCGAAGTTCGCCTCGCCTTGCACGGTGCTCACAAGATTCGGGATGAGGTCAAAGCGGCGCTGGTAGGTGTTTTCGACTTGTGCCCACTGTGTTTTTACGCCTTCTTCGAGGGCGATGATGTTGTTGTAGGTGCCGATGCCCTTCCCTACGATGATGAGCAGGATGACGACGACAATGATGACGGCGATTAAAGCTTTTTTCATAAATTCTCCAGTTTTACTGCGTTAATATATAAATTTCGGGATGTGTAAGGAGATTCCCGCTCGTCCCCGTCATCCCCGTCAAGCGAGGACAGGCGCGAGGACAGGTAGGCGGGAATGACAGTGCAAATTGGCGTCTCCCCTACTTCACCATTAGCGATTTATCGTAGATGTACTCGACTTCTTCGGGGGTGATGCCGCCGGGAACGAGGTCAAGTTTGGAGTGATTTGTTTTCATCGCGGTGGCGAACTGGTCACGCAATTCGCGAGTGACGGTGCATGTGCCGATAAGCTTTTGGAGCATTTCAGCAAATTCTTCAACACTTTGCAGACCCAAAAGCGAGAGGACTTTTTCAACATCATTCGGAACTTTTTTATGACAAATTTCGACATATGCAGCGAGAAAATATCCGACGGCGGGGCCGTGCGGCGTGCCTTTGCAGAGCGTGAGGTCGTAGCTCATGCCGTGCGGTACGGCGGTGCTTGTCATGGCGATGGACATGCCTGCAATTGTCGAGGTGAGCATGAGTTTTTCGTACAAACTTGCATCAATCGGCGCGGCATTTTGCGAGGTATTTTGCGTGGCGGAATTGTTCGCAGCGACCGAGGCGATAAGCGCTTCTTTGCATTCTCCCAAGAGCTTGAGGCCGTATTCGGGACACATGCGGTTGAGCGTGTTCGAGTGAACGTTCAGGATGCTTTCGACCATGTGCGAAAGCGCATCGACGGCGGTGTTTACGATCAGTTGTTTTTTGGCGGAGGCGAGATACTTTCCGTCAACGAGCGCGAGCACGGGGAAAATGCGGTGCGGGATGCTCTTCTTTAAATTGATTTTATGATTTGTGATGATGGCGACGGGAGTTGCTTCGGAGCCTGTTCCGCAAGTGGTCGGGACGGCGACAACGGGTGCATGGTCGAGCGGATGGCTCGGCGTTTTGTGCAAATCGTCTGCGTTTAGGCCCGGATTCACAATTAACAATGCCATGGCTTTGGCGGCGTCGATAGCGGAACCTCCCCCAATGCCGATGATAAAATCAGCATTGGATTCCCGTGCAATTTGTGCGCCTTTCCTCACGGTATCGGTGGATGGGTTTTCTTCGACTTCGTCAAAAATCTGGTAGGCGACTCCCCCATCGTTTAACACTTCGGTCACGTCGTTTAGGGAGCCGTTTGCTTTGGCGGAGCTGTGTCCGGTCACGATGAGCGCGCGCTTCCCGACGGCAAGCATTTCTTTCGCGTGGTTCTTCACGCAGTCCTTTTCAACGTAAATGTCCGTAGGTACGTAAAATCGCATGGAGTCTCCTTACAGCATCAGCCATTCTTTGTTGAACCAGTGGTAAAGTCGACCTTGTTCATTGCGGTTCTTGATGAGCCACTGTGCGAATGTCGGGCGGTCAATCGGTTCGCAAATAGAGTAAATAAAGGCTTCCACGAGTCCTTCGCGGATAAGTCCTTGATAAAATCTCTGGATCGGGTCGTCAATTTCATCGGTAAAGGCGACGAGCTTGATTGTTTTTTCAAGAATGTGGATTAAAAATTCCATTTGCTGTGAAGAAGTGGAATCTTGATCGTAGAGCTTGCGGTTGCCGAGCGTATCCGTGACGAGCATGGTCTGGATGGCAAGCAAAAATTCGTTATTGACAGTAGAATCGCTACCGGTTTGCTTGATGGTTGGCTTGTACATTTCGACGGTACTGTCTTTCTTTATAACAAAATATTTAGTTCGGCCGTAAAGTCTTGAAAGGTTGTCGCGGATGATTTCGGCTTTTTTGCTGATGAACGTGGAGTACATGGTATACGCATAGAATTGAGGCCACTTGCCCATTTGACTCGACAAAAATCCGGTGTAATAGTAGCTGCCTTCATGCGTGCGGGAATTGTTGATGCTCCGTCTGACCCAAGCGTAGGCGCTGTCGGCGTTGTTCATACGCATATACGTGATGGTCGCGTTGTATGGAATGTTGAACGAGTTTGGTACTTTGGCGAATGCTTCGCGGTAGATGGCGATTGCAGAATCCGGCATGCCCTTGTCGTCGTAAATGGTTCCGATCAGGCTGTAGAGATTTTCTTCGAGTCCTTCGCCTTTCAGCTTTGTCGCGGCTCTGGCGTAAGTGAGCGCTTTGTCCAAGTCGCGCTTAGCGTGGTACGTAAAAGCCATCTCGTATTTGACGAGAGCACTCTTCGGGTCTTTTTTCTCGGCTTCCTTGTACTTGGCTAGGGCTTCGTCGTACTGGCCTTGTTCGTGAAATTGCACACCTTGATCAACGAGTTTTTTTACAGCTTCGGCTTTGGAAGTCTTGGGCGATGCCTTAGAGGTTGCATTTGGTGCAGCAAAAAGCGTGACGGCTAGAGCTAAAATGAGAGCGATGGATTTTTTCATGATAAGTTAGTTCTTGAGAAGGGCGCTATAGAAATTGCGAACATCTTCCCAGCGGTAGTACGGGGCGGCGGGGCATTGTGCATTTTTCGCATTGTCATGAGCCTTGCATTCGATGGGCAGAGTCTGTTCAATTTCATTGTACAAAATTTTGACGAGGATGGGCTTGTTTTTTGATTTGTAGAATACCATTTGCAGGTTTGCTGCCATCGGGATGATTCTAAAGTCGTTCCACTGTTCGTGCAATTTGGAGAGGTCCGAAACCTTGGCGTTTGCGACGGGCAGCTGCATGAGGGCCGATAGCGGGAGGAGTGTGGCGTCGTGGCCAAAGCGGAGCGTGGCGGCAATTGGCGCTTGGGTGGCGCGGGCGTTTATCGTGGTATCCACGGCAATTGCTTCGTCGGCTTCTTCCAGAATGTTCTGGAGTGTGGGCTTGGCGAAGTTGAGTCCATCGGGGCGGTTGATGAGCGGGCTTGTACCTTCGAGGCTGTACCACCAGGCATTTTGCGCTTTCCAGCGAGCAATCTTTTCTTCAGTGGTGAACAGGTTTACAAAGGTGTCAGCGGGCACTTTGGCGGCTTGGGCGATTTCGTCGAGGAGCGGTTTATCCATCCCCTGGAGCGATGTCGCAATTTCAAAGAAATGGTTGTAGAAGCCGTTGGTGTCCACGTTATTTGCAACGTATTTGTAGTCATTGAACAGCTTTTCTAGGAATTGTTGCGGACTGACGTTTTTCCAGAGCTTATCGCTTTCGTCCGTGTAGGCCTTGACTTTGGAATAGTCGAGTTTGCCCCAGTCAAAGGCGCTGATGAACTTCATGTAGCTTTTGCCGGAGATGAGTTCGGAATGGATTTTCGGGTTGAGCGCGCGGAGTTCCCCGATGAAGGCTGCCATGCTCACGATGCAGCGGCCGCTCGTGCTCGCATATGACCTGACATACGGCGTGACTTTTTTTCCGCCGACGTTCCAGTCCTTAAAAACTTCCCCAAAATTCTTGGACATGCGGTTTGCAATCCCTTCGTGCTGCTTGACGCCCACTTGCGTGAGGTCTCCTTTGCGCGGGGCGGCTTTGTCTACGAGGACTTTCGTGTAGGCAAGTGTCTGTTTGCCGAGTTCGGTGAGCTTTTGGGCGGAATCTGCCTTGGCGAGAGTTTCAAAAAGGTATTTGTATTCCTCGTCGCTGTGGTGGTAGCGGCTGCCGTGACGCCCGTAATGGCTGATATAGAACGGCTTATAGCCGGCAGGTGCCTTGGTATATTTAATATTTACAGGTTCTGGGTACACTAAATAGCCACTAGAAGTATATTCGGGGTGCTTTGCAAGTTCCTCATCGCTAACTTGCGCATTCACGGGTGCAGCGAGGAAAAATCCCGCTGCGAGTACAAAAATCCCTTTTGCAAAATCCATTTTTTTCATGTCTCCAATATAATATATTGGTGTTGCGGTGTGAGTAAACTAAATCGTTAAAGCATGTAATCCCCGTAAAAACGCACTTTAAAGGGGCTTTTCAAGTTGAAACGAAAATATATTTGGCACATCTTTTGCTACTTTTAACCACGTTTAATTTTTAATCAAGGACAACCATGAGCATTGTAGATACAGTACTCCATAAGATTTTTGGTACACCTCATGAACGTAAGGTGAAACAGCTCCGCCCGGTGATTGCGAAGATTCACGAAGCCTGCAAGGCTCTCGCAACGCTCGATGACGCGGAACTTGCTGCAAAGAGCGCCGAATTCCGCGAAAAACTGAATAATGGAGCTACCCTCGACGATATCAAGGTTGATGCCTTTGCCGTTTGCCGCGAAGCTTGCGACCGCCGTCTCGGTATCTTCAATATCTTCAAGCCGGAATTTGGCTTTGACTTTAGCCGCCTCGGCCCGGAACTCCAGGAAGCCGTGAACAAGGCTAAGGCTGAACTCGAAAGCGGAAAGAATGAATGGGAAGTCTACCTCCCGGCAGCTCTCTACGCCAAGGTTCGTGAACTCTATCCGGAATCCGTGAAGCCGTTCCGCATGTTGCCTTTCGATGTGCAGATGATCGGTGGTCTCGTGCTCCACGAAGGTGCTATTGCTGAAATGGCTACCGGTGAAGGTAAGACGCTTGCCGCTGCTCTCCCGGTTTACTTGAACGGTCTTTCTGGCCACGGCGTGCATGTGGTGACGGTGAACGATTACCTCGCTGGCCGTGACGCTAAGCAGATGGGCTTGGTCTACAAGTTCCTCGGCCTTACGGTCGGTCTCATTGTGAATGGCCTTGATGCTGAACAGCGCCGTCAAAGCTACAACTCCGACGTGACTTACGGTACCAACAACGAATTCGGCTTTGACTACCTCCGCGACAACATGGCGGTGGAACCGAACCAGCTCGTGCAGCGCGAACTCAACTTCTGTATTGTTGACGAAGTGGACTCCATCTTGATCGACGAAGCCCGTACGCCGCTCATCATCAGTGGTCCGGCCGAAGACGCTACCGAAAAGTACGCCAAGGCAAACGAAATCGCGAAGCAGCTCGTCAAGAACAAGGACTTCTCTGTCGACGAAAAGGACAAGAACATCCAGTTTACCGAAAAGGGCGTGCTCCACATCCAGGACTTGATGCACATTACGAACCTCTACGGCGAACATGCCGACTGGGTTCACTTCCTCGATAACGCACTCCGCGCCTGGTACCTCTTCGAAAAAGATGTCGACTACATCGTCCGTGATGGCGAAATCATCATCGTTGACGAAAACACGGGCCGCTTGATGGAAGGCCGCCGCTATTCTAACGGTATCCACCAGGCCATCGAAGCCAAGGAAAACGTGCCTATCCGTCGCGAAAACCAGACGCTTGCAACGATTACCTTCCAGAACTACTTCCGTATGTACAAGAAGCTCTCCGGTATGACTGGTACGGCTGAAACCGAAGCGACGGAATTCATCAAGATTTACAACATGAACACGTGGGTCATTCCGACGAACAAGCCGTGCATCCGTAAGGACTTGCAGGACCTCGTTTACAAGTCTGAAGATGCCAAGTGGCGTGCCATTGTTGCAGAAATCAAGGAACGCCATGCGAAGGGCCAGCCGCTCCTCGTGGGTACGGCTTCCATTGAAAAGTCCGAAATTCTCCACGGCATGCTCGAAAAGGAAGGCATCCCGCACGAAGTCTTGAACGCCAAGAACCATGGCCGTGAAGCTGAAATCATCCAGTACGCCGGCTACAAGGATAAGGTGACGATTGCAACGAACATGGCTGGTCGTGGTACTGACATTGCGCTTGGACCGGGAGTGACTGAACTCGGCGGTTTGCATGTGCTCGGTACTGAACGCCATGAATCCCGCCGTATCGACAACCAGTTGCGCGGTCGTTCCGGCCGTCAGGGTGACCCGGGTTCTAGCCAGTACTTCCTTTCCCTCGACGATAACCTGATGCGTATCTTCGGTGGCGACAACGTCAAGAACCTCATGAACCGTTTTGGTGTGGGCGAAGACGAAGTGATTACCCACCCGATCGTCTCCCGCTCTATCCGTGGTGCTCAGCGCCGCGTCGAAAGCCAGAGCTTCGATATCCGTAAGCACTTGCTCGATTACGATAACGTGATGAACGAACAGCGCAAGGTGATTTACGGGCTCCGCCGCCGCATCTTGAACGGTGAAGACATCCGTGACGAAATCATGAACCGCATCGAAGATGCTTGCGATATCAAGGTTTCTAACTACATCCCGGCAAAGAGCTATGCGGAACAGTGGAACCTCGAAGGCTTGCACGAAGACTTGCAGCGCACGCTCGGCATGGAATACAGCCTCACGCTTGATGAAGCTGTTTCGAAGACTCCGGAACAGGTGCTTGAAGAAATCATCAACCTCTGCAAGGTGCGTTACGACAAGCTCACGAAGATTATTCCGGATGCCGATTTCCGCAATATCGAACGCCGCTTCCTCCTCATGACGATTGACCAGGTGTGGAAGGAACACTTGTATGCTATGGACCAGCTGAAGGATGCTATCCGCTTCCACGGATACGCCCAGAAGGATCCGCTGATGGTCTACAAGAACGATGGTTTCAAGATGTTCGAAAGCTGCATGGAAAAGATTGCAACGCTTACGGCTCTCCGCATTTTGAACATTCGCATCACGCTCCCGAACGGTGTGACGGTTTCTCCGGACCAGCTCCAGCTCAAAAGCCAGGAACAGATCGATGCCGAACGCAAGGCCGCAGAACAGACGAGAGACGAAAGACGAGAGACGAGAGAAGGTGTAGACCAGTCTGTGGAATCCGCTGATGCACAGCCGTCCCAAGGAACTTCAGAACAGCTGAGTGCTGATGGTGCGAAGGCTGCAGGTCTCGCCGGTCAGGCTGCCTCTTCCGAGACGAATGCTCTTTCCGAAGATCAGCAGGCACAGCCGATGCCGCAGAGCGCACTCCCGGGCACTCGCCCGAACCGCGTGAATCCGGCTCTCGCTGCCGCTGTGAAGCGTGCCCAGCAGCAGGCTGGCGCAAAGCTCGGTCGCAATGACCTCTGCTGGTGCGGTTCTGGCCTCAAGTACAAGAAGTGCCACGGCAAGGACGTTGAATAAGAGTTACTAGTTATTAGTTAGTAGTTACTAGATAATTCTGAAATGTCATTGCGAGGGCAAATGCCCGAAGCAACTTAGTGATTGAAAAATCCTCGGCTTCCCCGCCGAGGATTTTTTTACATCCATAAAAAAAAAGCGAGATATTCAGTTTGTTTTGAATAAATAAGAATTCGTCGAGAGAATAAAGCGTCGGCCAAGGTATATTCTTCGCAGTAGCGTGCAAAACGAGTGTTGCGACGGGCTGCTTGCAGACCGGCATAACCGAGTGACTGACGCCGTAGGCGTCAACTCCGAGCTGGGGCCCCGCCCGCATGATGTACTTTTATGAAATAAGAAAAAGCCATTGGCGCTCAGCCAAAAAAATTTGCATATTTGTTCTTATGAAAACTGCGAAGAAATTTTTCAGTCTCGAAGGCATTGACGGTTCCGGAAAGTCCACGCAAATCGACATGCTCGTTCGCGTGCTAGAATCCGAAGGCCACAAGGTCGTGAGGTTGCGTGAACCCGGCGGCGCCAAAATTTCCGAACGCATTCGCGAGCTTTTGCTCGACCCCGCTTTCAAGGGCATCATGGCGGACGATACCGAACTTTTGCTGTACAATGCCGCACGCGCCCAGGTGATTCACGAAATCATAAAACCCGCGCTCGATGCAGGGAACATCGTCATCGCCGACCGTTTTGCGTGGAGCACGTTTGCTTACCAGGGTTACGCCCGCGGGCTCGGTGCCGATAAGGTCCAGCGCCTTACGGAACTCACGTGCGGAGGCTGCTTCCCGGAACTCACCGTGGTTCTCGACTTGACCGTCGAAGCAAGCCGCAAGCGCATGGCCATTCGCGGTGGCGCCCCCGACCGCCTCGAAAGCGAAAAGGCTGAATTCTTCGAGCGCGTCCGCGAAGGCTACCTCGCCGCAGGTCGCGATTACAGCGATTGCGTGAGTGTCGTCAATGCAGACCGCACCCCCGACGAAGTCCACCAAGATGTCCTTTCACTTATTAAAGCGAAGCTGAAATGATCTTTTTCTTTATACTCATTTTTAGTGTATTCTTCCTGTTCTTTAACGTCAGGATGGTCGCGCCCGGAATCAAGGGAAGTGTCATTGCCGGAATCTCGGTAATCCTCCTCCCCATCTGCTTCCTGTTTAGAACAAGTTATTTTGCATCGCTTGGTATGTCCTTCTTTGCCGTCTGGATTGCCGAAGCGCTCTTCTTTTATATCCTTTGGTGGATTATCCGTGGTATCCGTCGCGCTATTGTCAAGAAACCGCTTGACCGCCGCATTGAAATTTCGGTGGCGAGACTTTTGCTTTTCGTTACTGTGCTTTTGACGCTCATCTTCCGCATTGCAGGCGCAAGCGCAAATGACAATTTCCACGTTCGCGAGTTTAAAATTGCCGTCCCGACGGAAAAGGAATTTACGGCGGTCTTCTTTAGCGACCTCCATATCGACCCGCTTTTCAAGCGCGAAAAGATGGAACGCATCGTTCATGTGAGCGATAGCCTCCACCCGGACCTGGTGCTGTTTGGCGGTGACTTTTCGGATGTTGTCGATTCGACACTTTCTGCCTGGGAATACGACTTCCTGGTGCAAAAGCTTGCCGCAACTGCGAAGATGGCTGCTATTGCCATCGACGGGAATCACGAAGGGTTCCTTGAACGCGAAGGCAGCGACTTTAAAAAGTGGATGCAGAATAACGGCTTTGTCGTGCTGGAAGACTCTACCGTCTGCACGCCTTTTGCCTGCATTACCGGCCGCGTAGACCATAGCGTTGCCAAGATGCGTGATGTCGAACGTAAGCCGCTTTTTGACTTGCGCCCGATGGCAGAAGATTCTAAACTCCCCTGGCTTCTCCTCGATCACCAGCCGCGTGGCGTCGAAGAAGACCATCCTGGCCGCCGTCCCGACTTTGCCATGTCCGGCCACACGCACAATGGCCAGTTTTTCCCGGGAACGCTCATTATCGACTGGGTTTGGCGCCTCGCCTACGGTCTTGGCGAACTGGATCAAGTCAAATGGCTCGTTTCTAGCGGTGTTGATTCTTGGGGGCCTCCGGTCCGTATTGGTAGCGATACCGAGCTCTTGTTCCTCCGTTTTGTACCCGACCGGCTGTAATGACAGTCAGTGTCAAAATACATTAACTATATTTTAGGGAACTATGACTCTTTGCTTAGAAACGGATCAGTTGGAAACCGTACAGAGAATACTTGGGCTCCATTTTGAGGGCTTTGAAGTTTGGGCGTACGGCACACGTGTCACGGGCGTAGATTTGACCCCGGATACGGATTTGGAATTGGCAGTCATCTCGGACTCCCCTATATCCCTTGATGACATGACTTCGGTGGAAAAGGCCTTTGTTGAAAGCGGACTCCCGTTCCGTGTCGATATTGTCGACTGGTCCAAGCTCCCCGAATCTCTTCAAAAGCAAATCAAGAAAGAACATTCTGTCATTCAGGAGGCCGCCGATAGCTTCCAGTAAGGCCGGCGAGGTTTGAATATGAATCGCTTGTTACCCCTATTTTTAGCTGCAGCCCTTTCTACCATGGCTTTTGCACAGGACGATGTCGAAAAGGTAAAGTCGGTGGTCAAGAGTGGTCGTTGCTCGGATGCGATTGCTCCGCTTCAGAAAATCTATAGTTCCTCGTTCCGCAAGCTCGAAGGTGAAAAGGCTTCCGTGATGCTTGCAGAATGCTACCTCCGCACAGGCAAGAAGGATGATGCTTACGATGTGGCTTCCCGCTTCTTGGAATACCATGTGAAGTCCGCTTATCGCGAACGTATGGAACTTGCCCGTGCCGTTGTCGATGTTGAAAAAGGTTCCGTGTTTGATGGTGTCGAAGCCATGCTCCGCGTGCTTTCTTACTCGACTAACCCAGCTGCAAGGTCTCGTGCTAAAGATGTCGCCATTCAGACTTTGGCCGCATCCCTCCTCACCGCAGACCAGCTTCAGGCTTTGCTTGAAAAGTATCCCGTCGATCGCGAAGTGATGGGCTGGATGCAGTTGCAGCTTGGCCGTGAATGCCAGAACGCCAAGCGCTACCGCGCCGCAAGGTACTGGTACAAGAAGGTCCTCAAGACAACTTCTTCCGAGAATTTGCAGAAGACCGCCAAGAAAGGTATCAGCGCTCTTGAAGGTCTCGGCGCCGGTCTTCCGACCGTGCTCGTGCTCGCTCCGCTTTCTGGTGACTTCGCTGAATTTGGTACCGCCGCTGTGCAGGGTTCTCTCCTCGCTTACGAACAGGCAAACCTCAAGGGCAAGGTGAACATCATCTTCCAGGACACGCACGCCGATGCCGCTATCGCTCTTATGCGTACGCAACGCGCTGTGAATCAGGATAGCATTATCGCTATTATTGGTCCTATCATGAGTGCTCCGGCAACGTCTGTTGCTGCATGGCTTGGTGCAAACTTCCAGCATGTGCCGATGCTTACTCCGACTGCAACGGATGCTGGCATCGCAAAGCTTGGACCGAACATCTTCCAGGTGAACCTCACCATGGACATCCTCGCGCAGACCATCGCGGACTTCGCTATCAAGTGCCTTGACATTCGCGAATTTGGTGTGATGAGCCCGCTTGGCGATTTCGGTACGGCCATGTCCGAAAGCTTTACCCGTGCTGTTGAACGTCGTGGTGGTGATGTTGTCGGTTTCCGCAATTACGAAGAAGGCCGCCCGGACTACAAGACGGAATTCAACCTCATGCGCGATGTCCGCTTCAATCAGGAAAACCGCCGTCGCAATATTGCCAAGGGCTTGAACGATTTGAACACGGTAAACCCGCGCGACCGCAAGCTTTACCTCGCCGATTCTACTGTTGAGTTCCCGGGCCTCTTTATCCCGGCGACAAACCCGGCGGATGCAGGTGCCATGGTGAGCCAGGCCGCTTTTAACAAAGTATCCGGCACCTATCTCGGAACATCTGGCTGGTATGGTCGTGAACTCTTGATCCAGGGCAAGCGCCTTGTCGAAGGTTCTTACTTCAGCGTTCCTGGTATCGACATGAACAAGAGCAATTCGACCTATACGAACTTCGTGAAGGACTTCACTGCTCGCTGGGGCGTTGAACCGGGTGAAGACAAGGTAAGCGGTCTTAGCTACGATGCCGCAAACATTATCTTTACAGCGCTTGCCGCAGTGACTGGCCAGGACGACGACATGACGCATTATATCAATGCGACTAAGGACTTTAAGGGCATCTACGGTGATATCAAGTTCCGTCGTGGTGCAAATGCCAACACGAAAATCATTACGGTGAACAAGGGCAAGTTCGAAGTCGTAACGACCTGCGAACGTCAAGACAAGGCAAAGGAATCCGCCAAGTCCAAGAAAAAGAAGTAATTGAGCGATGTCGCCCCGGACTCTGTTCCGGGGGCGCCTTAGGTGGGCTTCTCTTTCCTTGCACTCGTCATCCTGAGGGCAAACCCCGAGGGAACCATAATTTCTCGAAAAAAGGAACCCTGCGGCATTGCCACAGGGTCCTTTTTCTAGGAGGAAAACCGGTTAAATCCGGAATTGAGAGAGAAACTAGCTGTTCGCCGCGATGCATGCCGCTACGAAGTCCGCCGATTCGCCTTGCTGGTAGTAAGCATAAAGGTTCGAATCGTCCATGATGTCTTCGAGGTTGATGCCGCTTGTGGAGGTCAGCTCATCCTTGATCCGCTCCTTGAAGGATTGGAACCCTGTGTGAAGCAGGTAGTAGAGAGCCGCGGTTTGTGTTTTGTGGAACATCTTCATGGTGGCCTCCATAGAAAAGAGTTTTTGTGGCTTCTGGAGAATTTTTTTAAGTCTTCTTCTGACAACCACTTAGCTTCAATTTCTTTAACAGATTGTTAATAAGATGTTTATTTCTTATTAATATCTATTGTATTTATACATTTTTTTACTTTGAGAGGCAAGCTTTTGCATATTCCAAAGTGGAAGATGGCTTGTAAACGTGAAAGTTTCTAAATTGCATAACAATGCTAAAGAGATTCATCGCACCGCTTTTAATGGTTGTCGGCATTTCCGTTGCCGACGAGCTTTCTTTTGCACTTTCTCCGGCACAAAACGAACTTGCCGAAAAGGTCACGCAAAAGACGATGGAACTCAACTATGTCGAAGCCTTTAACCTGGCTCGCAAGCTCCGTCTCGAAAACGATGGGGTCGGTTGCGTGTTCCAGAACATCATCCGCGTGAGCATGTACGACGACAAGGGTGACACTACGTCACTCAAGGTCGCCGCCAAGAATCTTGAAACTTGCAAGACCGAAGGTCTGTGGGATGCGCTCCGCAATTTCGAGATTGGCTACGTGCTTACAGAAACAGGGCATTCTGTCAAGGGCGCCATGCAGACGCGCTCGGCCGCAGGTCAGTTCGAAGATGCCAAGGATTACGAATCCAAGGCTTTCTATGCGATTTACGCCTACTACGTCGACAACAGCTTTGGCTGGCTTCCGTTCAAGTCGGACAATCGCGAAGCGTACCTCAAGATTCTCGATTCCGGTTCATTGCGCTCGGCCAAGTTCTGGCCGTTGTTCTTGACTCCGCTCATCTGGATGCACTACGACCGCAAGGATTATAAAACTGGGTTGTCCCTCGCTGAACGTGGCCTCAAAAAGGCTCCGAATCATCCGGTGATGCTTCAGATCAAGGCCGACATGCTTTATAGGCTCGAACGCTACGACGAAGCTGCTGCTGTTTACGAAAAGAGCGCTGCCGATTATCTTGAACGCACCGGCAAGTCCATTCGCTATTGGTGCTCTGTCTTGAATCTCATCCGCATTTATCACGATGCTGGTGATGACGCCAAGTCCGCAGAGCAGCGCAAAAAGCTCAACGATCCGGATTACCAGAAGCTTAAAAAGTGGATGCCCAGTTCGCTCATTGATGACCTCAACGATCGCAAGCTGATTTAGTCTCTAGTAGATGGAATCCGTACTGTTTAAAAAAAATATCAAAAAAAAGTGAAATAAATTCGGCAAAAAAGCGTGTTAATAAGCAGAGGCTCATTAACATATCAGGAGGCTTTTTATGTCGAGCAAACTGTCTGTATTTCGTATTGGATTCTTTTTGGACGGCTATACGCTGAAAAAGGTCAACGAGTACTATCTCAAATACCACAAATATCACGCACGCTTGGATTTTAGGGCGCTCAAGGGTTGGGTCAGGGATTATGCCATACAGCTTTTCGGTCGCGAAGGCTGCCCAATTGAAATGGAGTCGCATTACTACCATCCGTTCATAAGGCATTATGATCGGGCCGAAACATCGTTCGGTGACGGTCAGGATCGTCTTGAAAAACAATTGGCAATGGCGGGCTTCGAAGTGCATTACAATGACCCTGCCGATATCAATAAGATGGGACCGAATATGCAACTCGTCGAAGATGCATCTCTTTGCGCGTACTACCACAAGATTGATGTCCTAGTGCTTTTAAGTACTCAAGGGCAGTATTCTTCACTGCCACCGCGTCTTAAGAAAGAGGGGGTGCCTATGCTTCTTTTGGGATGGAATTTTGATTATGAAAGACGGGATTCTACAGTGTACTGGAGGACAGATGCAAGCCTCCGTGAATTGAGCGGCTATTATGTTGCTATGGAAGAGGTGGCTGAAATGTATCCGCCCAGGCGTGCTGCCGATAAGAATTTGTTCATGTTGCCGTACAATCCGCAGCCGACGAATTCGAATATCTGGCGTGCTTATTTGCAAAAGATTATGGCATCGCTTGAGGAGCCTAAGGCCGAATACAAAAGCAATGGCAGATGTGAAAAAAGCCCCGCGTTAGCGAGGCTTGGTTAACAAAATTTAGTTCGTTCTTAAATCTTGTTCTGCTGTTTCTTGTCCCAGAGACTTAAGAATGTCCAGCCGATGCGCAGCCCCACAAACCAGGTGTCGCCGGAGTTATCGGTATTGAAGATGGTTGTGTCAAGGTTGGCGCCTTCGACGTTGAGTTCATTGTAGCGTACTGCGCGGTAACCACCGTAGAGGCCGATGGAGAACTGTTCGAACTGGAGGCGTGCTTCGAGTTCTGCATTGAAGGTCGGTGCGATATTGCTGTAGTAGCGGTCGCGCATGATGGATTCTTCCTTGCTAGACTTGTCTGTAACAACGTAGTTAGACGTGAAGTGGATGTTCATCATGTTGAAACCGATACCTACAGCCGGGATCAAATTGAAGAACGCATCTTCGCCGAGAATCTTCCAGCCGAACATCCAGTCGACACCGTAGTTGAACCAGCGGGCATCGTAGAGGGGGAATGCCGCGGTCTTGCCGTTAGGGGTACCCGTAGAGTCAAGGGCGTAAGCAGTCACTGTAGAACTCGGTCTTTCAGAGATCTGGGTGATTGCAAAGTTGATGCTGAACCACGTCAGGAACTGCTTGTACTGCGCACCGATATTGAAGTGGATGTTGGGGTAGTACTTGTTGAATTTGCTGTAGTTTGCTCCGCCATAATATACGGACGTATCAGGACCGTTCTTGTACTTGAGCGCGCCGGTTGCAAACGGGACGTTGTTCACGTAGTCGTGGAATGCGGGGAACATGCCTCGGAAATCAGCGCCTAAGGAAATGAAACCGCGGATATGGTCCTTGTCGTAAAAACCGTCTTCGGCGGCGGATGAATTTGTGGCAAACGCAAGAATGCTAAACACCACGGCCATGCATAAAGAGGCTATTTTTGTCTTCATAAAGGCTCTCTCCTAATAGGAATCTCAAAAAGAGATATTAAATCAACCAATAAAATACATTATCTTCTGGTTTTGTGCATGAAAATTTACGATAGAATGTTGAAAATCAAGAAATTAAGGCTGTTTTATCATTCGTTCCAAGGGCTGAGGTTTGGTTTTTGGCCGTATTTGTTTTGTATTGGGGGCTTGATTGGGGCTATCGCCATGACGGGTTGTCGCGAAGAATCGAAAAATACGCAAGAAAATTCGTCGGTGACTGCGTGCCATGAGCAGGTTCAATTCGAATCGGTCGAGAGCGACTATTTCTCGATTGGCAAACTGTGCGGGGTGGATGTCGCTGTTGTGCGTTCCGTGGTCGGCAAGGATACGCTCGTCCACAAGTACGTGATGATGGATTCTGCTGCGGCTGCTCTCGGGACGGATTTGCAACGTCGGGGGTTCCCAGAGGAGTGGCTTTCGGCGGTTGTATTGCGTGTGCCGCTCAATCGTGTGGCAGCCCTTTCGACTTCGCAGGTCGGCTACATGCTTAGGCTCGGGCTCCGCGATAACATTGTCGGTGTCTCGGACGGGCAGTATATTGTGGATAGCATTTTGTATGAACGTGCAAAGAATAAATCTGTAGCGAGTATCGGTTACGATGCGGGCGCCTTGGAAAAGCTGATGGCGCTCAATCTGGACTTGGTGCTTGACTTTACTACAGGCGGTGATTACGATAACTACGAACAAATTGCAAGGACGAATCTTCCGTTGATGCTTACGTCGGAATGGCAAGAGAATACTCCACTAGCAAAACTGGAATGGATTAAGTTGTACGGAATCCTGTTTGGAATTCGTCCGCTTGCCGATTCTATTTACAGACAAGAGAAACAAAAGTACGAAATGCTAAAGGCTTTGATTGCTTCTACAGACTCCCTCTCGTCTCTCGTCTCTCGTCATTCGTCTGAACATTGCCCTAGAGTTCTCGCTGGCATGTCTTATGGCGGTGTGTGGCATGCGTCCGGCGGCAACAGCTTTACCGCAAATCTCGTCCGCGATGCGGGGGGCTGTTACATTTGGGCTTCCGATACTTCACGTGAACTCACGTTCTCTTTCGAAGAAGTCTATGCGCTTGCCGATAGCGTGGACATGTGGGTGAATCCGTCTGCGTTTGGTACTGTCGATGAAATTCTCTCGCTGGAGCCCCGCGTAAAAAATATCAAGGCGTTCAGGGATAAGCAAGTTTTCCAGAATGATGGGCTTAAGGGGCCTGGCGGTGGCAACGATTTTTACGAAGGAGCCATCACGCGACCGGCGGAACTCCTCTGGAATCTTACAAAATGCATAAAAGGGTCCGTTCCGAGTGTAAATTCTGTGGATACCACTTACAAATGGTACAGAAATATCTATAATTTTTAGCGTATGATGTCACACACAGGTATTGGAGACTGGATCGCTGCTCAGTATGATCTCGGGACCCCGTTCTTGCAACTGGTTCCGAGGGATTATGCGGATTATCTGCTATTGAATTCCCAGATTCGTGAATACGACGCTGGCGAAATCATCCTCCAGGGCGGAGTCGATGGCGATTCCTTCTGCGTCTTGCAGAGTGGGCGCGCCACGGTTTGCGGTCAGATTTTGCCGGACGGTCATTACAGTTCGCTTGCCGTTTTGGAAAGTGGCTCCTGTTTTGGCGAAATGTCCATCCTGTGTAACGAACCGACTAGCAACACGGTTGTCGCTGCCGAAGACGGCTGCACGGTGCTTCACATCCCGAAGGCGGAGTTCGTGAAGTTCCTTGACAAGAATCCAAGCGTCGTGGTCTACCTCTATAAGGTGATGGCAAACCGCCTCCGTGCAAAGAACGAGGCGATTGACGAGTTCGAACGCTTGTCGCTTTTGGCTTCGGCGAAGGTTCTTCCGTTTATTGATTTTGCGCAGACGATGGAAAAGAGCCGCATTACCGGAACGGTCATTTTCGAATGCTCCGGTGAATCGGGCTTTATCGCTTTCCAGGACGGCCGAATCTGCTGTGCCAAGTGCGGCAAGCTTGCAGGTCCGGATGCACTCGAAAAATTGCTTTCGTGGGGCGACGATACCTTGTTCAAGCTGGATACGCATGTGATGCCCGATGTTGTAAACATCAACCAGATGTCGGATACCACAAGCCTCATCCTTGATGCGCTCAGAAATATTGATGAAAAACAAAGTGCCCGTAAATAGGGCCAAATCGCTGCCCGCTCGTAGGGCAAAGGAAAAAAGATGAATTACGCAGACGCAGGAGTTTCCTTGGCACGTGCCGATGAGGCAATGGTCGGTGTCAAGAAGTCCGTCCGTACCACATTCAACCAGGGCGTTCTCGGCGACGTGGGCAACTTCGGTGGCCTCTTTACGCTGAACCACCTCGGCATGAAGGACCCTGTCCTCGTGAGCTCCGTCGACGGCGTGGGCACCAAGCTCAAGGTCGATATCGAAATGGGTACGCACGAACTGCCGGGCCAGGACATCGTGAACCACTGCTGTGACGATATCCTCGTTCAGGGCGCACGTCCGCTGTTCTTCCTTGACTACGTGGCTACGGGCCGCTTGGAACCGGGTGTCATGGACAAGCTCGTTGCCGGTATGGCCAAGGCTTGCCGCGAAAACGACCTCGTCTTGATTGGTGGCGAGACTGCTGAAATGCCGGGCTTCTATGGTCCGGGTGACTACGATATCTCCGGTACGATCGTGGGTGTCGTGGAACGCGAAAATATCATTGACGGTAAGAAGATCAAGCCGGGTACGATCATCCTCGGTCTCCCGTCCACGGGTCTCCATACAAACGGCTATTCTCTTGCTCGTAAGGTTCTCTTTGACGTGGCTGGCTACAAGGTCGACACGGTCGTGGACGGCATGGACAAGTCCATCGGCGAAGCTCTTGCCACTCCGCACCGCAGCTACTACCCGAGCCTCATCGACCTCTGCAACAAGAAGAAGATCCAGGGCCTTGCTCACATCACCGGTTCGGGCTACCAGGGCAACATCCCGCGTATTCTTCCGGACAACGTCGATGTGATTATCGACCGCACCACGTGGGATCCTCCGATGATCTTCAAGCTCATCCAGCAGGCTGGCTCTGTCGAAAAGGACGAAATGTACTCCACGTTCAACATGGGCATGGGCATGCTCATCTTCATCGACCCGGCTGACAAGGCTGAAGTTGTTGCTCACCTCGAAGCTAAGGGTGAAAAGTGGACGCAGATCGGTGAAGTTGTCGCCGGCACCAAGCAGGTGAAGTTCCGCGACTAGGAGTTAGGTAATAGGTATTAGGCTATAGGTTAATTATCGCGACTTCGTCGTCTTTTGGCTAGCTCAGAGATCTTAGTAAGGTTGGTGAGCCTGTCGAACCACCTAAATCCTATAACCTACAACCTGTCCCCTTTAAAAGGCTTGCACGCAAGTGCGGCCTTTTTTTTGTTCCATCTCACATAACAGCTTTCAAAAAACTTTTTTTCGTGCCTTTTGTTGGAATAAAATCTAATTTTAGACGAGGTGTGAAAAGGAAAAATATGAAAAAACTTTTACTGAGTTCTTTAATTGCCGTAGGTGCTTTTTCAATGTTCAGCGCCTGTTCTGATGATTCTACTATAGCGCCGGTCAGTACAACGCCGTCGAGCGATTCGGGCTATTTGTCGAGTGCTACTAGCAGCTCAAGCGCAATTGCTCCGAATCCGGGTTCTAGTTCTGCTGTTGATCCGGGCATGGGCGGCGGTTCTGAACAGTCCTCGAGTTCTTCTGCGGTCGCTCCGAATCCTGGTTCCAGTTCCAGTGTTAATCCAGCTCAGTCTAGTTCGTCTGTAAATCCGGCATCTAGCGCAACTCCGGGTTCGTCTGCTGTCGAAAGCTCTAGCAGTGCCGAACCGCAGCTGGATGCAAGCGGATTCCCGACTCTCGAATCTTATGGCCCGCCTCCGGCTGAATACACCAAGGACATCTTGAGCAATGGTAACAAGGGCTGGAACAGCCGCTATTGGGATGCCTGCAAGCCGCACTGCTCTTGGATTAGCGATGGTCAGGAAGGCAAGACCGATACGACCACGCAGGCTTCGTACGAAGCTGGCATGACGACCGCCCGTAACTGCAACATCCATGACGTTGAAGTTCCGACCTTTACACTTGGCCACGCTGTGCAGCAGTATTGGTATGGTTTCGAAGGTACGAACAATGCTTGTGGAAATGCTAAGGAAAAGGGGGTGTTTACTTGTACGGACATGGCGCCTATCGCCGTGAACGAAAACCTCTCTTACGCTTATGTGGCAGGTCCTGGTTCTCAGACAACTTGCGGCAAGTGCTTCCACTTGCAGTATGATGGTTCCTTCAAGGATGCTAGCGGTAATAACGCCCCGAAGGAAACTCACAAGGCTCTTAAGGGCAAGCACATTGTCGTGATGACATCCAACATCGGTCATGACGTGGAAGTTGGCCAGTTCGACTTGATGGTGCCGGGTGGTGGCGTGGGCGCCTTTGACGCTCTCTCTACGCAGGTGAACGGTGCAAATATCAACTGGGGCGCAGGCTTTGGCGGCTTCCTCACGGAATGCCAGAGCAAGCTCGGTTACGATAACACTCTTGCAAAGTATCAGGAATGCGTGAAGGATATGTGCGATGCCGCCTTCGGTTCTGCTGGACTTCCGAACTTGCTTCGTGGATGCCACTGGTTTGCCGACTGGTATATGGCTGCTGACAATCCGACCTATCATTGGGAAGAAGTGGAATGCCCGCAGTACCTCATCGACCATTACATGACGCGTATCAACAAGACTAAGGATAACCGTTACAAGTGGCACGATGACTGGTCTACCTACAAGGAAGGCGATCCGCTTGAAGAACAGGAATGTTTGACGGATGAATACCCGAACGGTTGCAAGCCGTAAACGCTCGCAAAACGTAGACGGAAACGTCTAATTGTAATTGAAGACGCCTGGAAGCAGATGCTTTCGGGCGTTTTTACTTGACTTTGCTTATTTGAAAAGTTAATTTAAGTTTACGTATATTTGTCAAGTAGGAGAGGGGCTATGAAAATCAATTTGTTTTTGGCGGCACTGTTGTGCGGTGTTTGTGCTTTTGCTGCAGATGGGGTTCGCTATAAAGATCGACTGTTCGAAACGGGCTTGCCTCAAACGGTGACGGTTGCCGACAGCGTTCCGTTTTTGGATAAGTTATACTACAATGAACTGACGTCAATGATGGACATGTTTAATGTCCGTCCGATGTTTTATATGTACAGCGAGGAGGGCGTAAGTCTCAAGCCGCTGCAGATGGATATTTATGAGCCCGAGGGAGATGATGCAAAAAACAGAGCTGCTGTTTTGGTGTGCCATGGCGGCGCCTTTGTGGCGGGAACCAAGACCTCTTTTGACCAGAAGGCTGTTGCTTATGTAGACTCTCTTGCTGCGCGTGGTTTTGTAACGGCATCGCTAGAGTATCGTCTTGGAGTTCTGATGTCGAATCAAAAAGAGGCGTTTGTCATTGATAGCGTTGATTTTGCACGCGCTGTTTACAAAAGTGCTCAGGACGTGCATGCCGCTATCCGTTATTTAAGGTCTAATGCAAAATCCCTTCGTATCGATACGAATAAAATATATATACTCGGGAATAGCGCTGGAGCTTTGCTTGGTCTTGAAAATATCTATGCTCTTGGCGAAAAGGATTTTCCGAGCTATTTGTATGAAGGGGCGCAGTATATCAAGACATTTTCTGATGAACAAAACAAGTATGTCTATGACACGATTCCGTTGGGTGGCCTCGATAGGTATGGGCCCAAGGAGGTAGGTGGTGTGGCAAACGGTGTGGTGGCGCTTTGGGGAGCTGTTCACGATCCTTCAATTCTCAAGAATAGTAAGGTTCCTGTATTCCTGGCTCATGGCGATTCTGATTATGTGATGCCGTATAAGGTGGGCTATGCAATGGAACAGGCGGATAAAATGTTGGCGGATAACGTTCCTGAAAAGTATAGCACTATTGCAAGTGCCATCCATCTTGAAGTTCATACACCGACGCTTTATGGTAGCTATTTCATCGATTCCGTCTTGACTAAAAACAAAGTTTATCATGAATTCTACAATCCTGTGGGCTATGGATTGAAACATGAGTTCTACGATGCAACCCGTACAGGTGAAGATGGTAAGGAGATTGTTTTTGCGGATTCTGTAAAAAATAAGGCTTTTGATTTCTTGTACAGGCTTGCTATTGGTTCGATTCCTGGAACTGGGGAATTGACGGTATCTCCAGTATTCGCTATGGTTAGACCTTCGAAAATTTCTATGGGTGATAATGGTTTGAACTTTACGGTTATTCGGGGGAGCGACCTTGCGTACACCATGTTTGACTTGAAGGGAAAGCGCGTGCTTTCGGGTCGTGCTTCTATGGGTGAAACGGTTTGGCTCTCTAACGTAAATAGCGGTGTGTATTTTCTCCATGTTCAAGGCGAAAATCCACGGCGTGTAGTCATTCGAAAATAGGTCATTCCTGTCAAAGCTCGCTTAAAACGTCCCGGAAGCTCCGCTCCCGGGAATTTTTTTATGCATTGTCACCCCGGCTTGAGCCTGCCCCGGACATGTTCCGGGATGCCGGGGTCGCCATTTTTCACTCGTCATCCTGAAGCGTAGCGACGGGATCCAGGGCTGTTCCGTTCGCTTTGTCACCCCGGCCACCGTGCCGGGGTCAGTATTTTAAAAAGCACTCGCAAAAGATTTCTGTTTACAGAATGTGGATAATGTGTAGTGCCGGCGGCATACATCCCGTTTTTAGCGAAAAAAGTGAAAAAAAGTGAATTTTTTGAGAATTACCCCTTGCAAATGTTCCTGAAAATTCTATAATTGGCGCCGTTCCTGAGAGACGAGGCCGAAACGAAGAAACGAAAGCCCACGACGAAGGAAA
>CADAWC010000035.1 GCA_902791475.1 Fibrobacter succinogenes
TGGCCACCCTGAAGCATCGGGGATTACGGAATCCACGGCGCAATAAAGGCACAATGCCGTCCGGCGACGAATCGCCAATATAATCGAGCCCCGCTCCACAATCTGCCTGCTGAGCGTCTCCGACAGGGAATTCCTGGAAATCTACAGTCATTTCGGCAGCACCAGGGCTCCAAAAAAAATGGCCCCAAAGCCCCAAGAATCAATCCAATTCTTCTGATTTTTTCAGCGTCCAACCGCTTGCAAACCCACATAAAATAAGGTATCTTCAGAAAGAAGGTCTTATAGGGGCTCTTTATGAGCTGAGGTAAAACAAAAGGTGTTATTATGAAATAAAAAAGCCATCCCTTTTCAGAATGGCTAAGCACTTACGTGCAGCTGGCCTGTAGGCTCCATAACGCCCCGACGGAATCCGGTTGATCATTTGGTTATGGCCATCACAACGTTCATCGCCAATAATATACCATTTTTCACAAGGAAAGTCAATACCCCATGGCAAGTTTCAGTCTTATAGGGACTCTTTTGGGGCAGAGGTAAAACCATCCCTTTGAAAAAGTGGTATATTGTCCTAAAAGAGGTTTATCATGTTTAGTTAAGTCTTATAGGGATTCTTTAAAAGCCGAGGCAAGCAATGATAATCGCGATTAGCAAAGATGATCCGTGGTGGGAAAAGACCCGCGTTTTCGCGAAAGATTGCCCATGGCAGCCGGGGCGTCGTTTAGCCGAGCGAATGTCAAAGAACGATTTTCTAGACTGGGAAAAAGTTTTCGTTGCTGTACACGGTGAAGATGTTGTCGGCTTTTGCGTTCTCGAGGAGAACGGGAACATTCCTGCGAAATTCAGTTGCAGCCCTTTTATAAATCTCGTTTACGTTGGCGAAGAATTCCGGGGAGAGCGGCTATCCAAAAGCTTAATTGACGCGGCGCTTGATTACGCCCAAAGGCTCGGCTACAAAAAAGTTTATCTCAAAAGCGAGCACCACGGCCTATACGAAAAATACGGGTTCAAGAAGATTGCTGATTTCGAACCAACGGTCGGGCTTGCGAACCAACTGTTTGAAATTGAGATTTCTTTTTAAAACTACCTTTCATCATTCCTTACTCGCAAAAATTTTTTTGGCTTTTCCGCTCTACTTATCCTATATTAAAAGTGTGAAATACTTAAAAATGTTTTGTAGGGGTCTGCTAGGGTTATTTATGACCTATGCAGGTATCAGTCACTTGACCATCGCCAGGCAAGAATTCCTGGCGCAGGTTCCTTCATGGTTTCCGCAGAATCCGGGATTCCTGGATTTCGTGGTATTGGCCTCGGGCGTCGTCGAGATTTTGCTCGGCCTCAGCATGATATTCTTGTACAAGCACAAGGGTACGGTTGGCGTACTGCTTGCGCTGTTCTACGTTGCTATTTTCCCGGGCAACATCAGCCAGTACGTGAACGGCATCAACGCATTCGGACTTGACACTGACCAGGCTCGTTTTATCCGCCTGTTCTTCCAGCCTGTGCTGATTGCCTGGGCGCTCTGGTCCACTGACGGCGTGCAGAAGCTCAAGGAATGGCGCAAAAATCCTAAAAAGGCGGAATCTCCGTAAAAAAAGGCCCATCCCTAAAAATGCGCCTGTAGTCACAAATGTCCACAGGCGTTTATTTAATTTTTGCCAAACTATATTTTGAGTATATATTTACAGGAAAACCGTTCCGCAGGGACCATTTAAAAGGCGTTGTTTATGGGATATTCAAATTTTTTCACAGTGGCTGCATTCGGCACGCTATTTGCTGCCTCCCCCACATTGGCCATCGACATTACCGTTGATGCAAATGCGGGCATCAAGAAAATTTCGCCGTACCTTTACGGGCGAAACATCGACAAAATCAGCGATGGCGACGCTGAGGTGACCGAAGAAGAGTCTGCCTTCATCAATCAAATGCTCGAAGCGGGCATCCACATGTTGCGAGCGAACAACGGCAACAACGCCACACGCTACAACTGGCGTCACAAAATGACAGTTCACCCCGACTGGTATAACAACGTGTACTCGCACGATTGGGCGATTACCGCACAAAAGGTGCTTGACAAGATGCCGGGAGTCGACGCTATGTATGCCTTCCAGCTCACAGGCTATGCAGCTAGCAGCACTGACTACAACTTTCCCGACTGGAACTGGAAACAAGAACACGGCACGTACGCAACGCAAACGTTCGACCTTGCGGGCGGCGGCGAAGTTTCAGAAGACGGCAAGACGCTCATCAAAGCGGGCGACGCCTCGCTCTACAATATGGAATGGCCCGCAGATTCCACGGTAGCGATTATCCCGCATTGGAAAGACGAACTCAAGTTCGACATGAGCCGTTTTAAATATTGGAGCATGGATAACGAAATGGAAATCTGGCGCGGCACGCATTCCGACCTGGATTTGCCCGTCACGGGAGACTTTCTCGTTGAGCGTTACATTGACGTTGCCAAGAAGGCTCGTGCCGCTTGGGGTGACATTAAGCTTACCGGTCCTGTTGCAGCAAACGAATGGCAATGGTGTTCCGTATCTTCGTACAACAAGGAAGACCGCCCTAAAGGCGAAGACCGCAACTACTGTTGGCTAGAATACTTTATCATGAAAGTTGCCGAAGAACAGAAAAAATCTGGTGTTCGCCTACTCGATGTTTTCGACATTCACTGGTACCCGACAGAAAAGGATTACGAATCACGCATGAACTGGCATCGAGTCATGTTTGATACAACCTATAACTATCCCGGCGCAAACGGAATCAAGATGGCAGGTGGCAACTGGGACAATAAAATCACCAAGGAGTACATTTTCGTGCGCATCAACCAGTGGCTCGAAAAATACTTCGGCAAGGGTCACGGCATCACACTCGGCATCACCGAAACAAGCATCATCGACAACGACCCCATGGTGACAGCGCTCATCTATGCGTCTTTCCTCGGAACCATGCAGGACAACGGTGTCGAGATTTTCACCCCGTGGACCTGGGGCGACGGCATGTACGAAACAGTGCACCTTTTCAGCCGCTACGGTCATCCAAACCGCGTGCAGTCCACCTCCAGCAATGATTCGCTGGTGTCCGCCTACAGTTCCATCAGCAACAAGGGCGATTCGCTCACAGTCATCTTCGTGAACCGCGCTGAAAAGGACGCACAAGAAATCAACCTCAATCTTGCGAACTTTGCCTCCGACGGAACGGTTAAAACGCTCACCTTGCAAAATCTCCAAGGCGAAACGTTCGTTTCGCACACAAGCAACGCCTTGAAAGAGAACGCAGTTGAAGCAAATGCGCAGGGCGGAACGACCACTGCGACGGGCTACAGCATAAACAGATTCAAGATGACGCTCCCTGCAAAATCCATCACCGCGGTGCTACTCACTACGACTACGCCAAAACAAATCGACGCCATAGCCCCCACGAGAAGCGCACTCACAGGGAACCTGCTGCACCATGAAAACGGCAACTGGTTCATCAATAACGGCTCGGGCAACGTGCGCAGCATAAGCGTGTTCAACAGTCTCGGGCAAAGCGTACTGCGAATGCACGCCATCGCCCGCGGAAACATCCGCATAGCAAGCGAAGTACTCGGCAGAGGCAATTTCATTGTGCGCATAGAAACTGCAAGCGGAACGCAAATGCAAAAAATAACAGTGAAGTAGAATTTATCTATAGCAACAACTAATGAAAGCCTATCATACCAGAACGCTAATCAATCAAGTCGTTCTGGAATCTCGACAGGTGTTCGAACGGCAAGATTTGGCGACCTCTAAACAGTCCGCAGCCATCGTTGATTAACTGATTGTTGATGGCCTTGAACATGTTCACGTCCAGCTTTGAAAGCTCAAGTTCCTGCAATTTTGTCAGGCGCTCATAAGCATCGTCAAAGTAAACGCACTCACCACTCGGAATTTGATCGTGCTTGGAACGACGCGTTTCTTGTGTTTTTTCATAACCGAAGTGGTTTGCATCACCGATTTCAGCAAAGTCGTCCATATCCTTTGTTCTAAGTTGGACTTCCGTATAGCAACGGGCAAGATTGTCATACATCGTTATATGCAACGATTGGTACCCGGAGCTTCGCGGAGTCGCCACCGAGTCATGGTAATATGGCTGAACAGCATCTTTTAGCAAGTCGCAATGACCGCCATCCTTATGTCTTGAAATTTCTGGAGTAAAACCTCGTTCCTCCAAAAATTCAGGCATGACGTTCGCAATCTCGTAAAGATACTTCCGTTCAACCTCGCTCTGCTCTTCACCTTTTTTGATATGGCAAGAAGGCATCGAAATGACAATGCGGTAAGCAATCAAGTCGCGAAAATTTAGCGTGCTTTTTATTTCGGCTTCAGATGGGAACACCCCATTTTTCTTGTAATAGTTATAAACATATTCAAGGATATATCCGTTGAATTTTTCTTCGGCGCGAATCAGAGACTTGATGCGCCCTTTGAACGTAAACGCCAAGAAGGGATATTCCCTCGTCATGTACTTGTAGAATTCTTTTATTCGTTGAGATTGCGAAGTCAAGAAGTCATTGTGTTCTAGCAATTCAATAATCTGAATCAAGAAATTCGAATGCGCAAGATCAATGCTATTATGCGTTTCCTTAGCGCTGTTTCTGAGATCATTTGAATACTGATGCAAAATTTTCAGCACCGTGTTTCCAGAAAACAGATAGTCGTTCAAAGAAATCATCTTACGCCTCCCGAGCAAGAATTCTTGCGGTTTTTACGTGTCAAAATATAACAAAAGCTCTTGCGAATTCTAGTGAAATAAGGTAAATTGCAAAACAAATATTTTTTTGCAATTCAACATATTACGTACGATGTAAAAGAGGTTTCAAAAATTGTAATAAGTTACAAAAAATTGAAAAAATTCATTCTTTAATATTCAGGAAAAAATTTATGGAAAAAAGAGAACTTAAAATTCACGGCATTTACAGGCACTTCAAAAACCGCTACTACATTGTTGAAGAAGTAGCGAAACATTCCGAAACCGACGAAGAATACGTCATCTACCGCGCACTTTACGGCGATAATACAGTTTGGCTTCGCGAGAAATCCATGTTCTTAAGCGAAGTCGATCACGAAAAATATCCGGACGTCAAACAAAAATACCGTTTTGATGAAGTCGAATTAAAATAAATTTATTTATATTATACGTTATGAACAAGAAAACACTTATAACTTCGCTTATTATTATCGTCGGAATTCTCATGATTACATTCTTCGTGAGAGACTGGCTTGTATTTTACAACTGTGGTGCTGTCGAGCAGTGTCTCGTCGAAAGCAGCAACTACCAGAACATAGCCAAGTTCACTGTTACAGCAATCATGACGATTGTCGTATTTTTCATTGGCGGGAATTGCCTTTGCAAGCGCGACCGCAACTTTTTGCAGGCGGGTTTCGCTATGGCTTTGTGCGCGGATTTCTGCTTGAAAATCATGCACAACTACGCACACGTTCTGGAGCACCGCAGCGATTACACTTTGCTTGGCATTTGCTTCTTTATGGTTGTGCAGGCACTTTTCATTTACCGTCACACGCGCACAAGCGATACAGACAACAGCTCTCCGTGGATTCTGATTATTCCATTTGCCGTCATGTTCATCACGAATGCGCTACACCTGTTCCACATTTTCGAAGGGCCGACCGTCCCGATTATCGCAACTTACGCGGCGTTTCTCATCTGCTCGCTCGTTGTCGCCTGCAAAGTTCCGAAGAAGGGCTATTTCCCTGCTAAAAACGCACGCAACATCAAGCGCGGCATGATTCTGTTTTTCTGCTGCGATGTTTGCGTCGGCATTTCGCTTGCAACCGGCGAAGACCATAGCATTCAAGAAATTGTGGCGACTGTAGCCAACAACTTTGTATGGTATTTCTACACACCTGCCCTAATTTTGCTTGGGCTCAGCGGATACAAGAGGAAAGAGTAATTTCTTACAAGATGGAGATGCCCGCTTACTTCGACTTCGCTCAGCACAGGCTCCGGCGGGCATGACAATCATTTAATGATACGACCTTTAAAATCGTAAGTACGGGTTTCGCGGGAATTATCGCCCCGCAGCCCGTCGCCGAACTGCACGTAAAGCATCCCGTTCTTGCGGAAAACATTTGCGCCATAAGCAGGGGCAATTGTCCGCGCAGTCTCGTGGATTCCAACAGACGGGTCCTTCGTCGGGATTTCATCACCTGACTTGAGCAAGCGCCACATCTGGTTCCATTCCCAATCATCGGCCCAGCTCTGCACCACGCGTTCGCCATCCGTCGTTGCACGCAGATACATATTGCTGTGTTGCATTTTCACGCGCACCACGGAGCCCTCGTAGCCGGATTGCTTTTCCATAACCACCTTTTGATGGCCGCCGCCGTTCCACTTGTAAAGGCCCATCGTCACACCCGCATCGGTAGACTCATTCGGCGTATCTAGCGAGATATCGCCAAAATTGATGCGGTAAGTCGTCGAAGAAAGCGGAGTTATCGTCGCAACAGCATTATCGCCACTGCAATCGCCAAGCGCAAGCTTGTCCTCGGCAGTTCGCGTCATACATGTACCAAAATTCATCGACATAATGCGTACGGTATCGGGCTTTGCGGGTTTTGCTTGCCATACACGCACCCAATCCGCTTCAAAATACGCAGGCTTTTCCGAAGTAATTTCAATATCATCACCCGCCCAGCCGCCAATCGCCAAATTCACGATAATGTACTGCGCCGAAAGCTGCTTGATTTCAGTCGGGCGGTTGTAACTTGCAAACTTCTTGTCGTCAAAATAAAAGCTGAGCGTCGATTCGTCCCATTCCACCGCATACGTGTGGAAGTCCGCCGAGCGGTCCACATTGTCGTCCTTATGTCCGCCAAAAGAGGCTTCGTGATCCCATGCCGAACCATGGCTGTTGTACCAGCTCGGGTCGGTGTAATGCAAATAGTAGTGGTGTTGCTTACGCGATGCTGGGATTTCCAAAATGTCAATTTCCGGAGGCCAGCCATCTTGCAGAGTCCAGAAAGCAGGCCAAGTTCCCTTTTGTGAGGGAGCCTTGAAACGGCCTTCGATATAGCCGTACTTGACTTCGAATTTTCCCTTCGTGTCGATTGCACCCGAAGTGTAATCAACCGGAATTTCCTTGTTGTTGAATTTGGCCTTTCGTCCTTTGGCGTCAGGATGCGTTTTCTTTTCGCCCTTAAGCTTGAGGGTACCATCGGATACAATCACGTTTTCTTTAGCGCAGTAGGCGCGATGGTTATGCGTCGGGCCCCAGTTGTACGTCGAATTCCACTTTTTCGTGTCAAGCGAAGTGCCGTCAAAGTTATCTTCAAAAACGAGATCCCAGCCGCTAAAGTTAGACGGCGGGGCAGCAAAAGCGATAGAGGCGAGCGCAACGAAGCCCGCAATGACGTGATTTTTTTTCATATCCAATTCCAATCCTCTCCCACGACTTCTGCTAAAAAATTTGCCACCACCAAAAAGCAAAACAAAAAAGCCGCAGGCAATATAAATATACCTACGGCACTTCAATAAGCCTAGTTAAAAGTTGTAAAAAAGCCCCGAATCTACGATTTTCAAGCTTTATTTAGCGTTCATCACATGTCTGCGCCATTTTCCGCTCTTCCAGCGACGCCAGAAAATCAGCGGAGCCGTGCTATAAACGGCAACCACGACAATCCAAGCGTAATGGGCCGGCAGGTGGAAAACGTAAGCCACGATGTACAAGGCAATCGCCACGAACCAGTTCATGATACCACATGCGAACATCACCCAGACCGTATCGCCCGCACCGCGAAGCGCACCCGCATAAATCACGAGCAAGACTTCAACAAAAATGTAGAACGTCGCAATCCGAAGCATGAACATGCTCATCGGGCGAGCCGCATTAAAAATCGCAAGCGCGCTTTCCGTCGCCTCGGCAACATCCGGCTTGAAAATATCCGTCAGCACTCCCGGCAAGAAAATGAAGAAAATCCCCATTACCAGGGAATAGCCCCAGCCGAGCTTAAGCCCGGAATAAGTCGAACGCGTTGCCGCAGCAGCATTCTTGGCGCCCACATAGCGCCCCACCAGGCTCGTCGACGCGACCTCCAGCCCCATCAGCGGCACATACGCCACCAAGTCCCAGTTAAACATAATCGAAGAAGCAGTCGCCGCCTCAGGCCCAAGCGCATGGAACATCAAAATCAACGACTGAAACGCCGCCATGTTCAAGAACATCTCGACGCCAGACGGGATTCCTTTTTGCAAAAGTTCACGGGTCAAAGGCCAGCTAAACGCGAACGCAAAACGCGTGCGGAACCGACGATGGCAACTATTGCTAAAGAACTTCGCAAACAGAATCACCGTAGAAACCACATTGCCAATAAGCGTGCCATAAGCAGCGCCCGCAACGCCCATCGCAGGAATCGGACCGTAGCCGTAAATCAATACAAAGTTGCAGGCCACGTTCACAATCATGCCAGCGAAAGCCGCCTTCATCACGACCTTGGTTTCGCCAATACCGCTAAAGAAACACGGAGCCGCGTTACGCAACAAGTTGATCACGCCACCGAACATCAAGATGTTGAAATACGTCTTCTGGTATTCGAGCTGATCCGCCGGCAAATGCTCCAGTCCAAATGCAAAATGCCCCAGCGGAATCGTGAGGTACAAAAGCGGCACTGAAATCAGCGACAAGTACACCGATTGCATAAACACGCGGGCGCAATCCCAGCGTTTTTTACCGCCCAGGCGCTGCGCCACCATTGCCGTCGTATAGCTAATCGCTCCCGTAAAAAACATCGTGAGTGCAAGCTGCACCGCCCCCGCCCCAAGCGCCGCATTCATTTCGGCAGGGCCAAGCTTCGAGAGGAACAAACGGTCGATGAACGTCATGAACGTATCAAACGACATCGACAGAAGCATCGGGAGTGCCACCACGAGCACATCCTTCACGTCACCATTCTTCTTGAATTTTGATGGTTTATAGAACTTACTTAATATCGTTTCAACCATAGCTCGGTAAAGATAGAAAATTCATATACCATGCAACAGTCAATGCGACAATCTCATGCTTTTTATTTTCCAAGTTCTTTTTTCAACCTCAAGAGGACATCCTTCTTGTTGGAATCCGAGTTAAAGCGGAGGCTGTCAATGTACAAGCCATCTACAAAGCCCTTGGCAAACGCTTCGTTAGCATGTTCCCGCGTATCCCACTTTTTCACTTGCAATTGGATAGACTCCTTTGCAAGCGTAACGGACAGCTTTTTCAGCAAAGATTCCTCTTCATCACGAACCACGCCCACTGAAAAACTCAACGAAGTTTCTTGTTTTTTAATAGTCGCGCGCTTTCGCGCACAGCAGTCAAAACGGGCCATCGCAAAGGAACTCAGCAAAATACAAAGTAATAGAATCTTTTTCATGTTCACCTCTAGAAATCAAACATCGCTTCTACGCCGAAAATAAAGGAAGGATCATCTTTATTCTCTTCGATTGGCCAATCATCGCCATACGGGATATCGACAAGCACCATCGAAATAATATCTATTTTAAAGTCAGGAACATTAAAGTAGAATCTTCCGCCGATGCGCGCAGAGCCCAAGTCATCTTTTTTATCTAATGTATTTGTATGTAATTCTAGCGGAACACCAATCGTCCAATATTCATTCAAAGCAACGCTCGGCTCGATGGCCGCAAAAAAGTATTCCGGTCGGCTCGTTATTTCAAGGCTAGTGCGTACCGGATCATCAACAAACGCATAAAATAATGAACCGATAATGCAGAATCTCGAAATTTCGAACGACGGTTCTGCAAGCAAAACATGATTCGAGACAGCATCGTCACTTGCGAGGAATACCGAATGAAATCCGTACAACCCGTGGAAAGCAAAGTTTCCCAAAGATAGCGATACATCCAAGCCTGCATAAAGTTCATTGTAGTCTTTACGCTGATAGCTTTTGTAATCAAAATAAGGACGGAAAACTTGATTTGCAATTTCTAAGTCGTACGCCGCATGAACTTCATACGTATAACCTTCCAGACAATCCATTCCCATGTACTCGCCAAACATGAAATGGTAATGGCAACTTTGGTCATTGCCCGCAGTGCCAAAACCTATATCAAATTGCAATCCGTTCCACTGGAATTCTAAACCGCGAATCGTCTTTTGCGAAATGCCTGCAGCGTCATCGCGCGGATCCCCGAAATCATAATAATTCTTGAAAATACCTTCAAAAAATTTCAAGTCACCAACGCGAAAGAAAGTGCGTTCCGAACGAGCGTATTGAATATACGCGCCATTAAAGACAACAGCAGGATTTACGGGATCCATAGACGATTCATCACCCATGTCCATCCCTTCCATATCCTCCATTCCGTTCATCGCCATCCCCATCGCTTCGAGTTCAAGCCATGCAGACCAGCGATCGTTAAAACGAAGGTCAAAGTCCAAATCTAGCATAGATTCAAAACGGTGCATAACCTTAGGCTCATCCGTATTCCAATCGGCATAAGCGTGGACCATCACCATCCCAGAAAGGTCCAACTTCGGGCGAATTTCAGAAAAAGCGACACCCGCAAACAATAAAACGCTTGATAAAATTATTTTATTCATAAAATAAAGGAGCATCCTTTTTACAGACGCTCCTCCCAATAATGATTAATTACTTGTCGCCTTTGATAAAGTTGTCGATGTAGTCCGTCACAGTTTCTACAGTGGCTTTGGAGCCCCAATGCGTATTGTGGTCAGCATCTTTGACTTCACGGAACACGACTTTCTTTGCCTTAGAAAGGCCATCCTGCAACGCTTCCTGCGACTTTTTATCGAATATAGCGTCCTTTGTACCCCAAATAATCTGGACATCCGATGTAATCGAAGAAAGACGATTCGAATTATCAATCTTCAACAAATTCTTGACGAGGAATTTCCATGCATAGTAAGGAACTTGTTTTAAATGTTCCAAGTTCGCCGCTTGGAATTCTTCATCGGAATTCGTATTTTCGCCCCACTTTTCAATGAAGGATTCAGGAAGTTTCTGCGTGGAATCGTAAGCAAAAACGCCATCAAAAGACTTGTCACCAGTACCGTTCACAAGCCAATCAATCGTGGCATTCGTTTCATCGACCGCAGCGCCCGAGCCAATCAATGTAATGGATGCAATTTTATCGGCATGCAAAATAGAGAGTTCCTGCGCCACAAACGCGCCTAGAGAATGACCAACAATATGCGGCTTCTTCAGTTCAAGTTTATCAATAAAGGCTGCGATATCATTCGTCAATTCCTTGACCGCATAAGCCGATTCTTCAATAGGTTTATCCGTCTTTCCGTTACCGCGGAGTTCCGGAACATAAACGCGGTAGCCCTTCTTTGCAAGCGCCGGCGCCACCTGCGACCACGAAACACGACCATCCGTAAGCCCATGAATCAAAATGACAGGAGTTCCCTTTTCGTCACCCGTAACCGTATAAGCCAAGTGGATTCCTGTAGACAAATGCGCAGCCTTTTCGGTCCAATCAACTTTTTGATAATCCGAAAATCGCTTGGTCGTAAAGGTATTGTTCTTGCCCATAAAATGATGACCATTCACCTTTGCGTTGTCTTCAAAAGCGTAAACATCCGTATTGCTGCTACCCACGTGAACCACATCGGCACTACCCGAGAAATCGACGCGGCCAGAGCGCTTAATCAACAAATTGCCTGTGACCTTGACGTTTTTAAGCACCGTTGCGCCCGGCGTTGACGTATTCACCGTCAAGACGCCTTCAATCGTCGTATCCTGCAAGAAAATGATGCCATCTTTAATATTTTCATCGCCAAGCGTCAAGCCGCTTGATGCAGATTTGTGGTCACCAGATTCCGTAGCATGACCAGAATGTTCATCAGCAGCACCGGAATGCGTTTCGCCAGAACCGGAGTGTTCTTCCGTAGAATGGTTTTCATGATCTTCGGAGGATGCTGCAACAGAATTTGAATCGTCTTCAGAACATGCAGAAAGTGAAAGGATAGAAGCTAAAATAATAGTCGAAAGTTTCGTACGGTTTTTAAAGATATTCATTGAATCCTCCATTGTTAAGTTGATTTTTGTAGGCACAATGATAGATTCTGCGGAGGCTTTTGTCCAATACTATTATTTCATTACTGATGATACAATTTTTTTATAACTAAAAAAAAGGAGCAGCATTCCGCCACACCTTTTATTTACAAATTAATTCACACAAGCTATCGTTTCAACTTTTTCAAATTTTCCAAGCGGTTCAAGGCATCATTGAGCGTTTCGTCTTTCTTCGCGAAATGCAAACGAACAAGATGGTCCACCGGCTCGCGGAAAAAACTTGAGCCAGGCACTGCTGCCACGCCCACCTTCTGCGCCATATCAATGCAGAATTGTTCATCGGGCAATGTGCCAGCCGCGCATTTCGAAGCGCTACAAGATTCGCGCACTCCGCTAACATTGCGGCGACCGTATCCGAATTCCGAAACATCAATCAGCACAAAGTAAGCGCCTTGCGGTTCGGTAAAATGCAAACCGAGATTGCGGAGTCCGTTTGTAAAAACATCCTTCATGTGCGTGTAATGCGCCTGCAACCCCGTATAATACGAATCGTCAAAACGGAGCGCCGTCACAGCAGCTTCCATCAACGGAGCCGCAGCACCCACCGTCAAAAAGTCATGCACCTTCTTGATGCGTTCCATAACCGGTTCCGCCGCAAGCACATAGCCCAAACGCCAGCCCGTAATCGAGTAAGTCTTGCTCAAGCTGCTACATTCAATCGTGCGTTCGAACATTCCCGGGAGCGTCGCTATGTACGTGTGGCGATGCGGAGCAAAAACAATATGCTCGTAAACCTCGTCTGTAATCACATACAAATCATACTTGACAGCAAGCGATGCAATAATCGAAAGTTCTTCGTGCGTAAAGACTTTACCGCTCGGATTCGCCGGATTGCAAAGCACCAGCGCCTTCACGCCAGGTTGCGCCATCGCACTTTCCAAGACGTTCGCATCAAAGCTCAAGTCAACAGGCGAAAGCGGCACATAAACCGGAGTTGCCCCGCAAAGAATCGTATCCGCAGAATAGTTCTCGTAAAACGGCGAGAACAGCACCACCTTATCGCCCGGATTGCAGACCGACATCATCGATGCCATCATCGCTTCGGTACTACCGCACGTAATCACAATCTCTTTTTGCGGATCGTAACGCAGCCCGCTAAAATGGAACTGCTTATCGCTCAGCGCCTCGCGGAAATTCTGCGCGCCAAACGTAATCGCATACTGGTGCGGCCCCGTCAAAGCGACTTCCGAAAGCCGTTTCGTCAAAGCCTCCGGCGGGTCAAAATCAGGGAAGCCCTGCGACAAGTTAATAGCCCCGCAAGCATTTGCAATACGGGTCATTCGGCGGATAACGGAATCGGTAAAAGTTTCGGTGCGTTTACTTAACGGTTGCATGGCGGGGAAATTTAAAAATTTTTCTACTATTTATCCAATAGGAGAATTCTATGGTCAACCCCTTACATCCCGTTGTTTCGGCGCTTAACACCGCCCTGTATGATTTCTACATTGTCCCGCTGTTTTTGATTGTAGCCGGGGTATTTCTTTCCGTTCGCTTGGGATTTCCACAAGTCCGCTACCTGATCGAAACATTCCGCGTTACCCGCGAAAAGCCTTTGCACAAGCACGGCATTTCGTCATTTGGAGCCTTGATGGTCTCGACCGCCTCCCGCGTGGGCACCGGAAACATCGTCGGTGTTTCATCCGCTATTTGCCTCGGCGGACCAGGCGCCATTTTCTGGATGTGGGTCATCGCCATCCTCGGCGCTGCCTCCGCATTCGTAGAATCTACCCTCGCCCAGATTTACAAACGCCATGATGACGTATCAGGGCACTCCTACGGCGGACCGTCCTATTACATCCATACTGCACTCGGCAAACGCTGGCTAGGCGTTCTCTTCTCAGGCTTTGTGCTCCTCACCTACATCGTGGGCTACAACCTACTCGCTTCGTACAACATTCAAGACTCCCTTACCGGATACAAATTCTACGACAAAGCATCGACACCGTTCATCGTCGGATTCATTTTAGCCGCCCTCTTCGCATTTTGCATCTGGGAAGGCGCCAAGAAAATTTCCACCATCACAAGCTACCTCGTTCCCTTCATGGGAACCATCTACGTCATCGTCGCCTTCGGCATTATCATATACAACATCTCGAATGTTCCCGCTATGTTCGGCACAATTTTCAAGAACGCATTCTCGTTTGACGCCGGATTCGGCGGATTTGCCGGAAGCTGCATCATGTACGGCATCAAGCGCGGCCTCTACTCCAACGAAGCAGGTATGGGTTCCGCCCCGAACGCAAGTGCAAGCGCAAGCGTCTCGCACCCCGTCAAGCAAGGCCTCGTGCAATCGCTCTCCGTATTCATCGACACGCTCCTCATCTGCTCCGCCACAGCCCTCATGTGCCTCTCGACCAACATCGAGCCCAGCAAGGACATCTCTGGAATCATTTACGTACAAAAGTCTCTCGCCTCCGTTCTCGGCAGCAACGGCGCCATTTTCATCACATTCTCCATGTGCCTCTTTGGCTACACCACGCTCATCGGAAACTACTACTACACCGAAGGTTGCCTCCGTTTCATCTTGAACAGGCGCCCCACAAAGAAAATCCGCAACGTATTCAAGACCATCGCGACCGCCATCGTCTTCTTAGGCGCCACCTCCAGCGCATCGTTTGCCTGGGACAGCGCAGACCTTTGCCAAGGCCTCATGGTCCTCGTGAACATCCCCGTCATCTTGATACTCTCGCCAATCGCTATCAAGGCCCTCAAAAACTACACCGACCAAAAGAAGAAAGGTCTTGAACCCGTCTACATCGCAAAAGAATGCGGCGTCGAGCAGCCCACCGACTACTGGAATCCAGGACAGAAGCTGTAAAAATTGCGGTACAAGAAAAGCAGGTCGTTCGCACGGCCTGCTTTTTTGCATTCTTAAAGACTGTAATAGCTATAAACTGAGAATTTCCTCTTCAGAAAAGCCAGTCGATTTAGCGATTATAGAAACATCTACATTCTGTTCCTTGAGACTTTTCGCCATTTGGCGTTTTTCCTTATCCGCTTTCGTCCGCTCGGCAGAAGCCCCTTCAGCAAAGCCTTCCGCCCTGCCTTCGGCAAAACCTTCTTCCTTGCCTTCGGCAAAAGCGTTTTCGCGTTCAGCCATCACATCCGTCATTTTCTTTACCTCGCAGTTGAAAAGCTCTTCTGCAAAATTAATCAATTTCACCGATTCAAGCAACCGCCTAAACGTTTCATTCTGCATAATTTTTTCAGGAGCAGGTTCTTCCTTGATAACAACCCTGATAGCACGGAGCCACTGAGCAGCATCAGATTCGTCATCCTTGGTAAATCCCAACTTTTCGAGCTTAAAAAACTTTTCAATTTCCACGAAAACCTTCTGAATCTTCGGGAAGAACTTCTTGCCATGACACATTTCATCGACATGATGGATGTATTCATGTTCTTCTTCCGGGAAAAGTTCAAAATCCAGAAGTCCAAGAAAATAGATATGCGGCAATTCAAATTTTTCGCTCTTATGGACCTGATTTTCAATAACACGTGATACATAGTATTCCACGCGATCCTTGAAAAACTTGTCCTTCTGCTGTTGAATTTCAACAAGAACCTTTTCGCCTGCATTGGTCGTACCAATGATATCGACAATACAGTTTTTCTTATTGAAAATACCCGGGAATTCCTGCATTTCCAGCGAAATTTCCCCGATGGCATCGCCACCATGCAAGTCAAGCATCGCATTCAACAGCGAAATGAGAAGCGAATGTGACTTTTCCTCCGTGAATACAATCTTGAAAACGCCATCACTCAAAAGATAAGCGTACTTGTACATTTTTTGATATTTGGCAAGGTTCTTCGGATCCTTTTCCATATCCTTAAGCATTTTATAGTGCTGAGAACAATCCATATTTGATTCATCCCGCCGAGCGAGATGTCCTTTTTGAATGGTTAAAACAAACCTTTAATGACAAGGCTTTACGTCTACCATATTTTTCTTATGACAGACGGTGCTCTACGTTGATCGCCAGGGGGCCAGTTTCCCCATAGGGTGTATGCTGCCTCGAATATTTTCGCCTGCCAAGCGAAACAAAGGGAGGTCGGCGTCAAGCAGATAGTGAAACAACCTGCCCGGATCGAATACGCTGTCAGCAGGACGAAGTGCTATCAATACCATGAATATACCATTTCAAAACTTTGCGTGCAAGGGGCCGAAGATTTGGCAGATTTTAACGAAATAAATCACCCATACGTAAAAACAGCAGGTCGTTCACGCGGCCTGCTATATTCATAATTTTCTTTTGGGCGTTCCCCGCACACGTGCGGGTCGGGCTGTACTCGCTTCGCTCACCGAGCCTGTAGTCTCGGCCCTTGCGGGTCACTATCCCTAACGCAATTAAAAAAACAAATATTTTTATAACGCACAAAAACTATTTTTTCCAAATCACTCTAAGTTTGGATTATCTCTTTTTGCAGAAAGCCAATACAAACTATAAAAAGCACCAAGAAATTGAACAACATCAGATATATTCCACAAAGAAGCAATAGCTTGAGATTTTCGTCTTTTTAAGTCAATTATCTTCCTTTTTCTATTCTCCGATTTTAACACTAAATAGACGATATAATGATCATTCGACCATTGGAGTTGAAATTGAACAGTATGAGTATTTTCAGGACCAATAAAAATCATTGAACTTTCAGAATTCCCAGATAAAGCAACTTCATTATCTTGAGCAAATTTTTTCATTACGAAATACATTTGCTTTTTTCGAATCATCATATCAAGCTCCTTTAGTTTTTAGTAAAAGTCTATTCAATTTTTTACTATTTGAATCACCCCCACAGTCCTCTTCAAAACCTGGAATAGACCACCATTTTACCGTTTTTTGTGAATTCAACAAATTAGGATTCTTTTCCAAAGCCTTTGCTATCAAATAGGATTCCATATCATAAACAACATCCTCTAGAAACGCATCTGGTCGACCATCCCAATAAATAAAGAGTATCGTCAATGGAGATTCACATGTCGCATTCTTTTTTGTTTTGCACCGTTTAACTTTCTTATTTCTTAGAAAATCAACTAACACACCTTTCCCATTTTTGTCTCCTGTTTTATGAGGATGAAAACATTCGTTTTGAAAACCTTTTTCCGATACAGTCATTCCAACATAAATAGGCATATCATGCCAAAAATAAATATAACATCCTTTTTTATTTTCCAATCCACAAGTCTGCCCCCAATCTTTCTTCGTCCAATTTTTTATAGATCTATAATATAAGGTTTTTGTTCTTGTCTTTGAATTTTTTCTTTTTTTAGGGCTTCGATGCACTAACAAAACAGGGAAGCTCTCAGAAACTTTAAAACATTTTGTACTCATATAAGACATTCCTTAAAATTTTAACAGAACTCTCTTTCTCAACAGCTATTTAATCATCTTTTACACATCTTATTGAGTAATAAGCAGATTTATAACTAGCAAGATACATAGCGTCATTATAGAGTGCTCCTAATTGCAAAAAAGCAACCTCACCTGCATTCACTTCAGTAGATGACCAAAACCGAGATGCATATCCGATGAACTCGTAATCAAAGCCATTATGTATTCCCGCAGGAAGTGCAGAAAAGCCATATAAATCATCACCATTACCATTTTCTTTCCAGCCACTTTCAGATTTTAAAGATGTTCCAGCATTTTCTTTTCCACCAACTAAATTCACTAAAGACTTCCATTCTGCAAAACTAGGTAAATGCCACCCCTCAGGACAAATCATTTGAGCATCTTCCCATCTGTAAAGTCGACCATATTTTTTACAATTAGAACTCAATCCTTTGTAGCATTTAGACTTGCTTGTTTTTATATTTAAATTTTCAGCCATCCAGGTTTGTTCTCCTATTTTTACTGTTTTGTAATTTTTACCGGCTATTTTCACAACCTGCACATCTTGTTTAGCTTCAGTATCTTTATTCACTTTTTTTTCAATTTCTCTATTTGTTACAGAACCTTCTTTATTTTTCATACATCTTACAGAAAAGGCAAAATACTTTGCACTTTCTCCTACAGAAACAAAACTATTTTCATAATGAAATCCATATATTTTAACCATTTCATAACGAGTTTCAGTAGAACTCCAAAAGAACGCACTATAACCACCATTAATAAACATCCGCTTATCATTCATAGCACCAGCAGGCAAGACTTCAAAATCAACTGAATTTATTCCACCGCCTTGCTTCCAACTATCTTTTGCTTTTAGCATTTTTCCTGCCCGATCTATACCGCCAACATTATCAAACAATTCATTCCAATCATCGGATTTTGGCAAATGCCATCCTGTAGGACAAGCACTATTAGCAGAAGCCCAATCATATAGCATACCATATTTTTCACAATTTTCAGGATTATTACCATAACAATACCACTGCCCTTTTTTAGCTTTTAAGTTTTCAGCCATCCAGATTTGATTTCCTATTTGAACAATTTTATAAACATCCCCTTCATATACCAAATTCTCTAATTTGACTTTATTATTTTCGGATTGCTTAAATTTATTGATAGAATCATGATATTCCGTACCTATATCTTTACCATTAGATATTTCTGGTTCAGGATCAAATAAAAAAAGAGTTGCAATACCAATAACAATAAAGTATGGCAAACATATTAATTTAGCCACATAAGATATCAAAGACTTTTTTATGAACCTATCATTTCCATCACGATATTCCCCATTTGTAATTTTCAGCAAATCAATAAGAGAAAGAAAAATCGCTAATATGAATAACAAATATCCTAATTTGAAGTGTTTTACAGCAAACAGAACGCAAACTAACCCTAAAATAAAACGTACTACTCCAGATTTAAATCGACTTGCATAAAAAGTGTGTATTCCGCAAAAACCAAAGAGCAAGCACAAAAACGCCATGACGCCAGGATTTTTATAAGAAAAACCTCGTGTAATTTGTTCTTTTTTTTCTTCATTTTCTACTAAATTATTTAATTTTTGATTTGGCATATTGCTCCCCTTGTTAATTGTTTAAACTTTAATTTTTCACGCACCGAACATTGAAGTAGTAACCATCTTTAAGAAATGAATGCGGAGGATTGACAAATATTCCCTGAGCAGCCTCAAAACGAACTGCAAACGCTTTTTGCCTTCGTGGTATCAGACTTTTAAAAAAGCTACCACTACGCCTTCCATCCGTCCAGGAATTATTATCATCGCTAGACGTCCAAAAAACAGTAGTTTTATCCGCATCAAAGCATCGACCTTCCTCAAAACAATATCCTAGAAGAACTAAGCCAAAGCTTTTGTCAATCTTATCAAAAGCATCATTCCATTCTTTTTTCGTAGGAAGATGCCAGCCACTTGGGCAAGCCTCTTCAGCCATATCAAAATTGTAATAGCGACCGAAACCACATAATTTTTGAATATCGTTGACACACCGACTTCCGCGAACATTAAAGCGCAAATTTTCCGCCATCCATTCTGTTCGACCAATCTTGACAGTAGTGTAAAATTCACCATCTCTTGAATCGGTGAAAGAGCCTGCAAACGCGCAAGCTTCGACAACAAAAAGCATAAACAACAAAGCATTCTTTATGCATTTTTCAAATTTTTGACTAATGCTCCCCATAATGCCAAGCCTCTTTTTAATCACAAGAGGTTTGCTCCTATTCTGCAACAAAGCATACACCAAATTTTGTATGAATACAAAAAAGGCGCAGATCGTTGCATTTATCACTCTGAGGCTCTGCAATGCCTGTACAAGATAAACGCAAACGACCCACGCCCCAAAAGGGCTGTTGCCCTTGGCCATACGACCAAAGACCGACTCAAAAGTCGGTACAGCAAACTGAAACATACCGCAAAAACGGCATGCCTGCGTGAGCGTTCGCCTTGCCCTCTTGTACGTGAAATTTGCAGATTTCAGAGCGAGAACAAGAGCAAAAACTCTATTTCATTAAAAAGATAACTTAAAAAAGAGTGAAACGCACAAAAAGTTTACAAAAGAGTGATTTTTTCTTCTAAAACGGGATTTTTTCAACGGATTTTGAGGGTGGGTGGGCGGGATAAGCCCAGGCGTTGCGAGCTGGCGTCTGAAGCCCGCTACCCTTCGACAAGCTCAGGGCGGCGGAAAAGGTAGCGGAAGCCCCCGGCTGAAGCGAGGGAGAGACTTCTCCCTCCCCCATGTGGCTTTTTCACTCATATTTCTCTCGTCTCTCGTCTCTCGTCTCTCGTCTTATTACTAAATTTGACCCACTATGTTTTCACAGCTGACTGATTCTCTAGAAAATACTCTCAAGAACCTGCGTGGGCAGGGCAAACTTACCGAAGAAAATGTGGCGGAATCGCTGCGTGAAGTGCGTCGCGCGTTCCTCGCTGCCGACGTGAACTTCAACGTGACCCGCGACTTTGTGAAGTCTGTCAAGGAAAAGTCCATGGGCGCCGAAGTGCTCAATTCCGTGACCCCGGGTCAGCAGATTGTGAAGATTATCCACGACGAACTTGTGGCCGTCATGGGTGGCGAAACTAAGGAAATCAATCTTTCCGCACCGTCTCCGGTGGGCATCATGATGGTCGGTCTGCAGGGTTCGGGTAAGACGACTTTCGCAGGCAAGATCGCACTCTGGATGCGCAGCAAGAAGAAGAGGAAGCCGCTCCTCGTTGCCGCTGACGTTTACCGTCCGGCCGCTATCAAGCAGTTGCAGGTGCTCGGCAAGTCCATCGGCGTTCCGGTTTACGACGAAGGCCAGGGCAATCCGGTCGAAATCATCAAGCACGGCTACCAGTATGCTAAGGACAACGGTTTTGACCTCGTGATTTACGATACGGCAGGCCGTTTGCAGATTGACGAAGAGTTGATGCAAGAACTTGAAAAGGCTCGCGACGCGGTTCATCCGGACGAAATTTTGTTCGTTGCCGATGCTATGATCGGTCAGGAAGCGGTGAATGTCGCCGAAACGTTCTGGAACCGCTTGAACTTCACGGGCGTCTGCCTCTCGAAGATGGATGGCGATACCCGCGGCGGTGCAGCGCTTAGCATCAAGAAGATGACGGGCGTGCCTATATGCTTTATCGGTGTTGGCGAAAAGCTGAACGAAATCGACCTTTTCCACCCGGACCGCATGGCAAGCCGCATTCTCGGTATGGGCGACGTGGTCTCCCTCGTCGAAAAGGCTCAGCAGGTCATCGATGAAAAGGACGCGAAGGACCTCAAGAAAAAGATTCTCAACAACACGTTCGACTTGAACGACTTCTTGAAGCAGCTCCGCACGATCAAGAAGCTCGGACGCATCAAGGACATTTTGAGCCTCATCCCGGGACTCAACAAGCTCCCGCTCGACCAGATTGACGAAAAGCAGTTGGTCTATGTGGAAGCGGTGCTCAGCTCCATGACGCCGAAGGAACGCAAGAAGCCGCAGATTATCGATGGCAGCCGCAAGGCACGTATCGCGAAGGGTTCCGGCACGGATGCCGCCCGCGTGAACGCAGTCCTCAAGCAGTACGAAAGCATGAAGGAAATGTTCAAGAAGGTCGGCGATTTCGCCAAGCGCCAGAACAACGGCGGAACCATCGGTTCGAACTACACCCCGCCTAAAGACAAGAACAAGAAAAAGAAGAAATAAGCGAACGCTCGGCGTTAGATATTCATTCTCGCGCCGATGGTTCTGATAATCGTATTGATGATTTCGTCGCGACCACCCTTGAGGGACATCTTGTTCCTGTACATCATGGCGTCGGCGCGTTCAAAGACTGCGGCTGTATTTTTGTCGTGAGCCTTGTCGTACACGGAAATGCCGCAAGCCACAATAACCTTGTGTTCTTCGGCATTGCGTTTTACGGTTTCATAAAATTGCTGTGAAAGCTCTTCGCGGTTAGTGAAATCAGCCCCACGCAAAACTACAACAAATTCATCACCGCCCACGCGGAATACGGGGCTATGCTTAAAGGTTTCGCAAATAAGCTTAGCCGCATCCCTAATGTATATATCACCCGTCTTGTGTCCCTGCGTATCGTTTACAGTCTTGAGGCCGTTCACATCACAAAGAGCAATCGCAAATTCAATATCCTTACCGCACTTGATTTGCTGATCCAATTCCGTTTCAAATTCACTGTAAGCGTTCTTGTTCCTGATGCCGGTCAAATCATCGTGGCGAGCCTTTTCATAATTGGCACTCGCCTCTTCCCTGATTTTCTGTTCACGGCGCACCTGCGCATCCACGTTGGTCACGCTGATAACGACATGATTCTTGTCGGCATAGACAGCCACCAAATTCACGTACATCGGACCATTGGGGCTATTCAGTCGGTACGTCATCGAGAACACACCATGTTCATCGAGTTCACGCAAGAAAGCTTCTCGCTCTAAAGCGGCAGTAATCAAAGGAATATCTTCACTATAGATGACCTGCATGGCATCCTTCTTCAGCTGATTGAAGAAGTCATCGCCTTCAACCGTAATGCTCAACTCGCAGAACAATCGTTCACTCTTGTACTGTGCAAAATGGTCTGTCACCAAATCCACCATGTACAAGGCATCATAGCGCTCAGCAAGCGCCATCACAATTTGTCCGTAAACCTTGCTCTTGGACGCCTTCTGTTCCAATTCCAATCGTTCACGTTCCTGCTTATCAATGTTGGTCACACCAATAATCAAATATTCCCGCCCCTGCGAATGCCCAAGGACAGCCTTCATCTGGAACCAGACGGGCTCCCCTTCCACCAGCAGACGGTACTTGAAATTAAAAACGTTATCGTCTTGAATCGCTTTCAAGAGCGTTTCGCGGTTGATATGCTCCGAGAACGACTGTTTGTCTTCGGGATAGACGACGGCTTCCATATTGACCTTCGTATCCTCCCAAAAATTTCGCGTATCGGTCAGTTCTAGCTTGGTATGCTTGCCTCGAAATGCAAACATAGCATACTGATTAGTCTCGTTATCGACAAAGAATACGCACTCGTAATCAAGTGAAAGCGCAGATGCAACATCTTCAAAAGTCAATTGCATATCCATAGAATGGCCCCTCAAATCATTATACATACTTAATATAACTCTTTATTTGGGGAGAAAATCAATAAACAACGGGAATTTCGCTACAGATTGTAAGAAGTTTGAAGTATATCACACATTGGTAGTCCGTCGACTCAAATTTGGCGTTTTTGAATGAATTTCGGCACTTTTTAAGATTTTCGCACTACCCAATAAATTAATTTATAAGTAAATGACGGATTTTTTTTCATTGCCGTCCTTTACACACAAAAGCAAGTTTGCTATATTTGGCATCAAAAGAACTAAAACCCCGAAATTTCGGGAAAAACCCCATAAAGAGGTATAAAATGGCAACTGTTATCCGTCTCGCCCGCTTCGGCAAGCGTCACAACCCGATCTACCGCATCGTCGTCATCGACAACCGCAAGGCTCGCGACGATAGCTTTATCGAACAGGTCGGTTTCTTCAACCCGAACCTCAAGCAGCCGGAAATCCGCTTTGAACAGGAAAAGGTCCTCAAGTGGCTCTCCGTCGGTGCACAGCCGTCTGACACTGTCAAGTCTCTCCTCAAGAAGACTGGCATTTCTGACTTGTTCCACGACCTCAAGGCCAACCGCTCCATCGAAGGCAAGGCTCCGGTCGCTCGCGAAATCAAGTCCAAGCAGCGCAAGTTGAGCCCGAAGGCTCAGGCTCGCCTCGAAGCCGAAAAGGCTGCCAAGGCAGCTGCTGAAGCTCCGGCCGCTGAAGAAGCACAGGCTTAATTACGCCTTTAACAAAGAGTCTCGTGCCGCACGCACGGGACTTTTTTCTTTAGCAAACCACAAACAACCATCTCTCGTCTCTAGTCTCTCGTCTTTCTTCTAAGAAATGCCCGATTCCGAAGAATTCATCACCGTCTGCCAGCTCATGCGTGCGCATGGCGTCAAAGGCTTCATCAAAGCGATGCCCCTGACCCACGACCTGACTCGCTGCAAGAGCCTTAAAGACGTGCGCGTTCAAAAGAGGAATGGCGAAGTTTTGGAACTCACCCTCGAAGATGCCAAGCAGGCAAACAACCTCTGGCTCTTGAAATTCAAGGGGTTTGACACTCCAGAAGCACTTTCCTCGCTCGTCAATGGCGACGTCATGATTCCCGAATCCGAACGTCTCCCGCTCCCCGAAGGCGAATACTATCTTGACGACCTGGAAGGTTTCCGCGTCCACACCGAAGACGGTCGCGACGTCGGTGAAGTCATCGAAGTGCAAGAACTGATGACGGTCGATGCGTTCCTCATCAAGTTCGACCTTGCCGTGCAATCTGAATTCAGCAGCAAGTCCATCCTCGCCCCTTGGATTGACGATTGCGTCAAGGAAATCAACGACGAAGAAAAGTTCATTGTTTGTGATAGCGACTATTTAAAATCCGTTTGCCCGGAGGAACGATGAAGATCGACTGCATCACCATCTTCCCCGAAATGTTCGCGCCGATGAAAAGTTCAATCATGGGCCGCGCACAGGCAAAAGGCTTGTTTGAGTTCAATACAGTCTATCTGCGAGACTTCGCCATCAACGCCTACGGGCAGGTGGACGATGTTCCGTACGGTGGCGAACCGGGCATGGTACTCCGTCCCGAACCGCTTGCGAAGGCTATTCGCAGCACGGGAGTCAAGGAAGATGGCGGAAAAGTCATCTACCTCACGGCAGATGGCGTCCCCTTCACACACAAGATTGCCAAAGAACTCTCTCAAGAAAACCACCTTGTTCTTGTCTGCGGACACTACAAGGGAATCGATGACCGCATCCGCCAGACCGAGGTCGACATGGAAATTTCCATCGGCGATTTTGTCGTGAGCGGAGGCGAACTTCCGGCGATGCTCGTCACGGACGCCGTAGTGCGACTGCTGGACGGGGCTCTGGGCCACAAGGAATCCGGTGAAACGGACTCTTTTGCGCAAGGCGTTTTGGGCTGGCCCGTCTACACCCGCCCCGAAGAATTCGAAGGAAAAAAGGTGCCTGAGGTGCTGCTTTCCGGTCATCACAAGAACATTTCAGAGTGGAGACGTCAAGAATCGTTAAAAAGAACGCAAGAAAGACGCCCCGACATCTTTAAAAATCTTGAAATAAATACTACATTTGGCGACAAATAATAACGAGGTACACATTATGTCCCTGAACATTGAAGCAATCCAAAACGAAAATTTGAAGACCGACCTTCCGGAATTCCGTGCTGGCGATACCGTTACCGTTAACGTCAAGGTTATCGAAGGTACCAAGGAACGTATCCAGCCGTTCAAGGGCGTCGTTATTCAGCAGAAGAACTCTGGCATCGGCAAGTCCATCACGGTCCGCAAGATGTCCGGTGCAGTCGCTGTCGAACGTATCTTCCCGGTCAACTCCCCGCGCATCGACTCCATCGTTGTCGAACGCTCCGGTAAGGTTCACCAGGCTCGCATTTACTACATGCGCGACCTCCGCGGTAAGGCTGCACGTATCGAAGAACGCCAGGCTTAATTAGCCGGACTTCGAAGGCGGTTATTTCCCGATGATTACGGGGAATTCGCAACCAAGACTTATCCCGCCCACGCGACTCCGCGTGAAGGCGGGTTTTGTTGTATCCTCACCTCAGGACGAAGACAAGAAAATCATCCTTTTGAACGAAGGTGAGCTTGTCGCACTCGATCCAAAAGCGAACAACAAGGACGTTTTCAAGATCCATCCCGGAAATCTCGTGGGCGTAGGCGCCCTGCTTGAACGCGAACCCGTACGCTATATTTTCCAGGCGACCACCGATTCCACCATCACCATCATCAATGACGAGTGCATGGAATCCGAGCTAAAGGCGCTCCCCGTCTGGCTTTTGGCAGCTATCAAGGCGATTTCGGCCAAAACGCGCCGCATCAACGAGTCCATCCGCGCAGCAAAGACGGAAAATCCGCTCGAAAGCCTCGCCTCTTTCTGCAAATTCTACAGCAAAGACGAAATTTTGCAAAAGCAGTTGCTGTTGCAAGAATTCTCGTGGCTTACCAAGACGCCGTTCCCAGCCGCGAACGAAGCGCTAAAGACGCTTATCCGTCGCAAGATGCTCATCCCGCAAGCCAACGGCTCGACGCTTACCGTCTCGGACCCGCGCCTTCTCGAAATTTTTGCGGATTACCTCAAGACGCAAGAACTTGAACTTCCGTGGCTTCCGTTCAAGCTCACGCTCCAGCAAAAGAGATGTCTCGTTTGGCTATCGACACTTGAGCCTGACACGACCATAGACGGTTCCGCATGGATGAATTTATTCAAGGAACACAACCTTGAAGTTGGCGTTACAGACTGGCTCCAAATGCAGCAATTTGAATGGTTCAACGAAAGAGAAAATCATTTATTCGCCCTTAATTTTGACAAAGTAAATTACTATTTATTGGCTTTGCAGTACGAGCCAAATCTCAAGGGGACGGTCAAATGATTTTGAGAGAAGGCGAAAATCTTTGCCTGCAAGGCGACCTCACCCATTCATTTTACATCGTCAAAAGCGGTGCGCTTACAGCAACTTCTAAAGACGAGCAAAATGGCACGCAAGTCCAAAATTTCGGTCCCGGTTCCACATTTGGCGAACTCAGCCTCATCGCAGGCGAACCCATGGAATACACGGTCCGCGCCGAAGATGACTGCGAAATCGAAGTCATTCCACAAAGCGCCTTGCACAACACGATGAAAGAGCAACCCATCTGGCTCAAGTCTATTCTCGCGTTCCTCACGCAGCGTAACCACATTGCGCAAGAGAACAAGCGCAAGAGCGACTTGATTACCACATTTCCGTCGCTGTTATTCGTGCTTTCGAGAGTGCCCGCAAAGGATATTAGTTTAGTCGCACTACAAGACGAAATTGCTCAATTTTCAAAGCTTTCCGCACTTGGAACATACAAACTATTAATTATTTTACAGGACTTCAAGCTCGTCCGTTTGCAATCGGAATCCGTATCTGTCGAGAACAAGCCGCTGATCAAGATTCTCTACGAAACGCTCCGCCATCGCGCCATTTACAAGAGCACATCGCCGAACATCCTTTCGCTTACCGACCAAGCCATTCTCACCGCATTCGTGAAAGCAGCCTGCGACAAAGGCGAGCTCCAGTCCGACGGTCTCGTTGCCGTAAACTCAAGCGATCTGATTGAGCAGACCAAGCGCACCATGCACGGGATGAGCCTCACCCCGCGCAACCTCGAAACGCTTTTGCAAAAGCAGCTCCTCAAAGAGCTCCCCAAAGAAAAATATTGCGCCAACTTCGACAGGCTCCTAAACCTGCTCGAACTCAACCGCATTTATCCATTGCTCGATAAGAAATTAATTACTGGCCAATAGTCATCGGTCATTAGTCAATAGACTGAATGTCATTCCCGACTCCGTTCGGGAATCGCCTTCTTGTAAAACGAAAAAAATTTCAAGTATCGATTATTGCCAGCAATTCTAAGCTCTAAGTTCTAAGTTCTAAAATCCAAATTACTATCTTTGTTGCATAAAACATTCACCCTTTTACAAGGTTCAATATGAAACTCTCTGCACTTCTCGTGACTCTTTCCTCCATCGCCGCTTTCGCTCAGGACACAGCCGCACAGCCGGAACAGCCGGGCGCTCTCGCTAGCTTCCTCCCGCTCATCCTCCTCTTTGTGGTGATGTGGCTCTTCTTCATCCGCCCGAAGCAGAAGGAAATGAAGCAGATGGACGAAATGCGCAAGCAGCTCAAGAAGGGCGACAAGGTCATGACAGCCGCAGGCATCATCGGCACCATCGCTAGCATGGAAGAAAACATCATCACGCTCCGCACTGGCACCTCCACCATCGAATTCGAAAAGGCAGCCATTCTCCGCGTCATCAACAACGACACTTCCGCTAAGGTCGAAGAAAAGAAGTAATCATGGCCATTCTCCCCATCAGAATTTACGGTGACCCGGTGCTTCGCAAAAAATGCGAACCCATCACCGAAATCACGCCGGAACTCCGCCAGCTCGCCAAAGACATGCTCGAAACCATGTACGATGCTCCGGGCTGCGGCCTTGCCGCCCCGCAGATTGGCAAGAACATCCGTCTCGTGGTCATCGACACCGCCATCCCAGGCGAAGAAGATCCTCGCCCCTACATCATGTTCAACCCCGAATGGGAAGCTGAACCGGATGCCAAGAACGTCGATTACGATGAAGGATGCCTCTCCCTCCCGGATATTTTCTGCAACGTTGTCCGTCCGGACCGCGTGACAGTGCGTTTCTTTGACATCAATGGCGAAGCCCAGGAAATTCATAACTGCGAAGGTCTGTTCGCCCGCTGCATCCAGCACGAATGCGACCACCTCAACGGCGACCTCTTTGTCGATAAGATCTCGACGTCAGACCGCACGCTGAATCAGTCCAAGCTCCGCAAGATGGCAAAAGAAACCCAGGCGAAGCTCAAAAAGAAATAAGGTCCATGGGCCTGCTCCGGATATTTTCAGCAGTTGCTTTGACGACACTCTCTTTGGCGACCCCATCTCTTGCGGCCGGCAATTCTGAGTATAGCCCCATCGAAGCAAATAGCGTATCCGAGCAGACCATCGTTCCTCAAAAAATCGCCAAAGAACTCAACCGCCCTATCCAGGTGGGTGTCTTTGTCGGTGTGCCAAATATCTTCGTCCGTCAAAAGAACGAAGAACTGCACATCACGGCCTCTAAAGGCAAACTCAAAATCAAGACAAAATCAAAGCGCCAGCAGACCGCTGACCGACGCGTTTTCAAAGCCACGAGTTCTTCAGCAAGCGATTGCATTGCCATTGCAACAGACAAGGCAGGCCTCAATAAAGCCTGCTACAACGGTGAATTTATCGTCTCCGCCAATGGCAACAAGCTAAACGCCATCAACGTCATCGACATTGAAGATTACTTGCGAGGTGTTGTTCCTTACGAAATCGGCAAACTCGACGAATCCAAGTTCGAAGCGCTCAAGGCCCAAGCCGTTGCCGCACGCACCTACGCGTACAAGCACTTCGGCAGTCGAGTTGCACAAGGCTTTGACGTTTACGCCGACACGCGCGACCAAGTCTACAAAGGTCTCCACAGCGCCACTGCACTTACAGACAAAGCCGTCCGCGAAACCGAAGGCGTCGTGATGACGTACAACGGAGAATTCATCACCGCCTATTACCATTCCACTTGCGGTGGCGAAACCGAAGGCGTTGTCACCTGGGGTCGCCCAGACCACCCCTATCTCAAAAACAAACCCGACCTCCGCCCCGACGGAACGCCGTGGTGCCGCGAATCCAACTACACCGAATGGACTCGTGAATTTACCGAAGACGAACTTCGCGATTTATTCCAGATAAACGCAAAAGAAGCAAAAGCAAACGTCCCAAGTTTTTCGAGCATCAAGTCGATGCACATTCAAGACACGCTCAAGAGCGGTCGCATCCACACGCTCGTCATCGAAACGAACAACGGTTCGTTCACTGCCAAAGCAGACAAAATCCGCTGGCTTTTCAAGCGCGGTGGCACAATCCTCCCCTCCAGCTTTTTCCGCATCCACAAGAACGGGAATGAATGGATTCTCAAGGGCAAGGGATTCGGGCATGGCGTTGGGCTTTGCCAAATGGGCGCTCGCGCTCGCGCACAGGCCGGTCAAAGCTACATCCAAATTTTAACGCACTATTACCCCGGCATCACGCTGGAAAAATTCAAGAGATGATAGTCGTTTTAAGCCAGGGCTGTGCCGCAAATTTCGGTGACGGAGAAAAGATTGCGCGCATTCTCTCCCAAAAATCAGAAGTCACGTTCGAGTTTCCGGAAACAAATCCCGAAGCGTTCTTCCTGAACATTTGCACGGTCAAAGGCAATGCAGGCGCCATGAAACTCCTGCGCAAAGCAGCAAGCACCTATCCAGGCGTTCCTATATACATCACGGGCTGCGCCCCCAAGGACTTCCGCGAAGAAGCAATTCGAGCGGTCCCGAAAGTGCAATTTACAACGCTTGCAGAACTCGAGAAAGACCCGCTATTTATTGATTATTTGGGAAACGCAGAACAAGACCGCACTCGCATTAGCAATAGACCAAAGTCACCATGGAGCAACGCGAATGGTCTCAAAAAGACAGGCGCTTCGGCAAGCTCAGCGGCCTTAGGCGTGCGCAACGTCCTTCGTGAATCCCCATTCGTCGGCATCGTAAACATCGAAGAAGGCTGTCTTGACGCCTGCGCCTTTTGCAGTACGCATCTCGTCAAAGGCCGCCTCCACAGCTTTGCACCCAACGCAATTGTCGATCAAGTCCAAGCGCTCGTCGATGACGGTTGCCTCGAAATCCAGCTCACCGGCCAAGACTGCGCCTGCTACGGCTTTGACATCGGCACGAATATCGCCGAACTCACGCAGAGAATCCTCACGCACGTGAACGGCAATTACCGCATCCGCCTCGGCATGGGCAATCCGCGCCATGTCCTCAGCTATCAGGAGGCGCTACTAGATTGCTTCACGGATGACCGCATTTACAAGTTCATCCACATTCCCGTCCAGAGTGGCAGCGAAAATGTGCTCAAGGCGATGAACCGCCGCCACACAGCTCGCGACTACGCAACCCTCGCCCACGCCTTTACCGAGCGATTCCGCAAGTTCACGCTCAGCACCGACCTTATTGTCGGCTATCCCGGCGAAACTGCCGAAGATTTCAACGACACATTAAAGCTTTTGAAAGAAACTCGCCCGACCGTCTGCAACATCACGCGTTTTGTCGCGCGCCCAGGCACCGTCGCCGCACATCTCGAAACTAGCAAACCAACGCATCCCGAGTCTGCAAAAAACAGCGCGCATCTCGCCCCCGCACCCCTTGCGATCCCCGACGATATCAAGCACGAGCGTTCCGCGATTCTCGCCGAAGCGTTCCAACATATCGCTCTCGAGAACAACTGCGAATGGATTGGCGACGAATGCACCGTCGTCACCGAAAAGCAAGGCTACCGTGCAGGCACAACCATCGCCCGCAACGAGGCCTACCGTCCCGTCGCATTACAAGGCACTTTCCCTGCCGGTCAAACGCTCCGCGTCCGCATCACCGATGCCGAGCCCTTCGCATTAATTGCGAAGCCACTCTAACCCCACCAGCGCAACACGCCGCATACCCCGCGAGCAATCCCAACCGCAATTCCTGCACATTTTTTCATAACCTACTATTGACTACTAACAAAAAACTCCCCATGGCATTTACCACAGGGAGTCTTGAAAATCTCTAAGAAATCTTATTTCTTCTTAGCGGTTCTACGGTAACCACGTCTCGTCGTTTCAGTAGTACGCTGGAACGGCATCGTCATCACCGTTGCGTTATTACCGTTACTCAGATAGCAGTATTCGTAGGCTTCCTTAACGACGGTCATCTGGTAAATGTACGGACCCGTTGCAAGCAAGCGACCCTTATCCGTCACCGGATACATCTTGATCGTAGCAGTCATGGCACCCGATGCACCATAGAGCTTTGTATTGGAGCAACCTGGAACTACCATGCCATTCGGAGCAGACGGATTACCTGTACCCAGAGCCTTTTCATATTCTTCCTTAGTCACGCGCTTGTTGTACTGGTTCACAAAGTGACCCAAGTGGTCAAACACGCGAATATTCACCTGGAACGGCTGAGTCGTCGAGAAATGCCATTCATAACAAGATTCGTTACTCTTCTTACCCGGAATCTTAGCAGAACCATCATTATAGCAGAGAGTCGAGTTACCATCGCCAGCGCCAAAAACGACACCATTGGTAACCGTAGTATTGCCCTTGCCACCCGAAGCCATAGTTTCATCGGCATGATCCTTAGCCCACTTCAGCGGGTCAGTGCCACTGACAGCCGGAATCGGAGTCAAAACGAGGTCTGCAGTCATGTCAGTCGGAATCGTGCCATCATTGCTTTCTGCAAGATCCGTAAGCTTCTGAGCTTCTTCTGTAAAGTCCGGACGGTCATAAGCCGGGTCATCAGGAATCACAGGCGTCGTAGCCACAGCAGTGTAAGAAATCTTACCCCACTTTTCACGTTCATCGAAGCCTTCCACATGCTTGCCCGAAGAAGAAGCAATATAGACAGGCACCAATTGACCAGCCGGATTTGTCGTGTACATCAACTTAGACCAGAACATCAACTGAGACCATTCTGTAGCAGTATAGTTTCCACCATTGCCGTCATCTTCAAGCCCCTGAGTCCAAGGCACGTTAAAGGCAATGCGGTCATCACCCAAAAGACCACCAGGCACTTCCACCAAAGTTCCATTCGCATCATAAGTCATCACCTTACCTTCAAACTGGTACATTTGACCATCGGCCCCCTTATCAGTCGGGCCAGTCATCGAAGTCACATAATAGCCATAAACCACAGTCTGCTTCACACCATTTGCATCAGTCACTTCACGCAACACGACCATAGCCGGGAGGCCCATAGCGGCAGAAGTTTGGATAGCGGCAAGGCTAGAGTCAGCAAGCGGAACGTTCATGTACATGCTGTTGTGAGAAACACCGTTTTCGTCCACCTTCACAACGACATCGCTAACAGTCGGCTGACCATAACGGGACGGAGCAAGTTCAGCAAGGGACGTACGGATGTAAATGTTAGAGCCGTCAGACTGGCGGTCAGCATAGAAGAAGTGCAAATGATGCCATGTATCATCAGCCCAACCCGTCAAAGGAGACGATCCAGCGCAGTTCGTGTACGTAGAAAGCGGTTCACCAGCATTGCATCCATGGTTGTTCTTAGCCAAAGTCTGAATATTGACCTTACCCGGAGAAGACAAGTGCGTACCGCCCAAGTCCACAACGAGCACACCGTCCACAAAGATCCACATGTCGTCGTCACCGGCGAATTCGAAGACTTCCGGAGTCGGATTCTGGTTTGCAGCCTTGTACTTGAAGCTAGCATAACCCATCATGGTGAATGCATAGTTACGGAGATGCTGTTTACCAAGACTACCGTTCATCGTAGCAGCGTTCCAAGCAGCGCTAAAGCCACTGCTAGTAAGAACTGCACGCGGACCACCCTGGGCTAACCAGTCTTTGCAAAGTTTTTCAGTGTTCTGGCCCATATAGTCAGCCTGGGAATTAGCATACTGGTAATTGTACGGCGGGCAGAAAATGGAAAGCGTCTGCGGAAAATACTGGTCACACTGACCAGTCGGCTGAATAGAAGCATTACAGGGCTTGTTGCTCACCCATTCTCTTGTAAGCGGGTTGATACTGTCAAGCGGAGAATAACCACCGTTATTGTAGTTATAGTCATAAATGTAATACTTGGAGTTCGGGTCCTTCGGAATATCCATCGTCGTGTTGACGCGCTTGTTCACGCCCTCAACATCGGCATACCACTGAATAAAATTCGCATTATCGCAAAGGTCACCCTGTTTAAGGATGGAGACATCATTAAGCATGTCAATTTTGCCTTCTTCCTTAGGAGTAAACATCAAATAGGGGTTCACCATACCCGGCGTATAGATAACTGGGTTCGACCAAACGACACCACCATTCGGGCACTTGTAACCGCTCACATCAGCCTGAGCGTTCTTGTAACCACGAAGCGTAATATTTCCGTTTTTCTGGGAGCATTCGCCATATTCAAGAACCTGTCCCGTTGTAGAAACAGTCTGCAAATATCCCGGCAAGGAAAGATTCGCAACCATCGGGAGACCATCAGTACCAATTTTGGCACCAATTCCCATGTCAATGGTATTCTTGTTACCGCAAGTAGCGTGGAGAGGATTATTGTACCATGAAACATCGTAACCGACGTAGCCGCCATTGACAATGAGTTCACTGCAAAGCCCCGTCAGGACAGCACCTTTCGATGAACAATAGTTATTATCGCCTTTGCTCATATATTCTTCGGAAAAATTTTCGAAGTCCGGGTGACTCGGCTGAAAATCGCGAATCACAATATCCAACGTACGGACATCCTGGGTCTGGGCAAAACCAACGGCGGAACAACCAAACAGAGCACCGAGGGTAATCCACTTATATAGTTTCATAAATTCCAATCTCCACCTAAAATTAGGTTACAACAATTCCACCTAAATATAAACCAATTCCATTGAAATGAGGTCCAATATTATTGCAAAATATATGTAAAAACATAAAATCTTCAGAAATTTCAACAATTACCGTATTATATCCGTAAAATATCCAAGTCGTAACCGCATTTTTCATGGGAATAGCTATTTTTTTCGGCCATGAATTGGTCCATCGTATTTTTTATAGCCATGATGCTTCTGCTCTTGCGCATTTTGCGTTTGAGAATCCGAGCCAACACCACACGTTCGGAATCATTTAAGAGACTTGCCCCTAAAGATCAGCTTGCCGTACTCAAAGAATGCCTCCTGAACAATCCATCCGAAACAAATCTCAGAAATCTCGGCAATTTTGCCGAACAAACATCGCAAAAAATAGACATCGAGAGCTACCGTCCGTTCCTCAAGTCGCAGTTGGCCATTTTCGGTCGTAAAGACGCCATCGCCGAAGACAACGAACTTTATGCCGCCGAAACCAAGTGGATGGACAAAATCAAACCTCTCGAATTTGAAGAAGCAGAAACGTTCAAAAGTGAAAATGATACTCCCAAATACATCGAGCGCAGCCTAGAAGGCATCTCCCGCTTGTACTCAGACGATGCTATACTAGGCGAACTCGCCAAACTAGCCCCGGATTATCCGCACGCAAGCGAACTCGCCGAAAGCTACAAGCAGCTCATGCAGACACGAGACGAAAGCCTCGCCGACGACAAATCCCTCGAAGCCCTCCGCAAGCTCAAAGACGCGTGGGAAGAAGACTTATTGAACGTGAGGTTAGTAGGAAGTAGACAGTAGACGGTAGGAAGTTGGCAGAACCTAGCCCGCTCCGCTCTTAGAACTTAGTTGGCAGAACTTAGTTGACAGAGCTTAAAGAGAATGCATTGTTCTAAGTTCTAAGTTCTATTTCTCCAAAAAATCCAGCGCTTCGCCCGCCAGTTCCACACAGCGGTTACACGGGATAATTTTGTTCGGGCGAATTTCCTTACACTTGGTAAAGCCCTGAGCGCCGCGCTTAAAGACATCTTCAATCGATTCGGCATGGTCGGGTTGCATCATCTTCGCCGCATAGAGCGCCCCGCACAAGCCGTCCGGAGCCTTTCCGCCACCGAAAGCACGGAACATTTCGGCAACCTTCACTGCCTCTTCTTCGGATTTGCCCGTTGCACGGGCGTAACCATAAGCAACCGCCATGGCACAGTTACCGCGCTTATCCGCATGGAATTTCTTCGAAAATTCGGCAATCGACATAAAAGCTCCTTTTACAAAAGACAATGTAAATTTACATTCGTGACAGGCGCTGAAAAACTAAATTTTGCATTTTCATCATTTTTTACGTGAGAAAAGCGCGTTTTTCACAAATTTTCACGTAAATTCTAGTACAAATTAATCAAAATTTTCAAAAATTCGGGATTTCGCGCTCAAAACCGGCACAAAACACAGGTTAAAGATCCTTTTTCGCGAAAAAATCACTTCCAAAAAGCAAAAAAATTTACAAAAGCGGCATGTTCTCCAGCTTTTATTACATACAACATTAGAATTTTACGTGAATAAAGCTCAAAAATTGAAAATTTTCACGTAAATTTCGCCATTTTTCAAAAATCGCCTTTAAAACACTCTATATTTTAAACATGCCTAACGAAAACAACAACATCAAGAATCTCGACCTCGACCAGCTCATCGGCAACATGAGTTCCATCAACAGCGAAGACTACTGGTTCACCAAAGTCAGTAAAATCGAGGAACACGACGAAACCGCTGAGCCAAAGCAAGGCGGTCAAGGCTAAAACGAAAACGCCAAAACAGCGCCGTAACGCCCATCCAAAGGGTTCAGCAGAGGAGTAATCCCAACTTGCATGGACTTGCTCGATTTTTTAGAATCTTGCCATTTTGGGTAGTATTTTTCATACTTACTGCGACGGACTAAAGTCGCGATTTCAAAGGTTATCTGAGCCTCCGATAAACGTCCAAAACATCACATCTTTCACAAAATCATCCGTACGATATTTTTCCAAGTTGTATTCGTACATTTTCTGATAATACTCAGCAGAATCAACAGGCGTAACCACAGCCGGTTCATTAGCCAGGCAAGGCATCATCAACAACGCAATACACAACAAAATAATTTTCATGTGAAGCAATATAAAAAAAGAACCCCCCGCGAGCGCAAATGTTTTGAAAGGAGATGCAGCATCAAATGCGGCATGACACCCCAAAAAAAGAAGCCCTCGCGAGCGAGAGTTCCTATAAAGCAAAATCCCGACTTAGAAAAGTCGGGACTTTAAAATTTTGTTAGTCAACAAAATCCTAGTAATGGTTCAGTTGCGAGCAGAGCAAGGCCGCAGACCCGAAGCCGAATAATAAAAAACTCCGCAAACTATGTTGCAGAGTCTTTAAAATCCAATTTTTGCGCAAGCGCAAAATTCTAGGCTCGGAAATGCGAACGCAAGCGTTCGCACTTCACTCGCCTCATAATCAGTTACTTGTCAGTGAGGAAAGCAACGCCCGGAAGAACCTTGCCTTCGAGGAGTTCGAGGGAAGCGCCACCACCCGTAGAGGTGTGGGTCACCTTCTTGTCTGCGCCGTACTTCTTGGCAGCCGTAGCGGTATCGCCACCACCGATCACGGTGATTGCGCCAGCAGCGGTAGCTTCGACGATAGCGTCAGCCATAGCCTTGGTAGCCTTTTCAAAAGCTTCGAATTCGAACACGCCTGCAGGACCGTTCCAAACGATGGTCTTTGCGGACTTGATAGCGTTCACAAAGAGCTTGGTGGATTCAGCACCCACATCGAGGCCCATCCAGCCAGCCGGAATACCTTCGGCGTCAGAGACAGCCTTGGTAGCAGCGTCGGCAGCGAACTTGTCAGCAGCGATGTAGTCCACCGGGAGGATGATTTCCTTGCCGGCAGCCTTAGCCTTAGCCATGAGATCCGGAACGAGCTTGGCACCTTCTTCGTCAAACAGAGAAGAACCGATTTCGATGTTGTTGAGAACCTTCTTGAAGGTGAAAGCCATGCCACCGCCGATGATGATCTTGTCGGCCTTGTCGAGGAGGTTGTTGATGAGCTGGATCTTGTCAGCGACCTTTGTTCATGAGGAAACCGGCAGCGCGCTGCGGAAGTTCAACACCAGTCATGGAAGAGTGATCGCGGTGAGCGGTACCGAAAGCGTCGTTCACATAAACGTCAGCGAGCTTGGTGAGGCTTGCGCGGAAGGCCTTCACGGCTTCCTTGTCGGCCTTTTCCTTGGTTTCGGTGCCATCGGCGTTCTTGATCTTCCTCTTGCCTTCTTCTTCGATGTGGAAGCGGAGGTTTTCGAGGAGGATGATTTCACCCGGCTTGATAGCAGCGCAGGCAGCTTCAACTTCCGGACCAACGCAATCCGGGAGGAACTTCACCGGCTTCTTGATGAGTTCTTCGAGCTTCTTAGCAACCGGAGCGAGCGTGTACTTCATGTTCTTTTCGCCATTCGGACGGCCGAGGTGGGAAGCGAGCACGACGGCTGCACCATGATCGAGAGCGTACTGGATGGTCGGGAGAGCGGCTTCGATACGCTTGGTGTTGGTGATTTCGCCAGTCACCTTGTCCTGCGGAACGTTGAAGTCAACACGGATGAAC
>CADAWC010000036.1 GCA_902791475.1 Fibrobacter succinogenes
TTAGCTCGCGCCCTTGTTGTACTGCTGGAATATATCAAGGAACTAGAACTAATAGCCACGTTGCCCATTTCAAAAAGGGTAATATTTGGGTAGTTCTTTTCTTGAACGGCCGTATAGCTAAACGCGTCAAAGTACAAATTTTTGCCTACCGCCGCGCGTGCAAAAACCTCTAACCAAGCCGTACCAGTTGGGATTTCAACATCAATAACGCTAGGCACATCGTTTGCAATCGCAACGCTAACAAAATCAACGTAAGAACCAGCCGTTGTTCTTCGTCTTACTGCAAATTTTGCGTGAGGCGCAACAACGCCCGTCGTATCCCAAGTTGTCTGCCTTGGAACAATTCTCACAACGCTACCTTCACGAGCAAAAATTTTACATGCGACCGCCGAATCACCATTTCCAACAATACGACAAACAAAACCTCCGACATTTTTGTTTAAAATTTGCTCATCAACCTGATCCACATGTGAAGCATTCCATGCACCAGAGTGATCAACATTAAAAACATACGTTTTGCCAGCCCTCACAATAGGCTCTCCGGCAAAATAGCTACTATTTCCACCCTCATCAAATTCTTGTGCAGCATTTCCAGCAAGCACTTTTTGCACCTGGGCAGCATTCGTTTCACTTCCAGGGCCATCGGTGGAGTTACTGACAACGGTTTTGTCGCTAGATTTGGCAACGGTTCTTGCGGGAAGACTTTCAACAAATTCATCAAACGGTACAAATTCCAAATTAGAAGCCATTTTTCAATCCTCCTTATGCCTTGCCGTTGACTGCGAGAACAGCCCAGGTGTAGCTAACGGTGCCAGTGGTGGTATAAGTTCCGACACATACGAATTCGCGGAACGAATGCGGGTAGAATGTAACCTGCGAGAAAGTTCCAGAAGAATTACCAAACGTTGTGACTGGCGTGCCGCCAGCCTGGGCATTCGTGCAGCGGACGCGCTTCACCTGGCCAATATCCCAGTTACTCGCAAGCTGCCAGGCCTGCTGGCCCTGAAGCTCCGGCTGGTCCGTCGTGTATTCAAAATCAACGAAAGACGTTTCAAAACGTTTTCCAGCCTTGACAGACGCAGCCTCCAACGCACCAACAGTCAACTTTCCAGACGTTCCGGAAAGCATCGGGATATATACGCCAGCAAGATCCAAATCGTCATCGCCGTTCATTGCGAATCCGACAAATACAGACCATTTCTTGATGCTGATTGAACCTGTATTGTAGCCGACAGAAATCGAATTAGGCGAATCGTCTCTCCAATACAGTGCAATAACAACAAGACTGCCCTTGGCGACAACCCCATCAATATCGAAATCGCTCGCCGAATGGAAAATAGCCGTATTTCCGGAAAAATCGCTCACATCCACGTCGCCATCGTTGGAATAGTCAACGCGGAATCCAATCTTTTTCAACACTGCCCAAAGCTGGGCATCATCGCTCGGATCGAGCGAACCGCCCGCTTCAGTAACGATATTGCACAGCTCGCGCTGGACGCTATTGAACCACGCCGCATTCAAGTCGGTCGGAGCAATCGCCTGCTGTTCATCGCCGTCAGTGAATTCGCCGTTTTGCGTAGCTGTTTCGGTGTTAATTTTGTGCATACAAACTCCTAGACGATAATCATGCGCTGGTCCGTAGCGCTCGGGACAATCGGGTTCCCGTTCATATCGGTAAGCACACGGACAACGTAGCTGTAAATAATTTTCACATGAGACTGCTTGACTCTATCGAGCACGCTTTCAATTTTCTTGTCGCGAGCACGGCCAAGCGAAGAATTGCACGGCGACTTGCAGTTCATTCCGTAAGGATAGTAGCTGTCACGGTACACCTTGACCATGACAACGAATCCGGAACGGTTGCCGTATTTAGATGGCACCCAGGACGGGAAAACTGCAGGCATATTCGCATACTCAAAAATGTCGTAGTTCACATCCATCAAATCAAGAATCGATTTTAGATACGGGATCGTCGCACCGCCACGCTTGCGGCCAACGCGGATGATTTCGGATTTGCGGCCCTCGTCGGTATCGCGGGCGATCCCCTGCCAGGGCAAGGCGAGCTCGTTTTCCCACACGCCGAAATCCGTCGTGGACACGGGCGACATCTGCAAGACAAGATTCTTCAGCATGTCGTACAGGTACGCGAGCGCAAGAGCGATGCCAGCAATCAGCTTCGACCAGTTCGAGCCGTTTTCGTACTCCCAAGCAAAACCACGTGGCATCAAGCCATCGAGCAAGCGGACAAAAGACGATTCCTGGCGTTCCGGAAGCTTAGTCGTGCACAAATCTTCATACGCCACAACATAAAGCGTCATTTCTCCGGAAGAACTTACACCGTCGCGGATTTCAAAAGAATACGTTCCAAGTTCGCTCGGAGCATTGAAACAGATGAATTCATCATCGAAATCTACCGGCGAATAGTCGCGGCCTGAAATTCGAACAACACAAGCATCGTTAAAGCCGACGCCGTAAACCGTAACGACGCCGCCCGCACCAGCTTTATATTTATTCGAATCAACTATAAACATCATTCACCGTTCTGAAAATCAGTTGTAATTTTCGCAACTTCGCCGATTTGGCTGTTGGGATAAAGATCCAAGGCAAACATCGTTACAGCGTTTCCGTTTTTCGTCACAGAGTTAATGGCAAAAGCTTCCGCGATGCTGTTGTTTCTGATATAGTCTTCGACTTGCTGGAAAAGCAACGGATTGCTGCCAGGGCCAAAAGACTTGAACAAAGAATTAAAAGCAGCGTTCACGGACTGGAAAACTTCGTCGTTGAACGGTGCCACCGTAGCCTCGACAGCGAAAGCTGCAGGGGTAGCAGAGAAAACGCGCACATCGGCCGTCGACGGACGACGAGCCGGAGCGTTGATGTAGTTCGCAACTTTCGCCACGTCCGAAGAATCGACGGAAATTTGCGGTGTTTGGTAATTTGCCAGGACCACACACACGGAATTGACGTAAGGCTGTTGCGGAATGACAAAAGCCTTCGACACAAAGTCGAAGCGCTCGGCCCAAATCTTGTAATCGCTGTCTGCACCGCCCATCGGCGCATTGCGTTCGCGATAAAGCAGGCGCTCGCGATATTCCTCGGCAGTCTCGCCCCACACCTGGTCAACGCCATCGATGGACACGACGGTCGAATAGCCGCCAAACAGGCCAAGCTCACCGGAAACGGTGCAAGTCGCTTCGAGGCCCGCCGGAGTCGCGTCACGGAATTCCAGAGCCGTCCCAACATCGGCGTTATAATCGCCACCGGCAGCGGCAGCGACTACACGAATCTGCTTGTTCGTAGAAGAAATCGACGTCGAAAGAAGCGTCCTATATTCAAGACGGGTCAGCGGGTCAACAAGGTATGTTCCTGCGGGCACGGTTGCCGAGCTGGACCCGGTCGCAAGCGTCACCTCGGCATAGCCCTTGGCGTAGGTCGGGGCCTTGTGCGGCAGCTCGAATTCGACGCCGAAACCATCGAGCGCCGACACTTCGCAAGTCGTCAAAAAGCGGTTTTTCCAAATGCGCTTGCACAACAGCGAAATCATGTAAAGAGAGCCGCCAATAACGCTCGCAATCACCTTCAGAACGCCCTTACGCAGAACAGCCGCGCCGGAGTAGAACTTCAGCGCGAAAGCGGAATCGACATAGCGAATAAGGTCCTGTAAAGATTTAAATTCCATTGGTCGCAATCCAGTTCAGTTCGTAGCGATAATCTTCAGAAACGCCATCAGGTTTTTCGATGACTACAATCAAGTCGAGCGAATCTTCGCCAATTACAGGCTCGCAGCTCACGTTCTTGGCTACACCGTCGTCAATCATCCAGCGTAAAGCCTCGATGACGAGAGCCTTCACGTTTTCGGCCGTCTCGTCGGTAAGCTTGCCAGGAAAAGCCTCGTAAAGGTAGCCGCCGAGCGTTCCGACAGGGTCGAGAGCATCAGCCCACCATCCGCCGATTTGCGGATCCAGAACGGCCACACCAAGCTTAGCGTTGCGGTCGCGCGCATAGGTCCCGATGGAAATCCCGACAGCGTTGAAGAGCGAATCCGTCAACAGCAAATCATTGGATTTTTCATCAAAATCCAAGTCAAAAGAACCGTTCGGCATCGCTTTCAAAGCCAAGTCGCTCATATCCAAAAATTAACCCGCAAGGGCTTTTCTCGCGGGTCCACAGTCTCATCTTATTAGCTGATGATTCCGGTGCCGGTGACGGGCCCGCCGGTCGCGCTGGTGCCGGTCACGGTGACGGTCGCGCTCTTGATGTAGGCATCGATGGCCGTCGCAATTTTCTCGGCAGCTTGTTGTGCTGTATTGTCTGTGTTGCTCAAAATAGATGCAAGTTCAGCTTGCAAAGTTGCTTTTACTAGAGGCATATCAGCTCCCAGGTTTAGGTGGAGACGTCGGGCCAGCGCCCGACCCGTGAATGTGCGTAGAAACACGCACCTGGTTCGGCTTCTTGTCGAAAACAATCACATCTTCGGAAACGCGCATTTCGCCATCGACATTCACGACGCCGTTCGCGGATTTAAACAAAATCGAACCATCTTCTTTCAGGAAGATTTGCTGGCCAAACGGAGCGACCAGGCAGACTTCGCCTTCTTTGAGGCTTTTCCGCAATGCCGATTCCTCGCCGTTGCAGGCCACCACGACGCCGTTTGCACGGTTGCCGCCCACGAACAAGGCCACGCCCGAAACTTCGCCCTTGGGCCTCGAAACGAGCCCGAATTGCTGCACAAAATCAAGCCCACGACGTTTTTCGCCTGCAGTGAGCTCGACATCGGCAACATGGGCTCCGGAATCGTAACGGCTGGCAACGATAACACAGCGACCCACAATCAGCCGCACGCGGTCGATAAGCGATTGAATAGAAGCAATCATCCGTGCACCGCCTTGCTGATTTGTTCCCACACTTTCGGCGTCTTCTGCTTCGGAGCCGTCACCTTCTGTGGCTTTTGCACTTCGGGCTCCGGCTCGTAAGAATCGACCGGCACAAGCGTCAGGTTGGTCAATTCGCCATCATTGCCCCAGTCGTAATCGACCTGGCTCACAATCATGTCGACCGGATCATCCACAAACAGCGTCGGCGAAACTATCGAGCAAATCAAGCCAGGCTCCCACAAGTGAATTTTGTCACGACGCCAACCCTTGACCGCGACATTGAAAGAAATGCTTTTCGCCCGCCTGATAGACATTTCCCACGTCGCCCGCGCCTCGACAGTATCCTTGTCGATGGCGTCGGAATCCACGATGACCAGCGGACGGTTGCGGACCGTCGGGTCGCTCTTGTGGGCCATGATCTTTTTCTTGGCGTCACCCGTGCCGTACACGTAGTAGTCGGAATAGAGCGCGTTGGCGTTATAGCCAGCCGAAGCGGAAAGCATGTTCACACCCTCTTCAAACTTCGGGCCACGCGGACAATCGCTCGGCTTCACGACAAAGACCTTGCCCATGCCGTTGCTGCATGGCAAGAATCCGCGCTGTCGACACAGCTTCGAAATCGCATCCAGGGCCCGCGTTCCAGGATCCACGGAAAAATTCTTGATTGCCGCACCGAAGTCGACTCCGTAAGGATTGTAGAAGTTCACGCCGAATTCTCGGCAAATATCCGAAATAATTCGGTCGGCAGACTTGTCAAGCCATTCCATTTGCGACGTGACACAGCAGTCCACCAGGTCGCACGTCATTTCGTAGCCGCGCACGCTCAGGTCGGCAGAACCTTCGTCGAAGCCGACGGAAAGCGGGCCCACAAAGCCCTTGACAGCACCGATGCCGTCAATGTCGATTTCCACCAGGTCGCCGCTGAAAAGACGTACACGGTTGCCGTCGGCGTCGTGGTTCGCCAAGCGCAAATTGAACCCCGCCGCAATATTGCCGAGGCTCCTGGTGATGCCCACGCTAGTCCAGGCGTCAAACTTGAAACCGTTCGCAAAGACTTCAATCATTTGCTAAGCACCTTCACAAATCGACGGTCAATGGCCGACGGGTCAGAAATTTCGTTGCGGTCGATGATGTCTTCAACGCGGTCCAGGTTGCCGTAAGTATCGAAGGCGACCGTCAGCACGTTCGAAATGTCGTTCAACGGCTTTTCCACGACTACAGCGAGCCCGGATTTCACGTCGCGTAAGAACTTCAGCGCGATTGCCAGCATGTCGGCAAGGTCGGTGTAATCGTCTACAGAATTCACGCGGGCCATAGCAGCTTCAAACGCCGCATTCAGCGCTTCTTCGGTCTCGTAAACCTGAAGCGAATTCTCGTAGCTGGATTCGAGCACACACTTGACAACCATACTCGCCGAAGACATCAGCGCCAAGCGCTGCACCATCGAGCGCAACGCGGATGTCGTTGTTTCGCCGTCTTCAACTTCGACACGCGACATCATCGTCAAGCTTTCGTTCGTGTATGTGTTCCAGTCCTCGTCATCGTCGAAAGTCTCGCGAGTCATCGTGAGAAGGTTCTGCAGACGATTTGCGAAGTCGCCAGGCGTTTTCATGATGAGCCCGATGTTGTCGCGAATCTGCGAAAGATTCATGACGAACATTTCGACGGAGCGCATACTGTTTCGCACGCTTTCGATGGAATCCAGAACGTCATTCGTCGCGTCGACGGTAGCCTGCACGACGCTCGCAGCCTTGCCCGCAATGCTGAAAGCCTGCTTGAATAGCGCAGCAGCCCTCGACAAGGAGCCGTCTGCTTTTGCCGCCGCCATCCCGCGCGTATCGACAGAAGAGCGTTCAATCGCTTTCGGGTCCTTTTCCGGAACAAACGACACGTCGCCCGTGATGTAGGCAAGTTCGGAACTATTATGCGAAAAACTGTAGCTTGTGCAACGCGCCTGGAACTTGCCATAGTACATGTGCACGAGCTCGAAAGCGCCCTCGGCATCGAAAGCCGCTTCCAGTTCGGAGCGCTTCGCCTCGGCATCGTCGCCGACGATGTAGATGCGGAGAGAAAACTGCTTGACGCGCCCGCCAAGATCCTCGTTGACGTGCAGATTCGTGAACGGCAAGGACGTTGTCGCAATGTTGCGCCCGCCACTGCTTTCCGATTCTTCGACAAAGAACGCAACGCCGTTGTAAGAGCAGCCGACACACTTGACCGGACCGTCGACAGTGTCAATCGTAACCTTTTGAAGCGTGTCCAAATACGCCATTTATACACCCCCGTCAAGCACGTAGCCGTAAGAGAAATCGAAATCGCCCTGCTTCGGGGCCTGCACCTTCACGCCTCGCGGCATGTTCTTGAAATCTACAGAGAACCTGTTTGTCGTAGTAGTGGACTTCTGCTGCACCTCGACCATCTTCGCGAATTCGCCGCCGATGTCGCCCTCGGTCTCGCCGAAATCCACATCGGAGAAAATTAAGTTGCCTCCTGGAAGCATCTTAACCAGTTTTCGAAGCGTTCTAACAGCGCCAGAGACGATAGAGTTTTCAATTCCATCGGAAAGAAACGAGAAGAAATCGTTAAACGCTCCCTTGATTACAGGAACTACGTCATCCACGACAAAGCTAACAAGCATATCCCAATTTTTATAAATATCAAGAACTGCAGAAGCAAGCCCGCCAAAGCCGACAGCGCACGCCGCAATCGCGGCAACGGCAGGTCCTCCAATAAGGCCCACGAGGCTCGTCACGATGCCGATAATACTGCCAAGACTCCCGATAATAGCCACGCCCAAAATCGTCTTTATCGGGCCCAGGAATTCGACAATGTCAGCCACGTAGCCGAATATGGTTTTCACACCGCCAAGAATATCCGGAATCATCGGAATAAGCTTTTTAACACCGCCCACGAACTGCACGCCAAAGTCACGAACGACCTTCTGAATTTCTGTGCGGTTAGCCACGAAATACTTCGTGATTTCGCCGAACATCTGATTGAATACCGGCAGCAATTCGGAGCCCACGAGAACACGCATGGAATTCAGCGTCACGTTCATGTCGGTAAGCGAATCCTTGAACGTCTCCGCATTCTTTGCCGCCTCGTCACCGAAGCCACCGCCAAGATCCTCGAAGCGCTGCAGCAAAGCTTCAACGCCCGCGCTTCCGGAAGAAAGCATTTCGCCGAACTGGACGCCGGTCCGACCAAAAATGGACTGCGAAACAAAATTGCGCTGCGATTCACTCAGCTTGGTGTAGGAATCCGAGAGATCCAGCAGCAGCTCGCGCTCATCCTTGTACGCCGCAAGTTCTTTCGGCAAGAGCGCCGAGAGCATCTGGTTTGCAGTCTTGTCGCCACTACGGGCCTTGCCGAGCGTAATGCTGAAGCGCTGCATTCCAGAATTGAACTGTTCGAGCGAAACGCCGGAGCGCTCGGCAGCAAACGAAAACGCCTGGAAATCCTTGACAGACATCCCAATCAGGCGAGCAGTCTTTGCGACCTTGTCACCCTCGCTCGCGAATTCGTCCATGAAATTGTACGCCGAAGTGAAAGCCTTCTTGATATTGCCAGCAATACCGACGACTCCGCCGAGAACATTCTGCGAAAGCTGGGTGATGTTCATCCACTTCTGCGAATTCGCAAACTTTGTCAGCTCGCCGTGAACCTTGTTGAACGTCGAACCGATGCCCGTGATATTTTCGCGCAAGCTCTTGACGTCTTGGTTGGCAGAACCAAGCGAAGCCTTGTTCGTGCGGAAATTAAGCAAGTATTCGAGTGCGCGCATTGCCATAGCTTTATTGTACCTTTTTCGTGACCATCAAATTGTTGTGCAGTCTTATGAAAGAAAAGCGGGCACTAGGCCCGCTTTGTTGCTATTTTCGTGGGAACCACGACGAATATTTCCGGAGAGCCATGTAAGAATATTCGACCTGCGAGCACGTCATTTTCATAATGGCATCGTATGACCAGTGGAACATTCCAGCAAACGCCGCAAAACATTCCTGGAAATCGACAAACTTGCCATCAACAGCCACGCCGATTCGCGTCACGCCGTCTTTTCTTACGACCCTCCATCCGCTAAAAAACCTTGTGCCATCTTTGCAATCGCACGGATGTCTTTTCCGGACATTCCCCGCACGAAAGCAACAGGCTTATCGATGGCGTGCGCGACGATGGTGATCATCGCGGTGCCCTCCTTGCTGCCAGCGTTTCCGATGGCCTCAAGGTCAGCTCCGGTGAAATCCTCCTTGACTTCGACCGTTTTCACGAGCTCGCCGTCAATGTTGGGACAGGGTTTCTTCAACGTATATTTTGCCATAAATTTTTACTCCTTTTTTATGACGGTTGAATGTGTTTTTTAGTCAATGACTTTCTTGACGTACATGCCGCGAGCGCGCATCGCGTCCTTGAAAGTCGTGATGTCATCGCCGTCGGAGAACACCAGAAGCGATTCAGCGAATTCTCCGCAGTAGGCGATTTTCGCAAACGTGTTGGCCTTGGCATCTTCCAAGAGAACTGCCTTCGGATTCTGCAAGGCGGCAGTCGCGCTGTCGCTGTCGACGATGGACCAGAATTCCTGGCCCTTGTCCTGGCCCGTTGTTTCGACGGTCAGGTCACCGGCAGTCACGCCGGAATCTGCAGCCGGTTCGGCAACGATGGTGATGTTGTTACCAGCCCAGCCCGCAGTCTTGGCCGTAAGTTCAAGCTTGCCAGAAGTGTTGTCAGCAGTCACGAGAGCAGAGCCGGTCGTGGCGTTGTTGATGAGAGCCTTCAGGCCCGCAGCGACATCGGACACAGTGTCGCTTTCGGCGATGGCGTATTCAAACTTGACGCCGCCGATGGTCACGGCGACCTTCTTGGTGGCAACCGGAGTGGCACCCGTGAAGGTGATGGACTTTTCAGCAGCGACGGCAGAAGTCGGCACGCCAGCGGAAGCGAGAACCGTGCCAGCTTCGGCATTGGCACCAAAAATGAAACCGTTGTCCATGACGACGTTTCCGGTCACAATCTGGTCGTAAAATTTTGTTTCAACAGCAGGAGCTTGCATTTGAGCCTCTCTTTTTAGGTTTTGGATAAGTTAAGCCGGACATAGGATTCGAACCTATCGCCAGAACCGCCGAAACCCGTGGAAACAGCGGAACATGCGCCCAAGCGTGTCCGGAGTGATTTAGGTCAGTTCCTTGCCAGGAGTGCCTTCGAAAGCGAAGTTGATTTCGCCTTCGGCACCGGCCTCGGATGCGTCACCGCTGAACGCTGCATTCGAGATGATAACCGTCTTTCCGTTCGGCTTCTCGATCTTGACTGTAGCGTTTTTCATCTTGCGGAGCAGCACGAGGTCAAGGTCGCTCGTGTCCGTGAACGTCCCGGAAACGGACGCCTTCGTGTTGCGCACCTGGTAGCCGTGAGCACGGCCGTCTGCACCCATGATCAACGTGCGCTGCTCGCCACCGATGTCGATGGTCGGGTCGCCTTTCAGGTTCATCTGCACGCCGTTCACGGAGAGCTTGAAAATTCCACCAACGTCTTCTAATGCCATGATGTACCTTCCTTATTTGAACTGGAGTTTGGACTTGCCGATGAAGAACTGGCTGATGAGCTCGGCCGGAATCAAGAACTGCAAAGCAGTCTTGTCGTCCGGGTCGCGCATGACAACCAGGTTTTCCTTGAAGGAATCGAAATTCTGCACGAGCGCCTTGCTCATCCAGTATTCGTAACGGCTCAAAAGTTCGCCTGCACCGAGCTTCGGAGTCATGACCGTCTGGCCAGGGCCGAAGTCGTTGCCGTCATCCGCAAGCTTTGCGTGCGGGTAGCGAGAAGCCATGTAGTTGTTCCAATCCCAGCGCAAGTAGCTGAGTGTGAACACTGTTTCCACCTGTTGATAACTTGTGTCGGAAGCTCCGGCAGGAGTCGTCTTGTAGGTAGTCACCATGCGCTTCAGGTAAACCGTTCCATCGTTGCCGGACACGAGCAGAGCGCAACCGGCACGCAAAATAATGTTGTTGTTTTCGAGGCCAAGACGATCTTCGGGCTTCGGCGCAATCACGCCCTTCACGGCGTAATTGGTAAGCGGAGCCGCCGGATCGTTGAGCGCAATCGGAGCGATGCAGCCACACACGGCCGCAGCGACTTCGAAGCCAGGAGTAGGAGACTTCGGGAGTGTCGGCAACATGATGACCTGGCTGTTGAGTGCAGTACCGCGAGAAGTGAACGCGCTTGCGGCACCGTTAATCGAGAAGAACACCACGCCCGTCTGCTGAACAGTAGCCGTCCAGCGTTCGTCAAGAATTTCCTTGATGTAAGCGATGTTCGCCGCTTCGGCAGAGCCCGAAATGATGGCGTTGAACCACGTTCCGTCGATGATGCTGGCAATGCCCGCATCTTCGTAGTCGGCATCGGCACCGCCGCTCGCCATAGCCACCACGGCGAGAGTCAAGCCTGCAGGCAGCTCTTCACCCTGGTAATGGTTGTAACGGATGTCGATGGAGTGGCCAAGCGAACCAGCGTTCTTTGCCGTGAGCGTCACGACGTTCGTCGCAACAGAAGCTGTCACGGGAAGATTGTTTTTCGCATTGATTGCAGCAGCAATCTTGGTCGCCACGTCGGCAGATGCGTCGGTCGCGGCAACGTTCACCGGCACAGACTGACCGCCAATCATCAGGCGAATCACGCCAGGGTTGGCAAGGCCGGACGTTCCGGACACGGTTGCCGTGATGGTGCCAGTTGCAGCAGCGCTTTCAGCATCGTCGGCAATCGGCAAAGCCCAAAGTTCGACGTTCTTGCTGTTCTTGCGGAAAGCACGAATCATCAAGGCAATCTGGCTGCCAGCGCCAAAGTAGGCGTCGGCCTGTTCGTCGGAAGTAATCTGCACAAGCGTTCCGTCGTAAGTCGATTTAGTCGACAGAGACTGGCCGATGATCAGGTTCTTCCAAGGCATAGCACCGCCTTTCACTGCGTTCGAGTTGTCGAACTCGGTCGCAAAAATCGGCACCAAGTTGTTAGCGGGAATTTCTACAAACTGCATTTTCCCATCTCCTTTTAAGTTCCAGTTACAGGTCTCACGTTAGTAACGAATTCTTGTTTATTCGCATTGCCCGAACCAAGCGAAAGCTCGTTCTTTGCTTTCAAGAATTCGTCTGCAGGCGAAGTCCTGTTGATGACAATGCTCCATTCGCATCTGAAAACGATTCTGCACATTCCTCGCGCCGCTTCGTCTTCAGATAAATTGTTCACAAGCGATTTGAGATAAAAACGGGTGATGTCGCCGTTGTGTCCAACCTTGACCGTCGTTTCCAGGCTCGTGATGATGGACTTTGCAATATTGTCGATGTAGTCCGCAATGTTCGACGTCGATTCCGTCCCGTTAGTGTGGGCAAAATCGGCAACGTTAGCGCGACTGTACACATCGATATTCATGTCACCAGTCGTCACGTAAAACCTGGGCGACGAGCGGTTGTCCTCGAACGTCACATTCGGAATGTTCACAATGCAAATCGATTCTTCGTCGGGCCAAATTTTGGAAATCCGGTCAGCGAAAACATTCGCACCGAGGCCCGCCAAGTTCAAGGAAGCAATCTTTGTGACAATCGCATTCTTGAAATCCCAAATACAGGACAAACTTCTTGGTGTCGGCTCAGGCATTATTCTGAATCACTCCATATTTGCAACGGTAGCAGACAACACCGTCTTTTTCAAAAACATAATCGAGAGCAATAATCTTGATGGCAGTATGGAAGTCCGTTGACGAGAGAGTGAAAACATCGCCCTTCGCAGGTTTGCCGCCAGGCAGGTCTGCCTGACGAACAAACAAACGAGGGAAGTGTTCAATCGCAGTCGATTCGGCTCCGAGATCATTTTGAACAACCGGAGTGTCATACAGACCTTGAAGCGTGACGGAAGTATTGCCTCGCGTCAAGGTGACCATTTCACCGAATTCATCAACGTTGAAGAAATTCGTGTTAAGGTCGTCTGTAAGGTCACTCCGGAAACTCATTTACACAACCTTGGCGACAACGAGAGCGTCAGCCTGGGCTACGTAGGCGAGCGGAGCGGAAGCGCACTTCAGCCAGCGACCGGACGGGTCTTCTTCGTCCCAGACCTTGCTGAAGATTTCGCCGACAAAGTTGCCAGCCTTCATGTCTTCGATCATGCCGAAGTGGACGTTGGCGGCCATCTGGTCGCTGAACACGGCCACGTAGTCAGCCGGAACGATGTTGGCCTTGCTGCCAGCGCTGTTCTCGTAGGTTTCGGTCACAGCCCAGAGGCGAACGCCGTCGGAAGTGTAGCCGAGGAACTGAGCACCCGGTTCCTTCTTCTGCGGGTCGATGAGAGCGAACTTGCCGGTGTTGATGGAAAGCTGCTTCAGCACCTTGTCGTTGCTGCGGAAATACCTCTTGGCGTTGGCACCGAACACAACGTCGGTGGCCGGAAGAGCGGAGTCCGCTTCAACGAGGTCACACCAGGCATCGATGTCTTCGAGCGGGGTGGCAGTGCCAGCGCTCCACAAAGCGCCACTCGTGAGCGTAATCTTGTGGGAATCGTCCAGACCGATGTAGAACGTTTCAATCACGTTGCCATTGGCGTCGTAGTTGTTGACTTCGCCGGTGAAGAGAGCATCGGCGCACATCTTTTCGATGGTGGCGTAGATGCGGTTGACCATGTCCTGCTGTTCCTGGCCGAGCTTGAAAGCGATGCGACCATCGATGGTCTTCACGCCGTCGGCATAGCTGAACTGCTGACCGGCAGCGCGCTTGGCGATGTCGAAAGCCTTCGTGAGATTCTTCAGCGAAATCTGATTCGGGCCGAAGAACTTGGTGGTGACACCGATGGAAGACTTCACGGTGGATTCCTCGCCTTCACGACGGAACGGAGCGAGCTTCTTGGAGCCCTTCACGATGTCGACGGCGATTTGGGTGGTGTCGTGCAGCTTCGGCGCAAAGAACTTGCGGAAAAGCCAAGGACGACGGGGAAGATTCTGGTTGATAAAACCAGTAAGGGTGGTGGCGTCGGTCAAATCGTAAGCCATGTTTTACCTCTTTTTGTTAAACGTTTTTGCGGATGAAGATGCCGCGAGCGCGAAGCGCATCCTGGTGAGTGTACTGGGTATCGGAGCCACCGGCGTTCAGGGTGACATTCAGTTCGCCCTGGAAGCAAGCCATGATGATAGCGGAACCTTCGGCTTCAGTAGTGACAGCTTCGAGAGCCACACACACGGGAACCTGTTCGCTGGCAGTACCGCTTCCAGAATTGCACTTGGTGAAGGTTTCGCCTTCGGCAGAAATACCGCCGGAAGCGAGAACGGTGCCGACCGTGATGGTCTGGCTTGCACCAATCTTGACGGGCATCGCCTTGAACTGCGGAAGTTCACCAGCGACGAGATCCTTGTAAGTTCCGGTAACAGTGTCCTGCATTAGTTCACCTCCTTGGACTTTGCGGCAGCCTTGAAAGCGTTCGCGATGTCGGCGTCAATCGGGTCTTCGATGGCGCTCACGCCACCGGCAACTTCCTTGCTGGCGCTGTTGGCAGCATCGAGCTTTTCCATGGCCGTCTTGACTTCGTTGTTGTTGTTTGCAGCAGCCTGAGCGCCCTTGGCTTCAAGTTCTGCGATTTTCTTCTGTGCGTCAGCGAGAGCACCGCGCATCTTGTCGAAAGCGAAGTCCTTGGCGTCGGCAACGGACTTGCCTTCGTCGATAAAGGTCTTAGCTTCGGCATCCAGGCCAAGCCCAGCAAAAGCGGACGTGATACCCATGATGCGAGCGCGTTCCGCTTCGGCAGCGGACTTTTGCAGCGCTTCAACATCAATCTGTTCAGCGCCGGTTTTTGCGTTAGGATTCGGCATAGAGCCTCCATTTTGATTGTTCATGTGTTCAAAAACTTCATCGAGAGTCATGACCGCGTCGGCAAGGCCAGCATTTACGGCATCAACGCCGACAAACACGTCTCCCTGGCCAAAGTTGTTCATGACAGTCTCGGTATCGACGCCGCGATTCTGAGCGACGGTCGAAATAAAGACTTTCGCGAGAGCGTCAAGCTCCTTTTCAATCTGCGAGCGGCCCTGCGCCGTGTCGGGAGTCGGGGCCTTGTTTGGAGAAAGCGTCGAGCGGACAACGGTCACGGCGTCGTTGCTGGTCTTGCGGAACACGCAAAGCACGCCGATAGAACCGAGAGAAGCGCTTTCGCTGGCGTAAACATGTTCGCACGCGCTACCAATCCAGTAGGCAGCGCTGCACATTTCTCCGGAAGTATGGGCCACGATGCCCATCGGCTTTTCACCGCGATGGCTAGCAATCTTTGCAGCCAAATCGCTCACGCCGTCAACAACACCACCAGGAGAATTCAGCTCGAATACAATGCCCTTGACAGATTCGTCGGCAACGACCTCGTCGAATGCTTCACCGATGGACTGATAAGTGTCCTGACCAAACCAAACGGCATCGAACGTGTTGCGATGCGCAAGAGCGCCGTCGACATTGATGACCGCAATGCCATCGTCACGACGTTCAACACACTGCTGAATGTTCCATTCGCCGTTATCTTTTTGCGATTCACCCCACCAATCGACAAAACTGGAAGCCATGTTTTCGGCAGCTTCCTTGCGAATGGCAAAACGGTTCGCGTTGATAAATTTCAAAAAACTCTTTTTCATTGGTCAACCTAAGCAAAAAGTAAGTGTCAAGAGCCTTTTCACGCCTTTTTCAGTCTCATCTTAACTTTGACCGCCGTCACCGCCATCTTGCGGGCCGTCATTCGTTTCCTGAATCGAAACGTTCTGCGATTTGTTGACGGTGCCCGGATCCGGCAAGTCGTAACGAGCGCGAATCTTTCGTTCTTCGGCAAGCTTCGCCGCAATGACGGAATATTCGTTGCCACAAATCTTGCGGCAAGCCGTATCGCGGTCGATTAGCTGGTTGTCGAGCTGCATGATGATTGCCTGAGTTTCTTTGGTCGGGTCAAGCATGAAGCCCGCGTCGGAATCCCATCGGCAAGAAGTCCACAGCATGTGTGTCAGCGGGTCGTCGAAAAATCCGGGAGCATTGATGAGGCCACGGGCGACGCACGCCGTCAGGAATTTTTCATAAATCGGCTGGCAGTAGTTCGCAATAAAGTTGTACTTGATTTTCTCGAAGCTCTTGCGAGATTCCAGCAAGGCCGCACGGACCGCGTTGTAAGAACTGTTGAAAAAGTGTTGAACTTGTTCAGAACTTATGCCGAGCGAGGCTGCGGCCCCGCGCTGGATGTAGTCAACAAACGGGCTGTAATTCGCATTCGGCCTGGAAGCATTAGCGAACTTGATGTCCTGGGCACCGTTCAGGCGAACAATTCCACCAGGAGCAAGCTCGACGGCGTCCATGTCGTTCGGGGCGACCTTCTGATCTTCGGCAACATTCCCCAGCAACGGTTCGCTGTTCTCATCCTTGTTCATGATGAGCACGGTGAACATCGAAGCGACCACGGCAGCCATCAATTCGCTGTCCTGGTATCGCTCCAACTGCTTCATCTGCATAATCATCTGCGCCATCATAGGTACACCGCGACGCTGGTCGCTACGGTCACAGACGAAAGAATGAATCACGTTGCGGGCACCCAACGGGTCAAAGGCGTCGATGCGCACGGTTTCGAAAATATCGCTGTAGTTATTGATGCCATACGGCACCCTTTTCGTGAAATGGTAGGCAATAGGCTTCCCGCGCTCGCTTGTCTCGATGCCCATGCAGAATTCATCCGTTTCAAGGTGGCCGAAAGGCTGTCTGCAGCGGTCCGATTCGAGAGTCTTGACGCTCAGTCCATACGGATTTTCGCTGTCGTATTGCGGCAGCGCAAAACATTCTCCGGTGATAGCCTGGATTTTGATGGCGAGGTCCTGAAGCTGGTAAAAGTCGTTTTTGCCTTCGACATCGCACGAGATATTGTCGGCCCACAGGTCGAAATGTTTCTGCACCACGCGGGACCAGTTTTCAAGCTTTTCGCGGTCGATTCCCAAAAGTTCAAAATCCGGAATAGGCCGCGCCTTAATTCCGGAACCGACAACGTTGACGTCGATGCTTTGCACGAGTGCGTGCACGAAAGTGTTGTTCTGGAACAACGAGCGAGCACGCAGCACGAGTTTTTCGCGGTCCGTCCAAAGATCCCTATCTGCAGAACCTTCGGAAACGAAAAAAGCCCGAAGCGCTTCTGTCAAAAGAGAAGCGCCCTTCCATGCAAGCCCGCTAGTTCCATTCACAGCCATCAAAACCTCAATGCGGAATCGCCCGCATCATGCGGACTCCACCACGGCCGCAAGCTTCATCGAGCTCGGCAGCCTTCAAACGGGAAGCCCAGAGGGTTATCCCGTCACGAATTTCTTTCAAGTTGGCTCGCGTCAAGGAACGCCCGCCAATGGTATAGCTTTGGCCATTCAATGCCTTTTCTTCAGCGTCGAGATACATCTGCAGACGCTCACGGCAAGTTGTCGACGATAATAGAGCCATGCCAAAAAAGTAACCCGCGAAGGCTTTCCTCGCGGGTTGACAGTCTCATCTATTTTTTCGGATGTTCCAGGCACCATTTCAGGGCCTTGTCAAATTCCTCGTCAAGATGCCGATCGAAAGTTTTCTGGATGATACCGTAAAAATCCCAATTCTTTTTGACAACAATCTTGGGAACCAAGACAAAGAACCAATCTATCCATTTTCTCTTTTTCACTCTACGCTTGGCAATAACGTCATAACCTTTTTTCGTGACGTGCGGCATGATAAACGCATGTGGTTCATCTACATGGCCAGTCTTTTTTTTCGGATTTTTGAAGTAATAGTCAAGCATACGACTAGCACCGGCACCCGCAACTTTACCAGCACTATTTATTTTTACGGAACCCCTACTCGTAGGAATCGCCATTTTTTCATAATTTTTCCCGCCTTCGGCTTGGTCTTTTGCAGTCTTTACGCCACCTTCAGCCTGAATTTTAAACCAATCATACGGGAAAGTCAAATTGACCTTCATGTCGAGGCCGTCTTTCTTGCGATTAGCCTTCTCGACAAGTACGCCCTTCCTCAGATTTTTCGAAAAGAACCCTTTATTGTGGATGTCGAAAACACCCTGGAAGTTTTTGAAAAGATTCTCGCGGGCCTTGAACGCCGTATTGTTCAGCGCCTGCTGGGCAGCATACAGCGAATCTTTCACGTCTTGCTTCACTTGCTTCTGAATCGCATCAGCGAATTCCTTGGCAGAATGCGTAATGGTCGTACTCATAGAGAAATCCCCCTGCTGACTTGACGCTGAACAGGTCGGGCCTGACGCTGTGCAGCCATGTTGCGTGTGAACTTGATTCCGGCCTCGGCCATCTTGTCGACATCGACACCTGAAAGCCTCAGTGCACCATAAGCATAATTTCTTGTGTCCAAAGCTTCGTTTCTAGGTCTTATTTTTTTCCAAGCCCACACGCGGGAACCACGAACCCACTTCATGACGCGCTTTTCGCTCGTGAGCTGCGCGAAGAATTCGTCATCGTATTCGTCGATATTCGGAAAATGGCAGTAACCGTTCGCGCTCCGGTCTTCCTGGCACAAATTATTGAAAAGCTGGTCCTTGGCCACGTCGACACCGACCGTCACCACGGTCGCGTTCTGTTGCCTCGACTTGTCCGTGCGCTTGGGCCTGCTTACCAGCGGACGCCCGACGCCCGCCTTACCGATGCAGGCGAAGATGTTCCGGCCTTCACGCGGGCCCGTAAACCTGTAAACGTCCTCGGTATGGTGGCCGCCGGAGTCTATAAGCGTCGCCGCAATGTACAGCTTGTCGCCGTTCGAATTCTCATAACCCGCCGAAAGATGCCGGTCAAGGATTTCCCATACCGCCTTTTGCGACGGATCACCCACGAGCACTTTTCGATGGATGCTGTAAGACTGCAATCCAGGAGCCCACCCGACGATTTCAAGTTCAAGACGGTCGTCCTGGGTATCGACGCCGCACGTCAAAATCACGGCCTCGTCAGGAACTTCGGCACCGTAATCTTCGCGCCGAGCCATCAGGCCATACTGGTCAAGCTGTTGTCCGGAATCGACGGACCACGCTTCGCCAAGGACGTTGTTGGTGAACGCCTTCAGCTTGTTTATATCGCCCTGCGCTTCCAGGAATTCCGTCACGGCATCGGCCCACGAGAACCAGCCGAGCGGAGAATAGAGCGCCGAAAGATGGAATGACGGATAAGCACCCTTCTCGTTTTCCGGGACCCACACGCCCGCAGCCATCAGTTCTGTCTTGTAGTGCTCGCCATATTCCCCGCCGCAATGCGGGCACCGCATTCTTGCAGTCTTGACCATGGAATTCCCTTCGGAATCGTGATCCCACACCATGTTCGCCCATTGCCACTTGTGCAGGCATCCGCAATGCGGGCACGGCACGTTGTAGTAACGACGGTCGCCAGCTTCGAACTTCTCGGTGATGCGGCACTCGCCTTCAATGCCCGGCGTCGAATTCCAGAAGCGCTTTTTTCGCGGGAAGTTCGCCGTTCTCTTTTTCACCAGGTCGCAAGCGTCGCCCTGACCGCCGCAATCCTTGGCCCATTCAGAAATTTCGTCGCACAACGCAATTCGAATCGGCATTGAACGTAAGTTCGACGGCGAATTGCTCCATCCGGTAATGAGCGCACCGCCAGGAAATTCCTTCAGGTACATTTCATCGCCGACAAAGATGTCGTTCAGGCCCATCGCGCTAAATGCCGGAATCTCGCGCTGCTTGATGAAGCGCTTTGCGGTCTGTTCCGTCGTCTGGAATTGGCCAATCGGTGACGGGCAGTGCTTGATGTAGTACAGCGCCGTGTTGATGAGGACTTCGGTGCCGCCGATTTGCGCCCCCTTCATAAAGGCCACGTCGGTCGCTGCCGACTGTGGCGAAAGTTCATCCATGATTTCGACCAGGTACGGCGTGCGTTCGTTGCTCCATCGGCCAGGCTCGCTGGACGCGCTTCCGGAAAGAATACGGTTCTCGGCAGCCCACTGCGAAATCGTCATGTCGGGTGGCGGCATCAGACCGGCAAGGAAGTTCCCTGCCACATAATCGACGTTCGCCTGCAGCGCATCCGAAAGCTTTTCCTGAACTTCAGCCATCACTACCTAGTCAAGAATGTTGTCAACCGTCTTGCTCGCAATGTCTTTCAGCGAAGTCAGCGACGCCTTGCGGATCTTTTCGCCTATGGCGTGCTCGCTATCGTCGAAAATCTGCAGAATCTTGTCTTGCTCGATGCCGACCTGTGCGCAGCGGTCCCTGAACCAGCCGACGATTTCCGGAGCCAACCAAGAATACATCGTCATCATCTTGTCCTGGACGTTTGCGCCCAACTGGTACACCTTAACGGCCACCGCATTCTTCGGAACCAGGCGACCTTCCATTTCGTCGGCCTTCAACTTGGCCAAACGGGCCATGTTGTACTCTTTTTGAGCCTTCGCGGTCGCCAAATCCATCGTTTCCTGGATGGCAGCGCCAAAATCCACGGCGTTCAGATCCGAAGAAATCGAGCTCGGCGAATTCGGATTGTCGTATTCCGGACGATGCGCAACGGCCTGAGCCATTTCGTTGTCGAAACCGGCTCGCATTTGCCCTCTGGTGGCCGTCGTGACGTGCCGACGGTCGCGCGTTTTCTGGAACTGGACCACCGAAAGTGTACGGTGAAAGCATTCCTTGCCTTTCGAATTCTCGAAAGAATCGATTCTGTCGCATTTTTTAGCCTTGGTGATGGCCGCGCAAGAGACTCCGCACTGGTTTGCCAAAGCCTGTGCCGTGATAAGCTCGTCATCGGTGTAGCTGTGTTGTTGACGCTTGTAATACATACTTGTATATTTACCAACGTGGTTTAAAACTTGGTTAAATTGGTCTTATGGTATGAGCGCAAGGGAGTTTAACCCAACTGAAAATCTCAAAAAAACGGCAGGCCGAGCGCCTTCGAGACCACCCATAGGGCAGCCACCCAGTAGCAACTCTTTTGACGGCAGGGGTACTCCCCGCCAGGGGTGCCCCCGCTAGGCGAATTTTTCAAGCAAATCCTTGTTGTACTTGAACTCTGCACTGCCTGGGAAGGGTATCTTCAAGCGCGTGCAAACCAGTACGCAAGCGTGATAGCTTCGGCCTTCGGGCATTACGCCAGCGCGCAACACATCGAGCTCGCTCTTGGTCCAGAACTTATACCGCCGCGCCATCCCGCACCTCTTTGACGAATTCGCAGCGCTTGATCATCTCCAGCTTTACGACAGCAAGAACATCGCGGACGTTTTCTGGACGCTTCCGCGCAAACTTCTCGCAGATTTCCTTGACGAACAGGTTCGGCCTGCCGTTCACGACGATGCCGACAATCGCACCGTCGACAATATCGATGTTCACCGTGTACAGATGTCCCTGAAGATTCTTGCCGTGAAAGACAATCTTCTGCCGCTTCACTGCATTTGGCTTTTGTTCCTTTTTCATGTCCGGCTCCTTTTGTAATAACATCCAAGAAGATGAGACTTGACGTGCAAGTCGGAATCCCTTGACATATCAAAAAGTTAAGACATTGTCAAATGCACGACAGCGGTGCGACCCGAAACACTTGCAGGGCCGTTTTGCTGCGTTGTTTTGATTGTGCAAAATGGTTAAAATTTGCATTTTACCTAGTTAAATTTTACTATTCATAAGTTAAAATAAAGGTTAAAATAAATGTAAAAACCCTTATAAAACAAGGCTTTGCAGGCTTTTACTCGCAATGTACGCGGTTAAAAATAACGCCCTGCACTTGGTTAAACCGTGCGCACGATAGCTCACGAGAAACGCACGCGCAAGCAACGGGCACCAGGCACAACGCAACGCCCGCCGGTTTAACCCCGCGCACGGATTACCTGAAGATTCGGACATTGCCGAAAAAGGCCCGCCGCGCCGGAATCCCACAAGCCGAAACGCCGATGAATGCGCAACGCACACGGCTCTCTTTTGCCAGCAGGCATACGAGAATGCCCACGACGCTGGAAAGCCCTCAGAACGCGCGCATTAGCCACCAAATCATCAAGAGGAACTGGATGAAATGCGCTTCGGACTCCGGTCAATCAACGGACAAAGCCCGCGAAGGTTTCCGAGGTCGGAAATAGTTTTCACTATGGAAATTGATTTTCACTATGAAAACGCAATGAAAACTCAAAATACGATAGTTTTCACTATGGAAACTAATGGTTTTCACTGTGAAAACTACGTGAAAACGAGCTATATATATAATTATTTAAATATAAATATATGTATATGTTGAAAAATGAAGTAAAGGATAAAACATTTTTTCTTTTTGGTTCTTTTTCTTTTTACGGACCAAAACAAAAGCCCGCCGAAGCGGGCATGGAATCAAGGCTTTTGGCTGGCTACGCGCACAAACCAGAAAGCCCAAATCGGAACGTCACGCACCTTGCTGTCGGGCAGCTTTGCGCACTCTATCATCCATCGAATGTAATCCTGGTAATAGATCCGGAAATTTCCGAGCTTGCCCTGACGCATGGCCGGAAGGCCCTCGCGCAGCCACGAATAGACCGAAGCTGTCGAAACACCTTCCTTGGCGGCAAGTTCCTTGGGTGAATAATAACCCATGTCGGGCTCCGCAACCTCGGCTTGCTTGCGGTCTACGACAATACAGTAGAGCATTCCGGACACAGACCACCATCCATCTTGTCGTCGCGTTCGGAAAGCAGTTCGGCACCGCCGTCAAGCTCCTTCGAAATCTCGCTCTCAGCCTTGGTCATCGCGGCAATGGTAAGCTTTTGCACTTGGTCACTATTGAGGCCAAGCCTTGCCGCTTCTTCTGCAATCTGGATGTGCTCGCGTAGCCACATCCGGAAAGATTTCATACAAGTGCGACGGGCCTTGCAGTAGGCCACTTCCATTTCTTCGGCTGTCATGTTTTCTCCTTCGTATTGGTATTGATTCCCAGGTCTTCCAAGAACCGGCTTGTCGCTTTCATGACGCGGTTCAGGTAGATTTCTTCGTGTTCGGCGAAGACCTCGCCAAAGAGCTCGTAATCTGTAATGCCGAGCCGTTTCAACTCGCGGATGATGTCGTAGGTCGGCGTGTTGGTGCCAGCAGCCCACTTGTACACGGTTTCAGGCTTTACGCCAAGCTTTTTTGCGAGCTCTTTCAGGCTCAAGCCCTTGCGGGCTGCAAATTCCTTTATTTTAAGCATGGTTTTAATATAATAAAGTTTTTGTATAAAAAATACAAGTTTTTGTAAAAATTAAGATAAAAAATATAAATATTGATATAAAAAGTATTATATTCGTAAATATGAAAGACGACCTGGAAACATTTGGCTACATTTATGCAATCGTAAAGGCCACGACAGAAAAGGGCTTGCCAATAAAGCAAGCCCTCGAAAAAATCCGCAAGATCCTAGAAAAACAAAATTAAAGATTTACTCTTTAGCGAAATTTGCCTTGCTGAATTCTTCCAGCAAATACTCGACAAAGTTTCTGTTTTCTACAGACAAAATTTTGCTGAAACCTACGTTCATTTTGTTCCCCCTGGAATCCTCGACCTCGATATAATACTGGTCGGATTCATAATAGGAATCAACTATTTTACCAAAGTAAAAATCATCTTCGACAACACCTTTTTGATAAGTGACAATTCTCGCGTGCAGCGTTTGGTCTAGCTTGAAAAAGCACAAGTCACCAGGAAGACCTTCCGGAATTACGACGTATGGAATATAACACCATTCTTCGTAATCAAAAATTCTTGACAGTTTTCTTCTTGGGTACAAAAACTGCGTAAAGAGCACCATCAGGTTTTCGTTTATAAGCTCGCCTGTAGAAATTTCGACACAAGCCTCTATGCCTGGAAGACAAAAAGTATGCTCTTTGCATCGCGCGAAAGAATACGCTTCAACACGATTGTCCCTGATGCCAAGAACAATGATTTTCTCGACAGAAACTTTGCCGTCGCCGCCTCTATACCTTATTTCAAATTCAGGACGCAATTTCTTGTGAAGCTGTGAAAGCTTGTACATCAAATCTTCATCGTCTGAGGGGCTTGCTTGGACGCTTTTTTCTACTAGCTTTTTTGCACCACCAACATTCACTTTCGTTTTTTTAGAAATGTAGTGCATTATGAATCCGATGGGAATCATGAAAATCAAGGAAATAACAATCACAGCAACGGAACCGGACGCATCTTTTGAAATGTTGGTAATCGCAACGATAACAATTATCGCGAGAACCAACTGCACAAAAAGCAAGATGCAGTTCAACGCGTTCAACAAAAACCGGATCATGCGACCCTCCCCTTTAAATCAAGCCTTCCTTCTTTAATTCTTGGATAGCTTTATAAACACCATTCTTGAAAAAACTTTTATCAAATACGCTATTTGATCCAGTAGCGAATTCATTCGTTTGGTCAACTTTATATTCTGTAATTCCAAAAAGTTCTTCTACTGTCATTCCAAGCAGCAAAAGCTTTTTACACAGCTCATAACTAGGAACACCCTCGCCTTTAACCCAGCGATTCACGTTCCCAGGAGAAGTGTCTAATTCCCTAGACAAGTCCGCCTGGGACATATTCGTCCTTTTTAAAAACGAATGTATGTCGAATTTTTGAGACATATTGTAAAAATATATAAATAATTCACTAAAAATGCATTTTCCCCTTGACAAATACATTTTAAGTGAATATATTCACTACTGAAACTGAATATTATTCATTTTAAATGAATTTCAAGGTTAAACAATGGCTGACAAGAGAACAGTAATCATTAGCGAAAAGGCCGTACAGCGTGCGGAAACCTACATCGCTAAAACAAAAATCGAAAAAGGCGTGCGTCTCACAATCGGTTCGGCTTTCGAGCTCGCTCTCGACAAAATGCTTACCGACGAGGAATGTCAACAGAACGGAGCGGCAGGCTAATGCATGGCACGACCAAAGAAAGAAATCGCAAAAATAGTAGGCATTAACATGGTCGAACTTGCATCGCATATTCTGAGCATGTCTGACGCCGAAAAAGCGGCATGGCTGACAAAAGCCGTTCACGACTGCCTGAACGGATGCACGGACGCGGACGCGGACCCGTTCATCAAAGTCCAGTACGACAACACGATGAACGAAATCAAGGCCAAACAAGAATACGATGCCCGCAGATACCAACAGCACAAAGCTTTATGCTCTGGTAAACCTAACACGATAAGCACAAACGACAAAACCGCTGAGGTAACGACCCCGAGCGCAGGCGGATCCTGCGCAACCAATTACAGCCTGCAAGAAGCCTCCACCCGCAAGGACGAGGATGAACTTACATACGCCGGAAACGGCGCGCTTCGGAATCTAGCACCTTCTTGCAGGCAAAATTTTACGGCAGATGCCACTACCCGCGAGGATGTGGAGTTCAAATCCGACAGAGGTGACTCTGGCAACCTGGAATCCGCTACATCTGCCACCAAATTGACTACCACACTCTGTACTGAAGCAAGCACAGACAAGACCAGCAAGGAAGGTGGGGACACCCGCGAGGACTCCCAGGATTGTAAATCGGGAACACCTTCCTTGCTTCCATTTACGGTCACCACAACCCGGAACCAGCTTGCAGGGGAAATAACTCCTGAGAGTCAAGATAAGACCAGTTTACCGGTTAGCCTTGCCGGTAATGCCCCTGCAAGCACTTCGGGTGTGAAAAAGCCATACGGGACTTGCGGTCACGTGATGCTCACCGACGAGGAAGGCCACCACTTGCGCGAGGTGTACGGCGAAAACCTCAAAATCGCCATCGACATTCTCGACGCGTACATTGAAAATAACGGCAAGGCCGCCAAGCGCTATAAAAATCACGCGGCCGTGATGCGCAAGGGAAACTGGGTGTGGCGCAACGTCCAGGAAATGAAGAGGCTGGAAAACTCCGCAAACCGCTCCGGAAAGAGTTTCAAGCAGCAAGACCGCGACCATCAATCCGAATTGCTGCACACCAGCCTTTTCGCGCCGTCCATCGGAAACAAGAGGATTGCAAATGGCTGACAAACTGCAAAAGAAAATCAACGAACTTGCACGCGCTTTGAAGGTGCAGGCCATCGAGCTCTTGATCAAGGAAGACTGCCTGCAATACAACGCGGAAATTCCTGAACACGACAAGTTGCTTTACATGGTCGAAGAAATCTACCGTCTGCCGGTATGCACCAAGAAGCTCCGCGACCTTTTCGAAGCCGCGCACGAAATGCACGAGGAAAAAGGCATGTTTCCGCAAGTTGCCCGCGTCGGAGACCTGAAGCTTGTCGCCACCCATTACGGGGACTTTACCGGCGAAGGCGAACGCTATACGTGGATGCCGCGCATCAACGACGAGCGCATGAAGATGATGCCTGCGTTTCTGCAGCTCGACGCCATCTACAGGCGCGAGAAAAAGGCCATCGCGCCAATCGACGAAGATTGCATCGAGAGCGAGGCCATGAAGATTGTCAACGAAATTGCACAGAATTTCATCGGAGGATAGATGTCAACGAATATTTGCACTTTTTGCGGACGCCTGGGCGACAACCCGGAAATCACGCAGTTGCCGAACGGCAAGGAAAGTGTACGCTTTTCCATCGCTGTCGACCGCAATTACAAGCGCGACGACGGCACCAGGCCCTCGGACTGGATTCCGGTGGTCAAGTGGGGCTCGGCCGAATACGTGCGCAAGACGAACCTCGGCAAAGGCGACAAGGTGGTCGTTTCCGGCTCCATCGAAATCCACCAGTGGACCGACCAGGAAGGCAAGCAGAAATGTAGCTTTTCGCTGAACTGCACCCAAATCGAACTTGTCCAGAAAAAGCAAAGCAAGAAGGACGAGGCCGCGAACGCGGCAGCGGCCGCAGCACAGCAGGGAACTTTGGAAGGCGACGACGACTTGCCGTTCTAGGAGAAAGACCATGAAGAAACTTTTCTATGTCGAAATGAAAAACAGCGCCGGTGAATACGAACCGCTCGGCGTGATGACGATGGAAGACGCGTTCAAGCACGCCTGGGCCCACGACCACGCCACGGTCAAGTTCACCGAGGTCCGGGCGCTCACGCCCGCCGAGACCCGCTAAGCGAAAAGGTGCAGCCATGAAGAAGCGCAAGAGCAGATTTGCAGACAGGGTAGTGACGCCCGAAATGGTGCGAGAAGCATCGGCGCGCCACAATTACTGGCTTGCATTCGAAAAGCTTTGCGAGAAGCTTGGCCGCACCAGGGACTTTTTCAGGCTGGTCCGTCGCCGCGATCCGGAAGCGACGCTTGGCGAAATCTATGAATTCAAGCGCAAGATGACCCGCCTGCTGGCATTCAACTACGATGTGCACCGCCGTCCGGACCCGTGCCTGAACAAACGGCTTTACGGCGACGAGCCGCTAATCTACCCGCCCGAATGGAGACCGTGATGGACGTTATCAAGATGTATGCGACAGCCGAACGCGGCAACTATTTCGTGTCCGTCGTCATCGATGGCGAATTCGTGACGGGAGCCCAGGCGATAGGCCCCGCGCCCGACAAAATCAGGCACATCTGCGAATACTTCAGCAAGCAGCCGGTGAAGGTCAAGAGCGGGCCCGTCGATGCCATCAGGAGCGAAATGGTAAAGTGCGGAAAGTTCATCGGGGAACTGAAATGAACGCAGCCAACAGGAGCTACCTAAGATGCGATTTCTGCAAGTTCACTAAATGGTGTGTGCGCATGAAGAACGGCAAATGGCTGTGCAGCGCGTGCCTACGGACGGACTTGACGGACAAAGAGAAGCTTGGAAACAGGATGCACCCATTTAGAGGGAATGACGAATGAACGAAGAAGAAATCAAGAACTTGCCGACCGTGATGGTCCTGGGCAAGAAATGCTGGAGCCCGGCGACATGCGCGAAAGTGATCGGAGTCAACCGCAACACGGTCATAAACTGGGCCCGCAAGACCAAGAAGGGCGAATTGAACATGCCGATGATTTCGGCACCGGTGGCCCGCGCAAAGATTTACATACCAGTCGACCCATTCATGAACTGGGTGCGATACGGCGAACAGAACTAACAACCCGCAAAAAGGAACCAAAATGACGAAACCCGCAAAAACCCACGAAAGTCTGTACGAGAAGACTTTCCTCATGATCAACGTCGCGTCAATCGACGAGAACGACGAAAACCCGCGTTCGAGCATCGAAAACATTGATGACCTGAAAGCCAGCATCAAGGCTCACGGCCTTCTGCAGCCGATTGTAGTGCGCGACGGACTCCCGAACCACCACTGGAAAGTAATTGCAGGCTCACGCCGTTTCAGGGCCTGCAAGGAACTCGGAATGGGTGCCGTGCCGTGCTACGTCATCCACGTAGACGACGAGAAAGCCTTCGAGCTTGCCACGGCCGAGAACGTCGTGCGCGAGAACATGACCGCCGTCGACGAGGCGAACGCCGTCGCGAAGCTGTTTGCGCAAGGCAAGGGCCGAACCGAAATCGGCGCGATGTTCGGCAAGTCCGCACGGTGGGCCGAAGGCCGTCGGCGCATCGTCGAGCTTGGCGACAAGGCCATGAAAGCGCTTGCAGCCGGTAAGATTAACCTGGGCCACGCCGAAGTGCTCACGATGTGCCCCAAGGAAGACATCGAAAAGTGGCTCGGCATGGCGCAATGGCGGAGCCCCGAAGAGCTGAAGCGCGCCATAATGAACGAAAAACCGCTCCTGGAAAAGGCTCCGTTCAATGCCAAGAAGGTCTGCAAGAACTGCGAGAACCGCAGCGACTGCCAGCGCGACCTTTTCGGTGACGTGCAGAATTCCTATTGCCTGAACCGCGAATGTTTCGAAAAGAATGTCAAGAAGGCTGTCGAAACCATCCGCAAGCAGCTCACGGCAAACGGCTACACCGAAGTTCCCGAAGACGACTACAGCGCCGCAATGTACGGATGGAGCGGATATTGCCAGGTTGATGACGACAGTGAAGAAAACCAGAAGACCATCGAAGAGCTCAAGGCGAATGGCGCAAAGCCGATGTTCTGGATTGACGAGGACACTGCAGAATATGGCGTCGTGTACAAGGACGATTCCAGCAAAAACGACGACGATGGAAATGCCGACGCCGACGACAACGAACCGAACGGCACGGACAATTCCTGGCGCTCGATCATGAACGGCATGGACTGGGACCGCCGTTCCAAAATCAAAGAAATTGCCAGCAAGGAAGAGAAGCGTATCTTGGAAGACAAGCTGAAAGCTGTTTTCGGGATGCAGGCACCCGCCACCAAGGCGTTCATCTTGGCCGCGCTCGACAGATGCTACACCGACGAGAACGGCGAAGAAATGAGCTACCTGAAGGACCACTCCAGGGCAAGTGCAGATTTCCTTGACGAAGTGGCAGCCGCGCTCACCGAAGGTTATGAAGGACTTGACAGCGAAATCCGCGAATACCTCGAAATGGACAGCCTCGAAGATTTCGAGCGCCGTGCAAACGACGAACTCGGCGAAGACTGGAAGCCTGAAGACGAAAAGGAAGACGAAGAAGAAACCGGCGAAAGCGACGAGGAGGAAAGTGATGAATAACGAATTGATGATTGACATCGAGACGACCGGAAACAAGGTCGGCTGCAAGGTGCTCAGCCTGGGCGCATTCGGCTTCGACAAGAACGGCAACCAGACGGAATTCTACCGTCGCTTTGCCATCGACAAGCAGGCAGAAGCCGGACTCACCGACGAACAGGCAACTATGGAGTGGTGGAAAAAGCAAAGCGAACAGGCCCGCGACGAAGCTTTCAGCGGCACCACGGACCCTGCCGAAGGAATCGGAGAATTCAGGCTTTGGTTTTTCGAAAACTTCTCGACCGGACGCTTCGACAATTTCCGTGCGTGGTCTTGCGGGCTCGATTTCGATTTCCCGATCTTGCAGAACTTCATGCGCGCGTTCGGCTTCAGCTTCCCGTGGCAGTTCTGGCAACAGTACGATTACAGGACCATCAAGAACCTGTTCCCATTCATCAAGGAGGACGAAGGCAACGTCTTGAAGCACACGGCGCTCGAAGATGCCAAGGCCCAAATGCGAGGACTCCGGAGCTTTCTCACGAAGCTTTACCTGGCCCGCAAAAACGGAACAATCAACTTCTAAAACGCTTGGCAGGGAAAGGCACTGCTCCTTTTCCTTGCCAGGTTCTTCTAAGGCAACGATGTCTAGCAAGAAATACAAGTTCCTGGAATCCGCCTGGCTGTGGACCGTGGCAATCATTTTCTCAATCGCAGGAATCGCGGCATTCGTATTCTGGATTTACGGAATCGTCAACTTTATCAGAGGATTTTTCAATGGGTAGACGCAAAAAGGAAACTTTCTACCAGTTGCTGCAGCGCCGCATCCGCGAGCACAACGAAGCCGACCAAACGAACGACGCCAAGGCCACGGCAGCGGCCGAACCGGAAAAAGGCACAGGCAATGCAAGGCACTGCAGAACGTACCGCGACCGGCACCCCGACAAGGTGAAAAGCGCAACGCAGAAATGGCTTGAAAACTTCAAGAAAGAACACGGAATGGGCTACTCAACTTACTACTACAGGAAAAAGCACGGTTTACTATGATTCCGGCAGACAAGAGAAAATTTCGCATTTGCGGCAACAAGGACAAAAAGACAATCGCCGAAATGAACCTCGACGAGCTCCGTGTGGCCGAGAAGCATTTCAACATGATGAGCTGTGCGGCCGGTTACGGTTTCGACGCCACCATGCAAGATTACTGGTGCGGAGCGGAGAATCTTTGCCGAGCCCGCATCGACGAACTGGAGAAGAAAAGATGATTGACAGCGGAAAAATCAAAATTACGAATGATGGCAAAGTCATCATGCAGTTTATCCTGCCGAACTGCATCAAGTACAACATCCCGGTAGAGCAGGACGGAAAACTGATAAAGGTAGGTAAGTGATGCTAATAGGTGTTATAATCGCAGCAGTATGCGTCGCCGCAGTGGTGCTCCTAGTCACCGGAAACTACACGGCGTTTCTGTACATGTTTGTGGCTGTGGTGACTTTCGCAGTAATATATGGTTCAATGATTTGGTGGCCGTCATTTGAATGTGAACAGAAAGTGGCCCCGTCCGGATACGAATGTACTTGGGACTTCTTTGCCGGATGCCAAGTGAACATAGACGGTCGTTGGGTTCCATACGAGAAGTGGAGGGTGTTCGAATGAGTAACAAACTGAAAGCGCACAGAATAGTAGGCTTAGATGAACAATGTGCTTCCGTTGACAATGATTACTACCTAAAGCCCGAAGCCGACAAGGTGATTGCGGAGAAAGATGCGGAAATCGCAAGACTGAAAGCGACACCAGAAGAAATAATGAAAGAAGTCTTTGACAAAGTGCTTATCTACCCGCACGACATGGTGCGACTCGAAGACGCATATCGCCTCGCAGTATCACTACGAAAAACAAGACGTGCATTGTGGTTGGCAAGGGGTGAACGGAACAGGGCTTTGGCTGCAATTGTTCATTGTCAAGGTGCTTGGCACGATACACTTGACACAGGACGATCAGGAAAATTTTGGAATAAAGGCGGCAAGCTACTCAATGCGTCCAAAAAGTGTCGAGCGAAGGCGGAGGAATACAAATGAGTAACGAACTGAAAGCATACAGATTTGTGCTTGCGACAGAAAACTCCAGCTTGGGCGGTGTAGTCTATAACTCGAACTATGTTTACGCAAAAGACGACGTAGACGAACTTATAGCCAAGAAGGACGAAAAAATTAAGAATCTGAAACGTTCGCTGATTGTTGCTAGACACGCGGTCGCAAATGCAAGAGGAAAAAAATGTTTCACACAAATACAGAACCAAAGTGGGAAAATTCAAAGAGGCAAAGTGATGTGTGAATTTTGCAAAAATTCAAAACCGCTTTTCGAAAGCAAGCACACAGAAGTTTTTCTGTGCAAATCAGAATCAACAGGAAAGCCATCAATCGACATCATGCAGGGCGCTTACCATCTGGTTCTTGAAATCAATTTTTGCCCGAAATGCGGTCACAAACTCTAGAAGAAAATGGATATGGCAGAAACTGTTTTTAGATGTATCACTTGCAATACTGAAATGGCTGATTATCGCCATAAACAATTTCCAATTTGTAATGAATGCTTGAATATCATCAAGAGGCTTATAGCAGATAAGAAGTTGGAAGACGCCGCTGAAAAACTTGTTGCAAAAATAACGGAGAAAAAATGAAAACTTACATCACCATATTTTTCGGCAGCTTTTGTGGGTTCTGTTTTGGACATTTTATCATCGAGCTTGCAAAAGCGATTTGGAGGCATTTATGAAATTGATTTTAGAACTACCAGAAGAATTCCGCGAGCATTTCAATCGCGATAAATTCCAGGATTCTTTCATGCGTATTTGTGGCGATATAAACGAAATATACAAGTCACACTGCAAGCCCGGTTTCGACTCGCTAGGCCTTTCCGGAAACCTCGAAAAGGAACTTGTGGACATCCTGAAAGAAGCATTTAAAAACGCTGACAAACTTAATCAAGAGCGAAAGCGCTACGAAACAGCGACCTTTTACCGAATGATTTCCGAAAGCGAGTATTCTTCCGGATACGGCACAAACGGAGAAAACTGCATTGAAGATTTTGCATCTAATATCACATTCTGTCATACTCAAAACAAATACTGGAAACTCGTAAAAGGCGGCAAAACAATCGCTCGCGAAGCAATCTACCTGGGAGAATAAACAATGGAAAAACGGAATCTATTCAGAGAATTTAAATACAAGCTTCTCGCCATCTTGACCGCAATACGCGGGAAAGAAATCGAATTTGCAGTCAAGCAAATAGAAAACTGGTTCAAAGGCGAAATCGTCAGCCAGAAAATCACCAACGCCGTTTACAGCTCCGACGTGTTTATGGAATTGTCCGATGATTGGGACAAAAAAGAAACTGCAAAAATGGTCGAATCAACAAATTCAAAACCAACTTTCGCAGGAAACCAGATTGAAATTTCAATCAACAAACCAAGCGAATCAGGAAAGCCTTCCATCGATATAAAACAAGGTGGATTTCATTCAGTATTTGAGGTTGAATCAAGCCAGGAATACGGTTTCAAATTGACAGAGGTAATTCATGAAAAAGCTTCTTAAACTTTATAAAATGTTTTACAGGCTGCTTCGCCTGAAAGCTTGGCAACGCCGTGAAATAGAAATACACAACAGGTCGGCGATCGTTCGAATTCTCAACAGCGCTTACAATGAATATTTCGCAGTCAAAACAGAGTTAAACGACTACAAAGAAGTAATGCTTCAATACAGAATCAACAGCCCGCTAGAATTACTCAAAGTTTTAGAAGGAGACACCCCAATAGTATGTAACGGCTCAAAAACCGAACTTCTAGCGTTGAAAAACCTTCTCGAACCGCAGTACAGATGCCAAACAACAATCGAATCACTTTCGGAGAACACATGCCAAACTGGGAATCCTTAATTGCACAGCGCACAGAAGCGCATCGCGACACATACAAGCCATGCACCATCGAAGACGCCAGCGAGCGAAACATCAAGCTCACCCGCCAGGCATACGAGCGCACCGAGGCAGCCAAGGCAAAACACCGCGCGTGGAACAAGACGCCTGCAGGCAAGGCCAGCTCAAAGCGTCGCACCGAAAAATATCGCAAGGCGCATCCGGATCGCATAGCTGCAAAACAACGCCGGTGGTATGCCGCGCACAAAGACAATCTGGAATTCAAGGAGCAAAAGCGCGAACGCGACCGTCGTTACCGCGCAAAGCACATCGAAGAGCGGAGAGAATACGAGCGTAACCGGCGCGCAAAGAATCGCGGGGAATTCAACGAATACATGCGCATGTACCGCATCATGCACAAGACAAACAACACCAAGCTGAGCTGCGAAACTTACAACATCACGCTGCACGATATCGGCCAGATGACCGTGCACATCGTCACCACAAAAGCCGCATGAGGGAACAATGAAGGAAATCTTTGAAAAGCTCGCGCAAACCGTCTGCGAATGCCTGACTAGGCTCACCGACGCATATTGCCGCTATGTCGACACCATCGTCAAGGACAGCGAAGAAGTCCGCGCCGCGCAAAAGTCGGCAGAGGAAGCCCGCAAGAGATTCTTCGAATCGACAAAGGGGAAAATATGCTAGACGAATGCAGGCCCGCCGCCGATTACATTATGGCCCACACGTCCAGATTCCACGAGCGCACGGCGCAAGACGTCAAGCCCGAACAGTTGCTGAAAACCTGTTGCCGATGCGGACGCCGGTTCCTGAAATGGCAGATGGCGCACGTCGGCGACGAAACCTACAAATGCGTTCAATGCCTGGGGATTGCCTAATGAATATAATCCTATCGATAAAGCCCAAATGGGCCGAGAAAATCTACAGCGGAGAAAAGAAAATTGAATGGCGTAAAACGTGCCCTTCAACAGTCAACGAAGGCGCAAAAGTTTACATCTACGAAACCGCTCCCATTTGCAAAGTTACAGGACGTTTCACTTATATCGGAAGCACGAAAGTTGATGCAAAAAACTTGGATTTGTCCTACGAATTCACATACGATTCAATTTGCGTTCGGGCCGGATGCGTTAAACCAGAAGACTTACTAAAATACCAAGGAAACAGAGCTTCGCTTAAAGGCTGGAAAATATACACCTTCGAAAAATTCAGCGAGCCAAAAACATTAAAAGAATTCGGCCTGAAACGCCCGCCGCAAAGCTGGTGCTATACTGAACACGAATAAAATTGTATATTTAAAAGAACTGGAGATTTTATGCCAAGGCTATGTCCACCCAAAGTGTTGCTGACCGACAAAAACGACCAAAATTGGCTAAAACAGCATTTAACCCACAGACCCCCTAAATTGCTATATTTGTATTGAAAAATGTAGTTTATGGGGTGAGTGAATTAGATAAGGAGAAAGGAGAAACGTCTATGAGCGACCTGAAATTTTATGTGATGCCATCAGAACCCAATATACTCGGTCAGCTACTTGGTCAAACTATTGTTGGGCAAACCTACTACCTCAAGTCCGAAGCCGACGAGGTGATTGCGAAGAAGGATGCAAAAATCCTCGCCCTTGATGCCGAAGTATTTAAGCAAAAGCATCGCACAGAACTGTTCTTGGACGAACGCAATTATGCAGAAACTCAACTCCGTCACTACAAATCCGAAGCCGACAAATTGCTCTCTTGCTTGAAAAGCCTCGTAATGAGCGACCTTATTAAGGACTGCCCGGAGAAGACATCCGCCATCGAAATCATAAAAGCGTATGATAATGGGAATGACAAGGAGAACTAAATGTTCTAATCTATTATGCCACCAGTGGCAACGGAATTGCCGGTCTATCCATGTAAGTCCATTTAGAGTCATCGTAGATGGCGACAGCGTTGTGCTTCGCCCAGTTGGACTCTTTGAGGTGGAAATCGCCATCGGCGTAGTTCCTTAGATTGTGCCATACCAGATAGTTGTTGAGGTACTTGGTGGCTACCCCGTGGAAGCGCACCATGAAGGACTTCAGCTGGCTATGGTAGCCGTTGATGTGCTGGATGCCCAGAGTGCCGTTCGTGCGGCGGTTGGACTTCAACTGCAAGAGGTTGATTTCCTCCTGTTCAGCGAAGCCCACATAGCTGTTCAGCTTATCGGTGCAGAGCACCGCATCGGGAGCAATCTTGCCACCAAACACGCTGGTAATGCTGGCGACAGACGCCCTACCGAGATTAGCAATCTTCGCGATGGACTTGCCATCACGATTAACCGCGCACGGCACGCAGACCTTTTCCAATGATATTCCACGCTTCTTGGAACGCTCACCGCGTAGATGCGGTTCTCTCGGCATGGTAAAGCGTTCGCTGTTGCTGTGGTTGCCCTTGAAGGAAATACGGAAGAAGGTCTCGTCGGCCTCCACGATGCCGTCCAGCTTGACTTTGGCCTGCATTTCCTGCAAGGCATCAAGTATCTTGTGACGGAGGAAGAAGGCTGCGTTCTTGGAAATCTTGCACTCGTAGGCGGATGCGCGGACGGTCATGCCGTGCATCATGCAATGCACATACTTCATGTAGGTTTCCAAGTCCAGCTTGGCTCCGTGGAAGATGGTGCGGGTGGCGTAGGTGAAAGTCTTGCCACAGCCCTTGCAGATGAAACGCTGGTGGCCGGTCTTGGTCTTGCCGTTCTTCTTGCAGTCAACGAGACCGCAGTGAGGACAGAACACGCCATCATGGAAGCGGTACTTGTCGAGGAACTCTTCCATGCCGGTAGCATCGATAATCTCAGTCATCTTTGTAGGCATACCGAGCATCTGCATGAAACGCATCTTGTCCTGTTTGGACAAGGTGTTGTACATCTGGAAGACGACATTGACTTCTGACATTGGACTTTCCTCCTTATAGCCTACCAAATATAGCAAAATGGAGTGTCAGTTTATGACATAGAAGTCTAATTTGTAAATTTTATTAAACAAAACTGTCTAATTGGTAAAATTAGGCGAATTTCGGCATTTTACGACCGAAGCAACACTTTGGGTGGACATAGCCTATATTGTTGCAAAACCTGCCTAGATACCAAAAAGACACCACCGACCGGCACCAGAGGTCACCACTTTTTCAGGAGCGAATCATGGCCACGACATACTCGATCCAGCAGCGAAAGAAGGCCCAGGGAATCATGACCTGGTATCTGAGAACGTGCCGCGACGGCAAGCAGACGTTCGAAAGCCTGCACACGACAAAGAAGGGTGAAGCGATGCAGATTCTGCAATCGCTCCGGACAAAGCTCGCAATGCCCACAGCTCCGAATTCTGCCGACAAGGGCATCGACGAAATGGCCCTCGACTGGCTCCGGCAGATCGACGTGGCTTTCGGCAGTGACGGCCGGACCTACATGGCATACGTGTCGCGCATCAAGAAGTGGCGAACCTGGTGCCGCGAAAACGGCGTGCGCAAGCATTCGGAATTCACTGCAGAGGAAGCTTACAGATTCGTGCAGCAGCTTGCCGCGAAGCTGTCGCCGAAGACCGTTTTGGAAATCGTGAAGGTCGTCAAGAAGTGCAGGGAATGGAACATCGACACTTTCGATTTGAAAGATTTCAATCCGTTCAAGTCGGTCAAGACGCCGAAGCTGAAAAACGGCCGTAAGGAATTCTGGACAAGCGAGGAATTGAAGAGCATACTTGCAGCGGCCCCGTCGCCTTCATTCCGTGCGCTGTGGGGCCTTATGGCATACGCAGGGCTACGATTTAGCGAAGCGCGCAATTTACGGGCTCAGAACGCACAGAACGGCGTCATTCGGGTCATCAATGGGAAAGGCGGCAAGGATGCCGAACTTCCGATCTCGTCGAAGCTGTCGGCGCTAATTGGGCCGTACCTGAAAAATGACGGGCTACTGATTCCGGAAAAAGATGTGCCGCTCCGGAGCGACCACGCCATCATCGGGCTAAAGGTCGCCTGCGGAATCGCGGGAATCACGACCGGCGAAATAAGCCATCACAAGCTCAGGCACAGCTTCGCGAGCGAGCTGTTGCGCAAGCAGACAAACCCGCGCACGGTCCAGGAGCTGATGCGGCACAGCTCCATCGACACGCTATTCAACTATTACGCGCACGTGTTGCGTTCCGACCTGGCAGACGCCGTCGAGAAGATATAAAGAAAGCCCGCGATTCACGCGGGCCTTCTAGTCTCTACTCGCACGCTGCAAGGCGACTACGGATGCAGCGCAAAGCCATTTACACTGTTGGCTCAGGTTCTTATGTTGGCACCCACCGAATTTACGTGCCTGGTATGTAGCCACGAACAAATATACATTATTTTCAAAAAAAATCCAAACAAAAAAAAACATCTAAAAAGAAGACGGCCAGCATTTCTGCCAGCCGCCTGTTTTATATGGCCCGCACTAGACCATGCCAGGAACGGTTTTCGATGCCTTCGCAGCCATCGATTCGCCATTGCTCGGCATGATTTCTTTCAGGCACCGGACGCTCTTGAGCACGTCTTTGATGCCATCGAGAACCATGTGGTCTTTGATGCGGCCGCCATCCTGGTCAACCTGGTCGTTCAGGTCTTCAAGGTGACGGCAGAGCGTCTTTTCGGTCCGCTCCAGGACCGCCTTCATTCTGTCAGTCATTACGCAACCTCCTTGACGCCTTGCATCTTCGCAAGCAACGCCGGAACGTCGTCACTGGTGAATGAGAATCCGAAATAAGACACTTTCGGAACGTTGGCAAACGCCAGATCGAGAGCGGCTTTCGCGGAATCAAGATTCACCATGTTGTCGACGAGAATTCCGGACATTTCCATCCACGGCTTGACTTTGTTCACAAGCGCACCAGGATTGCTTTTGAGTGCTCCGAGAGCAGCGAAACCGAGAAAGCGGTCGCTCATCTTCGGGATGGTTGCTACCTGGTCGGCCATGAAGCCGATGAAGCCGTCTACAGCTTTTTCGAGCGAAATCTGCATGGGCTACCTCTTTTTACGAGGCTTGCGCCGTGCTGGTGGAGGTGGCGGGGGTAACGGTACCGCTACCGGCTGCGACGGGCGGGACGGGCGGAAAGGGGCTCACGAACGCGGGACCCCAACCCGGAGCGACAGCGAAGTTCGGCACGAACGGTGCGCTGATGCGGTTGACGATGTTCTGCAGGCCAGCGATGCGGTCGCCGAGGATCTGGTCGCGCAGCGGATCGGTCTTTTCGTCGGCAAGCACGCGGGCTTCGAGGTTCGACACGCGCTCGGTCAGAACTGCGAGCTTATTGTCGGAATACTGCTGCGCCTTGAGCAAGGCGATTTCGTTGTCCTTCTGGGATAACTGGTAAATCGGGCTCGTGGCCGGATTCTGGTTGCCGAAGAGGCCGCCGAGGCCATTGCCGTTGAGCACGCCGCTCGCGAGAGCGGTGCCGATGACGCCGAGAGTGAGGCCAGCGGTGCCGACGCCCTTGCTGGCATAGTCGTTGTTTTCGTAGGTAGCCATGAACTATCTCCTTTTGGTTTGGGATAAACGAAAACCGCCGGGAGTTTCCCAGCGGTCTTTTCCAAATCTACAGAGATAGTCGCGCCCGAAGGCGATTTTGAAAAATTCTTATAAATTTAGTTTGGAAGCCCCTTATTCGCGGAGCACGGCGACAAGGTCCTTGCGCCAGGATATTGGGCGCACGCGCACCATGCCAGTCGATGTCGCGGGCGTCTTGCATTTGGATCCGCCGCCACCCGCCTCGATCATCAGGCCATTGCCGATGGCGATTGCGACGTGCGCGATGCGTTTGTCGTCTTTTCCGAAAAACAGCACGTCATCGGGCTTTTCGGACCCAAATATAACATAATTCCATTTTCTCGCAGTTAGTTCTTCGAAGATACCCTGCGCAGGTTCGTCCCTGTTCGGCATCTTTCCGAACGCCTGCAGGCATTCAAGCGCCAGGCCGGAGCAATCGAAGCCACCAGCGCATTTTCCGGAACCGTCACCGCCCCAAATGTAAGGACGTCCCACAAATTTCAAGGCGTATTCAGAGAGTGTCATTTCTTACTTTTCCTCGACTTTTTATCGGTTTTTTAACATTTTGTATCGTTTCGCGCACCAGAATCAGCATTTGCATTCCTCCACATTTTTGAGACTTGACATAAATTCAAGGTTGCCGAACTTATTGTCGCCCCAATGCGATTTTGCGCCAAGCTGCAAAGCAAAGTCGATAATGCTCGCCTGGAAGCGGTTGTTTCCAGCCTCGCGGAGCCCGCCACGGCAAAGCGCGTCGGAATCCTCGCGGTCAAACATAAAATAGCCCTTCTTCTGATAAAGGTCGTCATGCAGCACGAAGATAGCGTTTTGCAAGTTGTTTTTTGGATCGTAAGACTTGACGCGGATGATTTTCTGGGCCAGCCAGGGAATGCTGCCACAGTTGCTAATGTAACCCTCACGAAGCTCCCACAGGAACTTACCGCGGCTGGTATATAGCAGCATCGCGAAATCCGTCTCGAACGCGATGACGTTGTCGCCTTTAAGCTTTCCATGGGCCACCTGAAACGGCTTCAGGATCTCGGCCCGCTGCAGAATCACTCCCGCCATGTCTCACCCCTTATTTTTCCAGTCCTCGACATCAAAGAATTTCTTGCCAGCCCAAACGACGGCAGCGACAAATCCCAACGTCAAAAGAAAGCCCGTCACAACGACCTCTCCTCCGGAACATGCGCACGCTTTTTCGTGCCCGATATATACTTGAATTCGCCAAGGATTTCGCGCAGCAAGCCGTTCGTTTCCGAAATCTTGTCTTCGAGCTTGTCGAAGCGTTCGTCGCCCTTGTCCAACCGCGCCGACATGAATTCATCTTGCTTTTCCAGGACAGAAATGCGAACGCGCAAATCTTCGGTTTCACGGTCACGCGACAGCTTTGTCTTTTCGCGGTCAGCCTTTATGCCGCCCACCTCGGAACGGGATTTGATGTAGGTCGCAACCGCGCCGAGCACGCTCGCCAACCCCATCAAAACAGCAATTATCGCAGCAAGAAGTTTCGGGTCCATCAGTCATTCCTCAATAAAGAAAACGCCGAGCGCCCTCCTGCCGAAATCGCGTCCACTTCGAACTGCTCCATATTATTTTCCTAATTCGTAAGAATACAGAAAATCGGAAGCGACAACAGAATTGCTTGTTACACCAGAAATATAAGAATTCATCGCCATAATAGTTTGTTCGGAATCAACAGTCCAAACTTCAAGCGGAATACCAGCGGCTTCTACCAACGCAATATCGGAATCTGTTGTATTGGTCAAGTCAACATCAATAAACAAATTCTTGTTATCCGCGAACATAGCCTGTGCATTTGCAACCCTTTCTGGCGTAATTGACGCGATGGCGTAACCAATCCTGTAAGATGTATCGCGGTTGTTAATCTGCACAAGTTTAGAGCCACTGTCCGCGATGAACGTGGTATTTTCTTTCATGCCATAACTTCTCGTTATTGCCAACAGTTCATCATAGTGGTCTGTCGCATCCTTGATTTCTACGTAAACTTTAAGACCAAGATTTCTACAACATACAAGAAATTCTTCGTAAGTCGGTATTTTTGTACCCGCATATTCGGCGGATTTCCAAGAGCCGAAATCAAGGGCTTTAATCTGTTCAAGCGTCATGTCTGCCACGTTTCCGCTTCCGTTAGATGTCCTGTCTACTGTCGCATCGTGAATACAAACACAATTCCGAAACCCATCTTTGCGGATAGACGGAAAGCAGGCAAAGTGTTTTCAGGCGCGACAGAATTATATCCGCGATGGTTGACGGAACGGAACGCCGCATTTCTCGCGTGGACAATAAGCCCTCGCCGTTCAATACATTGCGTTTGCAAATCAACGGAATAGCCCTTATCAATTCTCAATACAACTTCAATAGCTTTAACGTTGCTATCAATAACAAAATCCAATACTGGCGGAACGATTTCCGTCTTGCTTGCAATGAATAAATCAACCGATGAATCGTCAAGCAAAACTTTACGGACGATAAAGCGGTTATACGTTCCAATGCTTGCAACTTCCCAA
>CADAWC010000037.1 GCA_902791475.1 Fibrobacter succinogenes
TTACAAGGATTGTTGCGTAAAAGCTGTGCGAAAACTTCAGGAACAATACCCTACAGAGAAGAAACTTACCGAGTGGGAAAGTGTTTCTCAGTTCAAGTGCAAGCAGTAAACGGAATCATTATGACCTTGTCGGAGCTCGCTGATAAAATTAAAGGACTTATTGGCTCGCGGAAACGGAATCAGAAAATTCAGGATTATTGTGACTATCGGAAAAAGCGAGGGCAACCGTTGGGAGCGAAGGATTCTGTTGAAAACAATTTCAAACAATACTTTGCTGAAGCTGCCAAAAGTCGTAAGGATGGCTTGCCTCACAATAATGGTAGGGCTTATGAAATGCTTTTGGATTTCTATGAGTTTCTTGAAAAGGAAAATGAAAAAATCGTTCTCCAGAATTTACCTGAAAATCCTTTTAAGGAATTGCTATCGGGCAAGGAACGTCGTTTAATTCGTGAGATGCGTGACAATTTCAATAAAGACATCGGTTGTAATCTCGAATCAAAGTAAAACGCTTCTGCAAAAGGCGCTAGCGCAATTTTTGTTTTTACAAGATCTTTGTTGTGGGATGAGGCTTTGTGAGCGTCAAGCAGTTTTTGAATATTTCTCATGTTTTTCCCCTTTTACGTTGTTGTTGAATCCATCCTATATGGATGAGATGATTTCGAAGAAAACGATTGTACTCCTTGCGCAAATTCGCGAGAATCGCTGGGGGGTGATGGGTGGTTGTCCGTTGTGCTTTGACATGGGTATTACCTCCTTTTGTTTCTTTGAAGGAAATGGCTCTGCTCGATTCCGTAATGTCAATCAGCATTTCAAGCTTGCTGCTTGATTTTTATTGGAGACTTTCTGTCGCCTTCGTTTATAGATGTAGAAACCTTAAAAGGGACAAAAGGGGACAATTTGCCCTAGTATTTTGAGGGCAATGGATATAATGAGATCAGCTAATTGAGTAGAGGTAAAAAAGTCTTAGATTGGTCGAAATGTGAAATTGAGATCTTATGCGAAAGGTTTGCGAAACGCAAGAGTGTCGCTTAATTTTTTTAATTCTTTTTCCCAATCAATGCCTAAAGCTTTTGCTTCTTTCCTTGCGTCTATGGAAATGCTTTGAATGGGTCGCAAAATTTCATTCCCGAAATACTTTGCGCAGGCGTCGTCGTAAAGGGATTTTAAATTTTGATAATTTGTATTGCTTGTGTCGGATGGATTCTTTTCGAGTCGTTTTTTTGCTTTTTTTAGAGCTTCTATGTTGGCGTTTTTGCGGATGTCTTTGACCAAAGTTTCAAAGCCGAAGCCACGCCATCGTTCGCCGCCAAGCCGTTGCTTGATTGCTTTCAGCAATTCAGGATTGTTTTGAACTTTTTGAATTAGTTCGTTGATGCTCTCTATAATATTGATATGGGCTTCGGCTTGCAAAATTACTTTCCTATTTTTTTGTCAAGACATTTGGTGAGCTTTTTCTTGTTATGAGCAATTGAGCAAGTGTTAGTTTGTTGTGATACTGTTTGTAATTCTTTTTCACTTTGTTCACAAAGCATAGAACCAATCAGGCAAGAACATGCTGCGATTTTTTCATTGATCGTGCCATAGGTATTGGTGCAGTTATTGGTTACACAATCGTACATCAACTTGAATTCTAATTCTCTTGGCAAACGTTTTTCTAGACATCCGTCGAATAAAGCCCATGAAGATGTTGCTAAAAATGCGGTGAAAATAATAGATAGTGTGATTTTTTTCATGTATGCCTCATATAAAGATGAATGAAATTTAATCAAAATTGAATTAATTGTTGCTACTTTACGCCGCATAAAGAGGAATGTTAGTCTGTTGCTTGATTCTCTTCACCTAATCATAAACACCGCATAAAGCGGGACGGACTTGATTCCGTTTTCAATGCCGAAATTCTTTGCGGATATCCGGATGCTGTAGGGCGATTTGTGTTTTGAAACAAAGCTTTTGAGACTTTGTGATTTGTTGTGAGTTGACGACTTGACTTCAATGGGAATGATTTTGTTTTTTAGCCGAACGATGAAATCAATTTCGTTTTGATTGTTCTCGTTCCAGTAATACGTTTCTAGATGGTTGGCTTTTAATTGCGTATAAACGTAATTTTCAACGAGACCGCCTTTGAAGTCGTTGAATAACGGATTCTCGTAGATGACGTCATCGTACGTGGCGTTTTGCGATGCACAACACAGGCCGACGTCGCTCATGTACAGCTTAAAATCGGAGTCGGATGCGTTTGCCTTGAACGGTAATGCCATATGCTCGAGGCGGGCAACTTTAGATGCGATTCCGGCAAGGGTAATCCATTCGAGTGCGTTTTCAAATTCGCTAGCTCGTGCGCCGGGCTTTAATCCTCTGTATTGGAATTTCTTGTTTTCCTTAGCGAGTTGTTTTCCGATGCTTGCGTAGACGAGTCGGGTCTTGGCAATTTCGCTTTGCTTATTGTATTTGCTCATGTCATTTTGATAAGCCGCGAGAATGTCGTTCTTGATGATGTCCGTTTGGAGTGGATTATGGTTTTGGACAAAGTTGCTGACTGCGGCGGGCATGCCTCCGACAAAAAGATATTCCCTATAGGCTTCTAAAGCCTTTTTGTGCAAAGCTTCTTCGAGCGGCTTGTTTTCTGCATAGCATTCCTTGATTTGCTCAAGGAGAAAATTTTCTTCGCGTGCGGTTAAAAATTCTTCGAAATCCAGCGGGTGCATATCTATGATTTCGACCTTGCCGACAGGGAAGGAATACTGGTTTCGATTGACGGCAACTCCGAGGAGCGACCCCAATGCAATGATGTGGATGTCCGGAGCTTCTTCGCAAAAATATTTGAGCGATGTGAGCGCTTCGGGGCAGGCCTGCACTTCGTCGAAAATGACGAGAGTTTCGCGAGGGATCACTTTTTTTTGCTTGATGGCGGACAGTCTAGGCAAAATGTGGCTTGGTGCCAAGTTTGAAAAAATGGAGGAAAGGTCGGGGTCTCGTTCGAAGTTGCAGTAAATCACGTCGGAGTAATATTTTGCCCCGAATTCGGTGACGGAGTATGTTTTCCCGGTCTGGCGTGCCCCTTGGAGAATCAGTGGCTTGCGTGACGGAGAATTCTTCCATTCAATCAATTTTTCGATGATTTTGCGTTCCATAGTAAAAATATACATTAAAAAGTGTTGATTTTATGTGTGAATTTACATTTTTTTTTGGTGTTTTGAGCTTATTCTTAGCAGATTTGCGGAATGTTTTGAGCAACACAAGAATTCTAAGGGTTGAATGGTTTTCCACATCAATAAAAGTTTGTTTTCTATATTCTCTTCCGCTGATAATTAATCCTGCTGACAGCGTATTCGATTCGGGCAGGAAGTTTCACTATCTGCTTGAGGTCGTCTCCCTTTGCGAAATTGACGCTTTGCAAATCGAGATAGTTGCCCTGTGGGGAACCGGCCCCGTGGCTATCAACGTAGAGCACCGTCTGCAAACGCGGACGTAAAAACCATGTCGTAAACTGGTTTGCAAACGATTGCCGATAATAATCGGCAGCGTTAGAAGTGCTCTAAGATTGTCCGGTAATTGTTTGTGAACTGCAATTTAAAACAAGGTGATAGAGAATTCTCGGTCGCCTATTCGCCGCTTGTCGGCAAAAGGATATTTAGTGAATAGAGAACAGTACGCAAACATGCTCAAGGACATCTGCGAAACGCATAAGCAGGGAGGCGATGTCCCGGAGTGTATCGCAAAATACAAGGAACGTTACAAGTATGTCTACATTTATAACGACAACATTTTCAAGATGCTTTTCGGCACTCCTGAAAACGAGTCGATCACGGTAGATTTTTTGAATGCGGTCCTTTGCCTTCATGGAAGCGATTGCCTGGAGCATCTCGACTTTGTAAATCCGGCGGAGCCCGGGGCGTTTAGCAAGAGCATTACATCGGACGTTGTAATGACCGCGCAAAGCCTGGAACGGATTGTGCTGGAGGTGCAGCACATTGAAGACGAAAGCTTTAGAGGCCGCCTCGTGTTTTATGCAGCAAAGCATACGGTTGCAAATCTCGTGAAGGGGCAGGGATATAATTTGCGCAATCTGAACTTGATCAGCTTGCAAATGTTTGACGCATTCCCGGAATCGAGAAACTATTTGCACACGGTCCGACTCAAAAATCAGGAGAACAAGGATTTTTACAAGAAGCAGACGTTTACGCTTGTCGAAATCCCGAAATTTTTGAAGGGCAAATACGATGCTGACAATAGCATGCTGGCCCAATGGCTTCGAGTCATTGACGGTATGAATCGGGAATGTCCCGTAGCGGTGTCGGATGACTCGCCGTTTGCTCGTTTGCAGGAAAAAGCCAGATTGAGTATATTTACGGAAGAATTTCTGGTAAGTGAGGCTGTCAAGATGGCTGATCGTGAATATGAACTTTACGTTGAAAAGAAACATGCCCGTGCAGAAGGCCTTGAAGAAGGTCGCGCCGCGGGTCGGGTAGAAGGCCGTGCAGAAGGTCGTGCAGAAGGTCGTGCAGAAGGTCGTGCAGAAGGCCGCGCGGAAGGTCGTGCAGAAGGCCTGGTGGAAGGCCGTGCTGATGAACGTCGTGAAATGGCGAAAGCCATGCTTGCCGATGGCGATTCTGTAGAAAAGGTTGCGCGAATTTCGAAGCTTTCAGAAGAGGATGTCCTTTCCTTGAAAGCTAGCCTTGGTTGATAATTTCGCAACAGGTCTTCACAAAGTTCAATAACGTTGCCCGTCTTCGAGGAGGCGGGCATTTTCTGTTTTTCTAGCGTTTGGATGTTGACATAGTTGTCAACAATCAGCACCGACTTCTTCGCCATGCCGTAAATCTGCGCGTAAGCGACGTCCGCCTCCAGCTTGTGGCCGTTCAGAATCAGGAAGTGCCTGAAAGACGAAGGATCAACGAAATTTTCCATGACCATCCGGAGGTCCACATTGATTTTTCCCAAATCGCTCCGGATATCGCGAATTTCGCCGGAAAGCTCCTTTACTTCAGCGGAAACCGTTGCGATTTCGCGCGTGTTTTGAACAGTCTGTGCTGCAATCTGGGCAATTCCCGCTGTCCCGAGCAATTGATGGTTTTCAGCAACGATATAGTCCTTCATCTGCTTGAAAAGGCGAATCAAGGCCTTGCTTTGAACAGTCGCCCGTTCACCCTTGAGCACCGTCATAAGCATGTAGATACCCTGTTCGGTAAACGCATAGGGGGCATACTTTATGTTAGTCCCCCGATGTCCGCCGTTCAAGGTCAAAATTTTTGACCTTGAACATTCATCAACTTCTTTGCTGCTTAGTTGAAACCGGAAATCGTCATCAAATTTCTCGATATTATTCTTGACCTGCTGATTGAATGCTTTGGTGCTATACCCATAAATCTCGGCCAAGTCGGCATCGAGCATCACCTTGACCCCGCGAATGGTGTATATCCGCGACAGCCAATTTATCAGTTTTTCTTGCCATAATAATCCTCTAGCCCGCACGGCATATGCGAACGTTATAAACGGTTTAAATTGCGAACACACTGTGGACGCAATTAGGGTTTGTTTATATTTGGGATGCTCTTGCGGTGCTGTTGGCGAGGGTTTTCCTCGGCGTTACCTGGCGCGGCTTTCGCCACACACTCGAATAGGTCGTGTTCCTATCAGCTATCCAACAACATCAACAAAAAGGTTGATGAACCCCACCGCGGATGCACGTACGGGCCGCAAGGCCTATGCCGACTGTCGCAGGGATTTTCGTAATACAGGGATAAATGTACAAAGAGGCCAGCGGGAAGTCAACACGCGCGCGTTACTTCTCGCTCCTGGCTGCGGCGATCTCGGCGTTCTCCGTGCATGCGCGGGTCGGGCTTTATTCTAGGGGCAATCGCCCGCGCTTACGCTTGTCGCTCACCTCCTAGAACCAAGCCTTGCTATGCGAGTCTTGTTCCCAAGGGGTCTCAATCCCTAACGCGAATGCAGAGTATCAACTATATTTATGAGTTTTTATCCTCCAATACTGAAGTCTGTTGAATTTATTTTGGTATTTTTGCTTATATGGCCAAACGGAACGTGCAGTCCCCCAAAACAGTTTCTCCCCCTATAGAAGTTGTCGATCTATTTTGCGGGATAGGAGGCCTAAGTTACGGATTAAAAAGTCAGGGATTTAAAATAAAAGCCGGATACGACCTAGACTATACTTGTGAATATGCATATCATCACAATAATGATGCCGAATTTCGATATGAAGACATTCGCAAAGTAACAGCGGAAGAAATAAACAATACTTATAGCAAAGGAGCAATCCGTGTGCTTGCAGGGTGTGCTCCCTGCCAGCCATTCTCTTCATACGCATTCAAAAACAAAAATAAAGACCCGAATAAGTACAGTTTGCTAGATGAATTCGGACGACTAGTGGAAGAGGTTCAACCCGATATAGTCACAATGGAGAATGTTCCGCAAATTTTAAAATTCAAATTGGAACATGTTTTTCAACGTTTTGTTGAAACTTTGGAGCGCAACGAGTATAATGTAAGCTATAAAGTTGTCTTTTGTCCCGATTATGGAATTCCACAAACAAGAAAACGTTTAGTTTTGTTGGCATCAAAAAAAGGAAAAATTGAATTAATCCCCCCAACACATACTGCAGAAGATTACGTAACCGTAAAGGATGTAATTGGAGGTTTGCCAGCCCTTGAGGCAGGAGAACGGGATCCAAATGACGCTTTACACAAAGCACGAGCGCTAACACCTTTAAATCTACAACGAATAAAAGCAACTCCTGCAAATGGAAGCTGGACGGACTGGCCCAAAGAACTACAGCTTAAATGTCATAAAAGAAAAAGTGGTAAAACCTTTGGTAGTGTATATGGCCGTATGGATTGGAACAAGCCTGCGCCAACCATGACCACACAGTGCACAGGCCTAGGAAATGGTCGATTTGGACATCCCGAACAAAATAGAGCAATCTCTCTTCGCGAAGCAGCTTTAATACAAACCTTCCCTAGAAACTATCGTTTTTTTATAGATGAAAAATCAGTATCAACAACTTTAGCATCACGATACATTGGGAATGCCGTTCCCCCGAAATTAGGGGAAATTATTGGGAAAAGTATAAAGCAACATTTAAAACAATGCGAGGAGCATGATGGAAAATTATAAATTCAACATTTCCCTAAGCGTCCTAAATCATTTAGGGAGAAATTTGTATCGAAGCCTTATAACCGTTATAGGTGAAGCTATATCTAATTCATGGGATGCGGACGCAAAAAATGTCCATATATACATAGATAGAGAAAAGAACCAGCTTGTTGTTCAAGATGATGGCGTTGGAATGACGCCAGACGATTTTCAAAATAAGTTCCTAAAAATCGGATATTCTAAAAGAAAAGATGGAAAAAGTTGCTCTCCAACAAAACGTCCATTTATCGGACGAAAGGGCATTGGCAAGTTGGCATTGCTTTCTTGCGCAAAAAGCATCTCAATCATAACCAAGACACAAACGTCCAGCCTGACAGGAGGAACAATAGACAACGCTAGTCTAGATCAGGCAATTAAAGATGACATTACGCCTAATGATTACAATCTTACGCCGCTAAACCCCGATTTGTTAAAAGAAAACAAAAAACTCTCTCATGGGACTATAATTATTTTCAATGGGATGAATGACGGCATAAAAAATCGCATTGATTATTTACGTCAACTTATTGCTCTTGACTTCAGATTTTCATTGTTTGATCCTTCTTTTAATATAAGCGTTAATGGAAAAGAAATTTCAATGGTTGATTTGGAGCCATTAATAAATGATACTCAGTTCTTATGGTTGATAAACCATGATAATGACAATGATGCTTTTGAAAAAGCGATTCGAAAGTCAAAAAGCTTAATCACTCATCGTTTAATATCCACAGAATCCGTGACTGTGTCCGGGTTTATCGCTTCTGTTGATACGCCTTCGAAACTAAAAATTAGAACTTCAGACGAAAAGGCAACAGTTGACCTTTTTGTTAATGGAAGACTTCGTGAAAAGAATATTTTGAGTCATATTCCATCAACTCGAATTGTAGAAAGTTACCTTTATGGTCAAATCCATTTCAACGAACTTGACGATGATACAGATCGTTTTACTAGTAGTCGAGAAGGAGTTGTTCCAGACGATCCTAAATTCAATTCACTTTTAGATGTATTGAAAAAAGATATCATGGCGAAGATAATTGAAGAATGGGATGATTTACGTCGAGCCAATCGAAAAACAGGTGATTCTGACAATAAAAAAATACCTCCCAAGCAGCGCAAATCTGAAGAATTATATGATGCAATTACTGATGATTACGCTCATTTTGAAAAAACAACATCTTCCGATGATAAAGATCTGGTCAACTCCTGGCTTAATGAATTAAGACCAGATGCAGTATTCAATTACGAAGCATACGGCGATTGTTTCCTTGCTGAAAATCTACTGCGAAAATATATTATCGCACAGAAAAAAAGTATTTCTGACAAATTGCAAAAAGATATAGATGATTGGAAAGATAAGTTTAAACAGAAAAAAGAAAAAGCCAACCTAAGCATTCAAATTCGGCAAGATCTACACGATTTGTCCTATTGTGGAATGGAAAACTTGGCTAGTATCGCTGATTTCGAAAAAGACAAACAGGCAAAATCAACATTGCTGCGAGACTGTATGGAATATACCCCTATTCGCGACGCCGTTGCACACACATCTAGATTAACAGATGTGGCAAAACTACGGTTAAACGCTTGCTTTGAGAATATAAAAGCAAGGATCAAAAATCTATTAAAAATATCTAGTAAGCCCTAACTTGTGATTTAATCTTATTCCATATACCGCAAGGTATCTGGATATCTTAGCACATTTCTAAAAACATCTTCCAAGCGAATGCGTTTCATCGCTTCGATTAGTGCGGGCTTCTGAATAGATCCGTTAAGATAACTTGTCCAGACGTACTCTGGCTTTAAGAAAACAAGATATATTGGGACAAGTTGTTCTACACCCCATTTCAGCATTGTCACAAAGCCACGGATAAGAATGTCTTTTTCTGGAGAAATCCTTGCATCGGAAAGCGGAAATAAGAATGCATTAAAAACGCTTTCGCAGTGTTGAGTGCGTAGATAATCATGGAAGGATTCGTGATAAGCGAATTGTTTTATAACGTCTTGAACGCCAGGATTACCAGAAATGCAACTGTCGGCTTTAACTAGATAGTATTTACCATCTAGGATACAAAATACTTCACTATCATTAATGACGCATTTTGTTATGATATCAGGAATCAAGGTGTCCGACTCAAAACAGCCACCGTTTAGGAACCACTGAGGTTTCTTTATTTCTGACTTAACTTGGTCGTGAATATTCCCAAATATCTGTCCGCAAGCCTTTTCCCACACTAGGTTCATGCAGTTTGTTCCATAGAGGCTATAAGAGTTCTCCTGCGAACTTGTTCCGGATGTGGCGACAAATGTATAAAGCGTTTTTAAAAGATTCTGCTTTCTGGTGATAAATTGATTTGCGATTTCTCGTTCAAGACGGTATAGGATATAATCCTTATCGCCAAAGTCCTTCAAATCTAATTCGCTTAAAAGGACCTCAGACATGTCGAAGAAATCTAATATCGTCAATTCCTTAAGATATTTGGAGCATTGAGTAACGATGCATTCATGTAGTCGTTTGAAATAATCAAAATCATCGTTTTGCGATGAGCGTGTTTTTAATTCAAGATAATAAGGACGATTGTTCTTGATATAGGCGAATGTTTCGTTAATGGTTCTGTCCCAATCAATTTCCCCCTCGCCATTGGTTTCTATGATTTCTTGAATGTTCGTATAAACGCCATTCTCGAAGTAATCCTGCAGAATGTGCAACGACAAAGCCAACTTGTTATACTCGCCTTTATCGTTCCTATTATGCAAATGAACCAATTCGCCTTTGGAATCATATTTGCGAATAGCCTTAATCGCCAACTTCAATTCATCTCGGATTTTTTTATAATCCTCGCTTGTAGTGTATTTGGGGTAGCAGAAGACCACTTTGTCCTTTACTGCGATTACGCCTACAAAATCAAACTTGTAGCATGCCCCCGAAACCTCTTCTGCAGAATCCGCTATGACAAGGTCATCGTTGGTTAAGTCGGCAAAATCAAGACTGTCTTTCTTGACAATTTTTACAATCCCATATTTGCGGAGTGTATTTATATAAGCTTTGATATTTTCAGAAGTACATTCCAAACGTTCCCTAATTTCATTTAGGGAGTAGCCTTTCAGCTCTTGAAAAAAGAATGGTTTTGCGCCTGCCATTTTTAGAACTTGAAAATACCTTTACCGATTTCGTCAAATTTTTTGCAAATATCCGAGAAGCGTAATCTGCCAATCGCATTTTCATCAAAAAGGTCTCCATGATGCATCTTTGCGGCATCTTCAAAGAGATACATCAGTACCTTGCTCTTGAAGGATTTAACAAATTCGTCAGCATTCTCTTCTTTTTTGCCTTCGACCAATTTTAGCTTTTCTTCGGAAATAAAATAGGGACCAAGCAACTTGTCTTCGTTGATTTTCATTTCCGTCAATTTGTCATTGATAGAATGGCGAAGATCGTTCCACTTTACCCATTCATGGGTGCCATCTTGTTTCTTTTGCAGAGGAATCTCATAATTTGCAATCCCATCTTCATTTTCGTCAATTCCAATGTATTCAAATTCCCAACGACGTTTGAATGCCGTATCCATCGGAAATACCCCCTGATCAGCACTATTCATTGTCGCACAGATATACATATTCGAAGGAATTCTCAACTCTTCGCTATTGAAAACACCATTTATTTTCAAATATTGTTTTATATCTTCACTTGTCGCAACAGGATATTCACTAACTCCTTTTTTTCTATCAAGCAGCTGGAAAGTATCGCCAAAAACAGCCGCCGTGTTCGCACGATTAATTTCTTCAATAACAAGTAAAAAATTATGTTTAGGGTCCCTTTTCGCCCTCTTATACACTCGCATGAATGGACCAGGAACGAACTCATACCTAATTTGCGATTTGTCATCACTGTCTTGAACTGGTTTATACGATCCAACAAATTGAGCATAAGTGTAATGCGGATGGAATGTAACACGTTCAACATGCCGAACAAAAGACGATTCTTGCATCATACAGTCTAAATACCGTTTTATAAACCAATATTCACTTTTTTTTGATTCGTCATTCTTTCTCAAAGTCAATTCTTTTTTTATCTGAATTATTTCATTTAATTCAATAATTTTCCTTGAAAATGGCCCTTCGTTATTCAAAGACTCAATGTACTCATTTGCTTTTTTTTCGTTAATTACACCATTTGCTTGCAGTTCCCTAATATACTCGTCAAATTGCTTTTTACGTTTTTCCAAATTAATATTGATATAATCCTGTTTTTCAAATTCTTTAGCCACCTGTTGTAACAAGAAAGATTTACCTGTACCTGGCGCGCCAAAACAAATTATCTGCCTATTCATAAAATCACTCTGTTGCTCTTGCGATTTTTCAGCCTCATCCTGTACATTCTGAACCGGCTCATAAACAATGCTATTATTTAAAGAATAATCAATGATCTGTTTTCCAAATATTTCCCGTAATTTCGCCTCGTAATTAGGTTGCGAATCTAAAAGGGCTCTACATATAGAGGCTATAGTCTTTGATGATCCATCGTCATCGATTATTCCCAGAGCCTGATTTCGCTCTCCTTTTGTGCTTGGAGCAACTCCACTATCAAATGATTCCGGATAGCGAATAAAATCACTCTTTTCAAACACTCGTTCCAATCGTAAGACAACTTCTATTTCTAGCTTGTAATATTGTCCTCGTGCGGCAGACTCATAGCCCAACTCAAGCGGTTTAGAATGGATTTCTGCAATCGCATAAAGTCCATTAACCCAAGGTGTGCCGTCACCACCGAACAAGAGCAACACCGGCGCCCCAATATAGATTTCATCTTCATATTGAATCAAGTGGTCTATTTTGAGTATGTTTTGACCCTTTTTATAAGCATCGAATATTTTTGCGTCAGATGTTTTTAATTTAAAAATTGTCATGTGAATCTCTCCTGCTATTCCCAATAATCTTCAGGTCTATTTTCATCATCAATCCATATAAATTTAAAGTAAACTTTGAAATTGTTTCTTTTTTTGTACAATCGAATGCCGTTTATTTTCTTTATTTTCATAGCCTCTTCAGTTAAAGGCCTGTATGGAGGCAATTTAAAAACACTTTCTAAAACCCATTTTCCCAATACAGCCTGAGACTTATACGACTGTATAGCTTTGCCTAAAACATCATCTTTTCCTGAAGACTGGGTCAAAAGCATTTTGAGTTCCCAGCCATATGGTTCGAGAATCATGTCAAAAACTCGGTCACTTTTATTTCTCTTTTTAGCCAAACCTTCGCCAAAAAAGTTAGGAAATTTTTTATGAAAAATTTTGTAATTCGGGATAGATATATACATTTCATTTTGCGGTCTATATATTTTTTCTTTGATTCTATCTACAACGTCTTTGTTATACTTCTCGGACTTCATTTCCTTTTCAATAGAAAACCTTATATTTACTTTTTTTGCACGCAAAACATCTTTTTCTTTTTCATTTAAATTGGCCGGTGGAGGGGCAAAGTACTCTTTTACCAAATCTATTATTTTGCAATTATTCTTTTGTGCCACCAACATGTCTATGCATTTTTGCTCACTTTGCGCCCTATTCTTTGGAGCCGTACCAAAGAAGCTGTTGAGCCCGGAATAACGTTCGATATTTATTTTCCATGAATGAGATTCATCTACGTCGTTAATTTCACCTCCTATTTTAGTAAGAAAATCATATATTTCATTTTCTTCTAAATATGACACAGACAAATTCTCGACAGGATCATTCGGATTTTCATCGAAACACATCAACAACTGATTGTCGCCCATAGTATATCTGTATTTGTGTTTTCCATCTTCAAACGATATACTTGCAAGATGATTGTCTTTATTATAGTTTGGTTTTACATTACTAATTTTTTTATCATCTATCTTGTCATATGGGAATTCTCTAATTTGTATTTTGGGAATATTATTTTCATCTAGATACCGAGTTAGAAGGTGGTATATAGAACGGTGAGGCTTATTTGTAACGTGCTTAGAAAATTCATCAGGATTTCTAAGTTTTTCTATTATTTCCTTAGTATTATCTTCGATTGACTTGTTACGACTTGCGGCAACCATTTCTACAAATGCTTTTAAATTACTTTCATCACATTTTTGATCGAGTCGTTTAAATTGCTGGATTTTTTGAGATTTGGCACTTCGATCGAAGGTTTTTATTCCTATTAAATAGACTTTGCCATTTATTAGTAACGACACGTCGAAAGGGGTATTATTCGTATCTTCAAGATTTGCGTCAAAAATATTTATAAAAAGTTTTTCTTGAAATTTCGAATTTAAGAATGGAATTGGCAAAGAGTTGTTATTTTCATTTTTTTGGGCAAAAGCTTTAGTTAAGCCAGCAAACTTCGAAATGAGCTTTTTGTATCGCTCCTTCTTTTTTTTGTCCAGCATGTCCCACAAGGCAATCATTGAGTCGCTTGTTACTTTTGTCGTCACGAGAGCTACCCTCCAGAAATCACAGAAATAATGTTTTGACTAACTCTTGTAATTAAGGGAACAACAACGGAGTTCCCGGCTTGTTTATACTTGGCAGCATTTGACATGCCTTTAGGAAATTCATACTTGACAGGATACCCCTGAAAGTTTATGCATTCTTTGGGAGACAATTTACGAATTCCCGCATCAGTCAATATCAGGGGTACGTTATGACCTCCAGTTCCCATATTTGCCGTTAATGTCGGACAAACGTGGCTTTTATTTTCTCTGACATATTGACGGCGCCACTGATATATGCTGTCTTTTGATGTGATAGCTTCTTGAAGATCCTTAAAATGTCCCATTTTATCGGAATAGAATAGCTCCTTTGAATCCTCGTCATCTTTAATACAATCATGAATCGTCTTTGTCAACTTAACAGGAGCCGGAAATTTGAAATTTGCATGATTCGGCACCTGTTTGGGGTCAAAACAAACGATAAAAATACGTTCTCTGTTTTGAGGCACATTGGCATATTCCATGGCATTCATAACTTTATGATAAACCACATAACCAAGTTCTTCTAACGTATTTTTGATGACTTCAAATGTCTTTCCATTATCATGGGTATACAAATTTTTCACATTTTCAAGATACACCGCTTTGGGTCTTTTTCGCTTGATAATTTCCGCAACGTCAAAGAACAATGTTCCCCTTGTATCCTCAAAGCCCTTTCTGTATCCAGCAATCGAGAAGGCTTGACACGGAAAGCCTCCGCACAAAACGTCAAATCCATCTGGAATGCATGCTTTTGTAGATTCCAAAGTAATATCCCCAAATGGAAGTTCACCAAAATTGTTTAGGTACGTTTTCTTCGCATTATCATCCCACTCCGAAGAAAAAACGCAACGTCCACCGCAACTTTGCATTGCTAAACGGAAGCCACCGATACCCGCAAACAAGTCGATAAAAGTGAATTTGGTTTTTGGTTGTGCTTTAAATATAGGCTCAAACAGCTCAGGGAAGAGGTACAATGGAGAGGAGTCTTTGACTTGCAGTCTGTCGTGTCCTGTGCTTAGCTTTGATTTCCAAAGGTCAAAAATTTTTTGAGCTGTTTCTTGGTAGGGAACAGTGAGGTCAGATTTTTGAGATTGTCCGGCATGAGTCAAAATTGCAAGCTGATCATCAAAAGAGACGGTTTTCCCGTTTAATTTGAAACCGTCAACAAGTGGCTTAATAGAAGGTAAATCAGCAAGAGAGAAATTCTTTTTCATAATTGGAAAATTAACTTTTTTTATTTCTTGGGAAAAAGTCGGATTGCTTTTCTGAAGCCAATAAGATTTCATTTTCTTTGGCTGAACGTATGGAATGCTTGCTAGGTCTTTTGCTTTCAGTCCGTTTTGCACAAGTTTCATGATTTTGAGCCTTTTATAGATAATGTGATTAGAATCGTACCGGACAAGTTTTAAATCTTGTCCAAATGTATAAATTGAATTGCGACGAATATTGTCAATCTATGAAGGAGCATTTTTTGAATGACTTTTTGTTATATTCCTCCGTTGTGAAGATTTGAAGCGTCCTCAGCATTTCTTCGTTGTCGATCGCGGGCATTTCTTCTTTGAACCAAAGCTGCATTCCGCCGTCTTTTAGAAGTGGACAATCGATGCCGTTCAGTTCTAATTCCTGGTCAATGTCGATTTCGCCTTCGAGTTGTCCTTTTTGTGCTGCTTCTTCTAACTCGGCTGGGCATCCAAAGATTCCGAGTAGCGTGTATGCGTCGTATTCTCTTCCGTTTGCATCGGTATCGCCGTTTAGGTTCGATCCGTCTCCTAATTGAATTTTGAGGAACTGTTTTTGAATGGGATTGTACCAGAGTGCGGCTGTGGGGAGATTGTTCATGGGTGTCATGGCGGTTTTTGAACCGAATTCGCTGAATTTAGACGAACAACAGAAAAACACGCCGTATTACGACGTTGTTTTCTTCGACTGTGGAATTGGGATGATCTTGCTTCGTTGTTGGCGGGGGCATTCCCCGGCGTTACTTGGCACCCTTGCGAGCGCGCCCGAGCAGGTCGTGTCCCTGCCAGCTATCCAACAACATCAACAAGAAGGTTGATGCGCCCCGTCGCGGATGCTCGTACGGACTCTTTTAAGGTCTATGCCGCAGTCACAGGGATTTTTTAATTACATAGGTAATATACGCAAATATTTTTGTCTCGACAAGGGATGCTGAGCCGATATCTGCAGAATTAACCAGTTTGTTTTTTTTAAGTCCAATCTGTTAATCTTTCTGTATAACCGCAGTTTGGATAGTTTGAACAACCTATAAACCAGTGTCCATTTTTACCTTTACGCTTGACTAAAAAGCCTCCACATGCAGGACAAGGTCTTGGATTTAATAAAACCGTTGCATCGTTTAAAGTGTATCGGCAACGAGGGAAATTGGAGCATCCAACAAAAGAATTCCCGTTATGATTAATTTTTAATAGAGCTCCTGTTTTACAAAGAGGACAATGTGATTGATCTTCTGTTCGTTTCTTGATTTGGGTAAAACAGACTGACTCGGATTCGCTAAATTCTTTCAGGAAGGTTGATGGCTTGCTGTTCTCGGTTAAAATAAAAGTGCGGTTTCGCGTACGTGTAATTGCAACGTAAAAAAGACGTCGTTCTTCTGCGAATTTGAAATCTTCTGCTGTTGTTAAAACAAGATTTAGAACCTTGTCGTTTTCGATTTGGTTCGGGAATCCCAGTTTGTCGTTCTTAAAGTTCAAGATAATTACATTGTCTGCTTCCAGTCCCTTGGATTTGTGAACAGAAAGAAAATCAATCTTTAAGTCAGGAATGGGCGTGTATTGGAGTATTTCTTTCTTGTCTTTGTTTGAAAATTTAAATAAACCAGAATCTTCTAGGATCTTTTTTTCGTAATTGGTTCTTCCGAGAAGTAATATGGAAGAATCCGTTCCAAATTCAGAAACAATTTTTTGAATGGCTTTTTGGAGCACTGGAGTTGGGTCTTTTTCATATCCCCAGAAAACGAGTGGATAGCTCAAGGATTTGTTGGAACGAAGCTGCTTTTCTAATTGAAGGGGATTCTTTAGAATGAATTTGGACGCTTCATCAATGAGTTGCTGAGAATTACGATAGGTTTGTTCGATTTTCAATATATCTGTGTACCCAAAGTATTTTTGAAAATCTGTAAAGAGGGAAATATCGCTCCCTGCGAATCGATAAATGGATTGCCAGTCGTCTCCAACGCAGAAAAGCTTCGCTCCTGTGCGTTCTACAAGGTTTTTGAGTAAATTGAAACGGGCTTTTGAAATGTCTTGGTATTCATCGACGATAATGTATTTGTACTTAGGAATATCGCATCCGTTATGAATCTTTTCGGCGGCATTATTGATCATGTCCGAAAAATCAATGGCTTTTTTTAAGAAAAGATCATTCTGGTAATTCTGTAGAAGAACTTTGATGATGTTCAGAAATAAGTTTGTTCTCTTGCACAAGAAAGGACTTGTCTCATTGAGAAGATATTTTTTACGAATCGCATCAATGTCTTTAATTTTATAGTTGTTCAACTTAAATAGTGTGATGAATATGCAGCAAAGTTCGATGAATTCTGGCAAATATTTGTTGCTCTTGCTTTTGTAGACTGTGTTGAAAATATCGGCAAAATTACGAGGCTTGAATTTGACTCCATTTTTTTGAAGAATTTCTTTCAATTTTTCTAAAAGAATGCCTTCGGAATTGTAGTACGAATAAGTTTCTATAAGTTTGGTCCCGTTTTCTTGGTGAATTTGACGTTTCCAATCAATACCGTCTAAATATTTCTTTTCCTCTACTCGACTAAGCCAGGGAAGCGTATTTTGGCGTGTAATTCCAAAATGTTCTAAGTAAATGTCGTAATCGCTTAAATAGAAGTCCGGGTGGTAAGTTTTTTGCTGAGAGTCTTCTATTTTAAAATGATAAGGTTTTTCGTATTCGTAATTGATCTCGTTTAAGAAAAGGAAATTGGCAATTTTAGTTTCCTCGAGGCTTTTTACCTTCTCGTTGTTTAAGGTTATGAGCTTTTTTGCGTTAGTTGTGTTTGCTTCGGCAATAAATTTTTCTTGGTCGTATTTAGATTTGATGGTTTCTAAGTCGGCGTTCTTTTCTTCATCGTAGAGTTCTCCCAAAGAATCGTATTTTTGTACATCTTCGGGAATTTCCATGTAGTAAGCAAAGTACTCGGTTAAATTTTGAATTAATTCAGGCTGACGGGTTAGTTCTTTTTCAAAGAAATCATGGATGGAGTTGTTAAGCTCTGATTCTTCCGCAATTTCAGGATGAATGCCGTCTGCTTCTTTGATGATGTCGAGACCGAGTTTGTGGAATGTCTTGGCTTCTATTTGGATTTCAAGCTTGTCCTTGATACGGTCTGTCATTTCTTGGGCAGACTTCTTTGTGAAAGAGATTAGAAGAATGTCATTCGGATTGACAGACTTAATTTCACAGAGATATTTGACTTTTGCGGCAATGGTGAGCGTTTTGCCACTTCCTGCGCCAGCCAAAACAAGTACACGATTTTCGTCGTTGATGACTGCAGCGCGTTGCTGTTGATCTAAAGATTTCCCGTCAATATTTGATAAAAGAGCATCACATCTTTTGGATTCTTTTTGAATGAAAAGAGAATTTCTTTCTTGAAAATATTTGTGAAAGTCTCGACTAATTGTTTTTAATTTATCGAATTGATCAAACTCATGATCGCTGAGATGAATGTCTATCTTTTCTACATCGGCAGCAGTCATTGCCCATTTTTGAATGAATTGAATCTCGTCGGAATGGGTAATGTATTGCTTTTCGAGTTCGCTCAAATCGGAAAAGAAGGATTCAATTTGAGGATAAAAGTTAATAATGGATTCGCGTCTTTTGGCCTCTATATTCGTTGTAAAAATTGTTGCTTGAAGATTTTTGTAGTCTTCCATAAAGCAAATAATTTTTCCAACGGAATCAAATTTTTTTAGACGCGAGAATTTGGAAATCGTTTTGAAAAAAGGTTTCCATTTAAGAGAAAAAGCTTCTGACTTTTCCGGAGAAACATATTGGGTGGTTAAATTCTTGAATTCTTCTGAAAAGACTTTGACTTGCTTCAGAATGAATTCAAAATTTTCATCAAATTCTTTTTCTAGTCTTTTAAGATATACTAAGTAAAGGGTTGTAATGAATACGAGTAGGATGATGAAAAATATGATAATACCCATGCCGCGGAATATATATTATTTTTTTAGTATAAAACATGTATTAATGTTTGCTTGTGACGCAAATAAGCATCCCATTTCGCACCAAAAATTCATCTGTGTTTGACTTCATAAATTAACTTGTTTATATTAGAGCCATGGAGCAAAACGAAAATTTAGATCAGAACGAACAGCTCCAAATGGTTGTCGAAGAATTGAACGCAAAACATCCGATAGATACAATCGGGTGCAAACAATTTGCCTGGGGTGCAATGCGTGGAAACTGGCTTAGCGGGGCTTTGCAAATCCCGTTAGTTAAAAAAATCAAATGGTTATGGGGGTATGATGCCTTTTTTATTCTGCATTATTTTATTTTGGCTCGTGGCTTGTGAAAACGATTCGCTTTCGGCGAACGAGCCTCCTTTGAGTTCTTCATCATCCAGTGAACCGGTTCCGTTTTCTTCGAGCGCATTCTTTTCGTCGTCCAGTGAGCTGCAAGTGTCTAGTTCAAGTATTTTTGCGGAATCGTCCAGCTCGTCTGTTTTTAAAAGTTCGGCATCTGTATCGGTATTCAAAGGCTTGATCATTCAAAATGGAGACGTGACAACGACGGTGAACCGGTGGGAAGCCGATTCGCTTTTGATCCAAACTCCGGGGCGTTTTTGGTTGCTTGCGCAAGAGCCTTTGGGTGAACGGGAAACAGAAACCCTAGAAGGAATGGGAATTTACAAACAACGTTGTTATGAAGGTTACCGATATTATCTGTATGATTATGAAGGCCCTTATCAAGAAAATTTGTCAATCATGACGCTCTGTTTGATGAAGTCCAAAAGAAGCGTTTCCAAGTCAGCGTTGGATGAAGTCGTGAATTATTCTCTGTACAACACGTTTGACGCCGATGAATCGGTTTTGGATGGCATTGTCTTTAAGAATCGGGGCAAAGAATTCTTGCTCAAAAGGATCGATGACGATTCGATCTCCGTTCAAGCGGCTGGGCGTTTTTGGCTAGTTCTGGATTATCCGCTAGACAGGATTGGTGCCGAGGCGCTTGAAGAAATCGGAGTGGGCAGGGTGACGTGTTCTGCTCTCCATCAAGATCAGTTAGAAATGACTATCTGCCTGATGAAATCGGAAATGGATGTGAATAAATCGGCCATGGTTTCTGCATTGACTGGTTTTTACAACACATTCTCCGTGGATGATACGACAAAATTAGAAGTTGACTTTAGCGATGCGGATTGGGTTGTTGAAAATGAAATTGTCTATGCAAGGGTTTATTGCTGGGACGATGTTTCGATGGATGCATGCAAGGCGATTGTGGAATCTTGTCAGGGAGAAAACGTTTCCCTGGATCGAACTGTTGTTCTGTCGACGGCATCGCTAGAAGCAATCGATTGTCTTGCGGAAAATCGGGATGTTTTGGATATCGATGTCTTCCGTGAGAGATATGAAATTTTAGATTAGCTTCCATGAAGCATATTGAAGTTGTTGCGGGCATTATCCAATCCGGCGGTAAAATTTTCGCGACCCAGCGCGGTTATGGTGAATTCAAGGACGGCTGGGAATTTCCCGGTGGAAAAATGGAACCCGGCGAATCTCAAAAGCAGGCCCTTGCCCGCGAATTAAAAGAAGAACTCGCGGTGAACGTGAATGTCGAAGACTTCCTTTGCACCGTGGATTATGATTATCCGGCTTTTCATTTGACGATGCACTGTTACTTTTGCGCTATCGCGGATGGTAAATCGCCTGAACTTCTCGAGCATGAAGCGGCTAAATGGCTTTCCCCGGCGGAGCTTCAAAGTGTTGACTGGCTCCCGGCTGACGTGGAAGTGGTGAAGGCGCTAGAAGCAAATCTCCGATAGCGATTGACTGCATGGTTCCGTTTGGTTATATTAAAATTATGGAACAAAACGAAAATTTAGATCAGAACGAACAGCTTCAGCAAGCTGTCGAAGAATTGAACGCAAACCGTCCGGTAGATACAATCGGGTGCAAACAATTTGCCTGGGGTGCAATGCGTGGAAACTGGCTTAGCGGGGCTTTTGTCTTGCTGGTTTCTATTTTGCTTGGCTGGGCTTTGCAAACTCCGTTAGCTTTTTTGAATGAAGATTCCGGAATATATTGGGCATGGACTTTAATTGCGACCTTGCTCGATTGGATTATCTGGTTTGGCTTTTTTGTGAACTTTTTGAGTTTTGCTCGAGGAGCGAAAAATTCGATAAAGTGCCTATTTGTGGGATTTTCCAATATGGGTTTCTTTTTGCGGATTCTTGGAGCCGAATTCTTGCGGGGGATCTTTGTCTTTTTATGGTCTCTTCTTTTGCTTATTCCGGGCTTAGTCAAGATTTATTCTTATACCATGACGGAATTTGTTCTGCTGGACCATCCGGAATATTCTCCGCTGCAGGCGATTACAGCAAGTAAGAAGATGATGTATGGACATCGCTTGGAACTCGTGATGTTGCAACTTCGTTTTTTGGGATGGTTTTTGCTTTGCTTGGTGACGCTCGGCATTGCGTGCTTCTGGGTGGTGCCTTATTATATGACGGCCAAGAGCAAATTCTATATGGATCTTCTCGCTCGTGAGGGCGGGGTTGCGTAAAAAGAAGCCGATGGATCGTTCGCAGATGATGCGGGCGGTTCATTCCGAAGATACAAAGCCCGAAGTCGTTGTGCGGCGGGCTCTTTTTCGTGCTGGGCTGCGCTACCGTTTGCATCGAAGGGATTTGCCGGGGACTCCGGATATTTATGTTCTCAAGTACAATGCGGTCATTTTTGTGAACGGCTGCTTTTGGCATCAGCATGGCTGCAAGTTCACCTCGCGACCAAAGACTCGTTCGGAATTTTGGAACAATAAGTTCGACAACAACGTGGCCCGCGATGTAAAAACTCTGCAACAGCTTTCGAATGAAGGCTTTCGCGTTGCCGTCGTTTGGGAATGTTCCCTCAAAAACTCTCCCGACCGCGCTACGGAACGCCTGGTGCAGTTTATATTAGGGAACGAAGAATTCTTGGAAATCTGAACGACAGGCCTAATTTTTGACATTTTCTGTCGCGGTAAAAAGTTATCTTTTTAGGGTGTTGATTTTGGGAGTTTTATGCCGCAACATTTGCATTTGAAATTCGCTGTGAATCTGGAAACTTTGGCCGACGAGATGATCGAAGAAATCTCAAAGGCTTGGAAGTCTCCGTTGGATGCCCCGATCGTGATTTTTTCGGAATATAAGGTGGAGCAGTGGTTCCGCTTGCATTGGATCGAAAAGATGGGCGTTCTTGCGAATTTGAATCGCAAAAGCTTGGATCGCTTTTTAATGGATATTTTGGTGGGGGACGATCCCACAAAAAAGAAGCTCACGAGCGATATGCTTCGCAACGTGATCCTTGCCTATTTGCAAAAAACGGGGGAAGATGATATTCCGAATTACAAATCCTTGGACGAACGGGTTTCGGAATATCTGGTCGATCCGCTTTCGGGTGCGGTAGACGAGAATCGCCTTTTTGATTTTGCGAATAAACTTTCGGGACTTTTTTTGGAATACGAAACGAGCCGCCCTGGAGAATTTTTGAGCGGTGTCGACGGCTTTTTGGATTGCTGGAAACAAGGTGCCCTAAGGGACTTCTTCCTTTCTAAAACGGGAAAGCCTGTGGAAAACGAAGTCTGGGAACGCAAGCTTTATTCTGCGATTTTCCACAATGAAAATGGAGATTCCCTGCTGACCAAAGTCTTTAAGGCTGCGGCAAAAGATTCCGATCAGCCGGTGGAATATCTTACGTTGCCGTTTTTGTACCACATGAACCGTCAAGGCGGTAAAATGGAATTCCATTACGATTCCAAACAGCCCGTCTTTATTTTGGGACTTTCGGGAATGGGGCAGTTTTACCGCGTGGTTCTGCAGGAATTCGCCAAGGAGCACGATGTGTACGCCTACATTCAGAATCCTTGCATGGAATTCTGGGAAGATATCGAAAATCCGGACATCAAACGAAAGCTGGTTCCCAGCTATTCCGAAGAAGTCGACCCGGATTTTGATGCGGAAGAAGATCTTGCCGAAAATGAAAACGCTCTCCTGGTGAACTGGGGGCGTGCGGGCCGTGATAACATTAAACTTTGGAGCCTTGCCGACGATTATCAGGAAGGCTTTGACGATGCGGTAACGAGCCTTTACCAAAAAGAAAAAAATGCGACGCCGGATTCTCTATTGCATGAAATCCAGTGGATGATTGCGCACCGGACGAACCGTTTTTCGGAAGGTTTTGTTTTCAACCCAAACGATCCGTCGCTCACGATTACCGCAGCGCCTTCCAAAATCCGCGAAGTGGAAGCGGTGCATTCGCAGATTTGCAAGCTTTTGGAAAAAGGCGCGGATGTGCGCGATATTTTGGTGGTTTCCCCGAAATTGGCGGATTACCGCACGGCGATTTACCAAGTTTTTGATCAAAGTGAAAAAACGACTCCGAATGGAATCCATGTGCATTTTGTGATTCTCGATTCGGCGCAAAAGAAATCCCTGTTGGGCGAAGCTTTGGACATTCTTTTTGCCATTCGCAAAAAAGGCGCCCTTTGCCGTGAGGATTTTTTCTCGTTGGTACGAAATCCTATTGTGCAAACGGTCAAAAAGTTTTCGCCGGATGACGTTTCTAAATGGGAAGTCTGGGTGAACGACATGAACGTGTACCGCGATCATAATGCAGCGTCCAATGCGAAAGAAGATTGGCTTTGCGGTGTGCATCGATTGTTACTGGCGCGCCTTTCGGATTCGGTCGTGTGGGGTGGCGATGAAGAATTTTTGCCCTATGCCAATATCGATAGCGAAGGGAAAGCTTCTTTGAACCATTTTGCGGATATCGTTTTGTCGCTTGAAAGTTGGATTCAAAAAGTGAAAAAGCCTTTGGTCCAAAATTCGGATGCGGACGATTCCTTTACGACGGTGAGTTTCCTCGAATTCTTGAATGATTTCTTTTTGATGCAGAATGTGTCGGCGGGTCTTGCAGGCGAATCCATCATTTACAATAAAGTCATTCAAGCGGTGAACGAATTGAATTATCAATTTGCCACAGGAATTTCGGAAATCTCGTGGAACATTGTGGCGCAAACGGTTCAGTGCGCCGCGATGGGTGCGGAATATAGCTGCGGAAATCTTTTTGTCGGCGGTATTTCGTTTATGAAGTTCGCTCCGAACCGAACGATTCCCGTGAAACATTTGTTCTTTTTAGGGGCGAATGCGAAGGATTTCCCGGGAAGCAAATCTTTTGATACGCTGGACCTCCGAAAGTCCGTGGCGCGTTGGCCCGGTGACGATACGCCGGTTGAAAAAAATCGTTATGCGTTCCTGTGCCAGCTGATGAGTACCAGCGAAAGCTTGCACATTAGCTACCAGAATATGTACCTGCCGAAGGATCAGGAACTTTTCCCGTCGTCGGTGGTGAACGATTTGCGCAACTTTCTCAAAAAAGCGGTGAACGATCCTTCCGTGGAAATTTTGCTTGATCAAAAAATTTCCATTGATGAAAATCGTGCGGAAAGTGAATTTTATACGGAACGTGAACTGCGCAATAAAAAAACGGTGGAACGCTTTAATGATGGATCGGGTGTCCGAAACTTTTTAGATGGAGTCTTGGACAAAGTGGAAGACGCTTCCCAAAAACTTCCCGAACGCGTTTCTTCTTACAGTATCCGTAAATTCCTTGAAGATCCTTTTGAATATCAGGCGAATGAAACGATGTACTTTGAAGACGGGGAAGATTTGTCCAAGGTTTCCATGGAACCCGTGGAATGGAATCGTTTGCAGTCGAGTGCCGCTTTAAAAGATTTTGTCGCTATCCAATTGGGAATTCCGGAAAACAAAAATAATGTGATCGACAAGGACCTTTTACGGTTGCGAGGAAGTTTACCGCTTGGAGAATATGGCGAAAAGATTTGGAACGATTTGCAGAGTTCTGCCGAGAACTATGCGAGACGGATTCTAGCAGATTCTCTTGTAGAAAATGGAACATTTTCTTCGGAATCGTTTGAAGTCCATATTCCGCGGCCAAATGGTTCGTGCTGGACTTTGATGGCGAAAGCTAAAATTGTGGAAAAATTTTCTTCTGGATCAGTCATTCTTTATGATGTGACGAAAAATACAGCTCAGGTTTCCAAGTTCCTCTCGAATTATATTGCCGCTCTTGGTATGATTGCTGGGGATTTGGCGAATTCTCCGGTGGATCTTCGCATTTATGATGGACAACTTTCACTGGTGAATTTCAAGATTGCCCGTTCGAAAGATGAAGCGGTGGCTCTGTTGAATGCGATGTATGACAAAATGTTCGTGGAAAAATTCCGGAAGATCGTACCGATTTCGCTGCTCGCGGAAAAGCTCGCAAGTCCCTACGAATTGAACCGATTGTTGATGTCGGATCTTGGCGCGTGGGCTCATTTTGCAGGAAAGAAAATGTTCGATGTCAAATTGAAAGAAGTTTCTGGCTATAGCGATCGGGACAATCGAAAATTTGCCGCGGAATGGTTGGATGCGGTTCAGACGATGAAAAATTTAATGCCGGATTTTGCGGATGCTTTTAAGCCGAAGGAAAAATCTTCTGGAAAGAAAAGGAAAAACTAATGTCGGAGTTGAAATCTTTTGATATCCAGGATTTTAAAAAAGGCCAGAACCTTTTTGTAGAAGCTTCGGCGGGTACGGGTAAAACATTTACCATTCGAAAGATCGTCGCAAAACTCGTGGAAGAAGGAATTCCCCTTTCGAAAATCCTGCTTGTGACGTACACGGAAAAGGCGGCGGGAGAACTGCGCGACCGCATTCGTCAAGAAATGGAAGAAGGGACTGAAAAAGGTGTCCATGTAGAACTTTTCACGCGAGCGCTTGCCGAAGTCGATAATGCATCGATTGGAACGATTCATGCCTTTTGCCAAAAGACGTTGCACGATTTTGCCGTGGAATCGCATGTCCCGTTCGATATGCAGATGGCGGGCGATGGTGTTGTGGAAAACATGGTAGACCGGCTGATTCGTGATGCATGGGAATTCCCGATTGCGGAACAGAGTTTACCGGTGAAACAGATCCGGGAACTTTTGATTCGTTCTGTAGAACGTTATGATGATTCCTTGGTTTTACAAGATCAGATTGCGTCAGATTTGGGAAGCTGGATAAAATGGAATCCGGAATTTGAAACGCATTTGGAAAGGTTGCGCCATCATTCCAGTGAATCTTTTACCATTCAAAAGGTGCGATTGGGAAAAGTTTCGGAATCCTCTATCCCGGTTTCGAAAATGCTTGGCGAAGTGGAAGATCGCGTTCAAAACAATAAATGGTCAAAGATCAGCGAGACTTCATTTGGCAAAGAAACGGTGGACGCGGACTCCGCGGAAGTCATTGCTACCACGAATTATTTCCGAAATTTAAAACCGTATATTTTAGAAAAGGAAGATGCGGATAAAATTGTTTTTGTCCTTGGAAAATTAAAGAGCGTTTATGCCGCATACCAAGCGGAAAAACTGGCGAACAAGCAGCAATCTTTTAATGATATGATTCGCTTGGTGCAAAAGGCGGTTCTTGCTGATGATTCCGCACTTTGCCGTAAACTGCGTGAAATGTACCGTTATGCGATTATCGATGAATTCCAGGATACCAATCAGGCGCAGTGGGATATTTTCAAAAAAGTCTTTTTGGATTCCAAAGAGAACCATTTGATTGTGGTCGGCGATCCGAAACAGTCGATTTATTCGTTCCAAAGTGCCGATTTGAATGTGTACTTTAGTGCGATCCGTTCGAATCATTTGGAGGGTCGTTCGCTTTCGGTCAATTACCGTTCCACGAATGCGATGATCCATGCGTGCAACGCGATGTTTCAAAAGCCTTTCTTTGGGGAATCTGAAGCGGCCATTCAATTTACGCCGTCCAAGACTCCGAGTGAAATTTCGGATTCGAACCCGGAAGTGCCATCGCCGACATGGGATGGAAAACAGTTAAAACCTGTTTTCATTGCGCAGGGAAGCTCCGATGATTTTGAAAAATTTGCCGCGGAGCGGATCGTTGAATTCTGCGAAAAGGATGCACAAGGGAAAACGCGTTTGCAGGTTTACGATAAAGAACTTAAAACTTTTCGCAATGTCAAATTTTCAAACATTGCGATTTTGGGTCGCACTCGGGGTGAACTTGCAGAAATGGAAAGCGTGCTTTCGCAGGTGGGAATTCCTTTTACCCGTTATAAGGATTCGAATCTTTTTAAGGGACGTGAATGTGCGCAGTGGATTTCCCTTTTGCGGGCGATTGACGCTCCTGATTTTTCGGGGCGTCGCCGTGGAATTTTAAACACCGCTTTGATTTCGGACTTTTTCCGCATCACCATAGCCGATTTGGATTCTAAAAATTGGGAAGATCCGCGAAATCCGGTGCTGTTCCTTTTTGCAAAATGGCGTTCCTTGGCAAAAAATTATCGCTGGTCGGAATTGCAAGAAAATATCTATTCCGAAACGCAGATCGATAAATTCCTTTGTGAATCTTCCAAACTGCAAAACCTTGCCAAAGTGAAGCAGATCGGCACGTACATTTTTGATTATCTGTACAATAACCGCGTGTCTTTAAACGATGCGATTCGCCATTTGGAAGGTCTTGCTGAACGCAACGATGAAGCGGATGAAGAAGACGGCAACCTGGTTTCCAAAGGAAGCGATTTTGACGCGGTACAATTGATGACGATCCACGCGTCTAAAGGCTTGCAGTTCCCGGTAGTGATTTCGCTGGCTGGGATTCGGAAATCGCAAAACAATATGCAAGGACCTTTTGTCTATACGGATGCAGAAAATCGTAAAGTCCTCGGATTGGACAAGGTCTCCAGAAATTCTCGCAGAGTCGAAGAATTGGAAGAATGGCGTCGGTTACTTTATGTGGATTATACGCGTGCGGAATCGCTTTTAATCGCGCCGTTATATGCGCATTGGTTTAAAGAAGGCGTTTTAGAAAAATCGGGAGAATTTGCTTTTTTGGCAGAGGCCGAAATGGCTCTTCCAGAAGAATTCCGGGAATTTTTTGACGTGAATTCTTTGGAATGGGACCGGGATGCGCTCAAGAGTCGAGTCAATCGGATTTTGGAATCTTTGGAAGAAGCCAATGTTTTGCTCGAAGATGAAAAACTTTATCGGCAAAAAATTTTGGCGCTAGATAAAAGCCTTCCCCAAAAAAGTATTTTCTCCTATTCGTATAGTTCTCTTTCGGGGCATGGCGATTCAAACGATGTGACAAAAGACGGCTCCCGTGAAAATCCCGATGATGAAAGCTTGGATGATTCCAAGGTGCTAGAAATCGATTTGAACCCGGTACGCATCTTGTCGAATTCCCCGACAGAAACGATTCCAGCAGTCGAAACGGTTGAAGATTTTCCGCATGGACGTTTGCTCGGTAACGCGATGCACGCTGTTTTTGAAAAAATGGATTTTGAACACAGCGGAGATTGGAAATCCGAAGAAGCTGCGCAAAAAGATTCCGCTTTCAAAACGCTGATCGAAGAAGAATTCCAAAAGCAAGGCTATGAAATTCAAAGTAAACCGGAATGGGTTTTGCAAATGGCAAAATTCGTGTATCACACGATGCATGCTGAACTTCCGGAAATTCACGGTTCTGCGTCTACCGGGAAAACCTTTGCTTTAAAAACGATTCCGTCTAAAAATCGACTGGCCGAAATGGAATTCCATTTGAAGGCCAACGATGCGGATAAAGTTTTGCACCAGTTCTGCAAAGGCTTTATGGACGTGCTTTTTGTCCGTGGCGAATATTTTTCGATTTTGGACTGGAAGTCGGATGTGATCCCGAATTACGGTGTGATGAATGACGAAGGCGATGGAACGGAAGCTACGGTAGATCATCGCTATGCTGTCCAACGCGTTCTCTATTCTTACTGCCTTATCCAATGGCTCAAATTTTTTGGAAACTTTGGAGAATCGGAAGAAGAAATCTTTGAAAAACATTTTGGCGGCGTCTATTACGTATTTGCCCGCGGTTGTCGCGCCGGGGAATCGTCGGGGCTTTATGCGCAGACGTGGAAGAATTATCACGAATTGGAAAAAGAATATTTGGTTTTGAAAAAGGCGATGAGGGCGTAAATTCATGGAAGAAAATGTGCTGAATGAACTTCCGCAAAGTTCCCAGTTGAACCAAAAAATTTTGGCGATGCTCGATCGTTTTCAAAATGGATTCAACAGCCTAGAGGCGCGTCAGATTTTTGCGGCCTACTTCGCCCTTCTTGACGACGGAAACAGCTGTATTTCGCTCGATGCAAACGTCTTGATTTCAAAATGTGAAAAAATGTGGAAGCTTCCGTTTGCGGAATCTTTAAGACAAACGTTCCAAAAAGGCTGTGCACAAATTTTGAATGGGGAACTTTCTCAAATCGTCGCCTTTGTTCAAAATGAAAATGCAAAAGTCAAGACGCCTTTTGTGGTTGAAGAATCCACCGGTTCCCTTTTTGCCGCCAAATATTGGAGCGCTAAAAATGAAATCATCAAAACTTTTGACGCTTCCAGTGGAATCTTTACGCAGCATGTTCCTCAGGGAAATTCGGAAGATGTTAAACGGTATGTAAAAAGTTTACTTCGAAAGGATTCTCCGATTGAACTGAAAGAGGCGCAGGCGCAAGCGATTTTACGCGGGCAAAATTCAAACCTGTTGATTACCGGCGGACCGGGCACCGGCAAAACGACCGTGGTGCTGTTTTTGCTGTGGAAACTTCTCTCTGAAAATACCGCGTTGCAGAATGCAAACCTCTATTTTGCGGCTCCGAGCGGGAAAGCGGCCAATCGTTTAAAGGAAAGTCTTGACCTTTCTGAAATTTCAACGGAAATTTTGCAAAAGGAATCCCGGGTTGCGGAAAAGCTTAAAAATGCGGAAGGCCTTACCATGCACCGCTTGCTGAAATTCAACGCAGGGAAAAATGCTTTTACGTTTAACGAAAACAATCCTTTCCCGGAAAATTCCATTTTTGTGATCGATGAAGCGAGCATGATTGATATCTCACTGTTCGCCGCCTTTTTAAAAGCGCTTCCGAAAGATCCGTCCCAGTTTAAGCTGTTTATCTTGGGCGATAAGGATCAGTTGCCTTCGGTAAACGCAGGAGCCGTTCTGGGTGAAGTGCTTGGAAAATATCCGGAGTACAGCGTGGAACTTGTAGAATCCAACCGTTTCCAAGACGATTCCCAAATGGGACGCTTTGCCCATGCGATTCAAAAGAGTTCTTTTGCCGCCTGCATGGATTCGGTCAAGGAGTGCGGAGGTTTTCAGGATTGGGATTCTCTCAAAAATTCTTGGCCTTCCAAGCATTCGCAAGTGAATTTTATTTCGCTCAACGAAAAAACTCCTAAAAAGCAGCTGCAAGGAATCCTTCGAAATTGGGTGATGACTTTTGCCGCAAAACTTCCGCTCCTTTCGGCTGCAGTGGATCCGAGCGTGGAAGCGGAAACCGGTTCGTGCGAATGGGAAGCGCGTCAAAAATTGTGGAAAGCTGCGGAACAGGCGCGCATTCTTTCGGCAGAACGCCGAGGGCTTTTTGGCGTGGAATCGTTGAACCGGATGGTTCGCAGCGCGATCCGTTCCATTCCGGAACTTGAAATTCCATACAGCACCTACTTCGCCGGTGAAATTCTGATGTTCAATCGCAATCAGAATATGATGAAGCTTTTCAACGGCGACTCGGGCGTTGTCGTGAAAAAAGATGGCGTTGATTATCTGATGATCAAAAAGGATGAAGATTTTGCCTGTTATCAGCTCGCGCTCTTCCCGAGCGATAGTCTGGAATCGGCATTCGCGATTACCATTCACAAATCGCAGGGTTCAGGCTATGAAAATATCCTGATGTTCTTGCCGACAGAAAAGGGGCATTCGCTGTTGAACCGTCAGATCCTTTATACGGGTGTGACACGTACCAAGGTGACGCGCAAATACGGAGCGGATAAAGATTCTTTTGTGGAAACGGGAACGCTGACCCTGGTGAGCGATCTAGATCACTTGAAGGAAGCGCAGCAGACGGTTCTCGAACGGGATACGGGGATCTATATTGGATTTTGATACAGTGAATACGTATAAGTTTATATTGACGATTTTTGGTGTGCCCGTTTGGATTGTTTAGAACAATATTTAATGGCACACACACACCTAATCCACGACGAGTGGAAAAAGTCCGGCCGAAAGACCGGACTTTTTTTTGGAGTTTACAAAGCTTGCATTTTCTTTTGCAAAACTTTTTCTGAAATGTGTTCTTTGCGGATTGTTTTTTTCTAGCAAAGAATTTGGCGTGTATATAGTTTTAGAGTTAAACAAAAAAAGGGTTGGTTATGAACATTCTAAAAATCTTGACTCCGATAGCACTGGGCTTTGGTCTTGGAGTGAATGCTTTTGCTGTAGAAGATTATGCATGGGGGAACGTGCGCTTTGACGGCGGTGGCTTTGTTAGCGCGATTATGCCGAGTCCAGCCGCAGAAGGCCTGATTTATGCCCGCACCGATGTCGGCGGCATTTATCGCTATGAACCGACGACAAAACGTTGGATGCCTTTGATGGATTTTCTGAGTGAAAACGATAAAGGCCTTTATGGAACCGAAGCGTTTGCTTTAGATCCGACGGATCCGAAAAAGATTTATGTGCTCGGAGGAACGGGCTATTTTAGCGACGGACGCACGGCGGTTTTCCGCAGTAGCGATTTTGGTGCAACATTCGATACGTCTTATGTGGAATTTGGAGCGCATGGAAACGGCATGGGCCGTCAGACGGGTGAAAAACTCGCGGTAGATCCGAATATGCCAAACATTATCCTTTGTGGAAGCCGTTCCAAAGGCGTATACAAAAGTACGGACTACGGAAAAACGTGGACAAGCTTGTATGAAGTTGCGCTTTCTTCTGCGACGGGAAGCAGCCTGAATGGCGTGAACGGGGTGAGCTTCGTCATGTTTGACCCGGCTCAAGGAAAGCTTTCCGACGGAAGTACCGCTACGATTTACATCGGCATTTCGGAAACGGCAAATAGTTTGCAGGTGAGCCACGATGGTGGCGCAACATGGGAAGCCGTTGCCGGAGTTCCGGAAGGATTGATGCCGCACCGCGCAAAAATTGTAGACGGCAATATGTACATCACTTTTGCCGATGGTCCGGGTCCTTACAATATTTCTCGCGGGGGAGTGTTCAAGTACAACATCTCTTCGGGAACGTGGACAGACATCACTCCGTATGATGACAATGAAAAAGAAGACGGCTCGATCGTTCATGAAAAAAATAGCTGCTCCTATGGCGGTATTGCGATTGACCCGAAAGATTCGAAGCATATTGTGGTTTCGACTCTTGGCCAGTATACGGGCCGCCATTTGTTCAAGGATGGAACCGAAAATTATGGTGACCGCATTTATGTGACGACTGACGGCGGTGCCAATTGGACTTTTGGGCAGCACTACGGTGACGGTGTGAACATGGATGAAAACGGCAACAACTGGATCCATGGAAATGCGATTCACTGGGCCGGTTCCGTGGAATTCGATCCGTTTGATAGCAAAAAGGTTTGGGTCACAAGTGGTAACGGTATTTTCCAGACGGACGACATTACTGCCAAAGTTCCTGTGTGGAAATTCCAGTCTGTGGGCATAGAAGAAACGGTCCCGCTGGATATCGTGAGCATTCCGGGCGGCCCGCTTGTAACGGCGATCGGAGACTATGACGGCGCGGCTTACACGAATATCGAAGAAAGTACGCCGCGACATACGCCGATTATTGGAACGACGGAGAGCATGGCTTATGCGCCGCTTTCGGGAACGCTTCTCCGCACGGGTGTCATCACCAAGTACTACACTTACGAGTCCATCAATTACAATGTGATGTACCGCTCCGATGATCTGGGTAAAACTTGGGATTCCGTCAAGACAACGCTCAAAGGCGGCAAGGGCCTTGTGGTGCTTTCTGCCGATGGTAAAGTGATGCTTCATCGTCCGGATCAAAGTGCTACCGTTTATCGTTCCGATGATAACGGTGCAACTTGGGAAGCTATAGAAACGGGAACTCAAACGCAATACTCTCGAATTGTAGCAGATCCGGTAGATCCGAACGTTTTCTATGTCGTCGGTTCCATGGGAACGCTTTATAAGTCTACCGATGCGGCCAAAACATTTGTGGAACAGCCGGCTCGTCTTCAAAATGAACAGGCGGGAGAATATTATAATGGTGGCGGCTTGATTCGTGCTGTCCCGGGTAAGGAAGGACATTTGTGGGTCCCGATGGACCAAGCTCAAGTCTGGCAGCCGAAGGGATTTACGGAATACGGTCTTGCTTATACGGAAGACGGAGGCGCTTCTTGGAATCGTTGCGAAGGCGTTAGCACGGCGATCGCTGTTGGCGTTGGCAAGGCGAAGGAAGGCGCTGACTATGAAACCATCTTCATTTGGGGCGCAGCGAAGTCTGGAGATCCGATCGGTATTTACCGCTCGACGGATAAATGCAAAACCTTTGAACGGATAAATGACGATGCGCATCAGTATGGTGGCCCGGGAAATGGAAACTTTGTCCAAGGCGATATGAACCATTTTGGCGTGGTGTACATGAGCACGGTGGGCCGTGGGCTGGTTGTCGGCGCTCCGGAAGGTACGATTCTTCCGATTCCGACGATGCAAATGCAGAAGACTTCTCATGTGAGCATGCAGCTTTCCGCCCGAAATTTACGGGTGAGTGGTCCGGCGGAAAGTATGCTGCTCGTTTTTGACGCTCAAGGCAGGCTTTGCATGCAAACCCGAGTCGGGGCAAATGCAAACGTTTCTCTTGAAAAATTGCCGGCAGGAAAGGTTCTTGCCCGCGTGGTTTCGAAGGAAGGCAAGGTGTTGCAAAATCGAGGCTTTACACTACGGTAAAAGATCCTCGTTTGCAACAGTCTTGATTGTAAAACAAAAAAAGGTAGCTTAAGGCTGCCTTTTTTTGTTGCAAATGCTAGTAAGCTTCACTATGCGTTTTACGCATACTGGGCATGAAAATTCGGTATTTTGCGCATGCTCCGAAATTATTTATCTTATGGGTAAAGCTTTTCGGAGTGGCAAAATGAAACTCAATTTTTTAACACTATTTTTAATCCTTGCGCTCGCTGCGAGCGTGTTTGCGGAGAGTGCCATGAGCAACATTACGGTAAACCTGCGCTATACGGGTAAGAACGGGGCGGCAAAGAAGTTCGCCGAAGAGATGGTTTCTAGCGGGACGGTGGCGAAAATCCGTGCCGAAAAGGGTAACATCCGCTACGAATATTTCCAGTCGCTGGACGATCCCGAAACCATCTTGTTGATTGACGCGTGGGAAAGCCAGGCAGCCATCGACGCGCATCACGCTTCGCCCATGATGAAGACGATTGCGAAGCTCCGCGACAAGTACGACTTGAAAATGACTGTCGAACGCTACACGCCCGACAACACCATGCCCAAGGCCGACGAAAAGTTCATCAGGAAATAAGTCGCGACAATGCAACGCCCGCGCGCTATTTGGCGAAAAAGTTCCCAGCCAGAAATAGGTTGATGGAAAACTCCCTGTTCTGACGTTCCCTTGCAAAGCTTGCCAATAAGGCCATGGAGGGGAGGGGAAAGCCTTCCCCTCGCTCGCACTTTGTTGCTCGCTACTAAAACTGCGTCTAAACGGAATGAGCCCGGTACAATACCGGACTCATAATGCTGTATTATCCTAACTTTAAACTGTCCAACTTTTTGGGGTCGGTTCAGGTCATGGGTGGATTTTTTCTTGAATGATTCCTGCTTGAGGCATTCTGCTGCAAACTTGTCTACAATTTCCGAGACTTCCTTCCGGATTCGGCCCACCAGGGAACCCTGGACAGAAAGCACCGAAAGGAGCAGGTATTCCTCGCCGGAGTCGTTGTCAAAGACCTTTACGGAAACCTTCTGCCCGCGGCTTACGGTCATTTCAAACCTGAAGGAGCCTCCGACAATGTCCTTGGAATACCGGTACCGGGTCCCTTCCTTTACAAATCCGAAGGGAACCAGTCTCTTGGTCAGGATTTTCTTGTCTTTTAGCAATTCAGTGGAGTTTTGCATACGAGTTTCGTGGAGACTTGTTTAGGAATGCCGCCTATGTCAGTGTCACCTTGAAAAATTCCACGTTCATTTCGCGGTCGGCGAGCGGCACAATCTTGCGGTCCTTGGGAATTTCGTAATCGAACTGATGATCCGAAACGAACGTCAACAGCGAAGATTGTTCGATGAGCTTTGAAATGCCTTTCGTGCTGTCGTGCTTGATGAATATGGCGTCGGGAATCTTCTTGCGCTTGACCTGCTCCCAGAACCCTACGTTGCTGCGCTGGATGATGGTTTCGCCCTTGAGTTCCCGGAGCCGGATGGACTTGCGCTTGGCCAGCGGGTGCTTTTTGGGGAGAGCAATCGAGAGTCGCTCCTGCATATACTTTTCGGCGCGGTATTTCTTTGCGCGGGGGGCCTTGAGCGTGATGCCGATATCCGCAGTGCCTTCGTTCAACGCCTTCAGCACGCCCGCCTCGTTGTCGATAATCTCGTAAGAGACCTGGGCTCCGGGGTATTTCTCCTGCAGTTCCTGCACCATCCGCACGGCCGGGAGGATGGCGACCGACGCAATTGAGAACGTGCGCGTGCCTGCCCCCTGCGGGCTTACCTTTTCCATCATCTCGCCTTGCAAATCCATGATGCGCTTCGCGTATTCGGCGACCGTGCGTCCCTTCTCGTTCAGCTCGATGCGGTTCTTTTTACGCTCGAAGAGCGGAGCGCCGATTTCGTCTTCCAATTTCTTGAACGCGCGGCTCACCGCCGGCTGCGAAGTGTAGAGCTTGTCCGCAACGGCAGAAAGCGTCCCGTATTCC
>CADAWC010000038.1 GCA_902791475.1 Fibrobacter succinogenes
CTATTACAAGATTTTGCAGAATGGATTTGTGGAAGCCTATAAGCTTAAAGTCGAAGACGCAAAGGTTTTCAATGATCCGTCTGGCTATAGCAGCAAGGTGTATAAGTCTGATGTCAAAGGCGGATATTTCCGTTACTTTGAATATATCGAAAACGAACAAGTTTGGTATCCTGTAACACTTTGGGCTGCAGGTGTTGCAACGGTGGAAAAAGTTTGCGATGCTGACGCTGTTAATTCGACCTTCTTCTATAGCTTTGAAGGTCTTGATGAAAATGCCGTTTGTGTATGCGACAATGGAGAATGCTACTGGCAAGATGCTGAAAATGTATGCTTGGGCCGTAATAAAGGAGATAAGGGATCGGCGTTCTTTGACGGGGAAATTCAAGAGTATGAGTGCGAATGTGATCTATCAGCTTCTTCTACTTGCGATGATCTTGTGCCTGGTAGTCCGAGTTCTTCGAACTCTGTTGCATCCTCTTCTAGCGCTGCAAGTGGCATGACTCCGGAAGAACTGGCCAACAATCCGGAATCCAAGCTTTACCTCGGTGAATGCAGCGCTACAGTAAACGAAGGCAAAGAAAAGCTGTTCGACTACAAAAATGCGGAACTAGCCACGACAACGAGCAAAATAACCCTTGTATGTGATGGCTCCAAATGGAGACAGAAAGATTATCATGACGAGGAATATGGAATATGTACAAAAACCGTGATGGGAAAGGGAGTCGTCAAGGAAGAAAATGGTTCCGAACATTATAAGTGCGATTACCTTGATAAACAGGAAAAATACGAATGGATCGCTGCTGATTGGCAAGACGTGAATATTGAAAAGGCTTGCCATTATGGCTATGTCAATGAAAAATTGGTTACTGGATCCGGTTATGAATATGTTTGTGAAGAAAATTCTGAATATACAGACAACGACGGTAACCATACCCATGAATGGCGTGAAACGACTGTTGATGAATATTGCGTGGGTGATCGCGTCGAGGCTACAGTGCAGAAGCTTGAAGACGAAGACCTCGGCGAATCGACTTTCAACGAAAAGTGTAGCTACCACGGTTCTACCTATGCGAGAAACAATACTGCTAGCGGGGCCAAGGAATGGGTGTACTACGGTAATTTCACCAGTGAAAGCACAAGAAACAGCGTCCTCTTGCTCTTGAATGGTTATAAGGATAATATAATTTACGCTTGTAACGATTGGGTCAACATCTACTGTGAGCCTGTTTCTGTAGAAACCGTGCAGAGTGCAATTGCCTCGAATAAGCCAGAAGACGAAAAACAGAAATGGATTAATGTCCTTTGCAACTATGGCGATTACAAGCGTGCTAGTGGCTACGCCGACGGCATCGCCTTTGAAGTCAACGTAACGTTAAAGAATGGCGAAAATCCGAAGACGTTTGTCGCTAGTGCCAAGAGAGATGATTGGCACGAACCTACCTTTGAGGATATCTATGGCAAATGCGATAAAGATAAGATGGAAAATCAAACCAAAGTAGCAGTTTACGGAGGGGAAAAATACAAGTGTAACTACATTTCTGGAGTTTCCAGCGGATACTCTTGGGTTAAAGCAAGCGATTTGGATGAAAACGCAACGCTTGGAATTTGCACAAGAAATCGAAAAAAAGATGTCGCTATAGTCGGTGACGCATACTATGAATGTCGTAGTAATGGTAACGCAGAAGGAATCCCCGCAAGTTCTTCCTCCACAGATTGGCTAAAAATTAATGAAAATGAGTACCTTAACGCCAAGTTTGATAATTGCGATACCGATAGAGGTAATACTAAAAACATTGCAGACATTAAGAGCGAAACCCTCAAGGACGGAAAAAGCCACAATTTCAAGTGCTCTATAGCTAAAGAAGTCGAATATGGCAATGGTAAGTGGGTTGACGCCTCCACAGACATTGCTCTCGACCAGATTTGCAACAGAGATAAAGAAGGTGCAACTGTTACCAAAGAAAGCGTAATCTATGTCTGTGTGTACAAGGATGAATCATCCATGTATCAGTGGATTACTTCTGATGAGTACTGCGAAACTCATGGTGAAAATTTGACATATGGCGGGTATCTTGATAATCCGTATAGTTCTTCTAGTATGTCTCACTGTGGTAGATATATTGAATGTCAAACGGAAACCGACAAGAAAATCTGCCATGTCGGTACCGAGTCTTTCGTCAATTTGGATACCGTGTGGCAATCTGTGGCAGTATATTGCGATAAACATTCTACAGGTTCCGCCTGTGAATTTGTCAATCATGAAGGTGAAGATATAACTATGTCTACTCTTAAGTATTACGAACAAACGGAATACTACGTAAAAACAGAACAAGGTTATAAGAAAACAGAAACTGCAGAAGAATATTGCGAAGCGTTTAACCCGAATCATGATGGGTTCTGCGTATTTAAATTTGGCATTTATGAGTATTACGAAAGTTCCAAGAAATGGATCCTTACCCTTTTGTACTAGAACATGAAAAAACTTACCCTTATACTCGCACTTGCGCAGGCGGCGGTCTTTGCACAGACCGGCCTCCTGGGGGGTAAAACTGGCCTCCACCAGCAAGATGCGAATACGCTTGGATTTTTTCACTTCCGTTTAGGGACTGGCGGTACAATTGCGACCGATAACTGGGGCTACACCCGTGGCGCCTTGTTTACGGACCAGTATGGTCGTACCCAGGAACTCGATGTGTGGGACGCCCGTATGGAAAAGGGCCGCATTGACGGCGCTTTGGCCGGTAACTTCAATTTTGCGTTTGGCCTCCGTGATGACTTGGATATCGGCGTGAGCCTCCCGATTTACTACGACCACGCAAAGGATTACTCTGGCGAAGCGATTCGCGCTCACATGGGCAAGGGAGGCCTCGGTGACTTGCAGTTCTATGCCAAGTACCGCACGCCGCACTTTTTTGGCCCGGATTACATGACAACAGCCGCCGTTGTGGATTTGACGGTCCCGACTGGCTGGAGGGGCGTGGGTATCCGCCCGCGTCACGCATGGTTCCTCGATAACGAAGGCGGCCCGACGTATGCCTACACGGCAAACAGCGTAATGCTCGGCCTTACGGGGGTTGTCTCTGTCGATTACAACAAGAAGGGTGTTCCGCTTGTCTGGAATTCTTCTCTTGGCTTGATGCTCGGTTTTGGCGATGCCTCGAATACGCTCGTGTATAGCACTGGTGTGAACTGGCTCGTGAACGATTATTTCCAGCCGTTCCTCGAATTCAGTGGCGAAATGCGCTTTGGCAACGATGCATATCCGTTCAGCCCGATTACCGACCCGATGGTGCTCACGCCGGGTATCAATGTGAAGATTCCGTTCTTCAACATTGACTTTGCCGCAGGTATCGATATCGGTATCGGAAACCTTGTGGATGGCTATGATCGCAAAGATGCCATGGACAACTGCAAGGATTTCCAGATCAAGTACAAGGGCGAAACGGGTTACAGGGCCAGCTACTGCTATGTGTCCCAGCCGCTTATTGTCGGTATCGCAAAGCTTACGTGGACGTTTGGCTTTGATGGTGACGACGATAGCGACGGTGTAAAGAACCGCAAGGACAAGTGCCCGGATACGTTCCCGCCGATAGTCGTGGACGAAGACGGCTGCGGCATTGATACTGACGAAGATAAGGTCTTTGACGGTCTCGACAAGTGCCCGGATACTCCGAAGGGTGTGCCTGTAGATAGCGTCGGTTGCCCGTTCGATACGGACGAAGATGGCGTCTATGACTACAAGGATATGTGCCCGGATACTCCGAAGGGTGTGCCTGTGGATAGCGTCGGTTGCCCGTTTGATACGGACGAAGACGGCGTGCTTGATTACAAGGACCAGTGCCCTGAAACGCCGAAGGGCTTGCCTGTGGATTCTGTTGGTTGCCCGCTCGACAGCGACAAGGACGGAGTCTTTGATGGGCCGGACAAGTGCCCGGATACGCCGGAAGGTGTTGCCGTGGATGCTGACGGCTGCCCGCTCGATACCGACAAGGACGGCGTGCCCGATTACAAGGACAAGTGCCCGAATACGCTCCCGGGAATTCAGGTGAACAAGCGTGGCTGCCCGCTGCGCCGCAAGGAAGACTTGGATTACCTCAAGAAGGGCATCCAGTTTGAATTCGACTCGGCAAAGCTTTTGAAGTCCAGTTACCCGACTTTGGATGACATTATCGCTCTCTTGGAAAAGATTCCGGAAGTGAAACTTGAAGTCCAGGGCCATACGGATATCGTGGGTACTGAAGATTACAACCAGAAGCTTTCTGAAGACCGTGCCCACTCCGTGACGGATTACTTCCAGTCGAAGGGTATTCCTGGCGAACGCCTCCGTGCAATCGGCTTTGGTACTCGCGTGCCTGTTGCTGATAACGTAACGGACGAAGGCCGTGCCAAGAACCGCCGCGTGGAACTCATCCCGTTCGGTTACTACACCGAAGGCGATAGCACTGTGGCTGCTCCGTCTGACTCTCTGCTGAACGACAGCACGGCTGTGCCGCCTCCGACAAAGTCCGAGGTGAAGCCGGAATCCAAGCCCGAAGTGAAGGTGAAGCTCAAGGCCAATGCCGAAAAGAAGGTGAGGTCCGCTTCTAAGGCTGGACTTCGCAAGCTGAAAGCGAAAGTCGCTAAGGTCGCTGAGCCTGCCGAAGCGCCCGCGCCTGCAGAAAAGCCTGCGCAGTAGAGCGGTTGTCATGCCCGGCGATTGTCATCCCGGACCCCGTTCCGGGAGGGCATCTCCCTCTTGAAAATGAGAAAAGACCTGGCTCAGCGCCAGGTCTTTTTCGTTACTTTTGCCGAGTCCGCGGAAGCGGGCTTCTCTCTTAATTACCCGGCGAAGTTCTTGCCGAGAATTGCAGAGACGTTCTTGAGGATTCCCTCTGCGACGTCCGGCTTGTTCATGGAGTAAACGTGTACGTTTGTGATGCCGTTCGCGTAGAGGTCGATAATCTGGTCGCTGGCGTAGATGATGCCGGCTTGCTTCATGGCTTCCGGATCGCTACCGAACTTGTCCACAAGCGACTTGAAACGCTGCGGCATGAAGGAGCCCGAAAGCTTGATGGCGCGTTCGACCTGGTTCGCGTTCGTGATGGGCATGATGCCGGGGAGCACCGGGCAGTTCACGCCTGCATCGCGGAGCTTGTAAAGGAAGCTGAAGAATAGATTATTGTCAAAGACCATCTGCGTCGTGAGGAAGTCGGCGCCTGCATCGACCTTTTCCTTGAGGTGCTTGATATCTTCGGCTTGGTTTGGACTTTCCGGGTGCTTTTCCGGGTAGCAGGCGGCGCCAATGCAAAAATCGGCATCAGCGGCCTTGAGTTCGCGGATAAGCTCGACGGCGTGGTGGTAGTCGCAATCACCGCGACCGTTTGCAATGAGTTCCGGCGTGAGGTCGCCACGGAGGGCCATCACGTTTTTGATGCCGGCGGCCTTCATGTCTTCGATGCGCTGGAGGATGGTCTCCTTGGTGCTCGAAATGCAGGTGAGGTGGGCGAGCATCGGAATGTTGAAGTTGTACTTGAGGTTCTTCGCAATTTCGAGCGTGTACTGGCTCACGCCGCCGCCTGCGCCGTATGTGACGCTCATGAACGCGGGGTTAAGCTTTGCAATCGCTTCGGTGGCTGCTTTAACGTTTTCAAAACTCGTTTCTTTCTTCGGCGGGAACACCTCGAAGGAGAGGCTCATCTTGTCTTGCTTCAGGATGTCGATAATCTTCATTGTATCTCCGTGCAACGGTCGGCATTGGGCTTTGGATCCTTAGTGCAATGTCGAATGTTACGCTTTTGGTTTATGCAAATATTTAAATTCATGCATAAATGTAGATAAAATTCCCGACAATGGCAACGGGGAATGCGTAAATTTTTTGGAGAGATGGGCTTTGATTCGTGCGAAAATTGACGAAAAATCAAATTATTTACTATATTGTGTGTTCACAAACGCCGTCGTAGCTCAGTTGGATAGAGCAGTTGCCTTCTAAGCAACGGGTCGTGGGTTCGACTCCCGCCGACGGTATGAAAGGTTCGTGCGCCGTAGGCGTGCGAACCTTTCATGTTTTTGGTGTTGAGGAGAACCCAAGTTCGACCTCTGCGTAAGGCGAGCGCAGCGCACGAGCTTGCTCGGGCATTGCCGAGCCGAAGAAGATGCTACAAAGCACGGAGTGCTTTGTGCCTCCCGCCGATGGTCCATAAAAACAGACCCCGGCACTGAGGCCGGGGCTGTCTAAAAATGGAGATTCCCGCTCGGTGGCGGGAATGACAAGTCTTATTACTTCTTCAAAATCTTGTTCAGCGTAGCGCGCAAATGATTCATGTTCGCTTCGTTGAGTGTTTCGTAGCGGTAGAACGTGCCGTCCTTCTGCACGAGGTAGACCACCGGGATGTAACCCGTGCCATAAGCCGGCCCAAACTTACTATCCGTGTCCTGGAATACCGGAATAACAGCGTGGTACTGGTCGATAAACAAGCGGATATCGTTCTTCTTGATGCCGCCGTTCAAGCCGATTGCAATACCCGTAAGACCCTTGGATTCATATTCCTTGATGAGGTTCTGGATCTCGGGGAAGTGCTTTTGGCAGTGTGGACACTTCGGGCTGAAATAATAGATGAGCAGTGGGCGGTTGCTGAAATGGCTAAATAAAATGCCCGGATCACTGATGCCCGAAAGATGCTTGGAAAAGTCCATCTTCATGGGCTGATTCGTTGTGGAATCCATCATCAATTTGATATCGGCAACTTGCGGTTCCGGTGCGAACTGCGCAAAACCCATGACGGCTACAAAAGCTACCAAACTGAAAATGCGACTAAGCATACACATACTCCTAAAATCGTTTTCATTGGTCCCGAAGGGGAATCTTTTTTAAACAGTTGTAAAATACCAAAAAATAGAGGAATGAATTGTGATTTTTGTCAAAAAATGGGAAAAATAATGTAAAAAATTGTGTTTTCTGCGTTTTGTTATTGTCCTATCAGAATTCTTTTGAAAATATCGGTCGAAAAAGCGGGATTTTCCATGAATTCCTGCTCGAAAAGTTCCATGATTTCTTCGGAATATTCGGTTTGCTTGCTGAGCAACTTGATGGCGTCGATTTTGCTTGTTTGGAACTTTTGCACCATCACCCAAAAATAAATGGCGAACTCGACTTTGGTAAGGCTGTTGCCGTCAAACAAGCTTTTTTCGTAATAGCGGAATAGCAAGTAGGCGATGATTTTTTCACCGTCGCGGTCTGTGAAAAGTGCGCTAGGCGATTCTTGATGGGCGTCTTTATTGACCTGCCAACCATTTTCTTTTAGTTGCTTGTAGGCGGAGTCCCATGCGGGTCCGTAGCTTTCGCCTTTCCCGAGAATTTCGATCCACGCTTGGTAGATGTTGTTCGAAATTTTGCAAGTGGCTCCGATCTCTGGTGTGCTTTCAGGAAATTCGAAACCGCTTGTTTCGATGGCGTAGTCTAGTAGTTCGACTAGTCGCTCGTTTAGTGGTCTGCTGTGGTCAGCGAGTATTTTGAATAAATGTTCTCGTTCTTCGAAAATGGCATCGCGAGCCTCGATGGCTTCATCGGGAATTTCGTCGGGAACGTCATCAATTTCGCGCTCGGCAAACGCTATGGGTGAGGTGTTGGTTCCATTGCTCTCGAGCAGTAGGCGCACGCCTTCCTCGCAGCAAAGCCCAATGCCTTTCTCCATGATGTCTCCGTAGACTTCTACAAATCGCGGGTGCTCACGGCAGATGTCACACAAACTAGATTCACCGAGATGGCAAATCATATCGCAGAGTCCGTCTTTCCTTAAAAATGGACAGCGGTTGCCGGGGAGCAATTTGAAATGCCCATCTTCGATATTCTGCCGGAGCGTGTCACCAAAATCTCCTTTGAGTGCGGCGTAACGTTTGGTGCTAGTTTCGTCAATGTCGATTTCCCAGCCAATGCAACAGGTGTCGGTACATTGGCCTGCGATGCAATGGAACGAATCGTAAAATGCAGGAACGCGGAGAAGCATGATGTAAAGGTAGAATTTTAGGGCGCTATGTCCAGTTTTTATTATTATTTATATGAATTTTTCTGTGTTGGTATGATGATTAAACAGCTTTTCAAAAATCCGTTTATCTTGATTACGTCTGTGGCTTTTTTGCTGCAGACGATTATGCTTGTCCTGTTCTATGCGTTGCCGGATCCGCTTGGGCTTTCGATGTCCGAGATGTTTGCGGGAAAGACCATTTGGCAAATTTTCATGGCGTATGGCGCAATTCTCGTGATGTCTTCCATCTTCACGTTCTTGAAGAGTCCGCGGGCGCTTGCGGTATTTTACGTTATTTACTTTTTCTTTGCTATTGCGGACTACGAAATTTTCCGCTTCAACCATCAGCGCCTTTCGTATTCGTTTATTCGTACCTATTTCCATTTTTCAAATATCACGGATGCAACGACGGTCTCGACGCTTGGTGGCGATGGTTTTGGAACGGTTTTGTGGGTTGGACTTATTTTCCTCATTTTGGCGGGTGGCATCGCATTTTGTGTGACGTATTCCATGCGTCAAAAGCGCATGACGATGGCTCAAATTGCGATTGCACAAAAGCCGAACAAGAGAATTGCAGTCACGATGCTCTCTTCGGGAATTGTCCTTTCTATTATTCCGTTATTTTTGTTCATTATTGGCGCTCGTGGCGTTACGAATTTCCCGTTTCAAATCGATTGGCGTTTTACGCTCGGAAAGTACACGCTTACAGCTCCGGTGTTGCATATTGCAGGGCTTGAAACGTTTGAATTTTTCCGTGATGGCTATTCTATTACAGATGAACTTGTTCGTGACCTGGACGCTTTTTTGCCTGCCGATTTTGCGGGTGCTCGCTCGGATAAAAACTACCCTGGATATCGTAAAGCTCCGACACACGAATACAAGGCAACGCGTCCGTATAACATCGTCTTTATATTCGGTGAATCCTATAAAGGCCGTGTGCTGAATCAAATGCTCGAAGGCGATACCACGATAGCGCCTGCTTTGTGGAAAATGGCGAATGTGGGTGGGCTTTGGTTCAAGAATGCGTTCAGCGGAAGCTATCCTACGGTTCGCGGCACGACTTCGGCTTATCTCGGATTCCCTTCGCACCCGAATCGCGATGTGCCTGCGTTCTATGCCTCGAATCACTTCAAGGGATTTCAGGAATTTTTGACAAATTATCATCGCGCGTACGTGACGGTTTCAAATCCGGTATTTGACCATACGTTACCTTTTGTGGAACGTTTTTATGGCAATAACTGGCGTGTGATTGAAAACCCGAAAATTCCGGGAACTTCAGACAGCTTAGGCATGGATTTGGCGATTGAAATGCTCAAGACGATGCCAACGGATAGCGCTTGGTTCTTGGCGGCAAATACGATAGCGACCCACATTCCGTTCTACGGTTACCCGGATAGTTACGCTGCCAAGCCCGAAGATGCGATGGTGCGTTTCAAGAATGCATTACGTTATACGGATGAACAGATGGGTCGATTCTTCGAAGCGCTTTATGCAAGGCCTGATTTTGACCGGACGGTAGTATTTGTTGTTGGTGACCACGATACACCTGTGGATTCCATTGACTATAAGGTTCCTCAACCGCTTGGTGTTTCTGCGGCGCAGATTTTTATGGGGATTTTCTCTGCAGACACAAACCTCTTTAAAGGTCTTGAAATTCGTGAAGATGTGGCATCGCAATTGGATATTGGCCCTACGGTTCTCGATTTGGCGCAAGTCCGCGCTCCAAACCATTTTTGGGGTTACGACTTGCTTACCAAAAAACGCCCGGCAGAACAGCCTGCGCTATTTTACACGCAGAACGCCTATTATCTCGGTTTCCGCGATTCCGTGTTGACGGGAGGCTTGGAATCCGATGAAGTGTATAAAGGGAAAAACGGCTCATTTGAGCATGTTTCGGATTCCTTGTCGCTTAAGTGGAAGGCGCATGCCGTTGGTGCAAGCAAAGTTTTGCGTTCGCTTTTGCGTAACGACAATATGCTGCCCCATTAATCTCTGTTTTCCGCTGTTCGTCGGAATTTGGCGAGGGCTTCGTGCGAATGTTGTAAGAATATTAATATATTTCTACGCATGAATACGAAAAAGTCGTTTGCCGAAAAATTCTCACAGTGGTACATTCCGCTGATTTGCCGTCATAAATATGCGGCCTTAGCGTTTTATTTCTTCCTCGCTCTCCTCCTCGCGTTTCCGATTCTCGTGAAGCCGGGGTTGAAACTCGACGCTGACCTTTCGCACCTCTTGCCCGAAGATACGCCGAGTGTGAGGGCTCTCGAAGAATCTTATGAGCGTTTCGGTAGTACCGACCGATTCATGATTGCCATCCAGAGCGAAAGCGTGGAGCTTGCCGCTGCTTTGCAGGATTCTATTCAGGATTACATCCACAAAAACTGGCAGGGCGATTTTGTCTCGACGCAGGTGGATAACGATAACCAGTTCTTCAAGGACAATGCGCTTTTGTACCTCCCGGTCAAGCACCTTGAAAACATCCGCGATAATCTCGAAGACTTGCAGCTTGAAATTGGGCGCAAAAATGGTCCGCTCGTTGTCGACTTGCTCGGCGATGGTCCGACGGATTCTGCTAGTTCTGCAAACGGTGAAGCTACTTCGAAAAAGGAACGCGTCTGGTTCGATGCAAATTTGCCGATGGAACTTGGTCTCCCCGAAGAAGCGGTGAGCGCATTCGATGCGTTCTTCAAGAAAAATGCCCCTGCTGAAACCGAAACGGGTAAAAAGGAATGGAACCCGAAGGCTTACCTCCCGGATAGCCTGAAAAATCGTTTGATCGGTAGTCCGGAACCCGATAGCACAGGCAAAATTCTCTTTAACGCTGTCGTGAACGCGAAGTTGATTAAGCCCTCGACGGACTATGAATTTGTGACGAAAATTTTGGCAAAGACGGATGAACTTTTGGCATTTTTCCGTAGCAAGCAATACCCGGTGCCGACCCGCTTTACGGTGGAAGGCACTTACGAAGGCTTAAAAGAAGTTGATGAAGTTGCGAACGACAGTATCTTCTCGTTCGGCATTAGCCTTGTCTTGATTTTCCTCTTGACCGCATTCTTCTTCAGGAGTGTGAAGGGTCCGATTCTAGTGACCGGCTCTGTGCTTTACGCTTGCCTCCCGACGCTTGCTTTTACCGCACTTTTCTATGGCAAGTTGAATCCGTTTACGGTGTTTGTGGCGTCGATTATTTTGGGTATTGGTATTGACTACTCGATTCACATTTTGGGCAATGCGCAAAAACTTTTGAACAAGTACAGTTCTTTGGAAGAAGTTCTCGAAGAAACTCAGCACAAGATGCTCAAACCGTTCATCTTGGCAAGTTTCACGACGATTGCCGCGTTCCTCACGCTCTTGGTTGCACACTTCCGCGGATTCTATGAATTTGGCATTGTGGCATCGATGGGTGTGCTCTTCAGTATGATGACATCTGTCCTCGTTTTGCCGGTCTTTGTCGCTTGCATGGGCGGTATTCCTGCGGCTCCGCAGAAGTCGCTTTTGCCGGATTCCTGGAGTGAACAGCGTATTTTCAGTTTCTTCAAGCATGCCGCTTTGATTGGCTTTGTGCTCGGTGCCGTAGCGCTCTGGTTTGCTCCGTATGTGGATTTTGAACACAACTTGAAGAACCTTCGCCGTGTGCATACGGATAAGGTAATTCCTGCGGCTGAACAGAAAATTTCGACCAAGGTCACTCGCGCGACAAATCGTGCCGTGACCTCGACACCTGCGGCGGTAATGGGTTCCAAGGCCGAACAGCTTGACAAACTTTACGATACGTTGATGATTCGACTCCATGACGAGAAAGATCCGCTCTTAGGCAGTTTCCTTACGCTCAAGAGCTTTGTGCCGCCTGCAGATTCTCAGGAAAAGCGCCTTGAAGTCATCGAAGAAATTCGCGACTTGGTCGAAGCGAGAGTCTTTGACAAGGCGGAAGGCGATGATTCAACGAACGTGCAAACGCTTCGCAAATTGGCTCAAGTTGAAAAGCCGTTTACTGCCGAAGATGTGCCTGCCTGGACGCTGGACCTCTTGCGCGAAAAGGATGGTACTTACGGTAAAATTGGCTTTATTTACGGCGACTTCCCGAGCTGGGATGCCCGTGCTTTGCACCGTTTCCAGGAACGCTATGGCAACTGGAACTTTGATGGCGAACGCTTGCGCACGTTCTCTTCGCAGTTCATTCTTTCGGACGTGATTGAATCGGTGAAGGCGGACAGCTTTAATTTGGCTTCGGTCATTGTGCTTGTCATTTTCCTCACGTTGATTGTTTCGTTCCGCAAGCCTTCGATGTTCTTGGCGGGATGTGTCTCGTTTGGCATGGGAGCGCTCCTTACGCTTGGCCTCTTGGGAGCGTTAACGTACTTCTTTGAATTCGGAAAAATCAGCATCTACAACGTGATTGTGATTCCGATGACGCTGGGTATTGGCATTGATGCGACAATCCACTTTATTACGTCTTGGTGCTCGAAATCCAATGAAGGGATGAACCTTCGCCAGCTCTTTGACACAACGGGCCGTAATGTAATGGCGAGCTCAACGACGACGATTGCTGGCTTTGTGGGCTTCCTCTTTACGACGCATCGCGGCTTGCAGGGCATTGGTCACCTCGCTTGCATTGGAATTTTCATGTTCCTTGTGACAAGTATAATTTTCTCGATGTATTTTTGCGGCTCCTGGCTTAAGAAAAAGGATGAAACGAAATAAAGGATGATTTATGAGTAAAATCAACACAATAGTCGTTGCGGGTGGAACGCATGGCAACGAACGCACGGGCGTGAGCCTGGTCGAAAAGTGGAAGGCTCATCCTGAATGTTATAATACGCTTTGTAAATCGGCAAAAGTTGATATAGTGCTTGCGAATCCGGAGGCCGTGCGCCTCAATCGCCGTTATCGCGACCATGATTTGAATCGCGCGTTTTCGCAGACATGCCTGGATGTGGCGGTAGAACCAGTGCAGTATGAATTTCGCCGCGCTCGTGAACTCAATAAGATTTATGGGCCCAAGGGCGAAAATACGCGCACCGACTTGATTCTGGATGTGCACAACACGGGCTCGAACATGGGCTATTGCCTAATCCTTTCGACACGTGATCCGTTTACGATGAAGGCTTCGGCTGTGCTCACGCAAGAATTTGAGGATGCCTGGATTTATTACCAGCCCGAAGAACGTAGCGCTTCGCCGTACTTTGGAACGGTCGCCAAGGCCGATGTGTGCATTGAAATTGGCCCGCAGCAGCATGGAACGCTGAACGCCGCTATTTTTGAACGCTCCGAAAAGCTCGTGAAACGTTATCTGGAACTTGCGGAAGAATGGAACCGTGGCGAGTTGCAAAAGCGCGCTCCGATTCAAGTTGAAGTTTATACGCAATTACGTGACTTGGGCTATCCGAAACCGCAGGGCGGTGGCGCCATACAGGCGATGATCCACCCGGAATTGGATGGTCATGACTACCGTGAACTCAGACAAGGCGACAAGCTTTTCCGTACGTTCGATGGCAAGGACATCTTGTTTGAAGGCGAATCGGACGGCCGTAGCGTCTATCCGATTTTCATCAACGAACCCGCGTATTACGAAAAAGACATTGCCATGAGCCTCACCGTGAAAACCGTGGAAGAGTGGTGAGTTCGCATTGTCATGCCGGACTCCGTTCTCTTTGACCACTTAGAACTTTGACGCTTTGCGTCAGCATCTTCGGCTCAATCATGACAGTCTGCAAGCAGCCTGTCGCGACACTCGCCTTGAATGCAACTAGTTCTTATGTGGTCATGATCCGCGAATGGGGACGGCATCGCCTTTTATTTAGAATTCGTCATCCTGGAGGGTGCGCAAGCGACCGATAGGATCCAGTGAAGTCTTGTTTTGAATCGCAGATACTTTTCTACATTTATTGCGTAAAAACAGAGGTCTGATATGGCAGAAAATGAAGATGAATTGAAGTCTATCACGGGCGAAGAAAGCCTCAAGAATTTCATGGAAATGGTTCAAGAACTCAAGGAAAAACCTTGGGATTCCCGCTTGAACGACATTCTCGATGCGTTCGAAGACTTCTTGACAATCCGCCCTGAACCGCCGCAGTCATGGCAGGACAACTATGCCTCTAGCGGAAAGCAATTTGACTATTATCAGATTGTCTTGCCCGAAGATTTTCAGGACCCGTATGAAGACGACCTCGGAAACATTAATCGCTTGCGTGGTGAGTTTGCTCGCGTTCCGAGTACGATGGCTCTTGAACACGAACTCATTGGCCGCAATTACTTTATTTTTGAAAATGGACATGCGGAACCTATTCCTGCACCGCGTCCGATTTTGATGCTTGAAAGCAAAGATCGCGCCGATGACGAAGAACCGCAGGAAGGCGACATCACGTGGGATTGCTGCATATCGATTTTTGCGGATGGCAGCTACGTTGCTTACAATCTCGACCACGATGACGAAGAAGAACTCGGCGAAGACTTTAAGGTCGTTTTTGACAAGCACATCGATACGCTTTCGAAATTGCAGCTCGTGATTCCCGTAGAAGGCCGTGATTACGGCATCCTTCGTAGCGATGCGTAATCGCTATGGATAAGTTTGAAACAGAAATCTATCTGCGTTACAAGCAAATTATTGAATCGCAAAAGGCATGCTCCTTTACATGTCATCCCGGACTAGTTCCGGGATCTCCATTTCTTTGCAAAACTGAATTGTCATCCTGGAGGGCACTGCCCGATAGGATCCAGAGCGATTCCTGTGCAGTCCCTCGCCATGTTTACATGGCAGATTTGCTGAACCGTTACGATGCTTTTTGCTTTGACGGTTACGGCACCCTCTACAATCGCGGAAGTTTTGTTTACCCTGGTGCGATGGAATGGTTCAAAATGCTTCGCCGTGCAGGTAAACATTTGCGCCTTGTGACAAACGCAGCCTCCGATGTCGATGAAGTTTTGGCGCGAGATGCGGACAAGCGCGGTTTTGACTTTTCGACGGAAGAAACGATTTCGTCGGGGAGCTTGCTTAAGGATTTGTGCGCAGAACTGCGAAGCCGAGGACTCAAATTGCGCGAAGTCTATTACATCGGTCGAGAAACGGGCAAGCATGTTTTGGAAGCTTGTGGGATAACTGCCGTTGCGATGGATGCAGAACCTGCCGAGCCGATTGTCGCTATTTCGTCTGCAAAAGACACGCCCGAAACGTATGCGCGTGCGGTCAAGATTTTGCAAAAGCCGGGCGCCATACTTCTTGTGCTCAACTCGGATGCCTGGGCTCCCAAAATTCCCGAAGAAAATGGCGTGACTGTGCGTGAACCTGTTTCTGGTGCGCTCTCGGAACGCTTGCGCCGTGATTCTATGTGCGATGCCAATGGAGGAAAAGGCTGTGCAACTTATTATTTGGGAAAGCCTTTCCCTGCTATTTGGGAGCGTGTAAAAGCTTCGCTTCCGCCAAATGCTCGCGTGCTGATGATTGGCGATACGCTTGGAACAGACGTGTATGGCGCAAAAATTGCGGGCTTTGATTCGGCGCTCGTTGTCGGTCGAAATGTGCCTGCCGAAGAACTTGAAGCCGATGAAAAGGCGCTAGGAATTAGGCCTGATTGGTATTTGGAATCGTAGTTTGTATTTTGTTTTAATTGATTTGAATTTATTGAAAATTGTAAAATAAGTTAGTTTAATAGAAATAATATTGACAAAATTGTTTGTTTTATCTATCCTTATCAAAAATAAGGAAATTAAAACAAATGAAAAGAATGTTTTACATAATGTTTTTGTTTGTGATTTGTGCTCAAGCAAATGAAATATTTGATTTGGAATCTCAGTGCAATAAAGGTGAGCTGGGGTTAAAATCGTCTTCGTCTAAGAAAGCTTCCTCATCGTCTTCTGCAGCTGGATATAATCATTCTGAAATACCTTCTGCAAGTTGTAGTATGTTGGTGACTAAACTTGCGCCGGGATTTAATTTTTCTGAAAAAGCTGGTGACCGATCTCAATTTTATTTCGATACTTTTTATGATGTTGTTTTAAATGGTGTAACGCTGAGAGTTCGTTTTTTTGTATGTGACGATGAAAAGGACTATAATGCAATACAGGCTGTTGTGCAAACTGCATATGCGACGCGTACCACTCTTTCGATAAATTTTGTCAACCCTCAAGTTAATGTGTTGAATTTTGATGAGTATGAAAATTTGAAAAATAAAGGAACCTTGGTTAAAACATGTTATTTTGCTCATGATTTGACTCAGGCGGCGACAACACTCTATTGTCCGATTCAATCAATCCAATTGGGTTATAATTGATTTTTTTTGAAAGTCGTATTATGTATGCAAAAATTTTTGTTTTTGTCGCAATTCTTTTCTTGATTCCTCAAAATCTTTCGGCTGCGGTTCACTCGGTTTTTCGTAATGTTGCAACTGTAGTTAATTTGCAGGATAATGATGAAATAAAACTTTTGGATTTTCCTGATGATTGGTATTTTAGCAGAATTGTTATTGGCGTAAATTCTGTGCCTGCTTTGAAATTGTCCGGAAGTTTGATCGTTAATGACTGTATTCATGAACTTCATGACGATTATAATGAAATTGCTTTTGTTTACACAGGTGATGATAGAATTATTTATCATGGACCTTCTCAAAATCTTCCAATACAGTGGTGGGCTGATGCGCTTTCGGATGTCTCTCCGTGCAAAAGTTATTCGGAAATGGTTAGAAGGGATTCTGTGAATGCTTTACTTTATGATTATGTAGATTCTATTTACTCTGAAAAAATAAAGAATTATATTGATTTAGGTTATGAGAATTCAGAAACGATTTATAAGGGAATTTCCGCTAATTTTAAAATTGTTAATTTACCTGATAAGTTTTATAATCGTATTGTTGTTCAAGTAGAATCTATGGATGGTCATGAATTAGATGGTTTTGCTTTTGCTGGCGGATTAAAAAAAGAGGTGAGGGGGAATACGGCTCAGTTTGCGATAATTCAAAAAAATGTTTTTGCTCCAGTCTTTGAACTGGCTTTCCCTAAATATCGAAAAATTAAGATAAAATGGTGGACTGAGGTCGGTGTTCCTGATGAAATCAAAATTGAAGCAAAGGAATCGTCCTTGTCGCTTGATTCTGTTGAAGTCGAATATAACTTTGGAAACTATTTTGAAGAGGATCAATCTGTAAAAGTCGTTTACGATAAACGTAATTTTGTGGATGGCAAGGTTCCTGTAATAAAAAAGCTTTCTTTTAATCCTCTTGGACCTGATAAAACGAAAAAAATTGGAAGACGTGGGGATGTCTATCAAATTCAGGCAGGTATAAACCCAAGTGATAGTATTGCTATTGCTATTCCTCTTGATAGTTATAAACTAGGTGAAGATTCTGTTCTGATTGAACATTATATCGCTGAAGAAAATCGTAAGGTTTTGGAGCCTGCAGATAGTGTTTCTGGAAATTATGCGTATTTTAATCTTAAGTTTGCGTCTAGGAGAAAGAAAAAATCATTAACTGATTTTTTTGTGCCTTTTGTATTTCCTACTAGTGTGGAAGATTTTTTTGAGACTACTCCAATTCTGAATACTTGCACATTATCTTCTTCTTGTCGTCAGTATATAGATTTTTTTAATACAGTAGAAAAAGGTCTGCATCGAGGCTTGAAGTGGACTTTTGAGGTATTGAAGGATATGACTTGTCCAGATGTACCAACATTGGTAGGAATATTTGAATCACCTAAAACTCCCCAATGGGATCCCAAACAGGGAAATATTGCGACAGCTTCGGTTCGGCAAGATGCTGCCGCTTATTTGGGTGTTATGGGGGTGGAATGGCTCGATTCTCTTGAGGCTCTTTCTGCTCCATATCCTGAATCTTGTAATGATGAAATCGAAAAATGTGCTTGGGAACGAACTAAACGTAATTTGGATCGGTTGTTGGTAGATGCTATTTTTTCAAAGCTTTTTGAAAATGCCACAAATGTCGATCGTAAGTATGAATTTCATTTAGAACAAGAGAATGGTTATCTGATTGAGAAAAAAAATAGGAAAAAACAACTTTTTTTCGATGACTATTTTATGACAAGTAGTGGGCTTGTTGAGGAGTCTGCTAAGTTTGTGTTAGGTGTTCAAAAATGCTATAAAACAGTCAATATAACTGGGCGGATAGCGCAGAACTATATAAATTTTTATAATGACATGTACAAAAAGAATTTACACACGAATGTTTGTAATAAAGTTTTGGGTTTGGTTTCTAATGTTTTTGAAACGATACTGAACGGAGTGGAATGTGCCGATTTTCTAAAAACAGATATGTCAATCCTTCAGGGACATGAAGGTAAGTTAATTGCTATATCGGAGGCTATGGCTAGGATAGCTCTATTGGCATGGCTTGATAAATCAAATGGATTTAGGGATTATTCGCTTTTAAGGTATAAAGTAACTTATGATGGTATTCGTTCTTGGTTGGAATTGGCGGGTCCTTTTCTCGATTATAATAACATTGTGATAAAGGCTTACGCTGGTCTTACTCTGTTTGAATATCTTCACTATGGTACAAATGAAAATTTGAAAATGCTAAATGGTTCGTTAAATCATCATTATGGCAAAAATGGCGGATTTACTGAAGGTACCGGCTATTCCTTGTATGTTTGGGAAGATGTACCTTATATTTTGGCTGCCTTGAAGGATGTGTATGAAAGTCAGAATGAAATAGACAATTTTGTCGTTAGCGAAAATTTTTTGAATTCGCCGGATTATATGTTTGAATTTTCTAGACCCGTTGGAGCTGTTGGTGACGATAATCGGTATACACATTATGGGCTGATTCCGGTAGAAGTTGATGATGGTGTAACATATAATCCAGATTACCGAGTTTGGGCTAAGCTCAAGAATGACCCAAAATATCTTGCCATGACCGACAAGTATGATATACCTTTTGTTAAAAAGAAAAATCCCTTGCTTGTTTTTGGATACCCTGACGAAAGTTTGTATGATTCAAATGAGAAAAAGTTACCTGATCGAGGAGCGTTGTGGGGCGATTTTAAAGATGGCGTTGCAATGATTACTGCGGTAAATGACGATAAGGATACTGTGGCTCTTTCTATGGTTGCAGAAAAAGATGAATTGTTGATTCGGGGGCAGGCTCATGACCAGCAGGATAATCTGTCTATAACTCTTACAAGTTCAAAAAAAGGTTTTTTGATTCAAGATCCTGGGTATTCTGGATTTTCTTTTAGGTCAAAAAAGGATAAGTTCCATCGTGATGTTGACCATAACGTCTTGACAATCGCAGGGGGACAGAATGACAATGAACCTTTGCCAGTAAGTCAGCTAAAAAAGAGAGTGAGTGGTTTATCTAAGGATTTTCCTGGAATTGAGTCAAATTATTTTGTAGATTTATTTGCAGGTATTATGGATATAAATCCTAAAAATTATAGTCTTATGGGGCATGGTGGGTATGCCGCTTCTGTTGGTTGGCAGGTTAATAAGCCTCAAGAAGGGATTGTTGGCTATACTGCGCAAACAACAGTTGCTTCAAGTGTTGGAAATTTGGGCGTACTTCCGGTAGATGTTTATAATCATCGAACCATTATGTATTTTGGTGAAAACTTTTGGGTGATTGATAGGCCTAATATATTTGGGTTGGAATGGCATGTAAATTCGCCGATGAATGAATGGGATGTACTCGAAAGGGCTGGTATTAAACTTTATGATGATCATGCTGGAAAAATTGGAAATCTGTTGCGCTTACCACAAAATGATAGTGTTGCGGCTGATTCTAGAATTTTGCAGAATAATTCTCGTTATGATTTTGAAAAAGGAAATAATGGACTTTATTATTTGCGAAATTATTATTACACGACATTGGGAACGCCTACAAAAAATTATGTGATGACATACATAGTTGGCAAGGATTCTTTTGCGATAGATAGTTCTAATTACGCGTGTTCGTCTCTTAGCGTTCAATGTTTTGTAAATACTGATGGAACGAAACGAGTTGTTGTACCCCGTTTCCCATATAATTTCAACTTGTGTACCGTTCTGCCGAATGATGAATGTTCCGGACAGGCTTTTTCCGATGGAATTACATTATTTGAGAAAACTTCCCGCGGAGAATGGACTACGCGTGGTGTGTTGGACGGGGAATTGTATGCTGCTGAATATGGTTCCAAAATTCCATTGTCATCGGTAACGACTGCAAGAACTTATTACACGTATGTACTTTTAGATGGGACTCCCGTGAATGTCAAATATAAGGGACCTTATCTTCCGGCTATTCCAATTCTTCTTTTGAGGTGACTTATGTGGAAAAAATGGCTGTTGGCTTTGCCAATTGTGCTTTGCTTGCTTTCCTGTGAAGGACTTACAACTACTGGGACTAATGACCCTGTAAGTAATCCTTGTCGCGGAATTTCAAAGAAAAATGCTTATTCGTATACTTTTTTCTTTGAATTGAATTGTCCGCTAAAGGAACGCTGCTCTGCTGGTTTCAGTTTTATAGGGGGAGGTGTTGGTGATTCTTTGGATGGTAGGTGCTTTTTAGGATATGAATTAAAACTTGAAAATGCAGGGATGTCAAGAATGGTATCTCAAAATAGAAACTATCCAATATCGTTGTCTGAGAATAATCATGCTAAATTTTCACTTGTTGATGAAGACAACAAGGAAAAGAAATATGATATAGACCTTTCTGGAATAGTAAATTCTTACACCATTCGAGGCGATACGGTTGATGTAAATGTGATGAAGGATTGCCGTCTAGATTTATTTTCTTGCAAAAGAGAAACTGTATATGGAAATCAAATGTTGAATAGTCCGTATACCTTTTCTCTGATAGATGGTTGTAAGGAATATTATAGCTATGATTGTACTTGGCATAATTTAGGACCATCAAGAAAAGATGATTTGAAAATTCATACTAAAATTTATTGGTCAAAATAGTCGCTTAGCAGGCATCTGCAAATCCATTTTTGATTAGGTGACTTATGTGGAAAACTCACCTTAACGGGCTTATCGCTAGCGCGATAATTCCAAAATTCGCTCTTTGGACTTCGTCCATGATCGAATTTTGTCGAACCCTCTTCTCGGGTTCTCGACCTTATTTACGAATAAAAGCAAAAACGACACCATAAAGGTGTCGTCTTTGCTTTAGAGCGGGAAAAGGGTCTCGAACCCTCGACATCGACCTTGGGAAGGTCGCGCTCTACCAACTGAGCTACTCCCGCGTGGGTAGTCTTAATTTAGTAAAATTAGGGGGCTTGTAAAGGTATGCCTTCTTTTTTTCTATTATTGAAATATGCAAAATCTCAAGTTTAAATCTGTTTGTGGCGTAGTGGCGCTCGTTTGTCTTGTTTCGACGAACATTGCGTGGAGCGAGGGCGGTTCAAAACGTGGCTTTTTTGATAGTTTCGTAAACTTCTTTACGCCGAGTGGTTCTGTGCAAGGCGAAGGTCCTATATTTGATGAACTTAAGGGCGTCGAAACGCAAATCGATAAGATTGAAGTTCAGTATTCTAGAGAACGCCGTCCGGGCAATAAGACGCGCTACCGCAAGCAGTTGGATAGCCTCCGCAATGTCCGTGATTCGCTGATTACGGTGATAGAGAAAATGCCAACGTCATCAGCTGTGGTTGCAACATCTTCGAGTGCAAAAATCGCTCAATCAAGTGCCGCGCTGTCTAGCCCAAGTGTGGCTAAGTCGAGTTCCTCGCTTGCCATTTCTTCGTCTGCAGCGGTTCCCGCAAGCAGTGCTGCAAATGTTGTTTGCGCTCGCGATACGGTCTTTGTCCACGATACACTTGTTGTGCGTGATACTGTCGTGATTCACGATACTTTATACGTCGTGCTCGCGAACAAGCCTGAAGCAACGCCTAAAGCGACTCAGAAAGGCAATAAAAAAGCGAAGACAGCTCCTGCGAAAGAATAGTGCTTAGATCCTATCGCCTTTGGCTCCAGGATGACTGTGGAGACATTAAGTCAATTACATTTGTCACTCTGGAACCGTTAGGTGATAGAGTCCATAATGTTTTTTTATGAAAATGCGCGCTTCTCAGCCGCGCTTCTCGTTAATCCTTATTCCTTAATCGTATATCCCGAGCGGAAGTTTTCAATCAAGCAACTGCTGATGCTCACGCTCGTATCGTATTCGGGAATGTCCTCGCGCTTGACCCAAGTGGCGCAGGCGAGTTCCGCCTCTTGCATGTGAATGGTCGGGTCGCCATCAAGTTCTGCGGTGTAGCCCGAGATGAGCGATTCCGAGAACGGCCACGGCTGGCTGCCAAAGTACTTGATGTTTTTGACGCGGACGCCCGCTTCTTCAAGGACTTCGCGCTTGACTGCCTGTTCGAGCGATTCTCCGATTTCAACGAATCCAGAAATGAGGAACATGCGCGTCTTGTCCGGATTGTCCAAATTGCGAGCCATTAAAAGCTCGTTGCCATTGTGAACAGCGACAATCACGACCGGCGAAATCTTGGGATAGACGGTGTTCTTGCAGCTGGGGCAAATCATGGAGCGTTCCTTGAGCCCTCGCTTCATGAGACATCCGCATTTACCGCAGAACTTGTTCAAGCTTTCCCACTTAGCAATGTGTGCCGATGTGGCGCCTCCGAGGCGTTCCAAATGGCTTTCGAGTGTGCGGAATGTGCGGTTGCCGCGGAACTCGTAGCCTTCCGGAATTTCCGGCAAGTTCGAATTGCACAAGAAATAAGCGTCACCGTCGATGCTAATCAAGTAATGGCATTCGCATTGCGGGAATTCGCTCACTCGCGGAATGGCGAAGTTGTCGCCAGTCTTTTTGAAAAGCGTTTGTTCACCATTGAAAATAATCAAGTAATCTGTGGGCTTGGGCTCAATGGTCTTAAATTCGTTGTTCAACTTGTGCGGTGCAATTTCGTGAATCATAGGATTTTTAGTTCTTATTGAAAAATTTTTTGGCGGTCGAGACGCCCACGAACGAGAACAGAATTCGTGCTATCATTTGGGGGGCGCTGTGAACCTGCGGATAAATGTGGCGAGCGTTTTTGACAATCCATGGGAACCAAAGCGGCGATAAAAACGCATGGTTAAAGCGCAATTCCAAGAACAGAATAAATTTATCCAAGAATTGACGACTCTCGTCTGGCAGTTTCTCGAAAATTTCCGAGCCTCTTACAGCCTTTGCCCACTGCAAATTCGTCTGGAGTTTTTCGCTCCAAGTCTTGTTGCCTTCGCCGATGGCGTTATTGCCGTGAATGCGGTATTGAATGACTTTATCTGCGATGGCGCGGTAGCCGTTTTCTGCGGTGGCGCAAAGTGTAATCCATTGGTCGTGTACGGGTACGTCTTGTGGAATCGGGAGGGCCGTCTTCAATAGCCCTGCCTTGAAAGCGACCATGCAACCGGTGACGTTTGTGTAGCCGGTGAGGAGTGCTTGCTGGCTCAGCTGCTCGACAATTTCGGCTTTCTTTCGCCAAGATGAATCTGTGACGACTCCTTCTCCATTGATGATTTCGGCATCGCCAAAAATCATGGAACTGTCGCCAATCTTTTGACTCATCACTTCTAATTTATTCGGAAGCCAAATGTCATCTTGGTCGGCAAGGAAAATCAAATCGTCATATTCGAGTAGGGCAGCGGCTTTCTCTAACGCCGTCGAGAATGCGGCTCGATGCCCTCTGTTCTTTTCGAATTGCGTAATTTCAAGGGGGAGCTTATCCTTGTAACGTTCCAAGATTTTGCATGTAGAATCTTTGGATCCGTCATCCACAGCAACGATAACATCGGCAGGTCTCGTCTGTGCGACCAAAGAATCGAGCATCTGCGCGAGATACTTTTCGCCGTTATAAGTTGCAAGTGTAATGCAAATTTTCATGCTCAACGCCTAACGCCAAAGGATATGCCACGCAAGATAAGCGCGGTATGCAATTCTAAAGTAAAGGCTGTTCGTGCTCTTGCCGCCCGTGAACGAGACTGTGTTTTCGTGACGGCGGTAAAGCTGCAAAACTTCGTCTTGGTAGCCGCACTTGAAATGCTTTTGTGCGTAATACGAGACCCACAAATCGTGTGCAACGACTTTCGGCGGGAATGGCATGCAAGCGTCTTTCACCTGCTTTGTAAAGCACATGCAAGCGCCGAGCCAACAATTGTTGATGATGTTTCGCAAGAGCGATTTCTTCATCGGCCATTTTTCGTCGTAATGGCGTTCCTTGATGACGTTTAAGTTGGCGTCGACGAGCGAACAGTTGCAAAGAATCGTGTCGTAGCCGCCTTCCGTGAGGAATTTTTCCATTTTATCGAGCTTGCCCGGCAGCCATACATCGTCTTGGTCGGCAAAGTAAATCAAGTCGCCCGTAGCTTGACGCATGGCGTTTTCGAAGTTGTGCGCAACGCCGTGATTCTCGTTGTGGAAAATCTTGATTCGCGGGTCATTATAGCTTTGGACGATTTTCAACGTATCGTCTTTCGAAGCGTCGTCAGAAACGATGAGTTCGTCATCTTCTCTTAGCTGCGGAATAATGCTGTCCAGCTGTTCCTTGATGTATTTGGCACCATTGTAGGTCGCCATGCAAATGCTTCTTTTCATACCTAAAACCAACTATACAAAATTTTGTACATCAAGAACTTTAAGTACGATAATCCGAAATCCTTGTGGAGCAATTTTGCGACTTGAAAGAACTGTTTTTGGCCTGCGCGTGCGATGGCGCGTGCGAAAAAGCCTTTGCGGGCCTGCTCTGCGCCAAGCGTATTGCTTGTGTGCTGGCGATAAAGAATCGTCGAGTCGTCGAGAATCGAGATGACACCGCCTTTAAAGTGGACGCAAAGGGCTACCCATTCATCGTGCATGGTCGCACGTGGTGACATCGGGAGCGAAGCCTGTTTTGCAGCGTGGTTGAACATCATCGTGCAGCCGGTAACCACATGTCGCACACAAATTAATTCTGGGTGCTTGCGGAAAACGTCAATTTTCAAATCTTCGTTGAACGATTCTTTGATGGGGGAGAGCTGTTCATCGACCACACGCAAATCCGTCGCAACAAGAACTGGCGCGGTCCCCTCGACTTCTTTCATCCGAGCAAATGTCTTTTCGATTTTCTCCGGCAGCCAAATGTCGTCCTGGTCGCAGAACATGTAATACTCGGAATCCACATTTTCGAGCAAATACATAAAAGACTTCGCCGCACCCCTGTGCTTTTGCGAGTCTTTCAAAATTGTAACCCTATCGGGATGCATTTCGCGAAATTGCCCGACGATTTTCATGGTATCGTCCGAGGAACCGTCATCACGAACATACAAATGGAACTGTTTACAAGATTGCTGGAACAGAGAATCAAGCTGTTCTCTGATGTACTTGCCGCCATTGTATGTGGCGAGCAAAACCGCAATATCGTAGTTGTTGTGTTCCATTGACTTCCGCGAATCTACTAGTAACTATTAACTAGTATCTAGTAACTTTATTCCAGATACGTGTACCCGTAAAGTCCGGAACGATAGATGTTCAAGAATTCTTTGCCTTCCTGAAGTGTAATCTTTCCTTCCTTCACAGAGCGCGTGACCCAGTTTTCCATGTTGCGGACAAGAGCCTTGTCGCTGAAGTTCACGTAGTCGAGCACGTCTTCCACGGATTCGCCGTCAATCACCTTGTCGATGTCGTAGCCGCCGTTGTCGTTGCAGACAATGTGCACAGCGTTTGTATCGCCAAAGAGGTTGTGGAGGTCACCGAGAATTTCCTGGTATGCACCGACGAGGTAAACCGCGATAAAGTACGGTTCGTCCTTCTTGATCGGGTGGAGCGGAATGGTGCGTGCCACTTCGCCACCGCGAACGAACATGTCAATCTTGCCATCGCTATCGCAAGTCACGTCCTGAATCGTCGTCTCAATCGTCGGCTCTTCGTCCAAACGCTGGATCGGCATAATCGGGAACACCTGATCCACGCCCCAGCTGTCCGGGAGACTCTGGAAAAGGCTGAAGTTGCAGAAGTACTTCTCGGCCAATAGACGCGGGAGTTCGCTCAATTCGTATGGCGGATGGCGCAAGTCGCGGGCGAGCAAATCCACTTTGCGGGCGATGCTCCAGAACAAGCGTTCGCTCATAGCGCGCGTCTGCAAATCCACGTCGCCCATCTTGAATCCGCTCAAGGTGTCGTCGTTAATCTGCATGGCATCGTGCCAGCTTTCGAGCAAGTTCTTCGGAGAAAGGCTCTTGTAAATGCCGTACAAGTCCTTCAGTGCTTCCGGAGCGTCATCGCTAATTTCGTGAACGCTTTCGTCAAAGAATGCCTGGCCTGCCGTTTCAAGCACGTTGAACACCAAGATGGAATGGTGAGCCGAAAGTGCACGGCCCGATTCCGCAATAATGTTCGGATGCGGAACGCCTCCGTTTTCGCAAGCTTCGTACATCGCGTACACGACGTCGTTTGCGTATTCCTGGATGGAATAGTTCACGGAGCTCGCGTTAGAACTGCGCGTACCGTCGTAATCCACGCCGAGGCCGCCGCCCACGTCCACGAATTCAAGGCCCATGCCCATCTTTCTAATTTGGACGTAGAACTGCGACACTTCGCGGAGTCCGTTCTTGATATGGCGAATGTTCGTTATCTGGCTTCCCAAGTGGAAGTGGATGAGCTTCATGCAGTCTTCCATCTTCTCTTCTTTGATGAAGTCGAGAGCTTCCAAAAGTTCAGAACTGTTGAGACCGAACTTGCTGTGGTATCCGCCGGATTCTTCCCACTTGCCGCTACCGGAGCTAGCAAGCTTGATGCGAATGCCGATGTTCGGGCGCACACCGATGCGACGAGACAAGTCTACAACCAAGTGAAGCTCGTTCATCTTCTCGACGACAATGAAAATCTTCTTGCCCATTTTCTGTGCGAGGAGAGCAAGTTCGATAAAGTCTTCGTCCTTGTAGCCGTTGCAGATGATCAAAGCGTCCGGGTTCTGCATGTTCGCAAGAACCGCATGGAGTTCCGGCTTGGAACCTGCTTCTAGCCCGATGTTGAACTTGGAACCGTGACTCACCACTTCTTCCAAGACCGCACGCTGCTGGTTCACCTTGATCGGGAAGATGCTGTAATGGCCACCCTTGTAGCCATATTCAGTCGTCGCCTTCGAGAAGCATTCGTGAATCTTTTCAATGCGGCTGTCCAGAATATCCGGGAAACGGAGCAACACAGGAGTCGAAACATCGCGCAAGGAAAGTTCTTGCACGAGCTCGTAAAGGTCGATGCTCGGGCCGCCATTCTTGATGGGCGAAACCGTCGCATGACCCTTGTCGTTAATGTCAAAGTAACTTACGCCCCAACCCTTTACGTTGTAAAGATCTCGGGAATCGTCAATGCGCCATTTTTTCATTTTTAGGTCTCAGGTAACAGGTTGTAGGTTATAGGTTATTTGTTATAGGTGCTGCCTTTAGGAAAAAATCACGCACTTCGTGCGTCCTTGTATAAGGCGACGAAGTCGCGACTAATTACCTAATCCCTAACACCTAATACCTATCACCTAATCCACAAGTACCGGGTTGAAGTCTTCGTTCCACGGGAGACCGTATTTGGTGAGGGCTTCCATGAACGGATCCGGATCGAACTCTTCGACCGTATGCACGCCCGGCTTGTTCCACTTGCCCGTGAGCACCATCATGGCACCGCACATAGCCGGAACGCCAGTCGTGTAGGCGATAGCCTGGCTGCCGAGTTCCTTGTAGCATTCCTGGTGGTCGCACACGTTGTACAGGTAGTAGGTCTTGTCCTTGCCGTCCTTCTTGCCCTTGAAAATGCAACCGATGTTGGTCTTGCCCACCGTGCGCGGGCCGAGGCTTGCCGGGTCCGGGAGGAGAGCCTTGAGGAACTGGATGGGCACGATGTCCTGACCTTGGAACTTGATGGGCTGCGTGCTGAGCATGCCCACGTCTTCGAGGCAACGCATGTGGTCGAGGTAGCTCTGGCCAAACGTCATGAAGAAGCGGATGCGCTTCACGCCCGGGATGTTCTGGGCGAGAGATTCAATTTCTTCGTGGTGGAGGAGGTACATGTCCTTCTTGCCGACCTGTGCGAAGTTGTATTCACGCTTGATGCTCATGGCCGGGATTTCAACCCAGTGGCCCTTGCCGTTCTCGTCCGTGTCCCAGTAGCTGCCCGGAGCAGAAACTTCGCGGAGGTTGATTTCCGGGTTGAAGTTGGTTGCGAATTTGTAACCGTGATCGCCGCCGTTGCAGTCGAGGATGTCGATTTCTTCGATGGTATCGAACTGGTGCTTCAAGGCGTAGGCGCAATATGCCTGAGAAACACCCGGGTCAAAGCCGGAACCCAACAATGCCGTGAGACCAGCCTTTTCAAACTTTTCTTTGTAAGCCCACTGCCAGCTGTAATCGAAGTAGGCGCTAAAGCCCTTTTCCTTGCAGCGCTTGTCGTAAACCTTGCGCCATTCCGGATCATCGATATTTTCCGGCTCGTAGTTCGCCGTATCCATGTAGTTCACGCCACATTCAAGGCATGCATCCATGATGGCCAAGTCCTGGTAGGGGAGAGCGATATTCATCACCAGGTCCGGCTTGTATTCTCTAATAAGAGCAGAGACGTTCTCGGCCTTGTCAGCGTCCACGGCGGCAGTCGTGATGACCGTCTTCGTATTCGGGCGGAGTTCCTGTGCCAACTTCTCGCAATTTTCGCGATGACGGCTGGCGATGCAGATTTCGCTAAAAACTTCGCTGCAGGTGCAGCACTTCTTGATAGCAACTGTGGCAACGGCGCCACAACCGATAATCAATGCTCTTGCCATTTTTTGTATAATCAATGCTCTTGCCATTTTTTGTTTGTTCCTCATTTGTTGAGAGTTAATCCATCGGGATGGCGATCCCGGTAGAGAATGTTACTAGCTACAATTTAGGAACTTTTGCGTGCTGCGTGCGGAGCTGGGCGCATAACAAGCCTGTTTTGCATAGTTCTTGAGCCCTTCTTTCATGTCATTCCCCACTTGATGGGGAATCTCCTTGCACGAGACATGTATTGGGCGTTCCCTTGCCCATGGGCAAGGTCGGGCTATATCGCAAGGCCGCCCGTGCGCACCTACGGCACCCCCGCGCAGCTCTTGCGACGGAGCCTTGCTTGCGCAAGTCTCCGCCACACCGTGGTCACTATCCCTAACGCAATTTAACGCTTTTTTGTGCTTTGCTTTTTTTATCAAATGTTAAAATTCTACGGCATATTTGCAAAAGTGCCGTAATTTTGTTATATTGGAAGTATGCCAAAATACGATGGAAGAGAAATTCGCAATACCGAAGGTTTCATAGTTCGCGACGACTTGAGCACTTATCAGTATCATCAGGTTTTGCAAAAGGTTCAGTCGGGTGAATTGCTTCGCCTTCGACCAGGAGTTTTTACAGAACCCATCGTATTAGCTGATACGATGCTCGATATAGACATTCTTGTGCCTGGTGGAGTGCTGTGCATGTTCTCGGCATGGGATCACTACGAACTTACCACGCAGATTCCTAACTCATTTTGTGTAGCCATTCCACGTAAACGAAAACTCGTATTGCCTGAATATCCTCCAATAACACTTTATTATTGGTCTGATCATCTGCTGGATTTTGGAATCACGATAGCGGAGGTGCATGGGCATAAAGTACATGTTACAGATTTAGAACGTTCTGTCTGCGATGCTGTAAAATACCGAAATAAAATCGGATTAGATGTATGTGCAGAAATAGTCAAAAGCTATCTCAAACGTCGCGGTAGGAACATCTCAACACTTATGAAATACGCAAAAAAACTGCGAGTCGCAAAGACTTTGAGCACATATTTGGAAATAGGACTATAAACTTTTTTCATCTCATTTATTGTATATTTAAAATATGGATACTCCCGAAATGAGCAACCGCTTTGATGCAGAAGACATCCGCAAACTGCGCGAGTGCAATTCCCTGAAGCATTCTAAGATGTCCCACAAGGAGATTTTAGATGACATTCGACAGGGAGCTGAATCCTTTATGTCTGAATTCAGCCGTTGCGTTGCCGACAAACAAGCTGTTTACGACGCCCGTAAAAAGAAATAGAAATTTGAATGTTTTTCAACGAAATTCGGACTATCTAAACATTTTCCGTATTTGGTTGAAAATCTGGTTTGGAAGACATCTTTTTAAAATGTTCTTGAAGCTCTTTCAATGTTTTTTGCGTCATTTCATAGTCCTCGTTAAAGAACTCAAGCGCATCTTTGATTATGGCGCTTTTATTTTTCAAATCAGCATAGGCTTTTTTGCAGGAATCTTCGTTTGCCAAGTCATAATCTCTAGCAAAATAATGAACTAGATAATTGCGTGTTTCAATAAATTTTTTGAATTTTGTTTTAGCGCGACGGAATCGTCCTTTTGACTGGATTTTATAGTCGAGTTTGAGAGCGAACAGTTTTTGCTCTTTTGCATTTTCCAAATCTTTGTCACAACGGGGCGTGTAAATGGCGTCTAGCATTTCTTGGCCAATTGGGCCAAGAGGAGCCTTGTCTCCTTTTTGCTGTTTTTTTACAACCTTCTTTAATTTATCTAGTAGTTCTTCAGGAGTTTTGCCGGTCCAAAGGCCTCCACGATGTTGATGCATCCAACGGAGTCTAAGTTCAATAAAATTGCATACATAAAGCGTTCTACCCAATAATTCAAAAATCTGAGATTGAGAGTAATCGTTTTTTCCTAGAGTATTCTTAAGCATTACAATCCTTTATTGACAGTATTCCTTTTGCAAAAGAACATTTGTATTCGTAATGACCTTTTAATAACCCTATTGGTATTGGGCGCTTTGCCAAAGGATTATGCACAATCATGTTTAGCTTTACGCTTTTGAATTTCGTCTAGCGGAAAGCCTGAAGTAGCCATAAACTTCGCTGCATTTCTTGAAATCCATTTTGAACTGCTCCTTGGCATCGCCTTTAAACCAGTACTTCATAAGCGTGCAAGGCGAGCGTTGCAAAAATATGCTGGCATATTTTTATTACCGAGCCGCCGCCGCGGACGCCGTAGGCGTCAAATATATAAAAGTTTGGGTGAGGATGCCCCCCCAAAAAAATTGTGATCTCCGTTACTCTCATTCCTAACAAAAAATGGTATTTTAAAAAGACTTCACGATAACCTCCAACGATTAAGGAATTTGGCTATGCTTCAGAAATTGTGGAATAAATGCAAAAAATGCGGCTGCGATAAAGCTGAGGACTCTGAAAAACTTTGCAAATCATGCAAAGAAAAACGTCGCGAATTTTGGAGCGATATCAAGAAAATTGTGGGTGTAGGCGGAGCCGCCTTTTTAGTGCTTATCGCTGGTGGCAAATTGACGAAAAAATCCTAATTCGTTTCTCTTGTCAGTACATACCCGCGGATGGCTTTCAATCGCTTTGTTTTCGGGCCGATGGTCACTCCCCAAAAACCGGTGGAAAGCTTCAGGGGTATTTCGCGGTCAAGATATTTCCATTTGATGGGAACGTCGCTTTTGCCGGTTGTAAAATCCTTATATTCGAGCGGTTCGCTCCAGTCGGTGCGGTGTTTCAAGGGATGCTTTGCTTCTTCTTGTAATTGCTTTATTTTCTGCTTCAATTCCTCATCGAATGAATCTATAAATTCGGGGGGCCATTGTTTTATTATCGAAAGATCTGGTCCTATCTTGTCTATGTAGGGGAAAAATTTGGTTATCCAACCATTGATTTTAGGCTGCGTTCCGCTTCCTTTGCCACGAGGCACATCTTTGTAGATGCTTCTCCAGAATTTCATGTTGTATTTTTTATCAAAAGCACTGATAAATTCATTGAGAATAGGGTCGATTTGTTCTGCCCACCAGGGCATGTCGAGAATGTTTGCCAAATTGTCGAATGAACTTTTCAGTTTTTCCCAGTCTTCTTTATTGCCTTTGATGAAAATTTGCGGGATGCCGCACAAAGTCATTATCGTGTAGGTGTAGTATTCCGAGCTAATGGCCATGAGCATCGTTTTTGAAACGAATTTGTCTATGGCGGTGGAGGTGGAAAAATCGACATCGAACGCGGTTTTTGTCGCCTCGGGCAACTTTAGGTAGAGCGTGTCGTATATTTTGGAAATGTTCTTTTTCCACGCTGTTGGCGGAGCTTGCGGAGTTAGTGAATTGTCGATAATGACAATGTTCGTGTCAGAACCGTCTTGAACAAATTTTTCTTTGAGTTCGTCGCGGTTGTTCTTGACATGCAAGCGAATCCCGTCCATAATCAAAAGCCAAATGTCGTCAGGGTAAATTTCGATAGAGTGGTGGTTTGCAAAAGCCATTCCGACCATGGCAACAAACGGGTGCGGAAAAGTGCGGTGCTCTCCGCTTATTAATTCTTGAAAGTGCAGTTTTTCTGTGCGTTCGTCCAGCAAAACTTGGCTACCGCTAAAATCCATGATTTTGGTCATGGCGTATTTGGGCGTGCTCTCTTTGACTTTTTTGTCCTTGACAATTGCGTCAGCTGCAGCGGTCCCAAGCCCAATTGCAAAAAACAAGATGAAAATAAATTTGTTCATGGGGGGAATATACAAAAAAGAGTTTGATAAAATTTAAAGAATGTTTTGCTTTATCTGCTTGTATTCACTCTTGCGCCGTTCAGCTTGTAATAGCGGATTTCTTTGTGGCACGGCCCGCCGAATTTTTGCGACTTGTTTAGGTTGCGGCGAATCTTGATAGACGTTGTTTGCGATGTGTCTCGCTGGAACCATTTCTCGAGTGAATCCAACCCTGCATTCCCGAGAACGGCCAAATCATAAGCGATAACTTTTGACGCTCCCGCCGCACGTGCCGTATCCAGTTGCGCCGAAAGTCTTGCGCTATCGGCAAGCGCGTGTGAATCGTCGGTGCGGAACAATTCCATATCGACCCAAAATTCAATCCCGTATTGCGTACAAGTTTTTGCAATCACCCGCTCGTAATTCCCGGCGGTTGCTGTGCTGGCATGCGGCTTGCCTGCATCGCTTGCCCCAACGCCATCTTGTACGATGATGATATCCGGCTTGAATCCTGCCGCAAAAAGTTGTTCGAAAAATGCTTGCAACTTTTCGGGCGTTTCCAAATTCTGGTTGTAAAACGGTGCGGCCATGACTTTCCAGCCTTTTGCTTGAGCGGCTTGCGTGACTGGAATCAAAAAATGAGTTGCGAGTGCAGCCGCAGTTGCGTCTTCGCGGAGTCCATCCCAATAGTAACGTGCAATTTCTTGCGGAATATAAACCCCTTCAATTACAGTTTCGTTCCCGTAAAGCGCATGCAGCTCGTCGAGTACTTTCAAATTCCGTGATGCCAGTGTGTCAAGTTGTTCAACTGTCGGCGGAGTGTACCAGTTCTCGCCGTCGTAATAAAGCCCGAACCAAAGCTTGTTCCCGGCAGGCTTCGCTGCATCGATGCTCTTGGGGAAAAGCTGGTTGTTCTTGTATTGCGTGTTCTGCAAAAAGTCTTGCTGTGAAGGGTAATACAAGTGCGTCTTTTCGACCGCCGCATATTGCAACACAACTTGCTCCATGCCGAGTGCATGCAATCGCACGTGCATGTGGTTGATGGAATCCGCTGACTGGTAGGCCGTCGTCCATCCCGCATCAAAAATGCCGTCAAAACTTGCCGCCTCCGCATGCATTAAAAAAACGCTTAGCAGAAGCGTGAACGAAAAACAGCGGGGGAGGAATTGTGTGACGAACATAACTGAAATATAATCTGTTTTTTATGTATATTGAAAGGAGTTGTTCTCATTATGCCATGATGGACCTAATCTGCCGTCATGTCTATAATCGAAAGTTTACCTATATGCGTTTCGGATTTTTACATATCTTGATTTGCTGTTCTGCCGTTTTTGCTCAAACCGTTTCCGACACGGTCTCGTTTGTCAACTTCGAAAATCGCGAAGTTGGTGTTTATGGCAATGCGGAGGCTAAGGAAGATTTCAAGCGCAACACCGCGGATAAAAGCTGGTGGTATGCGATGGACAAGAACAACGGCGAAAATTCCAAGATTGTCTATGACGGCGTGGCGCACGGCAATGTGCTGCAGCTTAAGTACCCCAAGGGTTGCGTTGGCCCGAATGATAACGATACTCCCGCATGTGCGGCGCAAATCATACAGCCGCTTGTAAAAACTGCCGATACGATGTGGAGTGCGTACGATATTTTCTTCGAGGAAGGTTTTGAATTCCAGTTGGGCGGCAAGCTTCCGGGGCTTTGTGGCGGCAAGTGCTATACGGGGAACGCGATGCCTGAAACAGGCGACGGCTGGAGTGCCCGCATCATGTGGCGCAAGGGTGGGAACGCTGTCCAGCTGATTTATTTCATGGGGCAACGTTCTGAATACGGCGACGATTTCAAGTGGAATCTCGGCGGTAAAAATCCGCAAGCGCAATTTACCGTGGGCAAGTGGCACCGCATTGTAAATAAAGTCTCAATGAACTCCGTGTCGGCCCCCGGAAAAGGTGATAAGAATGGTCGCGTGCAGACGTGGCTTGATGGTGAACTTGTTCTAGATGTCGATACGCTCCGCCTCCGCGATTATGATACTTTGCATGTCGATAAATTCTACCTTTCTACGTTCCATGGCGGGAGCAGTACAGAATGGGCTCCGACGCACGATAATTTTATACGATTTGACAATTTTACGGTTTCGACCGATTCTATAGCGGTGACTCTTGATAACGAGGGGGCTGTTGGTTTGAATAAATGGTGGCGAGAAAATCGTCGCGCCGTCTCAAAGTCTGTTAAGCTGTATCGCGTTAATGGTTCGCTAGTTGGTCGTGGCCTTCTCTCTGAAGCTAAAATGCTTCAACTCAAGAACGGCAAGCGTGTGAAAATTGTGCGATAAAAAAACACCGGATTTCTCCGGTGTCTTTACGAATGTAATGAGAACGAACTGCGTGGCGTCTTGTTGCAACAAGACGCGCTTCTTGTCGCGACTCTCGGCTTTTAGAAGTTCTCTTCGTGGACTTCGAAGTAGGCTTGCGGATGAGCGCAGACGGGGCAGACTTCCGGGGCCTTCGTTCCGACCACGATGTGTCCGCAGTTGCGGCATTCCCAAACCTTGACTTCGCTCTTTTCGAAGACCTTGGCCGTTTCCACATTTTTAAGGAGGGCGCGGTAGCGTTCTTCGTGCATCTTTTCGATGGCGGCGACCATGCGGAACTTCTTGGCGAGTGCGGTGAAGCCTTCTTCTTCGGCGGTTTTCGCGAAGCCTTCGTACATGTCGGTCCATTCGTAATTTTCGCCTTCGGCGGCGGCCTTCAGATTCTGGGCGGTGTCGCCGATGCCTTCGAGTTCCTTGAACCAAAGCTTGGCGTGTTCCTTTTCGTTGTCGGCTGTTTTCTGGAACAATGCAGCGATCTGTTCAAAACCGTCCTTTTTGGCGCGGCTTGCAAAGTAGGTGTACTTGTTGCGGGCCTGGGATTCGCCGGCGAATGCTGCTTCAAGGTTCTTTTCGGTTTGGGTTCCTGCGTATTTGTTTGCCATAAAAACTCCCTTATTTGATAGGTTTTGTTTCTAATATACCTCATTTTGTTGCTGTGTGGAAATTTTTATGACGCATTTTTGTAATAAGTTGGAGTAAGCCGATTTTGTTAAATGATACGGGGTGTATCTTTTAGTATTTAAAAATGAAAAATATTTGTTAAAATCCTTAAAAATTTGAAATTTTCTTTAATTTTGTATCATTTTAATATTGCGTGCGCTTGGAGAGAAATCTAAATTTATACATGTAAGAACGGATGTTCTAACCCAAAACTAATGACCAATAACTAATGACTACTTATGAAACCGATAACAGAATATAAGGATTACCGCCTGTACATGCAGGACTTTTACGAAGAGCGTAAAAGGACGAGCGCATTTTCGTGGCGTGAGTTTTCCAAGCTGGCGGGGTTCAAGTCGCCGGTTTACCTAAAGCTTGTTTGCGAAGGCAAGAGTAGCTTGAGTCTCGTCAAGATGGAACAGGTTGCACATGCGATGGGGCTTGCGGGGCACGAGTTTGCTTACTTCACGCAAATGGTCAAGTTCGGCAATGCAACGAAGGACTCTGTGAAAAAAGAGGCGCTTCTTGAAATGCAGAAGATTGCTCGCGAGCATCAAGTGCGCGTTGTCGATGCGGAATCATTTGAATTTTATGAATCGTGGAAAAATCCGACGATTCGCGAACTTGCTCCGATGATGCCTGGAAAGCGTCCGCTCGAAGTGGCGAAAACTTGCCATCAGGTGATTTCTGCTGAACAGGTGCGAGATTCGCTTGCGTTCCTGGTGCAGACGGGGTTTCTCAAGCGCGAGGCGGAACATACTTATGTGCAGACGGAAAAGACTGTCATCGGCACAAAAGAATCGCTTCCCATTGCGGTTCGCGGCATGCACAAAGAAATGGCATCGCTTGCGAGAACGGCTATCGACAAGTTCCCGATTGAAGAACGTCATTTCACGGGGGCAACGCTTGGGCTTTGCGAAGAAGCCTACGCCCGCATTTCGCAGGAGTTGGACGCGTTTGTACGCAAGGTGGCAAACATCGCTGCCGAATATGAAAACATCAACCAAGTTTATCGACTGAATCTTCAGTTGTTCCCTTTAACAAAAAAAGTTCAGGAGGAATCTCATGAATAACGTAATTAAATTCACTATGGCTGCGGGAGTTCTCGCTTTAATGGGTTGCACCGACAACAATGTCAGTGGTGCTGCGATTGAGGGTAATGCTGTTGCTCAAAACAGCAGTTCGTCGAAAGCAAACGGCAGTAGCAATTCGATGAAAGGACCTTCTCAGATTGTCTTTTCCACCAAAGCAACAGAGGTGTTGAATGTTGACAATGCCGATATTTCTGTCTATGGCGAAGAAAACGGCGCTGAAGCGGGTTGCACGGCTGATGGAAAATCTTTTGAGGCAAAACTCAAGGTAAATGATGGCCTTGTTGAAAACTCCATAGAAATGAAAAACTTTGGAAGCTCTTGTGATAGCGTGCTTGCGGAATTTGTCGCATCGTGCCAATCCAGGGCGCTTGTTTTCAATGGTAGTAATAACAAAGAATCCTGTGATGAACATGGTAATGTGATTGCCTATTGCGTTGATGATAGAGCCGTTGCTATGACAATATGCACGAATAATGTTCCTGGAACTTGCACAACAAAGCCTGCGAAAACCACCATTGATTTCAACGAACTATTTAAGGATTTCTCGAAGTTCTCGGGTGAAGTGTGCAACGCTATTTCCAAAGGCGCTAGCTCAACGACGGGGCGTTTTACAACTCCGTCTTCGTCATCGCACGATGAGTCTAGTTCGAGCATTGAACCGCAGGATCCGGATACATTGAACGTAATTGCCATACCAAGGGACACTACCCCCATCGACACAGCTGCATTCACGTTAGACAAATATACGGCGCAATTTACAGATGATCCGAGTGAGCTTTCGTTCGACGAACATGTACTAGCCTACAACGGAGGTCTCCCCTCAACGGCATATTTAGACGAAGACATTGAACAGAATCGTTCCGGCATCAATCTATTTTTGAAAGAAATCAACGTTTCTGATATCGGCAACTATTTCCCAATGACGGCAGCCATTGTCGGAAACAGAACTCCAAAAGAAAACTGCAAAACATTCCTTGTTTTGAGTCACGATGGAGCGCAACCCACAGGACACGTGTTGAGCAAAATTTCCAAAGGGAGCATCGAAATATCATCTGTTAATCCGGGAGGACCATGCATGCAGACGGCAATGTACTTCCCGATTGCATTCCTTGTCGAAGATTGCGACGGCCTCCTTGACGAAAACGCAGAATTTTCGTACAATCGATTTACAAGTAAAACTTGGGCCTGCGAAACATTGGGTAGCCCAACCAAGAAAGCGAGAGCATACGGTGAATGGTACCGTGCAGACTTGGCAAAATAAATCAAGTATCAAGCCGCTCTCTTTAAATTAATACTAGATTGTTCTCCGTACAGTACGGAGAACTTTTTTTATGGCTATTTACAACAACATTCTCGAAACGATTGGCAATACGCCGCTCGTCCGCATCAACAAGCTCAACAAGGGCGAAGCCGAAGTCTATGTGAAGCTCGAAATGTTCAACCCGCTCGGTAGCGCAAAGGACCGTGTGGCGCTCAACATGATTAATCGTGCCGAACAAGAAGGCAAGCTCAAGCCGGGTGCGCTCATCATTGAACCGACGAGCGGTAACACGGGTGTGGGCCTTGCTTATGTCGGTGCCGTCAAGGGCTACAAGGTGGTGCTCACGATGCCGGATTCCATGAGCATGGAACGCCGTATGCTCCTCAAGTCGCTCGGTGCCGAAGTCGTGCTGACCGAAGGTGCAAAGGGCATGGCGGGTTGCATCGCGAAGGCGAACGAAATCGCTGCTGCCAATCCGGGGAGCTTTATTCCGCAGCAGTTCGACAATCCCGCAAATCCCGAAGCGCATTACCGCACGACCGGTCCGGAAATCTGGCGCGATACGGATGGCAAGGTGGACGTGTTCATTGCAACCGCAGGTACGGGCGGAACTGTTTCTGGTACGGCAAAATTCCTCAAGGAAAAGAATCCGAACATCTACGTGATTGCGATTGAACCGGATGATTCTCCGATGATTTCTAAGGGTGTTGCGGGGCCGCACAAGATTCAGGGCATCGGTGCAAACTTTGTTCCAAAAAATTACGATCCGAAGGTGATTGACGAAGTGTATCTCACAAGTACCGAGAAGGCGGGGAACGCCGCTCGCGCTGCCGCTGCCGAAGAAGGAATTTTCGTTGGGATTTCGTCGGGTGCAGCTCTCGAATGTGCGCTTACGGTCGCGAAGCGCCCAGAATTCAAGGGCAAGCGCATTGTCGCAGTGCTTCCGGATACTGGTGAACGCTACCTCAGCACCTGGCTTTGGAACACGTAATTATTACCTTGGGCGCAATGTCACCCCGGCCATCGTGCCGGGGTCGCTATACACATTTCTGATTGCTGATACATAAAAAAAGGAAAATGCCGACTCTCAATCGTGAGTCGGCATTTCTATTAAGTGAGGAATTTTTTTAAGAGGTCATTTGGAAAGCATCTTGCCATTAAGCGTTGCGATCCAGTGCCTGTTGCGAGCCTTGGCCGGAATTTCGATGTTGGTCGTTCCGGTCTTAATTTGGGTCTTGTACAAAACAGTACCGTTCAAATCGACTAGGGCAAACTTGCCGCCGAGATCCGTGTGGATTTCGAGGTAGTTGCCAATGACCACGAAGAAGTTTGTCGGCGAGAGCCTGCTGAGATCGTCGTAGTTGATGTTCAGCGGAATCGAGTCTTTGTTCTTGTCGTCATTTTGCCAATCGGGTTCATGGATTGACGGATCCACAGGAGCCATCGCAATGGGTGTTGTCGGTTCCTTGAAACCAAGCTGTTCGTCCATCCACTGCATTCTTTCTTTCATCTTCTTGCGGAGATGTTCAAATTCTCCATCCCACGTGGTTGCGTTGTAGCCACCCATAGCCATGCCGAAGCCGCCGCTGCTGCTGTTGCAGTATTTCATTGGTTGCGGATCGGCATCGTTCTGACCACTAGCCTTGCCCAAGTTCGGCCAACGTTTGAAGTTTCTGTCGGCTGCGTTCTTGAGGTACGTCTTCATGGAATCGAGGTAGAGATCCAAAGTCTTGGTGTGCCAAACGCCACTGCGGAGTTCTGCCCAGCGTTTCTTCAATTCACTTTGGTAGTGACTGTCCTTCCACATGCCAAGGAGCCAGTTTGGGGCCTTGAGGGAGCTACCCATGCCCCACATGCCGCCATTGCCTGACTTTTGGCTGTTTTCGATTTGCCAGCCGCTTGTGCCGGAAGTTCCAAAGCCGTTTCCGCCACCACCGAAACCACCACCGAAGCCGCCGCCCCACATGCCACCGCCGTTATTGCCTCCGCCATTTTCGGGCTGGCTGCCATTACTCATGGCGAGGTTAAAGTCCCAAGCCGGGCCAAGTGTTACCTTGCCTTCCGTCTTGACTCCGTTCTTGTCGGTTTTGTCCTTTGGCTTGTGCAAGAAGAAACTGCACCAGTAGGAGTCCGCGTTGTTCGTCACTTCTTCGTGCAAGACATAGTCCAGAGCCGATGTCATATCCACGTAGTTTTCATAGCCTTGACCGTTCTTGCCGTTCTTGAACAAGCCTTCAAGATCGTTCAGGTAATTTTTCAGGTAATCTTCCTGTTGCTTTTGGATGTTTTCCTTTTTGGGGTAGTGCAAAATGACGTTTAAACCGTCAGAAGTGTTAAAGCCTTCCTTTTCGATGGGGCCACTGCCTGCGCCACCGGTGTTGGTGCCCGTTTTGTCAAAAGCCCAAATGTAGCCGCCGGTCACGTCTTCGCCGCTAACGTCAGTTTCTTTGAGCTTGCTTACGTTCACGCGATACTTGCCGCGTTTGATTTTTTCAATAAGCACGTACACGCCGCGGTAAACGCCGTTGATGTACAAGTCGAAATGCTTGGTGCGTGGGCTGTAGTGGCCTGCTTGTCTAAAGAGCCAGTGGGCGAGAGCGTTTCGCATCATGCTCTTGTCTACATAAGGACCATGGAAAACCCAGTCGTCTGCAGGCGGGAGCCCGAACAGGCTGACGTCAAGACCTTCACCTTTTTCGTCACGGACTTCTACGCCATAGCCTGGCTTCGGGAACAAGGCGGATGATTGCCCTCTTACCTTGATGCCAATGTCATAAAGCGTACCTTTGGCACTGTCTGCAACGGAATTTGTTTTCCCGTCGAGCACGCGCATTGTTGCAGGAATTTTTTCGGTGACATTTTTGTCAAGGCATTTGCCTTTGGTATCAACGAAAAGAATCGGTAAGTCGTACGTTTGCGCAAGGGACATCCCTGCCGCAAAGCAACACGATAATAGGGCTTTTTTTAGCATAATGTATCCACACTCCTTATCCATCTCTTCTAAAAATAAATGCACCCTCGTTGAAAGGGTGCGTTTATTTCTGTTTACACGTTGTTTGTGTTTACAACTTTACAACGGCTAATTTCGCGCGTTTTGTGCAAATTATGCTTTGATGCGCAAGCGAGCGTATTCGTAAAGGCCGAGCGAAAGGGCTACAGATGCGTTGTACGAATGAGCTTCGGGCTTCATCGGGATGCGGAGTACGGCGTCGCATTGCTTTTTGATGAACGGGGGGAGGCCTACGTCTTCGCCACCGACGGCGAGCACCACGTGGTCAGCAAAGTCGAATCCGGCGAGGTTTGTTTCGGTGTCGGCATCGAGCCCGAGAATCTGGTAGCCGGCCATTTTGAGTTCGCCGATAGCGCCTTCAAGATTGTCCGGACGGCAGATGCGGAGTTTTTCAAGTGCGCCTGCGGAAGTGCGGGCGACGCTCGGGGTAATGCCGCACATGCCCTTTGCGGGGAGGAGCAAAATATCGACGCCCAAAGCAAGCGAGCTACGGATGCAAGCTCCGAGGTTACGCGGGTCTTCGATGTTTGTGGCAACGGCGATGAGCTTCTTTTCGCCCGTGTCACGGGCTTTGAAGAATTCTTCGCGGACGTCCATCCAGTTCAGGAGTTCCTTCTCGTTCATGAGGGCGACAACGCCGTGGTTCGGGCGGGCGTAGCTGTCGAGAATCTTGGAATCGACCTGCTGCACATGCACATGGGCGCGCTTGGCGAGCTTCTGGAGTTCGTAGAGTTTCGGGTTGCCGGACTTGTGCATGAAGAGCACGCGGTGGACCTGGAGCGGGTTCTTGTTCAAAAGTTCTTCGACTTCCTTGATGCCACCGACGGCAACCTGCGGGGTTGCATCGGCATCACCGATTGCAGGCACGAAGTTTTCCTGATTTGCACGGCTTTTGTCAAATTCGCGGCGTTCGCCAAAATTGCGCTCGCCTTCAAAGCGCTTCGGGCGGTCGCCAAAGCTCGGACGGTCGCTGTCGAAACGGCTCGGGCGGTTTGCAAAGTTGTCGCGGTCGCGACGGAGGTGCGCCTGGCTACCGATGCCACCACGGCGTTCCTGTGAAAATTCGCGGCGTTCTGGAGCGCGTTCAGGTTCGTCCGGATGTTCGCGGTTGAACTTCGCCTCATCGAAAGTGGGGCGTGCTGTGCGGCCAAAGTGGCGTTTGCGATCGTTTCCAAAACCGCGACGGCTGTCGTCATTATTGAAACTCATTTTCTGGATTCTCCATGAAAAGGTTTAAATTGTCATGCCCGCCGCTGAGCGGGCATCTACATTAAAAATTTAGAATTCCACGCTAGTACTTTTCTCGGCAGGCAATCACCGTGTGCATTTTCACATCGGTTTCTTTCTGCTCTAGCGGTTCCTTGGAAAGTTGCGCTGGAGTCATAATCCCTGCCTTAAATGCGTTTGGGTACTTGGCGAGGAACCTGTCGTAGTATCCCTTGCCGTGTCCTTGTCTGCTCCCGTCCCAATTGAACTTTACGCCTGGGACCAGGAACACAGGAATGTCGCCTTCAAACTTCTCGATGCCTTCGCGGGGCTCCATGATTCCATAGCGCCCTTTGACCAAATCCTTCTTGTGGTTTGCAATCTTGTAGAAGTGCATAATGCCGTCTCCCTCGCACTTCGGGAGCAAAAGGCGTCCTTCGGTGGCGAGTTCCTCGAGAATCGGCATGATATTCGGCTCGCCCTTCATGGGGTAAAAAGCCGCGATGTACCGCGCATCGTGGTAGCCTGGAATGTCGTGGATTTCCTGCCACGGTTCCTTGATGATGTCATCGCCTTTTTTCATGCGACGCATCTTCAAGATCATCTCGACGATGGGGCTGCTGCCAAAAATCAGCAACACTAAGATTACAATAACGATGGACGCGGCCATTTAAAAACCTTTATTTTGAGGCTCTATTCTTCGTCGCCTATGCGTTTTGCCGTCGGCAACTTGTCACGCAGAATTTCGTTCCAGAGGCACTGCTGCCAGTGCATCAAGTGTGCTTCTTCGTATCGCTTTTCCCATGGGATGTTCCCTGGCGCGGCAAGCCAAATCAGCTGCGACTTGTTTGCGAGGAGTGCGGCGTCAATTTTCAGCTCTTCGGCTTTTTCGTCGCGCCACGTTTTGAGTGCATTGAGTAAGTCCGAATGCGGAATGACTGGCGGTGGTGGAGCCTTCGGGAGGCGCATCGGCCAATCGCATTCCGGGACGGCCACCGCTGTACGTAGCATGTTCAGAAACGATTCCAGACGGTCGCCTTTGAAATTGCGCGGGAGCTTGGGCAGGTATGTTTCATCGACATCTGGGAAATGCGAATTCTGGGCGTTCACAATCGCAAGCATCAGCTCGGACTGCATCACCTTATAAGGCGGACGGTCGAGTTCTTCGGCCTGCTTTTCGCGCCATTCCCACAAGTGCTTGAGGATGTTCAATGCGCAGGGGCCATAAATGCTGGAACCCGTAATGCGCCACGGATCTTTTTTCGGTGCGTTCGGAGTCCTTGCGTGTTCGATAAGCGTGTTGCACTGCTCCGTGAGCCAGTTCATGCGACCGGCCTGTTGCAGCTTTTCTGCTAAAATGGCACAAAGTTCGTGAAGGTAGAACGTATCGTGGATGGCGTATTCGCACATGTCCAGCGAAAGTGGTCGAATCGTCCAGTCGGCTCTCTGGTTTTCTTTCTTGAGCTCGTCGCCAAAATATTCCCTGACCAAATCGGCAAGCCCGAGGTGCTGTTCGCCCAGAATCTTTGCGGCAAGCATCGTGTCAAAAATGCTCTTCGGAGAGAATCCGTAAGTCTGCCATAAAAGTCTGAGGTCGTAATCTGCACCGTGGAAAATCAGCGTCTGCATTGCACGTGCCTTAAACAGCGGTGCAAGGTCCAGCCCACAAAGCGGGTCCACAATATAATGGTGTTCGCCAATGGTGATCTGGATAAGACAGAGACGAGCCGTGTAATGGTACATGGAATCCGCCTCGGTGTCGACGGCGGCCATGTCATAGAGCTCCAAATCGAGAAGCAAGTTTGCAAGCGATTCTTCACTATCTACCAATATGTATTTCTCGTCTTTAATCATTTGACAAGGAAATGTAATAAAAGAAAACGATAACGCGCTATTTTTCCCCCGAATTTACCCCAACACAGCACTTTCCCCGCGCAAGTGTGCGATTTTGCACAAAAAAAGACGCTTTGGCGACGAAAATTTTTAAAAAGAGTGTTTTTTACGTGAATAATTGATTTTTTGTTTGTGTTTTCACGTAATAATATGGATAAAGTAACCATGTTTGCTGATTTTTTGCTGCTGGGTTGTCTTTTTAGGAGGCAAAAATGCTTTAGTAGTAACTTTTGGGGCGGTTTTGTACACATATTCACGTCTTATAGAAGTTTTTTTAAAGAACAAACTAATGAAATTACGTGAAAATTCTGCAGTTTAGAGGGTTTTTCACGTAAAAATGGGCGTTTTTTCAAAATCGGCTTTTTTTGGGGCTGTTTTATTGCGCTTGCTGTGCTCGCTGGGCTTGAAATTTTCCTAAATTGCACGCCATGAGAAAGATTTCACTTACCGGTATCAAGCCGACTGGCACTCCCCATCTCGGCAACTATGTGGGCGCAATCCGCCCGGCTCTTGAACTTACGAAGACTTACGACACGGTCTATTTCATCGCGGACTATCACGCTTTGACGACCGTGCAGAACGGCGCCGAAATGCGCGCGAACATTTACAAGGTCGCGGCGACCTGGCTCGCTCTCGGTCTCAACCCGGAAGAATCCCTGTTCTACAAGCAGAGCGATATTCCTGAAATCTTTGAACTTAGCTGGGCTCTCAGCTGCTTCACGCCGAAGGGCTTCATGAATCGCGCCCACGCCTACAAGGCTAAGGTCGAAGCCAACACCGCTGCTGGTGTTGATGTGGACTCCAACGTGAACATGGGCCTTTACTGCTACCCGTGCCTCATGGATGCCGACATTCTCATGTTCAGCGCTGACATCGTGCCGGTGGGCAAGGACCAGAAGCAGCACGTAGAATTTGCTCGTGATATCGCCATTAAGTTCAACAAGCACTTTGGCGAAGACGTGTTCACCGTCCCGGAACCGGTTTTCCAGGAATCCACCGGTGTTATCCCAGGTCTCGATGGCCGCAAGATGAGCAAGTCCTACGACAACTACATCGACATCTTCCTCGAACCGAAGGCTCTCAAAAAGCGTCTTGGCAAGATTGTGACGAACTCCCAGGGCATCGAAGAACCGAAGGATCCGGATACTTGCAATGTGTTTAAGTTGTACAAACTCTTTGCAACGCCAGAACAAACCGAAGCTCTCGCAGCCCGCTACCGCGCTGGTGGCATGGGCTGGGGACACGCCAAGCAGGAACTCCAGAACGTCCTCGAAGAACATCTCGGTGCCGCCCGCGAAAAGTACTTCTACTTGCTCGACCATACCGACGAAATCGAAAAGATTCTCGCTTACGGTAAGGAACGCGCCCGCGCGAAGGCCAAGATCATGATGGATCGCGTCCGTCATTTGCTCGGAACTTATTAGGAACTTACTAATCGTAAGTTCCTTGCGACTAGGGAAGGCTTCGCCCTCCCTAAGACCCTCCTTTTCCAAATGCTGAAGCTGAGGGAAAAGACCGCTCGCGCCTAAACTCATGTAGAAATATGTGATTGGCGCTCGCTCTCGCCAACACGACCCGTTGATACGGGTCATTTATGGCTCACGGAAAAGACCGCTCGGCTCCGGCGCTTGTCATGCCCGGCTCGACCGGGCATCTCCTTCTAAAAATCATTTTACAAGGCTCTCGGAATTTCCTCCGGGAGTTTTTGCGTTTTTCAATTGATTTTATTAAATTACACTCGTGCGAATTCTTTTTTTAGTCCTATTGCTGATTCTGAACGTTTACGCCGAAGCCAAAGGCTCCGGTGCGGCTCGTTCTATCTCCAAGGCAAAAAAAACGAAGTCCGAAGTGGTCTCTAAAAAAGCTACAACGTCCAAATCGGCGAAGTCTCGCAAAACAGCCTCTCGCAAATCATCGAAAAAATCCGCAAATCTCGAAACTGCTAATCAAGAATCCGTAACGCTATCCGACACGACTGACGTTTCCACGAATTTTGCGAACCCTGCGATATCGGCATCTTCTGTGGCGGACTCCGCGAACGATTATATCATAGTGCGAGATACTGTCGTCGATACTGTTTATGTTGTCATGCCTGATACTGCCGATTCGAAACAAACTAGCAAGTGCTATAACATCCCGCTTCCGCACCAGGCGGCATTCCTAGGACATGGCATTTCCGTGGGCGTCGGTGCCGGGCTTTTCAATGCGTCTAAGGATTGTGATTGTCTTGGCGTGTGGCAAGGCCAGCTGGAATATCACTATAGAGATTACATTACAGGCGGTTTTGATGTCCGCTTCTTTGGTGGAACGCTCGACCGCGACATGATGCTCATGTACCAGCGCTATCGTCTGAATATCAAGTTCCACAAGACCTTTTCGGGAGCAGACTTTTATGCGGGTGCTATGCTTGGACTTGAGACAACCGACCTTTCGGAATTCCGTAAGGAACTGAAGGATGGTGTTTACAGGGATCGTTCAATTAATGTGGATTCGAGTAAAGTTGCGGAATCTGACAGTCTGTCTGGTGACAGCGAAAGTTCTGAAAATTTGATAGCCGAGAAAAACTGCGAAAAGATGTTCTCCCTTGACGGATTTACTCTAGGTGTCGAGGTCGGCTTGGGCGTTGCGTTGTCCCGTTATTTTGGCATCACGGGCAGTGCCAGTTACGAGTTCAACTTCTCGTGGGCTCAGCTTGTTGCGTTTAGTCCGGGAATTGCATTCGATGTGCAAGAAATTTGGCCTTGGGGCCAGAAAAACCTCCGTTCGACGTGGGTTTCTTTCGAAATGATATTCCAGCGTTACTTCAATCGCGGTGTCGGGGAGTGGGCTGTTGCCGGTTTTGTCGGTCTTCAGTTCGGAATTTAGCCTCGACCGCCCCCTGCGGATTGACAATGCAAATCACTTTTTTCTATATTAGGCGCACCGAAATATTCGGAACCCTCCCGGAGCCAATGTCGGTTTCCGGGCGATAGACCAAAGGGACTCATTATGAGACAATACGAAACGATGGTGATCATCGACGCTATGATCTCTGACGACGCTATCAAGGCTGAAGTCGAGACCATCGGCAAGAACATCACCAGCGGCAACGGCGAAATTCTCCGCCGTGACGACTGGGGCAAGCGTAAGCTCGCATACACAATCAACAAGCGCCAGCACGGCTACTATGTCATCTTCTACTACAAGGCAGAAGCTGCAACGGTCGCTGCTATGGAAGCCGCTCTCAAGCTGAACGAAAACGTTCTCCGTTGGATGACCCTCGCTGATTATCCGATGAGCGAAATCGTCTACGATCAGACTCAGACACAGTCCACCGAAGAAATTGTTCCGGTTGACGCAGAAGAAGGGGAGGCTGAATAATGGCTTTTGAAGATAAGAAGCAGGCTACTCGCATCCGCCGCAAGAAGACTTGCTGGTTCACCGAGAACAACGTCAAGTTCATTGACTACAAGGACGAAAAGACTCTTCGTCGCTTTATCTCTGAACGTGGCAAGATCATCCCGCGCCGCATTTCTGGCACTTCCGCTAAGTATCAGCGTATGCTGAACGAAGCTATCAAGCGTGCCCGTCAGATGGCTATTCTTCCGTTCGTTTCGGACAGCATGCGCTAATAGGAGGAACTAGACTATGGAAATTATTCTTAAGGCTAACGTCCCCCACTTGGGCAAGATGCTCGACGTCGTGAAGGTTAAGGATGGTTACGCACGTAACTACCTCTTCCCGCGTAAGCTCGCTGTTCGCGCAACTAAGGAAGCCAAGCTTGAAATCGAAAACAACCGCGCTGCTGTTGAAGCTCAGTTCCAGAAGGAACTCGCCGCTGCTGGTGACGTGGCTGCAAAGCTTGCACAGGTTTCTGTCAACCTCGAACGCCGCGTTGTTGAAGGCGAACGTCTCTACGGTTCTGTGACCGCAGGTGACATCGCTGAAGCAATCACCAAGGCTGGTGTCAAGGTTTCTCGTGCTCAGATCGACCTTGCTGAACCGATCAAGCAGCTCGGTGTCTACACCGTGACTGTCAAGGTCTTCAGCGACGTTGAAGCACAGGTCAAGGTTTGGGTGGTCGCTGAGAAGTAACAAACCGAGAGTCGCAAGGTCAAACTAGTTTGACCTTATGACCGAGGTGCAGTTACGGACGGGTGCGTAGCACCCAAAAGTAATTCTCTTCAGTTCCACTGAAAATCTTACGGACCGCTCCCAATCGGGGGCGGTTCTTGCTTTTTATGCCCTATTTTACAACGCTTTAACGGCTTGCGTAGTTGAAATCGTAAGCAAAAAATTATATTTTTCATTGGGTTTGATTAATTGGGTCTGGTTAAATCAAAAAAGAGAGTGGTTTATGATTAAAAAGTTTGCAATACTAGCTCTTGCTGTTTCTGCAGCGTTCTCAAATGCGTTTGCTCAAAGCTCTTGTACGGTCAACATATCGACTAATAATTTGGAATTCACTGGAAAACAGGTGAAGCCTACCATTAAAAAGGTTGTATGCGGTAATGATGAGTATTCGGAAGGTGACTTTGCCAAAGTTGTTTACGGTAAAAACATAAATGCTGGTACTGATGCTGGTTCCGTAACAATTACTTTGACTAATGGTGATGTTGCCACGAAAACGTTTGATATCGAACCTAAAGGCGTTCATATAACAGTTGATGATGTTGAAAAAGAGTTAGGTGGCGAAACTCCGGATCTTACATGGACTATCGCTGAAGATAGTGAGTTGGACGTTCTTGACGCAGATACTTTGGCTAATTTTCTCGTAGCGTTGCAAAAAGAATTAAAATTGGTTGTTGCAAGTGGTGAAGAACAAGTCGGAACAAAATTTAAAGTTTCCAAAGATCCGTCTGTAAATTTAACCGAACTTTTCCCCAATTACGATTTCCTTGTTGATCCTGGTTCCTTGCTTATCACCAAAACCAAAATCATAATTATTGTTGAGACCACCGCAAAGGTCTATGGCGAAAAAGATCCGAAGAAGTTCAATTATGAAGTTCGCGGTAATATCCTTCCTGCTGATTATGCAAAGCTTGGTGAAATTGAATTGGTTAGAGCTAGTGGTGAGGATGCTGGAACCTATACCATTCCGGTAAGCATTGATGGTGTGGTATATAAGCCTATGCCTGCCAAGATTGAAGGCTGCGAATTGCCTTACTGCAAGGACACCGATGACTATAACATATATGTGGTTTATGGATCATTTATTATTCAGCCTGCTGCTGCATCTTTGACTGTTGATGACGTGAGCAAGGTTTATGGCGAAGCTACTCCAGAATTTACCTATAAGGTCACTGGACTTGTTGGCGAAGATGAATTGAAGGATGTGACAGTTTCTTGTGCCAAGTGCTCTGCAACTGGTCTGGAAAATGTTGGCGAATATGAAATTTCTGCTAGCGTGAAGGCTGCTTCTAACCCGAACTACAAGGTGACGACGACCGCCGGTACGCTTACTGTTTCTAAGAAAGCGGCTACAGTTACGGTTGGCAAGTTTGAAAAGAGCTACGGCGACAAGGATCCGGATTTCTTCTTTGAAACGGACGGCCTTGTTTCTGAATCTGAAAAACTTGAACTTGCTACGATCACTCGTGCGGAAGGTGAAGATGTTGGTACGTATAAAGTGAGTGTCTCTTTTGCAATAGGTTCAAATCCGAATTACACTTTGACTGTTGTTCCTGGTACTTTGACCATCAACCAGAGAGAAGTTACTTTGGCTGTGGATAACATCACGAAAAAGTTTGGACAGGACGATCCGGAACTTACGTACACTGTTGAAGACATTGCTGTCTTTGGCGGCGTCGCAGACGAATTGAAGGGCGTCTCTCTCAAGCGTGAAGCTGGCGAAGATGCTGGCGAATATGCTATTACGGCCACGGTGGATTCTAAGTTGAATCCGAACTACATTATCGCAACCACAGATGGCAAGCTTACGATTACGGCTAATGACGATAAGATTGTGGTTACTATTAAGGGTCATACAAACACCGTGGAATACAATGGCAAGGAACAGGTCTTGAAGGGCTTTGACATTTCCTCTAATAGCGAAGCTTATGACCTTAAGTTCGTCTCTTATACAGGTGATTCCACCGTGTCGGGAACGGATGTCGGCAAGTTCAACATGGGGCTTTCTGCAGAGGACTTCAAGAACACGTCTGTCAACTATCCCAATGTGACATTTAACATTACTGATGGTCTCTTGCAGATTACTCCGAAGTCAGTGGTTGTTTCGGCAAAGCCTGCTACAATCACATACGGCGATGCAATCCCGACTGAATTTGAATGGGTTGCCGATGGACTTTTGGAAGGTGATGAATTAGATAACATCCATCTTTCGATCGATAAGACGGGCATCCTCCCTGTTGGCGAATATCCGCTTACCTTCGATCTCCAAAATCCGTCCACCACGAATTATGTTGTTAGTAGCTATGAAACGAGCACCCTTACTGTTGAACCCAAGCTTGTAACAGTCACTGTTGCCGATGCTCAAAAGGTTTACGGTGATCCGGATCCGGAATCGTTCAAGTACGAAGTGGCTGGTCTTCTCGAAGGCGATGAATTGCCTGCATTGACTCTCGGCCGTGAAGCGGGTGAAAATGTGCTTAAGGATTCCGAAGGCCAGGATTCTGCATATCAAATTTCTGCAACGTTTGTGACTCAGCCGAGTACTAATTATAAGGTGAAAATCAGACAGGGCAGCTTTACGATTGTGCCTTACCCTGTAAAGATTACGGTCGCCATTTTCGGTGGAGATGTCGTTGCTAAATATACAGGTGAAGACATTACCGTTGAAAAGAAGTTTGATGTCGCTCTTATTCCGTCTCTTGATTGCACGTTATCGGCAGAATACACGTATTCCAAGGACTTTGTCTCTTATCAGGGCGAAAAGACTGTGACGGCAAAAGAAAAGGGTACTTACGCCATGGGACTTACGGTTGCTGATTTTGTCAACACTTCTCCGAACTTTGAACATGTCAGCTTCGTCCTTTCTTCTGATGGTAATTTTGTCATCAACGAACTCGGTCCGGAAATTTCTTTGGCTGCTATCAAGGGCATACAGAAGTTTGGCCTCTCTTCTATGAATCGCCGCATTCTGGTGAGCGGTTCTAAGGTTGGCGATCGTTATGCCGTTCATGACATGCGCGGCAGAGTTGTTCGCTCGGGCGTTGTTGATGCCGTGAACTTCGAAATTCCAGTTACGAATGCTGGTGTTTACATGGTTCGCATAGGCTCTTCTGCAGGACGTATTCGCGTTAAGTAGCCTTCAACCTAGAATTTTGATAAAGAAAGTCTCGGATTTGTGTCCGAGGCTTTTTGTTTTTAAGTCTTTTTTTGCTATTTTAAGGTTATATGCGCAAGTTTGCTCTTTTACCCTTGTTTTTAGGTCTGTCTCTCGCCCAGGTTTCCTTCGCCCAGGTGCGAGACCTTTTCGCTGAATTCGAAGAAGAAGCTGCCGCTCCGGCAACGCCTGCGGCACCCGAGGCAAAAGCCCCGGCGGTCCCCGCAAGCTCTGCTGCGGTTGCTCCGGCAAGTTCTGCCGCCAAAGCTCCTGCGAGTTCCGCTTCTAAAAAGTCTAAGGCAAAGTCTTCTAGTAGCAAGGCAGTGTCCAGTTCGTCTGCTATACCGCTCTCGAGCTCGTCGATCGTCGTGAGTTCTTCGTCTGTGGTTGTCGAAGTTCCGGCAAGTTCAGCAGTACTCAGTTCATCGTCTGTTGTTCCCGTAGAATCGAGTTCTTCTGCAGAGGTTGCTCCTGCGGTGGCGATTGCAGATACGGCCGTTTTGGACTCCGCTACACGCGATTCCCTGATGCGTGAAGCCGCTATGGCAGAAGCTGCAAAGATTCGCGCACGTGCTGATTCTTCAAGACATGCAGATTCTATTGCACAGGCTCAGGCCGCTGGGCTTACGAATGTGAGTAGCAGTTCTGTTGAACCATCGTCCAATAGCATGAGCCGTCGTGATCTACTTGGTCCGGTCAAGGTTTCTAAGGTGAACGGCATTGACGAAATGAAGGGCCGTTACAAGAATCCGCGAAAGGCTTTGTTCATGTCTCTGTTGCTGCCAGGTGCAGGTCAGTTGTATGTTGGCGGTACGACCGCTACGTATGTCCGCGGTGGTGTTTACATGGCTTTGGAAGTCTTGATGTGGAGCAGCTGGGGTTACTTCTCTGTCTACAAGTACAACCAGCAGGTGGACAAGTACAAAAAGTTTGCAAAGGCGCATTATTCCATTGGCCGTTACGAAGCGGCTATGCATGACCTCTATAATACAGACGCCGACCTCTATGGCGATGAATTTAACAGACGCTATATGGGAACGCGCAAGTCGTTCTGCGAAGCTATTTATGGCAATGCTAATTATGGTGGTTGCTATAAGGAAGACGCTCTGTTCAAAAATGATGAGCAGCATTTGGCTCGCTTCCCCAAGCCGGTAGAATCATCCGATGAATCTAAGGTGACGAACTTGGGTACCGAAATGAATAATTTTGGTCGTTCGTTCGACAAGGAATCCGAAGTTTTCCAGCTCATTTCCGAAGGTGCGTATGTACGTGGCTGGGATGACGTTGAAAAGGCTACACTCGCTCAGAACCTTGACCTTGAAGATCCTAATTCTGAAACGGTTCCGCTTGGCGAATCCGAACATATGGCGAAGTATCGCGACTTGCGCAGTAAAGCCAATGATTATGCCGACATGCAGGCTTGGTTCATCGGTGGCTTGATTTTGAACCATATCATTTCCGCTGTTGATGCCGCTCTGACTGCTAACGCCCATAACAAGGTGCTTTATGAAGAGGATCTTTCTTGGTACGATCGTTTGCGCTTTGATAGTGGGCTTTCGTTTACGGACTCCTTTGGTTGGGCTGTTCGTGCAAATTGGGGATTCTAATGCGCATTGTTCTTGCCATACTGCTTGCGTCGGTCGCCGCTTTCTCGCAGATTGTGGTGAGCGTTGACCAGAATGTTTACAAGAACAGCGATAAGAACGTGTTCTTGGCTGTTGGCGCTTCTGCTCTTTTGCCTGGTATGGGTGAACTCTATTTGAATGAAAAAAATATGGTTCGCCCGTTTGTGTGGACTGACCTTGCCTTGTGGGTGGCAGCAATTGGCTCCTATGTGGTGGGTGACCGCTATGTGACGTCTGCGCATAACTACGCTGTTCGCCATGCGGGATTTACGGGCAACAAGAATGTTTCTCTCTTGAATACAGTTGGCTCTTATCGTAGTCGTTCTGGCGTTTTCGGTCAGAATTCTTCGCCGGACATGGATGAAGACTACAATCAGGCGATGATTCGTTCGGGCAAAAGAATCGATGAAGATTTTTCAAAAGAGATTCTGTGGGATTGGGGCAGCTCCGACAATCCGGAAACAACGGAGCATATCAATGAATTCAAGAGTCGCATGCGCCATTATCGTGTGAGTCGCATTGTGTTCCAGGTTTCTGTGGGCGCGCTGATTTTGAACCGCGTCGTTTCTATGCTTGATGCTATACGAGTTTATCGTGCAACGTCGAGCAAGTCTTTTTCGGAACGAGTGCAGTTTGAACCGGAATTTTATCAAGATGGCGGCGCACTTTTGATGAATGTGAAGTTTTAACTTAGACGAAAGACGAGAGACGAAAGACGAGAGGACGCACCTTCGGTGCTGAACAATGTGAAATTACGAGTAAGAATGTCTTCCTCGCTGGAGTCTGTCTTGAGTATAGTCGAAGAATGTGGAAATCTCTTTTTTATGCAACTTTTTAACTGTATTACGCATCTAAATCCACGAAATAAAAATGCTCTGGATTCTTCCACCTTCGGTGTCAGAATGACGGAATAAAATCAAACTACTTCTTATTGTTTACTCCTACTTCTAACTAAAATATGAAACACCTTCTTTTAATAGCACTCTCTTCTCTTCTTCTTGTGGCTTGTGGCAGTAAAGATGATTCTGCCAAGGGCGCTCCTGCAGGCAAAGGCAATGGCGGCAAAAAGGGGGGCGCTCAGAGAGTGCTGAATGTCGAAGGTTATGTGGCAGAGCTTGGGCAACAGGGCAAGAACTTCCAGACGATGGCGACTCTCGTGCCGAAGAACAGCGTCTCGCTTTCGGCGGCGACCTCCGGCCGTTTGGTAAGCCTCAAGGCAAAAGACGGGGCTATTGTCAAGAAGGGGACTCTCCTTGCAAAGATTGACGATTCTGAACTCCGGGCGCAGCTCAAGCAGGCGCAGTCGAACAAGATGCTTGCCGAGCAAAAGGAACAGCGCATCCGCGGTCTTTTTGAAAAGAACGGGGCGACCAAGCAGGATTTGGAATCGGCAGAAGCTTCTCTCAAGTCCGCTCAGGCAAGCGTAGAACTCATCCAGGCTCAACTGGCGAAGACCGAAGTCCGTGCGCCGTTTAGCGGTAAGCTCGGTTTTGTCGATGTCTCTGTGGGCGCCTGGCTCAATTCCGGCACGCCGATTGCAGAACTCAGCGAAGTGGACCGCCTCAAGGCGAAGTTCTCGCTCCCGCAGCGTTACGCTTCTGTCATCAAGGTGGGCGACAAGATTTCTCTCAAGGACTCTGAACGCAACGTTGAAAAGTTCGGTGTTGTCTCTGCGCTTGACGCCGTGATTTCTGAAAGCAGCCGCACTCGCCGCGTGATGGTCGATGTCGATAATGCGAAGGGCGAACTTATTGCAGGTAGCTTTGTGAGCGTGAATGTCGCCATGGAAGCTAGCAACGTGCAGAGCTTTACGATCCCGTCCGAAGCGATGATTCTCGACAGGGAAGGCGCTTACGTGTTTGTGAGCCAGGGAGGCAAGGCTAAGATCAAGCATATCACGACGGGGCTTCGCACGCCGATGTCTGTGCAGGTGCTTTCGGGCCTTGATGTTGGCGATACGGTGATTGTTTCTGGCATTGTGAGCCTCCGCCCGGGTGCCGATATCAAGATTAAGGGACTCCGCCATTCGATTAATTACGAGGTAGAGTAATGAGCGTAAGCCAGCTCTCCGTCCGTCGCCCAGTCCTCATGACGGTGATGGCGCTTGTCATCCTGTTGCTTGGATTTTTTGGGCTCAGCTCTCTCGGCATTCGTGAATACCCGAACGTCGACTATCCGTTGATTCAGGTGCGTACTTCTTACCCGGGTGCAAACGCTGCCGTGGTCGAAGCGGAAGTCACTGAAATCTTGGAAGCCTCCATTAACAGCGCGTCTGGTATCAAGGCTTTGACCTCGACGAGCCGCGATGGTTTCTCTTACATCAGCATCGAATTTGAAACGGGCATGGACCTGGAAGCGGCTGCAAATGAAATCCGCGACCGCGTGAGCCGTGTGCGTCGCCGTTTGCCGGATGATGTTGATGAACCGACGGTCTACAAGTCCGATAGCGATAGCGACCCGATTTTGATGGTTAGCCTTGTGAGCGACAAGTTCGACCCGATGGAAGTTTCGGAAATTGCGAACAACCACGTGAAGGAACGCTTGCAGACGATTAACGGTGTTTCGGAAGTGGCAATCTGGGGTGAAAAACGTCCGGTTGTGCGTTTGTGGATTGACCCGGTGCGTATGCAGGCTCTTGGAGTCTCGGGAGTGCAGATGGCGGCTGCCTTGAAACAAGGTAACTTGGAACTTCCGTCTGGTTCTATTGAAGGTACTGAAACGACGCTTTCAATTCGTACGCTTGGCCGCATTCTCGACCCGAAATCATTTGGCAACATTGCTGTGAGAACGGCTGAAGATGGAACTGTGATCCGCATTTCTGATGTCGCAGACATCCATTACGAACCGAAAGATACGCGTACCGGTTTTAGACGTAACGGCAAGAATTCCATTACGCTTGCACTCATGGCGCAGCCGGGCAGTAACCATGTCGAAATTGCAAACGAATTCTACAAACGTGTCGAGGACATCCGCCGTGAAATCCCGGAAGGCGTGGAACTGCTTTACGGTCGCGATACTTCAATCAACATTCGCGCTTCCATCAAGGAAGTGGTGGAAACCATCTTCATTGCGTTTATTCTCGTGATTGCGATTATCTTTGCGTTCCTCCGCGAAGGCCGTACAACGTTTATCCCGATGGTCGTCGTGCCTGTATCCGTGATTGGTAGCTTCTTTGTGCTTTACCTCTGCGGGTTCAGTATCAACGTGCTTACGCTTTTGGCGATGGTCCTTGCTATTGGCCTTGTTGTGGACGATGCCATTGTGATTGTGGAAAATATTTATCACAAAATAGAAAGCGGCATGACGCCCAAGCAGGCGGCTATTGCAGGGACAAACGAAATCTTTTTTGCGGTGATTGCAACGTCTGTCGTTTTGATGGCTGTGTTCATTCCGGTGCTTGCCTTGGGCGGTACGACAGGCCTTCTGTTCCGCGAATTTGTGGCGGTGATGATTGGAACCGTGTTTCTTTCGACGCTTTGCGCTTTGACTCTTTCGCCAATGCTTTGTTCTAAATTTTTGAAGCGCCAGAAGAAAGGAGCCTTTTACAAGTGGACGGAACCGTTCTTTGACGGAATGAACACTTTGTATTCTCGTTTGCTGGGTGGATTCCTCAAGTGGCGGCTGATGCTGTTTCCGGTTGTGGCGGTACTTTTGTTTGCAGCGTATTATTGCTTCAACAACATGAGTAGCGAAATGGCACCGACGGAAGACTCCAACGCCGTGATGGTGAACATGAGCATGCCCGAAGGCGTGAACCTCTCGCGCACCAAGCGCATGGCCGATGAATTTGTCGATGAAGTGACTTCGATTCTCGATTCCAATGAATACACGGAATTCCAGGCGGGCGCTTGGAATGCGGGCAATTCGAGAATGCGTTTGTTTTTGAACGACGACAAGAAATCACGCCGTCCGCAGAGTGAGATAGCAAGAGCAATCCAGGTGCTTGGTAACGAATATCCGGATTTGCGCGTGATGGTGTTTGAACCGCAGAGCATTAGTACGCAGCGCGGTGGCCTCCCGGTGCAGTTTGTGTTGCAGGCTCCGAACATCGAAGTGCTGCGTGACCTTGTTCCGAAATTCGAAGAAGCGGCAAGCAAGAGCCCTGTGTTCAGCGTGGTGAACAGTAACTTGCGCTTTACGAAGCCGGAACTCCACATCGAGATTTTGCGCGACAAGGCAAACGAAGAAGGCGTGTCGGTGAACGATATTGCTCAGGCGGTGCAGCTTGCCATTAGCGACCAAACTTATGGCGATTACTATAAGGATGGTCGCCAGTACGATATCATTGGCGCTGTTGGTTACCAGTACCGTGATACACCGGAAAACCTCTCGATGCTTACGGTCAAGAATGGCAAGGGCGAGCTGGTGAGCTTGGACAACTTTATTACGTACAAGGAACAGTCTGCTTCTCCGTCACTCCCGCGTTACAACCGCTTTAGCGCGGCAACCATCCAGGCTGGCCTTGTGCCGGGCAAGACGATTGGCGATGGCGTCGAAGAAATGCGCCGCATTGCAAAGACTTTGTTGAAGGACTATCCGAGCGTGAGCACGACCTTGAGCGGTTCGTCCAAGGAATTCGAAGAAAGCTCTTCGGGACTGTACGTGGTGTTCTTGCTTGCTCTTGCGCTTGTGTTCTTGGTGCTTGCAGGGCAGTTCGAAAGCTTCCGTGCGCCATTCGTGATTTTCTTTACGGTGCCGCTTGCTCTTTCGGGTGCTTTAGTGAGCTTGTTTGTCACGGGCCAGACGCTCAACATCTTTAGTGAAATTGCCTTGATCTTGTTGATTGCTCTCGTGACGAAGAACGGTATCTTGATTGTGGAATTTGCAAACCAGATTGCCGAGAATACAGGCTGCAGCAAGCTCGAGGCGGCTCGCCAAGCAGCGGAACGCCGCTTCCGCCCAATCCTCATGACGAGCCTTTCTACGGTATTGGGCGCGGTGCCACTCATCCTGACCGGCACCCCGAGCCGCATTGCAATGGGTGTTGCCATTGTCGGTGGTCTCACGTTTGCGACGTTCATGACGCTCTTCATTGTGCCTGCTGCATATAGCTTCTTTGCAGGGAAGGTCGAATGCGTCCGTACCGATGCAAGTAAAATGGCGTAGGTTTAGACGAGAGAACGGACTTTTAGTCCTACAGACGACAAATGCGTAAGGCGAATGTTGTAGGGCTGCTTGCAGACCTATAACTGAGCCTAGCATTTGGTACTTGTACAAAGACGAAAGATTTTATTATACTGCACCACTGGTGCCTAACAGTTTTTCTCGTCTTTCGTCTAAAGCGAGTTTACGAGCGTTCTTTCGTCTAAGTAGCGGCAACGCCGCTACTTCACCAGCTGAAAAGCTTTCTCGCCTTCACGGCTCATGCCATAGCGGGTGCGCAGTATTTCTTCTTTGTAGAGAGAATCCGTCTTTATCTTTTGGATGAGCTCGTCTCGTTGCTCGATGACTTTTGTCAGTGAATCAATCTGCTTTTGGTAGAGCTCGATTTCTCTTGCAATTCTACGCTGCTCCGGAATGCTGTCCTTGCCGAACAGCAAATGGAACACCAAGAACGCGAATGCGATCACGGTGACAATTCCAATGAGAAGTCGTAAGTGCAACTATTATGCTCCGTTAAAATAGAATTGGAAGTTGTCTTTCGATGTGACGAGGCCAGATATTTCTAGCTCCGTCAATATAGCTAAAAGTTCCGGCGCCTTAAAGTCAAATTCTTGCTGAAGTTCCGAAAAAGTTTTGCGGAATCCGTTAAAACGTTCAAAGACTTTTTGTGCCCCGTTCGAAAGTTGAACTCCATACGAGGTCAATTGTTCGATTTTAGCGCCTTCGAGGAGGGGGATCCCGGCAACGGCTCGCAGACTTTCGGGGATAAAGACGGCTTTGGCGTGTCCATTGTCGAGGAGTGAGTTTGTGCCACTGTAGAGCTCGCAGTCGAAGTTGCCGGGGCAGGCGAGGAGCGGTTTTCCTTCGTCTAGGCTGAATTGAGCGGTGAGGAGGGCGCCTCCTTTTTTACGGCTTTGGACCACAAGTGTCGATTGGCTAAGTCCGCTGATGATGCGGTTCCGTGCGATGAAGTTCCCCTTGTAGGCAGGCGTGTCGCCTTCGTATTCGCTTAAAAGGGCGCCTCCGGCATCGAGAATCCGTTTGGCAAGTGTGTTGCGTTCGCCCTCTATTTTTGCGTCTAGCCCTTGCGCAAGGACGGCTATTGTGGGGATGCCTGCATCGAGCGCTGCGCGGTGGCAAAAGCTGTCTATGCCCTGTGCAAGCCCGGAAATAACCACAGCGTTTGTGCCCTTGAGTGAATCGACGAGTCGCCTACAGAGCTCTTCGGCTGATGCGGACGGGCGGCGTGTGCCGACTATAGCGATGCCGATTTTATCGCTTGTGGGTAGGGCGCCTTTGATGAACAGTTGTTTCGGGCAATATTTGGATGCTTTTAATGCGAGCGGATATTTTTCGGGAGAGAGTTTCGTTTCCATACTATTGTTTGCCCCAGTTGTATTTTGGGACTGTTGTATTTTGTGAGGATAAAAATAACGGATATAAGAAACGATATAAAACAAGAATCTAATAACAGTGTTACTAATTTACAGAATTTATCGTGAAAAAACAAGGGGGCGCGTTTACTTTCTATCTTTGGACTCATGAAGTACACGTTTAAGGATCTCGTCGATATTATGGCTCGTCTGCGTTCGGAAAATGGCTGCCCGTGGGACCGCCAGCAGACCACGCATTCGTTGTTGCCGTATCTGGTTGAAGAAAGCTGTGAGTTTATTGATGCCGCGCAAGATGGCGACAAGGAACACATGTGCGAGGAACTCGGCGATGTGCTGTTCCAGGTGATTTTCCATTCGCAGGTGATGAAGGAACAGGGCGACTTTACGATAGACGATGTGATCCAGGGCTTGTGCGAAAAGATGGTGCGCAGGCATCCGCATGTGTTTGGCGATGCAAAAGTGGATACGGCTAATGACGTGAGCCGCCGTTGGGAACGCATTAAAGCGCAGGAGAAGAACAACTTAAAGCATGCCGGTGAATCCATTATGGATAAAGTTAGCAAGAGCATGCCGACACTTGCGCGCTCGCAAGATATTATCCGCCGTGTGGCAAAAGTCGGTTTTGACTGGGGTGAGGCTGCTCCCGTGTTCGACAAGGCTCAAGAGGAATTTGCGGAATTCCGTGCTGAGATGGAAAAGGTTTCTCCCGAGAATGCAAACGTGGACCGCCTGGAAGATGAATTCGGCGATATCATGTTCAGTCTTGTAAATGTGGCTCGCCATTGCGGCTTCAACGCGAACATCGCTTTGCAGCGTGCAAATAACAAGTTCGAAAAGCGCTTCCGCGAAGTAGAACGCCGTGTTAAGGAACAGGGCCAGGAAATCAAGGATGTAGGCCTGGAAGGCCTGCAAAAGCTCTGGAAAGAAGCGAAGCTTAGTCATTAGTCAATGGTCATTGGTCAGTAGTCATTGTCCGCTATTCCATATTGGAATGTTCCGCGCGGGATTAAAAGAGCGAGCGAAATTTTGTTCGCTCTTGCAATTTGTGTGCTATATTATTCTCGTGGCACCAGTAAATTCTGGTTCTGAGACGGGAAGCCGGATCGAATCGCGGAGTAGAACTTACTAGTGTTACGAATTTTCAAGGATCCCGTAGGCTTGCGCATGCGGGGTCCTTCCTTTTTGGGGATTTTAACGTCAAAAACAGCTGTATTGAAGCAAAAATCGGATTTTAGGCGATTTTTACGTGAAAAATGCTCAAAATTAAGGTTTATTCACGTAAATTTTAGTACAAAATAACGCTTTCGGGCTTGCCAAAAGCAAACTTTTCTACTTTTTAAGGCTTTTTCAGATTCAAAAAAGTGAAATTCATACTTTCCGCCATGAAAAAAGCACAAAAAACATCAAAAACAACATAAATCTATACATATAACATTAAAATTTTACGTGAAAATTATCAAAAAATTGACTTTACTCACGTAAAAAATGACGTTTTTCAAAAAAATTGATTTTCCACGCCGTTTTATTTTATACAAAAAAGGCCTGCAACTTTCGTTGCAGGTCTTTTAAACTTTTCGAGAAATCTCGGTGCAAGGGTTTGCGCCGCTTAATTATTAAGCTCTAGCCTTGGCCTTGTCGCCGTACTTCTTGATGAGTTCTTCCTGGATGTTCTTCGGAACCGGGAGGTACTTGCAGAATTCCATCGTGAATTCTGCCTTACCCTGGGTCATGGAACGGAGGTCCGTAGCATAACCGAACATTTCGGAAAGCGGAACTTCTGCATCGATCGTGGTCATGCCCTGTTCTTCGCTAGTGCCAGTGATTGCACCACGACGCTGGGAAACGTTACCCACGACACCGCCCTGGAATTCGGTCGGGGTCTGGATTTCGACCTTCATGATCGGTTCGAGGATCTGAGCGCCAGCCTTAGCGAAAGCTTCGCGGAAGGCCATACGGGCTGCAACCTGGAACGCCATATCAGAGGAGTCGACCGGGTGGAATGCACCATCCTGGACTTCCATTTCGATACCGACAACCGGGAAGCCGATGAGGGAACCTGCTTCCATGCAGCTCTGGAAACCCTTATCGCAAGACGGAATGTATTCCTTCGGAATACGGCCACCGACGACGGAGTTGACGAAGTTGTAGACCTTTTCCTGGTCGCCTTCGACTGGCATCGGACGCATTTCACCGACAACCTTAGCGTACTGACCAGAACCACCGGTCTGCTTCTTGTGGGTGTAGTCGAACTTGGCCGGGCGGGTGATTGTTTCGCGGTAAGCAACCTGCGGAGCACCGGTCGTCACGTCGCACTTGTATTCACGGCGCATACGTTCGATATAAACGTCAAGGTGGAGTTCGCCCATACCCTTGATGATGGTCTGACCGGATTCCTTGTCGACTTCGACCTGGAACGTCGGGTCTTCCTTCGTGAAGCGGTTGAGGGCCTTGGACATGTTGTCGAGGTCGTCACGGTTCTTGGCTTCAATAACAAGTTCGATAACCGGGTTAGGAACGTGCATGGAAGTCATGTTGTAGTGGTTCTTGCCATCCGTGAAAGTCGTACCGGAAGCGCAGTCGATACCGAACAGAGCGACAATGTCGCCTGCACCGGCTTCGGTGATGTCCACCATTTCGTCAGCGTGCATACGGACGAGACGGCCAACGGAAACCTTCTTGCCGGTTGACATGTTGGTGATCATGTCGCCCTTCTTGAGGGTACCCTGGTAAACGCGGACGTAGGTGAGCTGACCATAGCGGTCGTTCACGAGCTTGAATGCGTAGCAGACGAGCGGTGCGTTGTCTTCGGACTTGAGAACAACTTCAGCTTCGTTGTTGTCGAGGTCGAGAGCCTTGTTTTCAACGTCGGTCGGGCACGGGAGGTAGTCGATAACGCCGTCGAGGAGCTTCTGGACACCAACGTTCTTATGAGCAGAACCCATGAACACCGGAGTGATGTCGAGGCGGATGGTAGCTTCGCGGATAACCTTCTTGAGGAGGGCCTTGTCGATCTGGTCGACGCCATACTGGCCTTCCATAGCCTTTTCCATGACTTCGTCGCTGTAGTCAGCGCAGCAGTCAACGAGCTTTTCGCGGTATTCGTTAGCCTGGTCGACGAGTTCTTCAGGAATATCCTTTTCGATCATGTCGTCGCCGTTTTCGCCTTCGAAGTAGTAAGCCTTCATTTCGATAAGGTCGACCACGCCCTTAAGATTGGATTCCAAGCCGATAGGAATCTGCATGACGCAGGGCTTGTGGTTGAGCTTTTCCTTGAGCATGACAGCCACGCGGAGCGGGTTTGCACCAGAGCGGTCGCACTTGTTCACGAACACGACGCGCGGTACATGGTAGCGCTTCATCTGACGGTCAACAGTAATAGACTGGGACTGAACGCCTTCAACGCCAGTGAGGACGAGGATAGCACCGTCCAACACGCGGAGAGAACGTTCCACTTCGATCGTGAAGTCCACGTGCCCCGGAGTATCGATGATGTTGATGGAGTCGCGTTCACCGGTCTTGGTGTGAGTCCAGTTTGCAAACGTAGCAGCAGACTGAATCGTGATGCCGCGTTCACGTTCAAGTTCCATGGAGTCCATCGTGGCACCGACGCCGTCTTTACCACGAACTTCGTGGATAGCGTGGATACGCTTTGTGAAGTAGAGGATACGTTCG
>CADAWC010000039.1 GCA_902791475.1 Fibrobacter succinogenes
TTTCCTTCGTCGTGGGCTTTCGTTTCTTCGTTTCGGCCTCGTCTCTCAGGAACGGCGCCAATTATAGAATTTTCAGGAACATTTGCAAGGGGTAATTCTGAAAAAATTTCACTTTTTTTTCACTTTTTTCGCTAAAAACGGGATGTATGCCGCCGGCGCTACACATTATCCACATTCTGTAAACAGAAATCTTTCGCACAACAGTCTGTAGATCCCGTCGCCTGCGGCCCTTGGATGACAAGCCCAGGTGACAAAGCATAAAAAAAAGCTCTCCGCAGTGAGCAGGGAGCCACAAATTCATTCTATTTCTTTATTTAACATCACAACCGGCACTCGGATTCGTCCAGCCGTTTCCTGGAGGAGCCTCGCCCGCCTTCCAGCAATGGAGCGTGTCAAGCACATCGCCTTCCTTGTAAGTGGACCAGTCCGTCACCTTCTTGATGTTGGTTTGCGTAGTGGTGTTGAATCGGCTCATGTAATGGTCGATCAAGTACTGCGGGCATTCCACTTCTTCGATGTAGTAGGTCGGATTGTCTGCAGCCTTGTACCAGTCGGCAAACCAGTGGCAACCGCGCAAAAGGTTCGGGAGGCCGGCGTCGCCGAAGGCCGCGTCGCACATATCCTTGATGCAGGTCTGGTACGCGACAAGAGTAGCCTCGTAGCCGAGCTTGTTCTGGCATTCGGTCAAGAATCCGCCAAAGCCTGCGCCCCAGTTAAAGTCGCGGCCTTTGTTTACCTGAACAGTAAGAGCGTCAAAGGCGCCCACGCCACCGCCCGGCACCATCAAGTCGAACTGGCCTGCCGGAAGATTCGGGTTACCGCCAGCCACATCCATACCGATGTTAGAGGCCATCACAATCATGTGCTTGCCCTTGAGCGCCCGGTGAGTTTCCCTTGGCGGGTTGTTTTCCATCTCGTTTGCAAAGTGGCCGTCGTACTGCAAATGGTAGCACTTGCCGCACTTGCTATCGGCAGTGCCCGCAACGTATGCATAAGAAAGCGTATCGTTCACGGCAATAGGCGCCATGTCCGTGCAGGTGAACACGCCCTTTTCCTTTTCGTCGCCGCAAGCGCTCCTGGTTCCGTTATAACCGAACCAGGCCCTCGATACGTCACCCAAGGTAAAGGTAGGGACTTCGACATCGTGAATGTTGCAGTTACGCGCAGTGCCATAGTCGGCAATGTAGGCCGCATCGGAAGACGTGTCTGCACGAGTCACATCGTTAGCGTTTTCCCTAAGCCAGGAGCAATGCGGCTTGCAAGCATCCCAGTAGCGGGTATTCCAACCGCGCTTTGCCGTAGCGCTGATGTCCTTGGTGTATTCGGCCGGAGGCGGGCCGTAAGATTCAAGAGTCGGGAATCCATCTGCACCTAATTCTGGTTCAGCACTGCTAGAGCTTTCAACGGCAGACGAATTCGGAGTGGCGCTAGATGTCGGATTGACTGAAGAGCTCGACTGAGACGGCCCACCATTGCTAGAACTCGTCGCCGAATTAGGCGGAACAACCACAGAAGAACTCGAGTTAGAGGCACTGGATCCCGGCGCCACAGAAGAGCTTGATCCCAAATCGCCACTTCCATCTACACTAGAGCTGCTTACAAACCAATCGACACTCGATGAAGAAGCCGCAACAGACGGAGTAAGCGGAGATGGAGAATCATCAGAGCAGGCGCTATACATTGCAACGGCGCCCGCAGCCAATATCGAACTCAATAAATTTTTTTTCATAATCATCCTTTAAATACCTCGTCTAAAATTAGATTTAATCCTCTAAAAAAGACACAAAAAAAGCTTTTAAAAAGAGTTTTTGTGAGCATCCCCCCCCCCCAAAAAAAAGAAACGCCCGGGAGCGGAGCTTCCGGGACGTTTTTCAATTGCGATTAGGCGTCTTGTGCGTTTTTTTTTGCAAACGTTTAGATTTTCTTCACCACGAACATGTGGCCAGGAGCCTTTGCAGGGTCAAGCTTCACATAGTTCTTGTTGCCACGCCATACATAGCTTTCGCCAGTCACAATGTCCTTCAAGAAGAAGAACGAATCGTTCTGGAGGCCAAGCTTAGCCATGTCAAGTTCAACAATACCTTCTTGCACGTGGTCCATGTCCATGTTGCACACGCAGAGGATTACGTCATCGCCAGACTTCTTGGAGTAAACCATGAGCTGGTCGTTCTGAGCGTAATGGAAATCGAGGTTATCGTATTCCTGCAAGGCAACATGCTCCTGACGAGCGACATTCAGACGACGAACAAAGTCTTGGATGCCCGGGCCAGACCAGTTGTGTACTTTGTACTGATACTTTTCGCTATCGGCAAGTTCTTCCTTGATTGGGCTCGGGATGTTTTCGCAGAGTTCGTAACCGTTGTACATACCCGTAAGGCTCGAAAGCGTCGCGGCCAAGAAGTAGCGCTGCTTAAACGCGTTTGCACCTTTATACGCAAGATACTTCGGGAAGATATCCGGTGTTGTCGGGAAGAAGATTCCACGCATGTATTCCTTAGCGTCGGACTGCGTGAGTTCCTTCAAGTACTGTTCGAATTCCCACTTTGCAGAGCGCCATGCGAAATACGTGTAGCTCATGTCAAAGCCAGACTTTGCGAGGCGGTGCATCATCTTCGGGCGTGTGAAAGCTTCGGCGAGGAACACAAGTTCCGGGCGTTTTTCCTTCACATCGGCGATGAGCCATTCCCAGAACGGGAACGGTTTGGTGTGCGGGTTATCGATACGGAAAATTTCAATTCCCTTGTCCGCCCAGAACAAAATAATATTCTCGATTTCCTTCCAAAGAGCCTTGTAGTTTTCGTTGTAGTAATCGAACGGATAAATATCTTCGTACTTCTTGGGCGGGTTTTCGGCGAACTTGATGCTGCCATCCGGTTCGTGGAAGAACCATTCCGGGTGCGACTTCACATACGGATGGTCCGGGCTGCAGTTGAGCGCGATATCGAGCGCAAGGCGGAGTCCCTTGGCACGAGCAGCCTTTGCAAAATGCTCGAAGTCCTTCATAGTCCCGAGTTCCGGGTCCACATCATAATGGCCGCCGTTCTTGTTACCGACGGCATACGGGCATCCCGGTTCAAGCGGATTACCCTTCTTGTCAACCTTCGCATGGAGCGCGTTGTTTGCGCCCTTGCGGTTCGTGACACCAATCGGGTGGATCGGAACAAGGTAAACAGTATCGAAGCCAAGCCCTGCAATGTAGTCGAGCTGCTTTTCGCAATCCTTCCACGTTGCGCTCTTGTTCGGGTCCGTGCCCTGGCTCTTCGGCCACATTTCGTACCACGTACCCACGCGGCTGTAAACCGGGTCCACACGGAGCTTCATCACCGGGCTTTCAGTCGGGACGTCCTTCGGTTCCTTGGTCCATGCGCAAATTTTGTATTCGTAATAGCCTATGTTTCCGACCGTGAAGGAGCCTTCCCACAAGTCATTGTCGACAAAGTGCATCGGAGCCTGTTCCCACTTTTTCTTGGAAACGTGGCGGTAAAAAATCGCTGCATCGTACTTTTCGTGACTGTGGCGGAAGATGTCCGCCTGGAGAGTCACAGTGTCACCGGGTTCACGCTTGAGCATGAAGCGGCCGCCCTCGATGCTCGGGCGGATATTTTCAATAACGAGATTTTCTTTTAGAGTTGGAATAGTTGCCATAATGACTAGAATTTAGCAAACTACTTAATTCTAATCAACTGCACATCCTTAATCCAGAACGTTCTTTCGCGACTGCCCAAATTCAAGTCCAAACGAGCATATGGGTCTGTTTCCGCAGGAGAAAATTCTATTTCATACGACTTGCCGGAAGTCGAAACCTTAACGTGTTCCTGGAACCCATTTGTTTCACCATTGTAAATGGAATTGCCCAAACGCGCCGTCATTTCACCTTCAACATCAGACCAAATCGTAAAAACAAATTTGTACGTATAGCCCACGATGACAGGGATGTTTTCGTGCAACAACTGCACACTATACGAGAAGTTTCCACCCCTGGACACATGCACTTTCATCACATTAGAATTTTTCTCTTTGACAATCGCCGTGTCTGCGGCACCATTGAACTGTCTGTGGAAAATCCAATTTTTTCCACCATCGCTAAAGCTTCCATTAGAAATCAAATTCTTGTTTTTCTGTCCAGCGATCTCAGCCCAGACATCATCGACAAAGCCACCATAATCTTCACCATCAGCTGCCGTATAGCTATAACGCATCGCCTGGAAACTCGGCAAGAAACGTTCATTCAGCGATTTCCAGAGTTCTTCGTTTTCGGTCTTGCTGAAACGGATAACACCATCTTTACCAGCCTTTGCAGAAGCAAGGTCAAGCCCATCAACAAAGCGGTGCACACGGAATACTACAGACAAATTCACCGTAGAATCTTGAATTTCGATTTGCGACTGATTGTACAGCAGCTTAAGCACCTGGAAATTATTCAGTTCATAGACAAACGGAATTTCCTTGTCATTTTGACGGATGCGTCCGTAAATAGAGTTCACGCCCTTCTTTTTGCCAACTTCAAAGCCGACGCCAATTTCTTTAAGGAACCCGTCATTCTTCAAATCGATATTATTGAAGGCGTCCTTGACAAACTCGCCATCCGTGAACGAAATGGGGAGCACCGCAACCGGATCATCTTCATACGGCCAGAGCAACAGCCCATCTTCCTGATTGACAGAAACGCCCACATAGAAGCTGCAGAACGAACGGACTTCGGTAAGCGTCAGCTGGAACGTATCGATGACAACCTTTTCATCCTTCGCCGCAGCTTTAGCAAGCGAAACCGGCTTTGCATCAGAATAGTCAATGGAGAAATCTGCGGTAAGCCCGATGTTCTGCGCAATCTCCGGATTTCCAATTTCAATACCGGCCGTAGAGTCGAATTCCGAACATCCGACCGCCCACAATGCCACAAGCACGCAACCGATTATTGAACTCAAAGAACGCATCATACTCCTCGGGTTAGAGGGTACAGCTGGATATTGATTTGCACAACATCCTCACCTTCCCCAGCCTTTGCTGAGAAATCTAGTAGTTCTTTGCGCATCAGTTGCAAATGTTTTTTCAAATTGGGGAAATCTTCGCGTTTTATGCTGAAAGTCAGGGCAGAAACGTCCCTTTGCGGGCCCGGAAGCGTAGAAAGCATGTCCGCCGAGAGCTTGAGCATCTGCAGATGGTACATCTTGACCATCAAATCCTGGACTTCGTCGTCAGTAGTAATCAGGGGGTCACGCTGGCGGTAACCGTTCGCGGTCTTTACCAGGAGCCCCAGTTCCACGAGAAGTTTAAGAGATTCCGTCACCTGCACCGGCGTAATGAGGCCGCCGAGGCGCTTGGAAATCCAGTCGGGAATCGGGCGAAAATCCTTGAGTGCCACCATCTCGAGAATCGCAGAGTGGTGCCATTCGCGGAAAATACGGAACTGTGCCGCATCCATCTTGTGCAGCTTGGAGCGCGGGCTCGCCTTCAAAAGTTGGGCGTAGTATACCTGCTTATCCGCATCCGTCTGAGCCTGATTGAAGAAAACAAGACTTTCGAAATATGCAGCACGCTGGCCATCCAAGCCGAGGCCGTGGATGAGCTTTACCACCGTGTTCTTTGTAATATTTCGCTTTCCGTCAATCGTGAGCTTGAGATGGGCGTGGCTCGAAAGCCCTGCCTTCTCCGCGAAGAAACGGAGGCTAAAAGCCGGAACCGTCTTCTTCTTGAACTCATAGTAGTCCCGCAAATACACACGGTAGTTCGTGTATTGCAGAACATCAGGTTCAACTATGCGATTTTCTCCTGTTTCCATATTCTAAAAATAGAAGTCTTCCGCCACAAAATCAAAGAATAAAAAGCTTTTATCGTTTACCCAAGTAACCATGTTAGACGAGAAACGACAAATGCATAGGGCGAGTGTCGCGTCCAAGCTCGCTTGGACATGACCGAGACCAGCATTTAACGCCGTTGGCGTTCGTGGCTGCGGTTATGCCATATCTGAATACAAGTATTCAGTTGCGTCATAACCTTGCACACTATTGGGACTTGAACGAAGTGAAAGTCCAAAGACTAGAGACGAGAGGGGCAAGCTTTCCCCTGATTGCAGCCCCGGCACGCCGGGTCTTCCATCACCCCTTCGAGCGGGGGCACACCACCTAAAGGTGGCCATGCCCACATAAGTGCTGAAGCACTAAGTGGTCAAAGGCCGCAACGCCCCGAACGCATCAAGCGTTCAGCCCAAGTCTCTCGCAATAAGCGAAAGGCGGCACCGGAACGGGGGCCGGGGCGACAGCAAGAAGATCAGCAAAAATCTCTAGCAAGGAGCGAAAAGCGGATATGGTCTTCAAAATGATCGTGGATTCGCTCGTACTCGCGGCAAATGCCTTCTTCCGTAAATCCGGCACGGCGGGCGACAGCGACACTCTTCGGGTTGTTGACCGAGGCCGTGAGTTCAAGACGGTTCAAGCTCATTGCAAACGCTTCGCCCGCCACAAGCAAAAGCGCTTCAGTCGCAAGGCCACGACCACAAAAGTCTTGACCAAGCCAATAGCTTACGGTCGCCGAGCGATTTTTCCACTGCACCCAGCCAAGCATAATGCAGCCCGCAATTTTCAGGTCTGCGTTCGCAACCTTCTCGAAAATGCCCCAGCAGGCGCCATTAGCCATCTGCGCCTGCAAGTCCCAGGCATCCATTTTCGCAGAAACATCTTCAAGAGTGCGGCATTCTTCTGCAGGCCACGGCAAATGCTCCGACAAGAACTTGCGAGAGCCTTCAATCAGCTCGAACAGCGGCAGCACGTCCGCCTTGCCAAGCGGGCGCAACACAGCACGCTCGCCATCAACCTCTTGCAGCGAGAATTCGCAAAGATCATCATCTAAAAAATCGCTCATATTCAACTCAACGATAGCATTTGTCATGTCACCGCATCTTACCATATCGCTCGAAGACGCAGAAGATAACACACCCAAGGAATTATGGCGTTTTTTTAGCGTTTTTCATGACTACATGCATATAATTTTCAATTTTAAGCATTTTTATATGCATTTTGGAGCCTATTTCTTATAAACTACGCACCAAACTAAGGTCTAGATTTACCGATGATACATATAAAAACCGACAATTTCGTCAATTTATATGCTCAAACGCCGGCATAATTCGTTACTTTGTATAAAAACATGCATATAAAAAGCCTTTTTGTTCATTTTTATATGCATCCCCTCAAAAAAAACACCCAATAAACTCGTCATTCTGAGCCATTCAGGCATAACCGCGGCGTGGTTGGCGCAGTTGGCGTAAAGCATCGCGGTTGGCGTAAAAAAAACGAAAAACCCGATAGCGAACTACCGGGTCTTTCAGTGCGGATGAAAGGACTTGAACCTTCATGCCCTTGCGAGCACTAGAACCTGAATCTAGCGTGTCTACCAGTTCCACCACATCCGCGTGGTGCACCAAATTTTGAAAAAAAAAGCCCGTTTGTCAAGGGGTTGCGGAAATTTGGCACTTATTTACGGATGGCGTCGCGGATCCATTCCATCCGCTTACCCTTCCAGTAACTCCAATCATGCTCGCCTTCGGAGTCGAACCGGAGTTCGCAGTCCACCTGAACCACCTTGCAAAATTCCGTAATCCACGGCACAGTCTGGTCAGACGGATAAAGCCTGTCTTTGCCACCCTGCAAAAAGCGGAAGCGCCCCACCTGCATTTTCTTCGGCGCAGCAAGTTCCACCGCCCCACCCAAGAAAGCCCCGAACGAGCTCATGAGCAAGCGGTCATCCACAGCACGGCGCCCTTCAAGCGAATAAACCAAGACACCTAGCGAGCCGTCCGAAACGCCCACGAGCGAAACATGCTCCACAGGAGCCCCACGCTTTGCCGCCACAGAATCAAGTGCCGCATCAACAGCATTAATAGCAGCCTTCGTGACCCAATGATTCTCGCGGCAAGCCGAAACACTCACCACAATTTTTTCAGGATAAAGCTCCGCAAAGTCAGCCCCTGCAACAAGCCCTTTTGCGCAGTTTGCGCTCCCCATGCCACCATGAAACCACACAACGACCGACGCTTTCTTTATTTTTTTCGGCCACCAAATTCCCGCCGGACTCTGGAACGACGAACCCGTCCCACGAACATCAATCAAAAGCGAATCCGGCGCATTAGGAGTAATCGCATTCGGTGCAGCAAAAGACTGCACACCGGCAAGCAGCAACACCAACAACGAGGCAACTAAACCAAATCGCATCATTCCGCGCCACTCGGCGAATCCTGAAATTTCAACTGACGCGGCTTATGCACTAGCGCCACAAAAATCAAAATAATGCCTAAAATCAGCATAATGGCAACAACGCTCACGCCCATAAAGCACCAGTAAAAGTGGTAACCATCCATCAGGAATTCCCAACTGAGTTCACCCTCGGTCGACGCCATCGACTTTACGACATACTTGTCCCCCACCTTGACCGCGCGAACTTCCATCGGAATTTCACTAGCATTCACAGCCGAAAAATCATACCATTCCGAGAGTTCATCCAAAATTTCATCCGTGGCATAAAGGACAAACGTACACTTGCTGTCCCCATTGAGCTGGAAAAAGACCTTATCAAAAAACGGAATATTCGATCCGCCAAACAAACTAGGAACGGCGGCAAAGCTCACCTTGCCAAAAAAAACGTGTTCTTCCCATTCAGCGGCCGCAAAGCCATACTCAAAAGAGAACTCTTTCGTAATGCTCCTGGCCAGGGGATAGATATACCAAGAAACCCAACTAGCAAGGAATATCAGCAGCAAACCAAAATTGATAAAGGTAACTTTACGAACACGGAAAATAGACATTGCAATCCTTACTGTTTAGACTTGAATATAAAGAAGAACGTGGCAAGCAAAAGCACGAGCGACAAGAAATAGAACGCAAGCGGGATCTTTGCCGACAAGGAAATCTCTTTCACGTTTTCCATCTGGAAAAAGTGGAGCAGTTCGTCACTTGCGCTAAGAGTCTTGTCATTATTAAACTGGTTCCAGGCATCGTACAAATCCAGATTTTTCTGGAACAGTGATTCCACACGCTTATTAAAAGCCTCCGGCAACACAAGCCCATCCGGGAGCACCGCATACCCAGCCCTTGCAGAATCCAATTTGCGCACCAAAACCAAATCGACATCCGAAGAGCCCATTTCCATCAAGCGGTAAACATTCTCCAGTTCATTGATCCAAGCGGAACGTTCCGAAAGGTAGCGCTGCGAGCAAGAAACCTTCGCCAACACGCTCGACTTAAAATGCGAAACCGAGGAAGCCGGAGGCGCTGAAAAGCCCGCCTGTTCGAGCTTTTGGATGCCCGCATCAAACGAGAGCGCCACTTCACGGAGCGTCATCATCTGCGCAAGCACCACCGCCGAATCCACCCCATAACCGCTACGGACACGTTCCATCGAACGCATGAGGCTCGCATCGGCGAACTGGTAATCGCAAAGTGATTTTACATATTGGGAATAAACGGCGACCTGCGGTTTTTGCGAAACGTAAAACAGCGCCGTCAAACAAATCGTAAGGACGACGACAAGCCAAATCCAGGGCGTCTGGATTTTCATGTGCAAAGTTTCTGCAATTGATTTTTTCGTCTGTTCGTTCACATCTAGAAATTACTTTTTTTCTACTTTACGAACAATGAGATTCCGTCATTTAATCGCCTTTTTTGCCATTTTATGCAGTTTCGCCGGGTGTACCGTCGAACGTGCCGAAGAACATATCCTCGCAAGGCATGCAAACGGCGTCAAAAAGACCTCCATCTGGGTCTACCCTGACGGCACCATCCTCAAGCGCAACGAATGGTACAACGATGGCATCAAGGAACTCGAAATCCCCTACGAAGACAGCCTCCCGCACGGCGAATTCAAGCGCTGGACGGGCTTTGGCGATGTCGCGATGGTCGGGCGCTACAACAAGGGAAAAAAAGACGGCAAGTGGACGGTCTACTACCAGAACAAGAAAGTCGAAGCAGTCCAATATTACAAGGACGACCACCCCGTTGGCGACTGGGAAGGCTATCACCACAATGGTGTAAAGGCTTTTGAAGAACATTACGACGACAAAGGCAACCCCACTGGAGTATGGAAAAAGTGGCACGACAACGGAATCCTCGCCGAAGAAAACAGCAACTGCTACAACGAGAAAAAAATCGTTTTTGACAGTCTTCAACCAACACAAGGATTTTTCAAGCGCTACAGCCGGGACTGCAAAATCCTTGAAGACTACGAATGTTTCAAGGGCCAAAAACAGGGCAAGTACAAACTCTACTACGAGTCGTTTGGTTCCCCAGATTCTTCAGCCGAGAGCTGCAGCAAGTCCAAGCTCCTCGAAGAGGGATACGTTGGCGATGCAGAATGCGGAGATCATTATTCGCATCCCACCGCACTCTACAGAGCGGACGGTTCTATCATAAAGAAATTAGAATACATCCATGTCAGCGACTGTGGCTATGATCCATCCCGAATCTCATGGTTTGACGAGCACGGAAGCCTACTCAGGGAAACCGTGTTCAAGAATCAAAACAACTTCGGATGGGACGGATTTCTCTACGGATTATGCGAAGGATCCACCAAACTTTTCTGTGCAGAAACCTCGTTTGTTCAATACGCGAACCCTTACGGCAATCTAGATAGCTGCTCCTTGAGTCAAAAAGACGCTTTCAGCCAAAACATCGGCAAGCACAAGGCTACAGTCCGTTACATAAAACCGGGGCACAAATTACTTTATGAGGAACACTGGGATTTTAGCAACAATCCAGAATGGAAATATGATGGGCCAATTCTCCTTGTGACCCGCAGTTTCTATCCCGACAGTATGGGCGGCAGAATGGCAAGCGAAGGATTCTGGCAGTTTGATCCCAACGACAACAAGTCCAAGCGTCACGGAATCTGGCGCAACTGGTACCCGAGCGGTATATTGAAAGACAGCCTTACCTACGTGAACGGCGAACGCGTCGGCGAACAGTTCAGCTACGACAGCACCGGAAAGCTCACAATACATAAAACAGAAGCCGGCAAGAACCGCCCTGTCATCATGCACATTCTAGGGCATTGAGCGCGCACCTACGGATAGCCCACACCTCAAAGGCACGAAGTGCCAATATTTCCCTCTCGTCTCTAGTCTATAGCCACGGAGTGGCGTTCTTTCGTCTATCGTATAACGCTTGAGACTTCTATCGACTGCGTGGAGCCTTTGAAGTTCCAGGATACTTTGACCTTCACCTGTTTTGCGTAAACGTGGCGAATCGTCTCGTACTGCGAAGAATCCTTCGAAGTATAATTTTGCGTTGCCGCCACAGTCACCTGCGAAGAGTACGTCACGGTAGCGGAATCGCCAAGACTGCGTGCCCACTTGCGTTCAATGTCCTGCACATCGAACGTCGTATCGGTCAGAGCCTTTGATGGAATAGACGCAATCCCCACAGACTTGAGGGAATCGAGCACCTGCTGCGCCACTTCAATAGCACCATCGCGTCCACGGATGCGCAACAAGGCATCATGGTTACCCCCCTGAAGATTCAATACGGCCATGTACATAAAACCGAGGACCGCAGCAGCGACCAAGATTTCAACGATGCCAAAGCCTTTCTTATTCTTCAAAAGTTTTGCCATAATTCACCTACAATTTGTTCCAAAAACTGCCTGTTCTCCATTGGGGGATAAGCATATTATTATTCCTATTTTTTTCTACAAGACCATAAGCATAGCTGGTGCCATACTGCATGCACACATAACCTTCGTATGGCGCCGCAGAAAGACCTATACGAGGAATAAACAAGGCTCCTTCGCTCGCCCAGTCCTTATCCGCGGTACTAAATTCGTCAAGTTGGACTTGATCATCACAACTAAATCTAGCAGGAGCTTCAATAGTAAGCGAATCAATAGGCTCTACATTTTCGATAGATCCAGCACCACAATCATTTACCATATACGCATAAAGAGTCTGCTCGTTATCGCCAGCCATTTTGACACAAATCCGCTTTGACAATCGATTAGCATCATTGGCTACACGTTCCAAAAAAGCGGCCGTGTTTTGCGCGCAGTCTTTTATTCGTGCATTGATGACAGCCCCTCTAAGGCTTGCCACCCCCATGGTCGATAAAATGCCCATAATCGACACGACGACAAGGACTTCTACCAAGGTATAGCCGTTCTTTTTAGAACTGTGATTTAACATACCGAAATCTCCACGCAATAAAGTCACCAATACCCAAGCAACCAAATCAAAATTAACAATAAAAGGGATGCATTTTCGTTTTGGTCCAATTTATAATATACATTAACCCGGCTTCAAAGTAAACATTTATAAACAGAAAAAGCATTTTTGAAGAAAAACGTGATAAAAACCATACCTAAGCGTCATTTTATGCAACTTTGCGTTTTCAAATTTGCTATATTCTGCACGCACAACCTGCCCAGGTGGTGGAATGGTAGACACTGGGGACTTAAAATCCCTTGGGGGCAACTCCGTGCGGGTTCAAGTCCCGCCCCGGGCATTGTTTTTGTGCTTCACTTCGCAGAAGGGAGGTAGATCATGATTGAATTCTATCCAAACAGCATATATTATCCGCGCGAAGCGGTCGATGAAAAGCTTGCCAAGGGCGAGCTCGAAAAGACCAAGCAATACCTGATGGGCTGGACTGAACGCCACCGTGACGAAATTTGGGAATGTGCCCGCGAAGATGCTGAACAGCCTTCTGACGAAATCCTCCTCGACAACCTCCGTGCCCTCCTCCTCTGCAAGGGTTCTCTGCAGCCGGCAGCCGAAATGGGCGCCATGATTCGCGAAATCACGAAGGAAGTCTGGTACCAGAACGAAAATGGTCCTAAGGATCCGGACATAATCGCGGTGGACTGGCAGACGAAGTACTTGACCAAGTGGCGTGAAGCCCGCATGTTCGAAGCTTTCGTGCTTATCGAAAAGAACGCAAAGCAGCTCGTCGAAATCCTGAGAGCGTAATCACTCGCTAAAAGCGCCAAAATGTGCAAAACATTTGCCAAGCTCCACCTAGTGGAGCTTTTCTTTTGCATTTATTGTCATGCCGGCCTACCTGTCCTCGCGCCTGTCCTCGCGCCTGTCCTCGCTTGACGGGGATGACGGGGATGACGGGGATAACGGGGACGAGCCGGCATAGCCTTTAATAGTGTATGGTGACCCCGGAACGGAGTCCGGGGTGTCAACAAGGGGTTAAACCCCACCGCGGAATCGGATTGGGATCCAGATTTCGAGCTTGCCCTGCTTGCTCGGCGGGAGACGCCAGAAGTATTCGATGTGCTTTAAGAGCTTGACCTTGAACACATCGTTATCGGAACTCGTAAACATGATTTGCGGGTCCTTGAAGCGTCCAAGGCTATCGAGCGTGAGGTGCAGCCCGAGGAACACGTCGTCATCGGACTTGAAGAACTTGTGCCCTTTGCGGGTCACACGTATTTTCTTGAAATACTCCGAGGAGAGGTAATGCAAGCCTGCGGCACGCCCTTCCAAGAACAAGGCGAGCTTGTTCAGGTCACGACCTGCGGTATTTTCAATCACGTAGATTTCATCTATCGAGGGCATTTCCACACGGCCAGTAAACGCCTCTTCGGGAACTTCCTCATCTTCTTTAGCATCGACGATAGGTTCGTACTGCGGGATGCTGTAGACAAAATACAGCACAGCAACAAAGACGAGAGCAAAAGCAAGTAATGGTGCGTTCCGTTTCAGCATGGCACTACTCGATAGCCTTGATGCAAAGCTGCACTGTCTTGGTATTGTTATAGTAATTCCAGATCGGTTCGAACACGACCGTCACCGGGCGAGAGCGCCCGAGCAAAGCCTTGCTCTTGCGCAGTCCAAAGGCGATAGCCGGGAAAACGGCACTCCCCGCCTGCGAGATTTCCATCTGCAGGTGTCCGCCGCGAAGTTCACGCACGCGATGCACAGTCACGTTCTCGGCGCGGAATGCGGGGTACGGGAAGTTTCCGCCAAACGGTTCGAGCAGGTCGATGTACTCGAGAATCGAGCGTTCACGAATCGGGTAACGCCCTGTCGGCGCACGCGTTTCTACGGTCAGTTCGCGGAGCGCAATCTTGATATCGTACGGGTAAGATTCATCAGTGTTGATTATCTCGCCGGTATAGCCCTGGTCTTTTGCGGACTGCAGAAGGCGCCCGCGGAGTTCTTCAATCTTGCCCGCTTCGAGCGAGAATCCCGCCGCATTCGCGTGGCCGCCCCAGCGGTCAAAAAGTTCTCGGCTGTCAAAAAGAGCCTTGTGCCAGTTGAATCCAGGAACTGCACGGGCACTCGCATGTGCCATGCCATCGATAATCGAAAGCACAGCCGAAGGCCTGTGGAATTCCTGAGCGAGCTTTGCCGCGACAATGCCAATCACGCCCACATGCCAGTTTTCGCCCGCGACAACAATCACTGTCGGGATAGTATCGCCGTAAAGCGCCTGGACTTGCTCCATCGCCATCTTGGTGATTTCTGCTTCCTTGTCCTTGCGGCGAGCATTCCATTCTTTCAGTTCTGCAAGCAGTTGCGGAGCTTCCGCCTTGTTTTCGCACAAAAGAAGTTTAAGGGCCGGGTCCGGGCGTTCCATACGGCCAGGGGCGTTGAGGAGTGGCGCAAGCTTGTACATCACATCGATACCGCCCACACAGCTATGGGGCTTCATGAGGGAGGAGTACATTTCTTGCACGCCAGGCCAGCGACTGTTCTTGAGGCTTTCGAGCCCGGTACGAGTAAAATAGCGGTTCTCAGGCGTCATCTGCACCAAGTCCGCAAGCGTCCCAAGCGCAACCAAGTCCAGATATTCCACCGGAGCCTTTATGCCGAGGCGGCTAAACAAGGCGCAAATAAACTTGTACGAAACACCGACGCCGCAAAGTTCCGGGTTCGGGTAATTGTCGCCCTCCTGGTGCGGGTCCAAAAGCACATCGCTCACCGGCAGTCCATCGCCCGACGGCTGATGATGGTCCATGACCATGACCGCCATGCCGAGTTCCTTGGCGTGTGCAATTTCCACGTTCGCGGTAATGCCCGTATCTACAGTAATCAAGTTGCGAGCACCCGCCTCGTACATTTCGTCGACGGCAGAAACCGAAAGTCCGTAGCCATCGCCAAAGCGGTTCGGGAGTCGCCATTCAGATTCAATGCCCACGGTCTTGAGGCAGCGGGTCAAAAGCGTCACGGACGTCATGCCGTCCAAGTCGTAGTCGCCAAAAATGAACACGCGCTCGCCTCGTTCGCGAACCGCGAGTATCCATTCCACAGCCTTGTCCATCCCCATCATCAAGTACGGGTCATGCACATCGCTCTCGTTAGAGCAGAGCATGTGGTACGCATCAGAAACAGTCTTGATGCCGCGCGAGACCAAGAACCTCGCGACCGCATGCGGAATCTTTAGCGTAGAGGACAAAGTTGAGGCGACAAGATCTTCCATTACTTGTAGCCTTCAAAAAGTTTTAGCGAGAGGTTCTGGAGGCAGGTCACTGCCGCCATTCGCCTGGAGGCGATTCTCGACATAGTTTCTTGCACGCTCACGAGGGCAGCTTCAAGGGCAGATGCCCCCACTTGCGGATAGCGTTCGAGATTCACGCTGCCCGTCGCTTCCGGGATGCGGAGCGGAGCGCCCGATTCACGGCGTAACAAGTCCGTGATCAAGAACGAGAGCACTTCGAGGAATCGGTTCACGACGGCCGGATCTTCAAGTCCGGAATCTTCAAGCTTAAAGAACAGGTCCGTGTAATCCAGCGAAAGAGACTTCTCGATAAAATCGACCGCAAGCGGGCACCAGTTCTTGGCATGTTCGGCGTAGTAAAGCGCCATGCCAGGGGAACCCACAGCAAGCCCAATCACATCGTCGGAGAGCGTCGATTCGTCAAATTCTTCGCCGCCCACGCGGATGGCCTCCTGACGCACTTCCTCATCCGTGAGGGGTGGCAGGTGGAGCGCCAAGCAGCGCGAACGGATCGTCTGCAAGAGCTTTTCGCGAGACGAAGTCGTCAAAATGAAGTACGTGTTCGGCGGGACTTCTTCGAGAGTCTTGAGGAACGCATTTGCCGCAGAATCGTTCATGCGGTCGGCCTCGGCGATAATCACCACGCGCACGCGGTCGCCCTTCATCGCAAAGGAGGCGGTCATCGTACGGATGAGTTCCACCGAAATCACGGCGCCCGCGCTGAAAATATCCACGCGGTACGGGTTCTTCGTGATTTCTTCGATATAGGCCTGCTTAAAATCCTGGATGGTCTTTGCAGAACTCCCGGCAGAGACATCGGCCGCATTGCGGGCGCTCGCCTCTTTCGCTTCCATCGGCACGACCCAGTTGTCGGTCACGCCGGTATCAGCCGCCATTTTGCAGCCGAAGCAATTACCGCACGGGCGAACGCTCGGGTTTGTACACTGGAGCGCCTGGGCAATTTCCATCGCAAGCGCTTTTTTGCCAATGCCCACAGGACCGTCGATAAGAATCGACTGCGGGAAGCGGTTCTCACGCAACGCCGCCATAAGACGAATGCGGATTCGTTCCTGGGATGCGGGGCCATTTAAGCGATATTCTATCATCTCTGTTTCAACCATTGCAACGGGTCCACGGTCTGTGTCCCTTCGCTGACTTGGAAATACAATTTAATACCATTTAACGAAGCAATATCGCCCACTTCTCCAATTTCTTCGCATTTCTTGACACTTTTGCCCTCTTGGACGTGGATTGCCTTCATGTGACCGTACACCGTGTACGTTCCGTCTTCGTGTTCAATGATCACGGAGGGGCCGCGGCCGTCAATTTCGGCGACCATGGCGACGGTCCCTGCAGCGGCGGCTCGGATGCGGCCACCGCGCTTTCCGCGGATTTCCACACCGAGGTTACGCGTCATGATGTGGAGCACCGGGTGTTCCTGCAGGCCGTATTCGCTAATAATCGGGCCGTCGAGCGGCATGCACTTGGGGCCTTTGAAATGCGGTACCGGAGTCTGCTTTTGGGCGACTTCGGACTCACGCTTCTTTTCGGCTTCGCGCTTCTTGTCGGCTGCCTGACGTTTTTTCTCGGCTTCGCGTTCCTTCTTCTTGAGAGCGGCGAGGCGGGCGGCCTCGGCGCGCTTTGCTTCTTCGATTTCTCGCTTGCGGCGCTGCTCAAGTTTCTTGAGGAGCGCAAGCATGGTCTTCTGGTTACGTTCGAATTCCTTGAGCGCCATGCGCTGCACAGCCTTGTCGTGCTTGAGGGAATTGAGCATTCTCGCCTGACCGTTCATCTGCGCTACAAGACCGCGCTCTTCGACCGCCTTGCGGGAGCGGAGTCTCGAAAGCTCGGCCAAGTGTTTCTCTTGCGTCTGCTGTTTTTGCGTGCGTTCGGCAATGAGCTGGCGGAGCGTTTCCACGTCTTCGCGGTCGCGGTTCAACAAGTGGTGCACCCAGTAAACTTCGCGTTCCGGGTTCCCGTTCTTGGTCAAAAGTTCAAAGAGGATTTCGGCATCGTTACTGCGGCCGTGTACATACAAATTACGGACACGTTTTCTCATGGCACGCTTGCGGGCCTTGATTTTGGCGTCAAGCGAATCGATATCCATCACCAATTGCTTGACCGCCCCCTGCAACATATCCTCATTGCGGGTCAGTTCCGAAAGGTAAGACCTCGTGCGGTTCAGGTTCTGGTCCAAAAGCGAAATCGTATTCAAGACGCCTTTTTCTTCGGTTTCTAGGACGGCTAGTTCTTCGCGCTTTTTCGCCAAGTCAACCTCTAGCTTTTTGAGGGCGTTCTTTTGTTCATCAATCTGCGCGTCGGTCTTTTTCGGGGCCGCATAAGACGAAACGGCTGAACCCGCCACCACAGCAAAGATGAAAATCAAAAGCGGAATGAACCGGCAAACAAGACGCATTATTCCTGCTCACCCTTCTTTTCGAACAAGAAACTGCGCACAGTACGGAAACTAAAGTAGCCTGCAAGCATCGTTTCCAAGAGCACCGTAAATAGCGCTACGATTCCAAAATAGGCAACGCCACTAGCCACAATCGGAAACATCTGCACGACCGAGCGGATGACAAGCCCAAGCAAGAGGATCGCAGCCCCGCTACCGATAAAGCCCTGCATTGCCCCTTCGAGCACAAACGGAAATTCAATAAACAAGTAACTGCCACCCGCGTACTTCATGTTCTCGACCAAAAGCTTGCGGGACAAAAGCGAAAGCCTCACCGAGTTGCAAATGATAAGCGAGAGCGTAATGAGCAAAAGAATACTCACACAAATCGGCCAGAAAATCATTTTGAACTTCCACGACGCAATTCGCGAAGCCCACTTCAACGGAGCCTGCACCTCTTCAAAATACGCTTCTTCGGCAATCGTGTTGCGCACTTCGGAAAGGTCTGCCGGGTTGCGCGCCTCTTCGCTCAAAGACACACGGAAGAATGCGGGAATCGGATTCCCTTCGACAAGTTCCAGCATGTCCGGCGAGAAATGGTTGCTAAAATCGGCGAGCGCCGAATCCGCACTCACAAACGTTACAGACTCCACATGGCGCGTATGTTCGAGCCGCGTCTGGATAACCGCAACGGAATCCTCGGGAACATCCTCTTTCAAAAACGCCTCAATCACGTACAGCGATTTTTCGACCGAGAGGAGCTTAAACGAAACGCCGAGCGCCGTAAAAGAGGCCGAGAGCAAAAGCGAGCACAGGAAAATCGTGAGCAAAGACGGAAGAATCACCGTGCGATGTTGCTTCCATCCTCTAAAAGATTCCGATATTAAGTAACCTAATTGTCCGAACACGCCTCGAATATAATTAAATTTATAGAGGTTCTTTAAGGGGCTTTTATGGGAAACATCATATTAAAGATTACCGCCTTGGTATGCGCGATGGCCCTCTGGTTCTACGTCATCTCGCTAAAGGACTTCCAACTGACGATGGAAGTTCCGCTTACGTTCGTGAAGTTGCCCGAAGCGCTCGCGATTGCATCGAAGCCGCCTAGCACAGTTTCGGTGACAGTCGAAGGAAAGCCCCTGGACCTTATCCGCCTGCAGTCTCAAAAGCAGGCCGCGATGGTTGTCGACATGCATCTCGCCGAACTCGGCTCCAGGCGCATCCACCTCGATTCTAAAAACTTCGTTGCGCCAAACTTCGCATCGGTCCACTACGTTGAACCAGACAACCAGTACCTCTTTATCGATGTGGCGGTCGATACGCGCATTGAACGCAGCATTCCCATCAAGAGTAACGTAACGTTTGGGGCCGCCCCCGGCTACGTGCTCGTACAGCAGCCAAAGCTCCTCCAGGAAGACTTGAAAGTTTCCGGCGCCCGTAACGCCCTCACGCGCATCATCGACATCCCGACGGACTCCGTATTTTTCGACAGCATCAAGGCAAGCGAAACGTTCTCCGTAAAGCTCCAGACAGAACAGTTACCGCCCTTTGTAACGCCTAGCGATACCGTCGCGAAGATTTTCGTCGATGTTCAGAAAATCAAGTCCAAGGAATTCAAGAACATCCCCATCCAGCTGATTGGTTTCTATGACCGCGCCTTGAACTCGCTCTCGCCGCAGCAGGCGACCGTCGAAATTACCGGCGGTGAAAAAGTCATCGAAGCCGTGAACGACAACGACATTGAACTTTTTATTGAATACAACCGCTTCGCTATAGAAGATGCGGACAGCCTCGCTCCCACAGTCAAGTTGAACGTGCCGCCCGATATCGACCGCAGCATGTCCATCAAGGCCATCCTTGTCAAACCGGACAAGATTAAGCTCATCAAGACAAAGACCGAGGATGATAATAAAGACGAGGAATACGGAATATGATTTGGCTTGGAATTGAATCCAGCTGCGATGAAACCGCCTGCGCCGTTTTGCAGGACGAGCCCTTAAAAGTTCTTTCGAACCCGCTCTATAGCCAAATTGACGAACACGCCCTCTACGGTGGCGTTGTCCCTGAAATCGCCGCACGTGCGCACTTGCAAAAGATAGCGCCCATCGCCGAAGCAGCCGTCAAGGAAGCAGGCATCGAGCTCAAGGACATTGACGCAATCGCCTACACCACTGGCCCGGGCCTCATGGGACCGCTTCTCGTCGGTGCAAGCTTTGCCAAAGGCCTCGCCCGCGATTTGAACATTCCGGCTTACGGCATGAACCATCTCGAAGGCCACCTCGCCGCTGCCTGGCTCTCTAACCCGGACATCGAACCACCGTTCTTGACGCTTACCGTCTCAGGCGGACACACGGAACTTGTGATGGAAGAACCGGGATTCAAGTACACAAGCATCGGTCGCACCCGCGATGACGCCGCCGGCGAAGCATTCGACAAGTGCGGTAAGCTCATTGGCCTCAAGTACCCCGCAGGCGCAACCATCAGCCGCCTCGGTAAAGACCACAACCGCAAATTTGTGGAATTTCCGCGCGCGCTCCACACGCACGACAGCTGCGAATTCTCGTTCAGCGGCTTAAAGACCGCCGTGCTCCGTTACACCGAAACGCACGACCCAGAATTTATCCAGCAGAACCTCGGCGACATCTGCGCCTCGCTCGAAGACGCGATTGTCGATAGCCTTGTCACAAAGACCATCAACGCCCTCAAGAAGACGAAGATGAAGACGCTCGTGATGGGCGGTGGCGTGAGTGCAAACAGCTGGTTGCGCACACGCTTGCAGGACTACTGCGACAAGAAGGGCATCCGCTTCTGCGTGCCGGACCGCAGCCTGAGTACAGACAACGGAGCGATGATTGCCGCAGCCGCCATCCGCCGCAAGTTGCAGGGCAAGCTCGAGTCCATCGACGTCGTGAAACCGTGGATGCCGCTCGCTATTTAGACGAGAGAACGCCCGCCACGGCGGGCTTCAAACGAGAGAGTAGAGACGAGAGTGCGCCTGCTTCGGCGGGCTAAAAAAGAAGGAGAGAATATGAAAAAAGGTTTATTGGCAACAGCCCTTATTTGGGTAGCAAACGCTGTTGCAGCACCGACCATTATGCCTGTCGCCCCGAAGTTGGTTGACGGCTGTTACCAAATCGGCACCGCCGAAGAACTTTACGGTTTTGCCGCCATCGCGAATGGAACGAACGGCATGATTCGCAACAAAGCCGCCTGCGGCAAGCTCACCGCCAACATCGTTGTCAACAAGAACGTCCTTGCCAATGACACGCTCAACGGCGACGACTCTAACTTTGTTCCATGGACTCCGATTGAAGAATTCAGCGGAACAATCGACGGCCAATACCACACCATCTCCGGCCTTTACATGAGCAAAGACCATGACGAAGCCGAATGGGTCGCCCCGATTCTTTCAGTGAGACCGGCGAAAAACAGCGATACAATCACCATCAAGAACATCGGTATTGAAGATTCATACATTTATAACAACAGATATGCAGCTGGATTCATCGCCACTGTAGATTCCGGAACTGTCGCAATGACGAACGTCTATTACGCAAGCTTTATAAGGGGCAGATACGACACTGCTGGCGGGCTTATCGGCGAAGTCAAAAAAGGATCTTTGTTCATCAAGAATACATACACATTTGTTCCAAGATCAATTGTCAGAGAAGCATGTCTGGTAGGCGATATGTTTTCCGGCACAAAGAGCGAGAGCATAAATTCTTACACCCCAAGTGAATTGAACCTCATGACGGGTATCAATGCATTGAGCATTCCCTACAGAGAATTTACCGACGGCTCGCTCGCGCTTAGGCTCCACAACTATGACGAAGGCAATGCATGGGGTCAAAATGTAGGCGTAGACAATCACCCGACTTTCAGCGGAAAGGTGACCAACTACGCAGGCAATCTCAAAGTTTCAAGCCTCACATTTAACACAGGGTTTGAGCACGAACCTTTTATCGAAGGATATGTCGAAGGCGAAATAACTCCACTCCCCATCCCGACAAAAGAAGGCTATGCCTTTATCGGCTGGTTCGAGGACAAAGAATTTACGGGCGACACCATATTAACAATAAACCGCACTATGACGGGAGACAAAGAACTGTATGCAATGTGGGCAACGCTCCCCAAGCTTGTGAACGGCTGCTACGAAATAGGCACTGCTAGTGAGCTATATGGATTTGCCGCCATCGTCAACGGCACCAACGGGACAAAGCGAGAGAGTTGCGCTTGCGGAAAACTCACGACAAACATTTCGGTAAGCGAAAAATTCGTCGAATTTAGCACGTACAAGCGCTGGTTTCCGATGATGGAATTTTGCGGAACGTTCGATGGCAACGGCAAGACTATTTCTGGACTGACATACTTAACGAATGGTTCCATCGGAAATATCGGATTTTTCGGAACAACAAAATCCAAATACATTTCTTATAACGAACAATATCGAGCAGTCATCAAAGATCTTGAAATTGCCGATGCCTACTTCCAAGCAGACACTTGTATCGGAACGCTAATCGGGAATGGCCGCGATGTCGATATCATCAACGTTCACACCACCGGTTCCGTCCACGGAAGATACGCTATCGGAGGCATAGCAGGACAACTTTCCAATTCAAACATCACCCATACCATCAACGAAGCCGGAGGCGATGCACGAGCTGCAGGTGGTGCTTTCATCGGCGTGTCCCATGGAACAATCCGAATTACAAATTCATACAACAAAGGACATGTTACTCCGAACAACGACGGCTGTTGTTCATCATCTAACAAGCCTGCCGTTCAAGTAGTCGGTTACAATTATGGAACAACCATATTCGAAAACTCCTACCACATGCCGACAAAATACTGGGACAACGACAGAGCTACGCTAGATGGCGTTACTGCAATCAACAGTTTTTACGATGGCTCCTATGTAGGCAAAAACGGCACTCACGTTACAACGCACGAATTCAACGATGGCACAGTAGCCAAGCTTTTGCGCGAATACAAAACCGATAACGTAGATGGTTCAATCTGGGGACAAAATGTTGGCGTTGACGAATCACCTGTTTTTGTAGACAAACTTGTATTCTCTTCGACAATCACACCCAAGGCACCCAAGCAGACAAATGGTTGTTACCAAATCGGCACAATCGAAGAGCTTTTTGGATTTGCAAATATCGTCAATGCAGCCTTGTACAACATCACGCCATTCTGCGCCGAGCTCACCAGCGATATCGTTTTGAACAAAGACGTTCGAGCCAATGAAAAGGGTGCAATTCAATGGATTCCCATTAAGGATTTCGACGGCACATTCGATGGTCAAGGGCATACCATTTCGGGAATTTACTTTAAAGATACGACGGTAACAAATGCGGGCTTGTTCGCATCAATTATCAATCGTGACCCTCTCAGTCCGACAACAATCAAGAACTTGAACACCACCGATTCCTTCATTCACGGCGGTTTAAATACAGGTGCATTGGTAGGCGAAATCGACTCGCTCAGCCAAAAGGTTTCCATCGAAAATTGTCAAGTAGAGGCGACTGTCGGCAACAGCTACATCAATAACGCCAAGCCATACATTGGCGGACTTGTCGGAAACCAACACGGCGGAGAACTTACAATTACACAGTCTTCTAGCGTAGGCGACTTTTTTGGCTACGGAAGTACAGGCGGGCTTATCGGTATTGTCACAGGGAAATCGAACATCATCAACTCATATAATGTCGCTACCATTTCCAATGCCTTTAATTTCTACAATCTTGTCGGTTCTATATCTGGCTCATATTATTCAGGAACCACACTTTTTTCTCCGCAAGTCAACGTAGAAAACTCCTATGCCTTAGTAATATCCTCCAAGAACAAAGAGTTAACTTATGTTCACCTCATGAGGGGGAACGCCACATTTAAAAATGTATTCTATTACCTATATTCTGGTTCCGCAGAAACTAACGGTCAAGCGCTCTTCAAAACAAGTGAAGAACAAATTAAAGACGGTTCTTTGGCAACAGCCTTGCATACATACAAAAGCGAAACTGCTGACGGTTCTGTATGGGGGCAAAAAATTGGCACAGATGAATATCCAAAACTCACCGGAAATATCACTGGCGCTACTTCTGTCAAGAGTTCTTCGTTGAAGTTGGTAACATACGATACAGACACAACCACATATCGCGACAAATATGTCGAAGGATTAGAAAGCTTACTTCCGATTCCCGAACGCAAGGACTATGTTTTTAAGGGTTGGTTCAGCAACAAGGACTATTCAGGAAGTCCAGTGAAATTCATTCCAAACGATGCAACAGGCGACTTGACTTATTACGCCCAATGGTGGCACAACCCGAGCATTGTCAACAACTGCTACGAAATCGGCGACATTGGCGAGCTGTATCAATTTGCCGACATGTACAACAGCGAAGCGAAGCACACGAGCACATGTGTCAAGCTTACGGCAAACATCATCGACAACAAGAATGTTCTCGTCAACGGAAAAATCAACGAAGCAGATTCTGCAAAATTCAAAAAATGGACTCCAATCAAGAATTTCATTGGCACGTTTGATGGTCAAGGTCACACCATTTCAGGTCTTTTCGTTTCCAGTTCCGCAGATGGAGTCGGGCTCTTTGGCTCAATCGGCTTAAAAAGAGAAGTCGGTGAAAAAGCACCCGTGACCAAAACAGTCATTCAAAACATCAATATCAAAGACTCTTATTTCTACGGAAACAAGTATGTCGGGAGTCTCATTGGACGAGCCGAATCAGCTTCTATTTTGTCGGTGATAAATATTTCTAGCGAAAGCAACATCAATGCAAATTCCAATCACGCTGGAGGAATCATCGGTTATTATGGCAACGATGAAGGTCCGGACGAAGGCATCGAACTGAACATAGTCAACGTCCACCATGATGGCGAAACTTTTGGTCTCAATTGCGTCGGAGGCATTGCAGGTTCTATCTTATATGCAAAATCAACTATAATCAACGCGTCTAATACTGGAGCCACTTTAGGGTATGGCGGAATTGGCGGATTAGTCGGGCAAATAATTAGCTACGACACATCTAAATCCACAATGATGTACTCTTACAACGAAGGCTTCGTCAGTTCCATCAATGCTGCAGTAGGCGGTTTAGTTGCATTCCAGAAATATTTCCTAGATCTTTACAACTCTTACAATGTTGGCAACGTCCAAGCAGGTACGTTTAAATCTGGCGGGATTATTGGACAAACGGACGGTATTCTTTCCATCGTTAATACGTATAACAAAGGCCTTGTCAGCGCCGAAAAGGATTCATTAGTAGACGCACTCGTCGCCGAAACGGGCGAAAATTCCGAAGTCTCATTGAACAATACATTCTATGTGAATACAGCAAAAACAACTCAAAGCGGAACCGCAGCAAGTGCTACCGAGTTTACAGATTTGTCGCTGGCCAAGAAGCTCCATGATTACAACAAGAATGGAATTAATGGTGACGTATGGGGGCAAGAAACAGGTGATGCTTACCCGCACTTCAAGAAGAATGTTGTCGAAGAATTTGCAGCCGCTTACATCAAGACGCTCAACCTCGAAATTGCAATTAGCTCTTCAAGCAGCGTGAATTCGAGCAGCTCTACCGCGCAATCGTCATCCAGTTCCGCAAAATCGTCTTCAAGCAGCGTGAATTCAAGTTCTAGCGTAACGGTCTCCAGCTCTAGCGAAGAATCCAGTAGTTCCGCGAAGTCGTCGTCCTCCTCTGCGAAATCCAGCAGTTCTTCAAAGATTGCTTCGAGTTCTTCGAGCAGCGCGAAATCGAGCACCTCCGCGAAGTCATCTTCGAGCAGTGCAAAGTCTAGTTCCAGCGTAACTGTTTCCAGCTCAAGCAAGGGAACAGGACTTGAAAAAGTAAGGTCAATTGCAAAATTGCACATTGCCGTTGAACCAAACTTCATTTCGATTCACGGAGCACAGATTGGAGCCAACGTAACTTTATTGGATATGCAAGGACGAGTTCTGTACCGCCATCATGCGGTGAGTTCGGACTTTAACATTGCCAAACCGGCCCCAGGATCGTATATAATACACATCATGAACAAAAAGCAAATCGTCACGATACGGTAATAGCGACAAACGCGCTATTTGCCGTATTTTCGGCCATGCTTTTTATACCAACATTGTTCTTTTTGCAATTTTCATTGTATATTGTTAATATGATTTTGTCGTTCAAGCATAAGGTAATGTTATTCTTTTGTGCAACAGCGTTCTGCTGGGCTCAGGATTTGAACAAACCTGTTAATGACGTTGATGTGTTCCGCCCCGAAAAGCGCGAAACGAAAGTCCAGATGGTGGACTCGTCACAAATCAATTCCATAAAGTTGAACGTTGATATTTTTGCGGACGGATTTGTCGGATCGTACTACATCCTTTGGGACAACGTAGATCTCTCCGAAGATATCAAGAAGACAATCCAAAGCCGCAACTTCGCCAAGGATGAGTTCTTTATGCAGAACATCGACCGCGAACAGTTCGAACAGGAACGTATGTTGCAGCTCTTTGAAGACCGCAAGCAGGAATTCTTCAAAATATTCCCCGACGAAGCTCTCAAGGAACTTCAAGAAAAACAAGCCGACGAGTAAGTTAGACGAAAGAACGCCACTTAGGTTGGTGAGCCCGCCGAACCACGTGGCTACAGACGAAAGACTAGAGAAGAATAATCGTGATAGAATTACGTCAAAGGCAACAAACGACCATCGACTAACGGCTAGCAAATGTTTTCACAGGAACGCAATTTTACAGATTGGCAGCTCACAGGCTTTGGCGAAGCCCCCGCCTTCCTTTTCGAGACGATTGGCAGCACCCACAAGCTCATGAAATCTATGGCAGCCTCCGGTGAAATTGCACCCGGCACACTTTTTGTGGCAGACTCGCAAAGCGATGGACATGGCCGCCACGAACGCACTTGGGACTCCCCCGCCGGCAAAAACCTTTACTTTAACATTTTAATCCCGCTCGACGGCATCCCCGCCAGCAACTTCGCACAAATCACGCAAGTTGCAGCACTCACGTTTGCAGAGACTTTCAACAACATTCAAGAAGGCGATGCAATTGCAAGCCGGGATTGCGCAGGCGCACCAAAAATCACGGTCAAGTGGCCCAACGACATTCTCTACGGCAAAAGCAAGTTCTGCGGGATTCTCGCGGAGGTTGTTTACACGCGCACACAAAATGCGCCACGCCCCGCCCTCTCGATGGGAGTCGGCATCAACGTCAATAGCGACCCCGCCGATTACGCCCACCTGAACCGCGCCGTGACCACGCTTAAAACCATCTTCGGGCACGCCATCAACCGCGAAAAGCTTTTGCAAGCGCTTATCGGGAATCTCGAACGCGCCATCGGGCAGTTCAAAGCCTTCGGCATTCGCCCGTGGGTCGAAGCCTGGAAACGCATGGACCAGTTCATCGGCGCCCGCGGCACCATCATCGTGAACAACCACTGCACCGATCAAAACCGCGACACCGGCGAAGGCTCCATCAAAAAAACAGGCCGCATCATCAACATGAATAATGATGGCAGCCTGCTCTTTGAATGTGACGATGGATCTGTCGAAACCGTTATATCTGCAGATTTGGAAATTTAAGAGAGTTTTATCTCTTAAAATACATCGCGCCAATAAGCGAAACGGCGAGCATCACAATCATCGCCGTAAGCCCCATGTCCGCCAGGTCATGGTGTTCACCCGCCGCCCCCGTTTCAATCAGCAAAATGCAAACGAGAGCCATAACGGCGGCAACGCCACCCATCGTATGGAACATCTTGACTTTTTCTTCGTTCGTGAACTTTCCGTTCGGGCGATTAATAAAGGGCATTGACGTCACCTCCCATGCAAATCCAGACAATAAGGCCGACCATCACGAGCGCGCTAATAGCCACGTTCGCAAGGAAAAAGTCGCGGTTCATCGCGTCCAGATCGTTAGATTTTCTGAACAAGTGAATATAAACTATGGCTGCCGTCATAAGCCCTGTAACAGTCCACCAAATCCAGCCCATGTTCCAGAAAAATCCAAACACAACACAAAGCACAAGCATTGCCAAATGACTCGCAAGTGCAATGCGCAATGACTTTTCCAGGCCAAAGCGAGCGGGTACAGAATGCAGCCCCTGCTTGCGGTCAATTTCAATATCCTGCGTCGCGTAAATGATGTCAAAGCCGCCCATCCAGAGCATCAGAATGAACAGGAGGAATATCGGGAACACGGCAAATTCACCGCGAACGGCAATCCAGGCGCCAAGCGGGCTCATGCCAATCGCAAAACCAAGGAACCAATGGCAAAGCCAACTAAAACGCTTCCAGTACGAATACGAGAGCAGCAATAGCCACACCGGGAACGCAAGCGCACCCGCCAGCGGCTGGAGCATCCACGCAAACACCACAAACAAGATTCCATTCAACGCAAGGAACGCAATCACCGACTTGCGGCTCAGGCGCCCAGAGGGCAAATGGCGCTTTGCCGTCCGCGGATTCTCCGCATCGAACTTGGCGTCTGCAATGCGGTTAAAGCTCATGGCGCTGTTACGGGCGGTCACCATGCAAAGCACGATAAGCACGATAATGCGGGCGGTTTCAAAAGCGCTCATATCGCGGAAACCGTTTGCCGCAACCCACATGGAACCCAGCGCAAAAGGCATCGCAAACAGCGAATGGCTCAAACGGACAAGATGCGTAAATTCAAGGATTTTATTCATAGGTTAGTCATTAGCCATTAGTCAATGGTCATTGGTCATTAGATTTGTCATTCCCGCCTTCGTGGATTTGTCATTCCCGCTTGAGCTTGCCCCGGACTTGTTCCGGGGAGCGGGAATCTCCTTTTCATCGCCATTCCACACTTTAGCAACACTTGCAACAAGCGATTGTTCCACGCCCAAGTGCTTTAGGATTTTCGCGACGACGGTATCCACAAGCTCTTCGATGCTTTGCGGCTTGCTGTAGAACTGCGGCGAAGCCGGAATCACGACCGCCCCCGCCAAGGTCACACGCTTCATATTCTCGATGTGGATCAAGTTGTACGGCATTTCGCGCGGCACAATCACAAGCGGGCGGCGTTCCTTGAGGCAAACATCCGCCGCACGCACAAGTAAGTTATCCGAAGTCCCAGCCGCAATGCGTCCGAGCGTTCCCATGGAACACGGCACCACCGCCATGCCCACAATATTGCTAGAACCACTCGCGCATTCCGCAAAAAAATCATCCACGTTGCACACGTCTTTGCAATAGTCGAAAAGCGCACTTTGGCCCTCGTACTCGAGCACCTGTTTGCCCGGGTGCGTCACAATCAGCGTCACCTCATGATGAAAACGCTGCAAGTACATCGCCGTACGGGTCGCATAAATGCTGCCGCTTGCGCCCGTCACTCCTAGCACAAAGCGACTCATGCATTCCCCGGCTTATGCAAGAACACGCCAAACGAAATCCCACCATCGAACATCTTGACTTGCTTGACTTCAAAGCCGCATTCTTCGGCCATTTTGCAGAACTGATCGACTGGCAAAAAGCGGATAATCGAATTTACCAGGTATTCGTAAGCCTCGCGCTTACCGCTAAAGAACGCCCCCATTACCGGGATAAATAGCGGAGCCAGCACTTTATAGAAGAACTTGTTGAACAAATTCCTCGGCGAGAAAAATTCCAGAACGCAGAGGTAGCCGCCCGCGTCAAGCACACGGTAAGATTCCAGCAAGGCACCACGGGCGTCCGGCACATTACGCATGCCAAAGCCGTTCAGAATCACGTCGAACTGGCGTTCGGCAAAAGGCATTTTCATAGCATCAAGCTGTACAGCATGCGCATCGATTTTCTTTGGCTTGACTTCAGCGAGCATCCCGTACGAAAAGTCACCAATTACAGCTGGGTCCACGACAAAGTTGCGCGACGCCTTGTTTTCCGAAACACACTTGCACGCACACCCGCACTTGTAACCAGATTCAAAAATTTTGCGGAATGTATTGGCAAAATCGCCCGTACCCCCGCACAAGTCCAGCAAGCGAACTTTATTTAAATCGCGTGGCGTCTTGTCTTGCGATTCAACAGCCTGCGACTTTTCCGCGAGCAAACCCGCGCTCACCATCTTTTTCAAGCGCTTGCAGCAATACCTGCGCCACAGCACATCCTGATAACAGCTCAGAAAATGATTCAGAAAATCGTAACGGCTCGCAATGCCATCGAACATCTTACGCACGGGACTTTTCATATAGTAAAATGTAGAAATAAAAAACGACCTGGATTTTCATCCAGGCCGCGAATTCCATCACGAGCGGCGACGCGTCTCGGCAAGGCTCATCTCGCCGTAGCGCACTCGTCGTTCTAAATTACTGGAACTGAGCCGTGAAGGTTGCGCCTTCCTTCGGTTCCACCAAACGCGGGTTGTCAGCAACGCCATCGCTCCAGCCGGTAAACGAAGCACCTGCACTCGGAACAGCCGTCAAGAGGATCGGATTACCCACAAAGAACTTGCCCTTGTAAGTCGTAGCGCCATTCGGGAGAGCTGCCCCTTCCATAAGCACCGTACCACTGCCAGAAGCAGCGATCGTCACAGAAGCCGTACCGCTCAGGTCGAATTCTTCTTGGTATTCCTGAAGAACCTTGGAATCACGACTTGCAGCCCAAGACTTCAGGCAAGAACCGGTCTTGCTGAATCCGTCACCGCAAGAGTTCTTGTACCACTTCTGATCCTGCTTGAACTTTTCAAGGTCGCGGGTCATTTCAGAGGCATCGATTGTTGCCACCATGGCGTCGACAACCTTTTCCACATTCTTGCCGTTCGTGTAGCTATTGAACATCACAGCAGAACGGTTGATGAACATGCGCTTGAATTCCGGGTTCTTGATAAGTTGATTGTAGAGGTTAGCAAAGCAGCCTTCTTCCTTGCACGGCTTGTTTCCACCGCCCTTCTTGATCCAGGCGAACATGTTGCTGCCCTGGTCAAATTCGCCATTGTTCACGCCCCACATCCAGTCAAAGCCGTGGTCAAGGTCATAGACCATGAACTTCCACGGATAACCCGGAGCAGACCATGCGCGAACGTTGTTGTTCGGCCAGTCACCGTTGTGCATATAAATTTCAGCAGCCATGTATTCGGCGAGGTTGCCCACATCGAGCATCGTCTTCACCGTAGCGTAATTGGCATTGTTTTCGCCAGAGAAATCGTTTTGTGCCACAAAGCTGAGCATCTGCATGTAAGCATCCGTCGTACCGTTGCTAGCTTCGACTTCCTTGCCCAAGTGCTTGATGAAGTTCACCGTGTTGGCGTCGATCTTGTAGTTCGTTTCTACGTAATGCTTGTTGAAACGTTCACGCATGTCATGGATGCCGTAGTACTTACCGTTGTAGAACACCACCACCTGGCGGCTTCTCTGGTAATCCACGCTCGTGCCTTCAAGGATTGCACCGCCCATAGCGTCTTCAATGTAGTCGCTCACATAGCGGTTACCGTTATTACGGAGATTGAAGGACTTGTACTTGTCATTCACGCCCTTGCGAGTTTCGAACAACGGATAGTTGATATTGCCTTCTTCATAGATTTCACGGAGGCGAATCGAAACAGACTTTTTGTCGTTCAAGCGGCTATAGCCACCCATCAAAGAAATGCCTGCATCCTTTTCCCAGGTTGCGCCATCCTTTGTAGAAGAACCCTTTTCAAAGTATTCCACGTGAACCGGGAGTTCGACATCGGCATAGAGGCCTGCGCTATCCTTGCAGTTCTTCGGGGCTTCGCAGCTCGTCTTGATGTAATGTTCACGGAAGAAGCTAGAATCCACGCTAATAGCAACAATCGGCATTTTCACTTCGTCTTCATCGATAAAGAACGTGCGAGTCGTTACCTTGCTCGAAAGAGCACCCGTCTTAAACGTTGCGCAACGGAAGGCCATGCTATGGTCAATCGACTTCGGGGAATTGAATTCCGGAGAGTTTTCATTCGGCACAGAGCCATCGGTCGTGCAGCGGAGCTTGACACCATCCGGGAGAGAAGGCGGATTCAGCTTAAATCCATCATTATAGAAGCCAGCCTTGAGACCGCTCATATCAGCCGGCGGAGTCGTTTCGTCATAAGACTTTACGCCAGTATTCGGCTTTTCCGGGGTCGGCTTTTCAAAGTACTTCCAATAGCCGCCATCCGTAATGCCCCAGCTATAGCCGGCATTCAGTTCCGGATAATCAACGGAATCACGAATTCCATTATACTTATCAATCAAGTAAAGCGTGCCGCCGTTCTTATCGAGCTTCCAGTCCGTATGCGGACGCGTGTGGCGGTCACCGTTATCTGCACTTACAACAGCAGAAATATTCTTCTTGTCGCAGAAGACGACCTTGAAACCCTTAGGCTTGATGACATCGTTTCCAAAAACAAACTTGCGAGGATTCTTGCGGCTTTCAACAAGCGTATAGCCGCTCAAGTTAACATCCTTATCACTAGCGTTATAAAGTTCCACCCAAGACGGATCGTCGCCGTTTTCATCTAAGAAATCCAAGTTGAGCGGAGTAATTTCTGTTATACGCAATGCAGACTGACCAATCCAAATCAGAGACGTATCTTCTGGCAGATAAACTGTATCAATCTTGATAATCGTATCGTGTCCGACAACTTCGCGAATCGTATCGTAACCCGGTTTGAGCGGAGTAACAATAGTGTCGTTGCCACCATTCGGATTTGGTTTAATAATAGTATCGTTACAAGCACCTGGTGTTAAACATTGCGAACCCGGCTGAAAACCCGGATTATCAAATGCAGCGCTTGCATTTTCGTCAGCACAGCCCACAACAAATGCTGAACCAAAAATTGCAGCCAAAGAGAGGATCTCTTTAAACCATTTTTTTGAGCGTATCACGGCGACCACCTAAAATAAAAAACACATCTCCCACAGATTTTTTCCATGGGACACCTCAATTGTCCATCCAACAACACTAAATTTAGTAGTTTTTTCAAAAAAATAACAGTAATATTCTCTTTACCCTTGACAAGGCAAAATTAAATATGTATAATTGGGTCACCAAAATGGTTCTGTAGCTCAGTTGGTAGAGCAGTGGACTGAAAATCCGCGTGTCGTTGGTTCAATTCCAATCGGAACCACGAAGAAACCTCGGTGAAAACCGAGGTTTTTTCTTTATTTTCGGCATTTTTTAATTGTCACCCCGGATTTATTTCGGGGTCACCATCCCGTAACAAGCATTGTCATTCCCGCCTACCTGTCCTCGCGCCTGTCCTCGCTTGACGGGGATGACGGGGATGACGGGGACGAGCGGGAATCGCCCTCTAGAAAAACAAAAAAGGAACCCACCGGCGTAGCCGGTGGTTCTTCATATGCGGGCCCTGCCCTAGGATACTAGCCACGCGTCACGTCGCGTAACACGATCTGCCACTT
>CADAWC010000040.1 GCA_902791475.1 Fibrobacter succinogenes
GCCATCGGGGAAGGTGAGTTCGATTTGAGACATAAATAATCCTTTTTGTGGGCGGTTCTCGCCCGGTTCCCCAGAAATACGACATCTGGCGGTGAGGCGTAAGATAGAAAAAGACTATAAGAGTGGCTAGAGGTGGTGGTTTGTGGTTAGGGAATGTGAGCGGAAATTGACAAAAAAATGTCATGAGCCTTCACTACAATCAGTTAACGCATTCTTTCCACCCATCGTAGCGGATATCAGAACAGCCTTATAATAAGTCAGTGAAGAGAAATTGAATTTCGGTTGCAGAGTTTCTTGCTTTAGTCCTTCAATGAAATCATCAATATATTTTTGAAATTTTTCTACGATGAAGTTGTATCTTTTGGTAAGTTCGGTGTGTTCCTTAGAATCAATATGCGCGGGCATGCCTATCTCATCTTCGTTAAATATGATGACACTTTTGCTAAAGTCAAGACCGGACGATCGTTTCCTTGAAGACTCTCCCTGAAATTTATAGGCATGTGAATGCTGAATATTTGATCTAAATGGAATGGCAAAATTGAGGCCACGGTATTCAACTAGCAACACTAGATAGGGACGGTTTTGTTTTGATAAGATTTCCCGATTATCGGAGTATCGCTCATAAAAAAATGGCGACAGAAGCCATACCTGCGGGGTTCTAGGTTTATTCATAGTGATCCTTTTTTTGAAACAAAAAAAAAGACCGTTTTTTATATAAATAAAAAACGGTCTCATCTAATGAGCTTTCTTTTTTATCTCAGGTGGTCGCTCTACCACCCTGTCATCAATTTGGGCCTTCTTTTTTATCTCAGGTGGGTACCCTGCCACCCTGTCTAGAGACAAATATATAAAAGTTCTTATGAAAAAGCAAGTTTTTTTGCTATTTCCCGGCACAACATTGTCATTGTGAGGCCCCTGTAAGGGGCCGCGGCAATCTCTAATCGCATTTGCCGTGTCTTCCGCTACCCTTTCGCCTAGGGGACACCCCTAAGACCCCAAAAAATGTATCTTGTGATAGAGGCATGTAATTATGAGATTCCTTCTTTTGGCAGTTGCATTTTTGCTTCTTTCGACAAACTGTTTTGCGAAAGACTGGAATATTGAAGACGTTATTCGCTGTGGTTCCATGACTGTAGACAGCAACGGCGTTGCACGGGATAAGCGAAATGTCACAGATTCTTTATGCAGTGAATACTATCGTGAACAGAAAACTGTCCAAGTTAAGAGAGACACTCTCAATCGGTATTTAGTAAAGCACAGTACGTTTGATAAGAAAAATAAAAAACTTAAATTCAGTAATTTGAATATTCAGAAATTTAGTCAAAAAAACAATTCTAATGAGATTGCTTTATATTCGTATATTTCGGAAAAGTTCTTGGGTGAATTTTCCGTGCTATTTCCAGAAAAGCGAATAGAGAAGAATGGTTATTGGCTGGTTTATTGCTCTGCGTCTTGGAAGAAGGGTTCTGCAATTCATGATGGTGACGCCGCTTTTTGCATAAGCAAGAATGCAGTTTGGCCGTGCTATAGCGAATGGGAAAAAGAAAAATAGCATTTGCCCGCATCAACCATACTCGCTTATTTCGTTGAGATGCGGCATTTTCTCACATATGAATCATACCACTCTGGGAAAACCGTTTTTATTTCATCTAGCAAGTTTTCTTGAAACCATCCGTTCGTATTAAAATACTTGCATTGATCATTTACAGTAATAGAGCCAATATAAATAGAATCACGATTGAAGCAATCTACAAGTAAATTAAATGATGCGTAAAAATTTTTTAAAGGACTGGAATTCGATGTATCCGGATAATTCAAATTAAAAATATGCTTGTATTTGCTAGAATCAGTCACAATAAAAACACCCTTTTGATTTCGATTATCACGCAAATTTTCCATAGACATTCCAAATTCGCGAATTAATTTTTTTTTGAATGTTGGCGATGAAAATCCATAGACATTGCAATAACATGCAGCCATGAAATCTCGTTTCTTTAAATATTCCACTTCAATTGGGTCTTTTTCATTTTCACCATTAGACGAACATGAAACCACAATACAAAGTAGTAATGCAACCAAAATAAAAAGACTGTTTTTTCGTAGCATTATAACGTCCATAGCTGAAAACAAACCTCTATTATATCAATGCCTAACGACATCAAAATTTAAGTATTTTCCCCTACACCCTGTACTGTCCCCTTTTCTCTGCGACGCAAAGTTCTTTTTGTTTGGCGCGCTTTCTGAATTTCATTTTAGGGACAAGCGTCATCTGGATTCCCATGGCGTTCAGTACCTTGAAAATGGTTTCGAAACGCGGATGGGCTTTTTCGTCTAAAGCTTTGTAAAGACTTTCACGGCCGAGTCCGGTCTTTTCGGCAATCAGCGACATACCCTTGCTTCTGGCGATGTGCCCAATGGCGCGAAGAAACAGCGCGGGGTCTTCCGATTCGCTGACCATATTCAAATATTTGGCGACGATTTTTTCGTTGTCGAGGTATTCGGCAATGACTAAATTCTTGAGCATACATATTAATGTATCTAATCGGATACAGTTTGTCAAGATAATCTGTTTCATCTCAAAAATAAACAAAAAGTAAACCCATTGCGTTCATTAAAAATATTTATTATATTGCAAAAAGAATTTTTGATTAACGGTGGGGGTGTGTTGAAAATCGAATTTAGAGATAAGGAATTAGAATTGTGTGCAACGGACGAGGCTTATGCAATTCGTCGAATGGGCAAAAAGCGAGCAATATGCTATAGAAATCGAATTTTTTCATTGATTTCTGCCGAAAATTTTGCTGATTTATTGCATTACCCAGGACGTTTTCACGAGCTTGTTGGCAATCGAAAAGGACAATGGGCATGCAACCTCGATCAACCCTATAGACTGATCTTTTGGGGTGCAGAACCGGACAAGGCCGTGATTTGGGCAGAAGTTACCGAAGCCGAAGTCATAGAAATTGTAGATTATCATAAATAGAGAGGAATTATATGGCAGAAAAAAAAGAATTGGTTTTGTGGGGCAAGACGTCCCCCGGAGATATTCTTAAAGAAAAACTTCAGGAAATGGATGTGGATATTAACGATTTCGCCGCTCGAATCGGCTACACTCCAAAGACCTTAAACGAACTTCTGAAAGCAAAATGCCGCGTAACCACAGAAATGGCTTACAGCCTTGAATGCGGAACGGGAATCCCTCAATATTGTTGGCTTAATATGCAAAAGCAATACGACGAAGATCTTTGGCGTGAAAAAATCAAGAAATCTCTCAAGAAACAAGCCGTTTGGCGCAAGTTTTTCCCTATCAATGAACTCAATCCGCGTAAGTGGATTGCAGATTTTGACAATAAGGAAGACGTAATTTTGCCGATTCTCAAGTTCTTCGGAGTACCTACACCCAAAGAGTGGGAAGATTACTATTATAAGAACCGTCTGAAAGTTGCGTTCCGCATCTCGCTCGCGGAAACCGAAGACCCGTATGCCGCCTCCGTGTGGATGCGTCGTGGTGAAATCCTCGCTGACGAAATCCAGATGGAAAAGCAAAATGACAAGAAGCAGCGTTCCGCCATCAAGAAGGCCATGCCGAAATTTGTAGAATTGGCCAAAACCGATGTTGCCGCGTGGGAAGAATTACGTCGTAAAAAGGCATTGTCCAAGCCGAAGGTGGGTGAAGATTTTATCGACGAAGGCATGCATAAGTTGCAAGAACTCGGAGCAACGCTCGGCATCAAAATTCTGTACGCGCAGAATTTTAAGTCGGCACCGATTCACGGCATGGCTCGTTGGTACAAGGATATTCCCGTCATCCAATTGCACGACCGATTCAAAGATCGCAATGCATTCTGGTTCACTTTCTTCCACGAACTCGGCCACATCGTACTTCACGGCAAAAAGGACATCTTTATCAAAAACGTCTATTACGGCAACAAGAATCAGCAAAAAGATGACGAGGCAAATTGCTTTGCGCAAAAGTATATGTTACAAGCAGGCTTGGAGATATAATCAACTCAGTGATAATTCCACGTGCTGACGGCTCGAACGTTCAATTCAGAATCTAGCAGAATGTAACCGTCAAGATTATAGCCACCAGCAAAGAACACATATACGGTATCTTGCGATTCTTTCGTTGAAAAGACATATCTATTGAAAAGGGTCATTGCAGTTGTCGTCGGGCGGTCATCTGCCATTCCAGATGATTCCGTAAGATTTACAACTTTGCCATTCTTTACGGCCATCAATTCCATCCCGTCATCCACAATGCCGCAACCAGAAGTGTCCGGGATAAGTACTTCATAAAAAGATACGTTATCCTTATACCCTACTAGCGGTTTGATAACGACATCGCTTGACTTGGCATCTCTTTCGGAGATAAGATTTTCGTTAGAATCACATTTGCAAACAGTCCGTTTCTTTCTAAAGTACTGTTTTACAAGTTTATCCTTTATTTTTTGTTCAACAGAACCGTTCATTGCAATGGGTTCTATTTTTTCAACATTCGTTCCAAGCGGGATCGCCAGAAATGGGAGCATCCTTTTTCCATTTTCTTTCCATGTTTCTAGAAAACGATTTAAAGAATCAAATTGAATTTCATTTTCTATTGAACGCGAACTTTTCGCAAGTCCGATTTCACTCCATTTGCGGCGCATAAACTTCAACGTTCCCGCATCAACGCGTTTGCCATCGGCATTAATCACTTGCCATGATTGCTTCATGATTTTATGCGAACAGGACTTTATGTTTTTAAAAATTCCACCCGCATCTTCGCCTTCGAGAAACTCACACGATGGAAACCACCCTTTATCAGTCCGAACAAACGCCAAGCGGATATAATATCCATCATGTTCATACGCCTTAGGGTCTTCCACAAAACCAATTGCGGTAAGTTCTTTTGCAGCCGCATAGAACGGCAAAAGCAAAATAAATAGACAAGCAAAAACAAAATATTTCATACAATTTAACAATTTATATTACTCTCTTTTGACTGTCGTTGTAACTTCCAACGTATCAGCTTCGCTATAAGGAGTCTTGTATATCAATTTCCAGGTGAAAGAACTATCCTTTAAAGACAATACGTCCATCGCATAAAAATGACGTTCTGGAAGTGCAGGCATATTTGTGTATTTAGGATTCCCACAATAAGTTGGATAATTGCCGCAATAACACGTATAGTGCGGAAACGAATGCATTTCAGGACAAGAAATAGAAACAGAATGTATTGTCGGCGCCGTTTTGAGATTCGAGCTTAAAGAATCTTTGCGTTCATTTTTTTCTTTTGACTTTGCAGATTTTTTGGAGTCTTTTTTCTTTCCTGTTTCATAGAAAGTCACGCCACTAGGCAAATCAATGGCAGTCAACTCATACGAAGACGAAAACCTTTTTGAATGAGAACAAGGGAAAGTTTTCTTTACTGAAGCAAATTGTTTTTTAAAATAAGCGGTGTCAAACGTTGCATATACAGGACGAGGGATATAACTCGTTTTCTTAAACAGACCAAAATTTAAATTTATATAGGCCGTATCTTGATACGTATTTGTGTCCGGTTTATATTTCCGAAAAAGCGGATAACGCGGATTACCTTTAAATATATCGTCAGGACACTGCTCTGCATGACAGTGAAATTCATCCCCTTTCATCTCGCAGTTAGAGGCTCGCCATACAGAAATATCACCCTTGTGATCTTTAATGCGATAATACACCAAAGCATTTTCAGGAATACGATTATTATAGTACAGAAAGAACAGTGTTCCTGCAACCAGAACAAGCAAAATTAGTAACGCAATTTTCAAAACAAGTCTAAACTTCATATGGTATAACATACAAAAGTCAAACAGCATGCGCAAGAGGCGTCGCAAATTCGCACACAGTTTTGCAAAAAATTGCAGCACTTGTTTTTCTCAAATTTTAATTGTATATTACGTTCAACACCAGAAAGGGTGATGTTATTAGATCGCAGTCCGCGCAAGCGGGGCGGTCTTTATTTTTTAAGGGAGCAAAAATATGAACAAAATCAAACTTATTGGCATCAACACAGCAGGGGCGAAACGCTTGTGGTATGGGCCAGAAACGAAAATCGGTGTTTTCGCGTCGAGAGATTTTGACGCAAACGACTATCGCTTGGAGCAATGGGCCGCAGAAATGGGGCGATTTCACCAATGCCTTGTGGGCACGTTCCATTCGGATGCGGAGCGTCGCATTTTAGATATCGCGCTTGCGAACGGAGCTTTTGCGGTCTGGATTCGCGGGTGCAACCTCCCCCACATTTACCGTGGCACCATTGAAAAAGCAATGGAAAACGACCACTTGCTGATGCTTTCGTGCTTCCACAGAAAGCATCACACAGAAGCGACTGCGCGTTATTGCGTGCAATTAGTGTCTATGTGCACGAAAAGGCACATGTTCTTTTTGAACGAAAACGATTCACTATTGGAGCCGGTTTACCGCAAGGTGGCTTGGCGTCACAACACGCAACTTTTTTACGAACGCGATTAGTGCGCATTTCATTGCAGCAACAAGCGTTCATGCGATTTTTAAAAATATATCTTTAAAATATGATTAGAATTCTTCAAAAATCAATCTTCGCCCTCGCCATTTGCGGAGCAACTCTTTGCAGTTTTGCGGCAGACGCAAAGCCATACGTCAAGGCAGACGCGCTTCCGAACGCGCTCAACTTTTACCCGGCACCACCCGAAACAACATCAGTGCAGTTCATGTACGATATTTCGCAGTACATGTGGGGCAAGGCGATGCGAGCCGATTCCACACGTGCAGCCCTCGCGATTGCGCAAGCAGCAACGGGCTTAGACGTTATGCTTCGGATGTTCAGCGAACCTTTCGGCTTGGAGATTTCTGCAAAAAAGACTCCCGCCATCATGAACGTAATTGAGCGCGGAATAGCAACGCTCCGCCAAGTAGGCCGAGTCCCGAAGAAGCACTACATGAGGCGTCGACCGTTCGACCGTTTCAATGAACCGACGCTCGTTCCTAAAGATGAAGAACTCTTAAGAAAGAATGGTTCTTACCCGTCGGGGCATACGATTCTTGCATGGTCCATGGCAATGTTGCTTGTTGAAATCAATCCATCCGCACAAGATGCGTTGTTAAAGTACGCTTACGAATGGGGGCAAAGCCGCGTGATTGCCGGGTTCCACTGGCAAAGCGATGTGGACGCCTCGAAGGTTCTCGTGTCGGCTGCATTTGCAAGTCTGCATAATGACGAAACATTCCTCGCCGACATGAAAAAAGCACGAGCCGAATTCAAGAAGTTATCTGCAAAGAAGAAATAACTTACTTGTCCCAACGGTGGTAAACATTCGCAAGAATCGCGCCGGATATGTTGTGCCAAACGGAGAATATGGCGCCGGGAACGGTCGCCATGGCAAGGCCCGAGAACGCGGTCGCTGCAAGACTTGTGGCAAGCCCTGAATTCTGCATGCCAATTTCGATGGAAAGCGCTTTCGTCTTGGGCGTAGAGAAGTGCAATAACTTCCCAAGTCCAAAGCCGCAGCCGTAACCGAGCAAATTGTGCAAAATCACCACCGCGAACACGATAAAACCGGTCGAAAGGATCTTCGTGGCATTGTGCGAGACGACTGCAGCAACAATCATCGCGATGGCAATCACGGAAACGAGCGGCAAGACTTTGACCGCCCGCGCCGTCCATTTGCCAAAGAACTTGTTTATGACAAACCCTAACGTAATCGGCACAATCACGACCTTCACGATGGAGAGGAACATCGCCATCACATCGACATTGACCGTTGTTCGGAGCAGCAAATAGGTAATCGCCGGAGTCAGCACGGGAGCGAGCAGCGTATTCACGCTCGTCATGCCGACCGAAAGTGCAACATCGCCTTTCGAAAGATATGTGATGACGTTACTCGAAGTGCCTCCCGGGCATGTGCCCACGAGAACGACACCTGCCATCAGCGCGGCATCAAGCCCGAACGCCTTCGAAAGCAAAAATGCGAGCCCGGGCATCACGATAAATTGCGCCGCGCATCCAATCGTAATTTCTTTGAGCCGCATAAACACTAGCGCAAAGTCGCTGAGCTTGAGCGTAAGCCCCATGCCAAACATCACAACCATCAAGAGGTAATTCACCCAACTGAGCTCAATCCAGAGAGTCGATTTCGGAACAAATAGCGAGAGTGCCGCAATCGCGAGAACTACAATCGCCATCCACTTACCAATAAATTCACTAATTTTTTCGAGAATGCGCATTTTTAGACCTTATGATAATTACGCAAGTTTCGCCCTAGACTTTGTAGCCATACTTCCGCAATTTCTCGACATACAGCGAATCACTCAAGCGAGCCTTGGATTCAGCCATAAACTTGTCGTCATCCTTGCTTTGGAAACCGAGTTTGATTCGCAAAAAATTAAACATGCAGAATAGAGTCCCAAGGGCACTAAACACGCCCACAAGCAAAATTTTCATCGAATAGCCTCCCCCACCCGATTGGAACCAAATAAGGGCACCACAAATGGCCGCAATTGCCAAAAGGACCAAAGCACCTTTCAGAAAAAAACTGGAGTTATTACTGCGCGGGTCAAATCCGTCTATAGCGACTTCGCGCCACCGCCGATCCAAATATTCGCTACGGCAGGCCTTGCACTCACGAATCGGGCTTCCGTACATCCAACTGTTGCACGATTCACGATTTTTCGTTTTGCATTCCGGGCAAACCCATTCAACGTAACTCATTTGCATAAAATCCTCCTTGTTTTACGTATGAAATATAATTTTTAATAAAAATAATTTCTTCAATTTTCCAGTTTATCATTCCATTTACGTCTTAAAATAAAACTTTTTACACTCAATTATCACTTCATTTTCCTTTTTGCAATTAGATTTATTTGTACCAGCAAAGGGACGAGATTCAAATGAACGAAACACTCCAATTATTATCAAAACACCGAAGCGCCATTATGGGGCTTGCAATAATATGGGTGATGCTGTTTCATTTACGCGTGCCCACAGACATAGCCCTCATTGACTTTATCAGGTCTGTCGGTTATGGCGGCGTAGACATTTTCTTATTCTTGTCCGGTTTCGGTCTTTACTATTCCCTATCCAGAAAAAATTTTGATTTAAAGAAATATTATAAGAGCCGATTTTTTCGTATCATTCCCGAATTTTGGGTTGTGACAGGCATCGTTTTCTTAGCTCAAATGGATTTTAGCACCAGAGCGTTTTATTTGTTGATATGCAAGGCAACAACATTAGGCTATTGGATTGGATACCGTGATGAGACGTGGTTTATCTCATGCATTATTTTTTTGTACGCAATATACCCCATTTACTTTAAACTGTTCAAAAAATATGGGATTAAAGCATCCTTCTATTTCATCGGGGCAGGACTTTCATTAATGTTAATCTACGCCTTAACTTGCATTCTTTGCTACAACAACAAGAACTACGGCGGATTCATCATCCTCACTTACGCAAGGATTCCGATATTTTTCATAGGCGCTATTTTTGGTCATTGGGCAAAAGACGGATGCAACATTAGACTCACAAAAAAGCTAAAAGCAATCGGATTGGCTGCCGCGTTTATCGCAACAGTTATTTTATTTATATTCCAAAACTATTTCTTCTATGCACTGCAAACTTGCTCCCTCGCCTACCTTCCTTACATTATCATCACCCCTGTTCTGTGCATTCTTCTTGCGAAATTTTTTGACAAATACAAAACAGTCGATAAAATTTTCACAGTCTTTGGGTTAATGTCTTTGGAATTGTATTTGTGCCACATATTTATATACAAATTATTTTTTGATTTTATAGATTTTTTGGATAAGGATTCTTCGAACATTCTGACCATGCTAATTTCATTTTTTGCGGCATACCTCTTGTACATCGTCAACAAAAAAGTCTTGTCAAGAAGAACAAACATTAGAATTAGGCCCTAACGCCATTCGAGGTTATGCAAAGTCCATGTTGCAGAACCGCTTTTATTACATTTTAAAACATGAATCTAAAGAAATTTTTCAAGCTATACATCACAGTTGCAATTTCTGTCTTTGCAACTGCCTGCACAACGTCTGCACCAGAGGACAACTGCAAAGAAGTATCTTACGATAATATACAGTGTTATAAATATTCACACGATGAATGCGGGAATATTATTTGTGCACCAGATGCGTTTAACCAAGAGGACTATTTTACCTCTATCCTCGATGCCGTTCAAGAATCAGGCAAATACACGACTCGCGATTCCGTGGCGGCATACCTGTGCAAGTTCGACAAGTTGCCAAGCAACTATGTTGGCAAAGACGAAGGCCAACAACTTTACGAATCCAAGACCGGCAAGACATTTGAAAAGTGGAATTTCAACCCGTGGACAACAATCGGTGTGATGATTGGCGGAGACTCGTTCAGCAACGACAAATCCATGTTACCCCAAGGTTCCTATCACGAAGCCGATGTCGATTACTCCGCAAACAATCGTGGAACAAAGCGACTTATGTATCAAGGCGGCTGTACAATTTACTACACCGCAAACCATTACGAATCTTATAGCGAAATTAAAATTCATTAAATTTTACAAAACAAGCCCTACCCCATTCCTGAGGAGCTTTTATGAAATTTGGTATCAAGAATTTTTTGTGCGGGACGGCATTCGCACTTTCTGCGACATCTGCGTTTGCCGCACAGAACATCATTGAAATTGACGATGCACATCCGGGCGTTGTCATCAACAAACAGAACATGATGGGCGCCGATCTTGCCATTTGGAATCCGCCTACGCGCTATTACGACATGACGCCCGCCCTCGTTGATGGCGGCTACACGATATTCCGTTTCCCGAACGGAAGCTTGAGCAATGACTACCACTGGAATGGCGCAGGCAAATACGATAGCACTGGACTCTGGACACCAAGCGAAGAAAGCTGGGCTCCGGGATTCCTCGGCGAAACAATTTACCGCGGCACGACAAAGGACAACTATGGTTTTATCCGTCGCAGTCACCTTGCCGATAACAACATGAACACCATGTGGTGGGGCGAAATACTCGACCCGAAAGACCCTCCTTGGGTTGTCATTGAGTTCCCCGAAAAGAAAGACCTCGACTCCATCATCATCGACTGGGGCAATCTCCGCCCGAAGTCTTTTGAGCTTTCGTACTGGACCGAAGACTATGCCGATTATCCGGGTGTCCACCAACACGCAGAGAATAAATTAAAGAGATGGGGCACAGTCAAGGTTACAGGCAACCAAACCAAGTACAAATTTCCAACAACGCGAGCACGCTATGTTGCCTTAAAGTTCAAGACGACCGACTTGCCGTCTAAAGGCGTGCAAATCCGAGAAATGAAGCTTTATAGCGGCTCTGACGATTTGCTCGCCGGGAACGACTACAAGTTTTTTGCGATGTCCACTCGCAACGGCGATAAGCCTCGCACCGACTGGACAAACATCAAGTGGCACTTTGAAGAATTCATGACCTACATCAACCAGCTCCCGAAACTTGTCAATGGTCAAAAAGCTCAAGCCGTCATTTGTGTCAACGCAGGCACAGGCACCTCTAAGGAAGCCGCCGCCTGGGTGCGCTACGCCAACAAAGTCAAAAAGTACAACATCAAGCAATGGCAAATCGGCAACGAACTTGACGGCGAATGGGAAGAATCCGGTCCGCTCTCGGCGAGGCAATATGCAGCGCGCTTTATCGAATACGCCCGCGCCATGAAGGCCGTTGATCCAAGTATCATCTTGCATGGTCCGCTATTCAGCACGCACAAGATGTTGCAAAAAGGCGCTGGCCTCAATGATGGCAAATACTGGATGGCTGAATTTTTGCGCATCGTTGGTGAAGCAGAAAAAGCCGATGGCAAGCGCTATCTCGACGTCGTTGACTTGCACACTTATCCGTACTGGGCACCGAACAACCTGAATGCCGCAGACATGCTCAAGGCGAGCCTCGATGTCGCTCACAACGCCGACACGCTCAATGCCTGGATGAACAAATATCTTGAAGGCAAACGCCGCGTATTCCTCTCAGAATTCAGCACATCCGTGCAAGGCTCTCAAATTTGGATGGACTACCCGCAGGCGGCCGGCATGGCAAACATTTTTGCACAATACGCCGTCCGCTTTGGCGACCGTTTCCAGGCTCTCCCGTGGGATGCCTTTGGCAACGTGTTTGAAGGCCCGGACCACACATGGGGCGTCATCAGCATGACAGCTCTAGTCAAGGAAGGATCCTGGAATCGTTGGGCAAGCCTTGAACCCACCGCCGAATATTACGGTGTCTACATGACGTTCAAGCGATTCCTCGAAAGCGGTTACGCCGTCGTTCCCGTCAAGAGCACCACAGAATCCATCGTGCCATACGCCATTTGCAAAGGCAACAGCTGCAACGTGCTTCTCGTGAACCTCACCGACACCAAGCAAATTGTGCAGGTCGACCGCAAGAGCGAAAAGAAAAAGCCGAGCAATGCACGCGTAGAAGTTGACGTGTTTGGCGCAGAACAGTTCAAGTGGATTGGTGACCAGCGCGACGCTTACCCGTACCCGAAAATGGGTCCGAGCGGCCGCCGCATCGAAGGCAAGAACCGCGATATCGAAGTGCCGCCGTTTGGAACTGTCGTTGTCCGCATGAACCCGGCTCAGCAAAACAGCGCACCCGAAGTTCTCGCCGCAGCACTTGAAAAGAAGGTCCTTGTCGTCGGCGATACGCTTGACCTCTTCGTGACCGCAGTACAAGAAGGTGGCGAGCTCGCCGGTGCAGAAGTTCAAATCAAGAAATGGGACAAGAACGGTCCGCTTACGGTTCGTGCAACTCCTGATGACGGCAAATGGAATTCTTCCATCGAAAGTTTCCACTTGCAAATTCCGCTCACCGAAAAAGTCTCGATCGGCAATAAAGAAATCAAAGTTTCCATCACAAGCAAGAACAAAAAACAGACATCGTTCAACATTCCATTCCGCGTCCGTGGCGCTTACCGCACCACAAGCGTGATGCAGAACTTCGACAACGGTTTAGACAACGTATCGTGGTTCCCGGTCGTGAATGGTGACAATGCAACTTCGATGGATGCAAAAATCTACAACGGCAATCCTCCGCTTGGCGGCTACATCCGTCACGACTTCATCGTCGAACAACCGCCTAATCTCGGCTGGCCGAACTACTCCGGCGCATACTACAACGTCCCCGAAGAAGTCAAGAAATCCGTCGGCATCGTTTTCGATTACGCCACGGCGCACAACAATCCGCAAGGCTATATTGAACTGCAAATCATGTCGAGCCAGGTCGAAGACTACGACGAATTCATGGTACGCCTCAAGAACACGCGAGGCAACTGGGTTCGCGACACGCTCATCTGGGAAAACATGAAGCAGGAAGGCTGGGGCAAGACAATTCCGCAACTCGACCCGACCAAGATCAAGAACTTTGCCTTCCGCGCTCGCTACAGCGGCAAGGGATTCATCAACCTCGACAACATCTACTTGCTTGGAGAAAACGGCAAGGAAGTCCCGATGCCAAGAGGCCTGCGGAGACTCCGATAGTATCAGCGATTCGAGACGCGTATGGTGATGCCGGCACAAAGGCCGGCATGACATGAAAAAAAAGACGCCGTCCTTGCGAAAAGCAGGGGCGGCGATTTTCATATTATGAATCCTATCGCCTTCGGCTCCAGGATGACTAATTACGCGAGTTCATTCACGTGCTGAAGCACAAGCTTTTGTGCAGCACCATTGTACAAGACGGCGTCATAGTTTTCACCATTCTTGCCCACGCGCGATTCCGTCACTATGCCGTTCTGAGCGCCCGCTTCCGTCGGTTCAAAATAAATCTTGCCAAGAGCGGTCTTCTTTTCTTCAAGCATGTTCTGAGCGACAAACCAGTCGCGAATCGTCTTGAAATAAATCTTTTCCACATTCGAATCCTGCGGGAGCAAATCGTTCAAGCGTCTAGCAATTTCGCTGACCGGCACCGGAGATTCATCGGCCGGATAATTCTTGAGCTGTTCTTCGGTCACATGGAATTTTTCCTTACCACTACGGCCAGTCTCACCCAATTCGGCACGAGTCTTACGCCTAGCCAAGCGTTCATTCGCCTGCGCCACGCATTTGTCAATATTATCCAAGATAAACTTCTGAGCATCGGCATTGCACTTTGTGTAAATCGAATGGTGCCCACGGATATCCGCTTCGACCTTTGCAAAGCCAAGTTCTTCACCACGCGGAGTCGGCAAATTCAAGTCCTTACCCTTATCGCCTTCTTCTTTCAAAAGGATTCCTTCTCTCGAAAGCACTTCAGCAACATCCGCATACACAAGCGGCATCATTCCACTCCCATGCGGAATCAAAAAGTTTAGGCGACGAACAACGCCCGACACAGAAACCGGTTCAACAGAAATTTCGAACTTGGACAACATTTCAGGCGTGAAGACGAGTTCCTGCGTTACCACTTCACGAACTGGACGCGGCTTTACAACCTTTTGTGGCCTCGGTGCAATCGGCTTTTCAAGGCGTTCCATCACCGGCATCACTTTTTGCTTTAAATAATCCGCCACATAAGCAAGACACTTGCTAATACGTTCCTGCTTACAAACATCTGCTTCCGGCAAAGATTCCTCAGTCAAAGGATTCACCCCACAAGAAAGCTTTCGCAAATACAATTCAGCACGTTCAAGAATCTTTATTTCTGCTGGCATTTTTAACAATCCCTTTTTAATCTTTTTCAGGCTAGAACAATATAACATCTTTTATCAACAAAAAAGCCAGTGCAGCTCTTAACCGCACCAGCTTTATGCCTATACACCAAATTTTACTTAAAGATTAGCCGTAAACAAAGCCAAGGACAATAGCAATCAGTGAAAAAATCACAACCTGCCGTAAAACAACGATGTCTTCTTTCTGCATAGCTACCTCTCTGTTTTTCTGTTCCCTAAATTAAATTTTTAGAGAGCGAACCGTACCGATGTAAGAAAAACATCATTTTTACAAAAATAATCCGTGATAAACATCATACACCATATTGTCAATTCGTCAATAAAACTTCAAAAAAAACGTCCCCATGACATTGTAAAAAATCTATTTCATAGTAGAGGCGGTTATGTTAAATATTGACGAAATTGGCGATTACAGAGATCTACTGAAAAATTTCTTCGTGCAGAAGAAATTGGAGTTTCCGCTATTTTCCTATAAGATGATGGGACAAAAACTTGGACTCGAAACGAGCCAGGTTTTCCGTGTATTGAATAAGGAATCCCACCTCCCCGCGCAGAGTATCCCGCTCTCCAAAAAATTGCTCGGGCTCAAAGGTCGCGATGGGGAACTTTTTGAAATTTTGGTGGCCGCATCACGCACCAAATCCAAAGCTAAAAAAGACAAGCTTTACAAGATGGCACTCGCATTGCAAGACGTGAGCCTCCGCAAACTAAATTCCAACGAAATTTTATTCCTCAGCCGCTGGTGGATACCCGTTGTCCGTTCGATTATCGAAATCAATGGCGGCAAGGCCGATGTCCGCACCTTGGTTAAGCAGATTACGCCCGCCGTTTCCGAGGACCAGGTGAAAGAAGCCATTCGAGTCTTGAAAGAACTCAAGATGATTACGCCGCTCGCCTCCGAGCGCTACGCCGTTTCGACCGTCAATTTTACATCGGCAGGAGCAACCAAAGTTACCGCCATTCGCAGTTACCAGAACCAGCTGCTGACGCTTGCACAAAACGCACTCGTCAACATTCCGCCGAGCGAGCGCAACATTTCATCAGTTCTCGCTTGCGTTGATGACGAATGCTTAGAAGACCTCGTCGAGATGACTTGCGAATTTCGCAGACAAGTTCAAAAACGCGTTGCCGAAGTTGCAGAACCCAAGAAGGTCATGCAGTTCATTTTCTCGCTGTACCCTGTCGCCGATATTTCGGACAAAGAAACAACAAAAGAAAAAGCGAGGATAGCATGAAAAGATTATTAGCATCTCTATCCTGTGTATTACTATTCGCCTGCTCCTCGGAAAAGAATCTCGCAGGCGCTAGCACCGTTGAAACCGAAAACGCTTGCATCATCAACGTTGTAAACATCGATTCTAAACCGGCAGCCAACGTCGTCGCAAGGATCCGTCCGCTTTGGTACGTGGAAGGAGTTTCATCGGATTCCGCCGTCACGCAAAACAATATACAAGACGCAACATTAGAAGTCGCCGCAGATTCACTCGGCAACATCGTCATGGATTCCGTGAGTTTCGAAAAAGGCTACATCGAAATCATTGATGGCAATTCCGGCGTTTTCCAGGCAATTGCCTCTGGCGACTTAAAGAAGAATAAATTAACAACCATGCAAATGGAAGAACTCGGTTCCGTTACCGGCAAGGCAGAGCTCCCTGAAGGAACCGACTACGCCTGGGTCCAGATTTACGGCACCGATAAAATCGTAAAGACCAACAAAAACGGCGAATTCACACTCGATTCACTCCCGCCTGCAAGCTACCAGATTCGAGCCATTTTGCCTGACGAACAAGAAACCATCGGCGAAGCCTCCATTACAATTTCTGCTGGCGAAAAGAGCGATATCCAAGCGCTAGCAAAACCGACCCTCGAAAATGAACAATTAGAGCAATGGGCACATGTTCGCACCATTCCGCTTGATTCTACAATCTCGGATTGGATGAAACCCATCGCAGAAACTACCGTTGTCTTTGTGCGATTAAACGAAACGAACTTCAACTTTAGCGAAGCCATGGCAAACGGGAACGACATCCGGTTCACAGACCAAAGCGGGAACCGACTCGATTTCAAGCGCGCTTTCTGGAACAGCACGACTCCAGACACTCCGCAGTCCGCAGAATTCCAAATCCGCATCGACGGCTCATCAAGCGTTGAAAACCTCGAAATGTACTGGGGCAAGACCGCCGCACTCGACGCAAGTGCAAACAACGATATCTGGGCAGACCTCCCCGACTCGCTCGTAAAAGCCATCCATTCCATCACGCTGATTGACTTCGAAAATCAAAAACTCGAATCCGCATTTGACTACGGCGACGGTCCGCGCGAATGGTACTTCCATCCACAAGACACAAACGTCACGACAACTCCCTCAAGCGAAAACGTCCAGGACGCCTTTGAATCCAGCAAGGAACGTGGCGGCTACGTATTCCATTGGAAGAGCACTAGCAAAACAAGAGGCAAGTGGTCGATGATCGGCTCACGCGTAAGCCGCGTCCCATCTAGCCTAGAAGGCATCGATTCCATCGCCTTCTACGCCAAAGGCAAGGGCGAGCTCGGTTTTGCGGTAGAAGTTCTCAACGAGCCGACCGGAAAAACAAAGTATGTGGACTATCTCGATTCCACTTGGAAACGCTTCAGCTTTACACCAAGCGATTTTGTCGAAGGCGATGGCGAGTTCGGGAATATGGGATGGGATTTCGTCAAGCCGCGCGTCACGACTTTCACCATCTGGATTGTAGACGAAAGCGAAATGTGGATTGACGACGTTATTTTATACGGAGTAAACCGCGATAATTTCAACTAGTTATTAGTCATCAGTCATTAGTTAATAGTTATTGGTTGAAGCTAATGACTATTGACCATTGACTATTGACTAAGTATCAAATGTCTTTCCCGCTTTTTGCAAGGAAGGCAAGCAAAATAAAACAGCCCGCGACCACCCCAATCAACGGGAGGTCCGAAAGCTCGCGCAGCACCATGCGCAAAAGGCGCACCATCTGTGAACTCGCAAAAGCATACCCCACGCTGCACAGCACAACAAACAGTGCAAAGCGCCCGATGAACGGAATGCTTTTCGTGATGCGCTTGAAATAGTTATTGATGCAGGCGCCATAGAGCATCAAAAGCGTTGCAATCAGCCCGACCGAAATTGAATTCAAATGGGCTCTCAAAAAATTCGCGAACTGGTGAATATAAGGTTGCATAATTCCAATAAATTAGTGTAAGTCTCTTAGTAGTTCATCAAGCTGCTGTTCCACGTGCAATTTGTCGCCATCGTTCATGATTGTGCGAATCCGCTTGCCCGGGAAAAGTTCTGGTGCGCAGGCGCCACGCTGATTTTCAATACGGCGTTTAGCATCGCTTTCGCTGAGGCCACGCAGCACCAGGCGTTCCAAGCGAGCACTTTCAGGGGCATCGATGATCCAGATTTCGTCAAGCATTTTTACAAGCTCGGGCGCACGCGAGAAAAGCGCAGCCTCCACGAACCGGCACTTGTCCGCGGCTCTCGTCAACTGCATGGCATTTTCTTTAGGACAGTCCGCATCATTCCCTGCATCCTCAGCAAAAAAATTTGCAACAGCAAGGTTTAAGTACGGGTAAACAATCTGCTCCAACTTCACGCGGGCATTAGCATCCGCAAAAACGCGATCTGCAATCAGCGCGCTATTCACGCCCGTCGGCGTCAAGCATTCTTCGCCAAAGTACGCCGCCATTTCAGCGCGCAGCCCCGCCGAGTCGCGATAAAGTTCATGCACTTTGCAATCGGCGTCAAGCACCTGGAAATTACGTGCACGTAGCAACCGTCCCATAAAGGACTTGCCTGCACCTATCGAACCCGTAATTCCAATCTTTAGCATATATTACCGTCCGAGCGAAATCAGGCACAAGCCAATGACCACGCCCAACATTGCAAAAAACTTCGTCTTGCTCTTGCGTTCCTTGAATATAAGAATTCCCGCCAAGAAGCTGATGAACACACTCGAACGACGCAGCACCGTAATGATAGAAATCAACGCATCCGAATCGCTCACCGCCAAAAAATAGCAACGGTCTGCAATAATCAACAGCGCCGCCACCGCCAAGAACGACCAACGGAACTGAAACGGAGTCGTCTTTTTACGCGTCGGGTACCACGTGAACATAGTCGTCAAGAACTGCACCACGCACATGTAAATGCTGAACCAAACCTGAACCGTCAACGGCTCAAAATTCATGCGCTGCAAAATCAGCTTATCGTAAATACCGCTGCACGCCGCAAGAATCGTCCCGAGTAGCATCGCCACGACCCAGCCGTTGCTAAAGAAATGCCCCATTTCCTTGCGGCCCGCAAGCGATAGTCCGATGTACGAACAAACGCAAACTGCAATACCCACCCACTGCATCACCTGCGGACGCTCGCCCAAAAAGCCAACCGCAATCATGATTGTAAACAAAGGAGCTAGCGCACGAATCGTCGTCGAGATGCTGAGCGGCATGTGCGCAATCGCGCTGTACGTGAAAAGCCAGCTCCCGCCGACAATCACCGACTTCACCATCAAAAACAGGTGGTCATGCAAAGTCAGCGGCTCGCAATGCCCAGACAAAAGTACCGGCAACATCAAAAGCGCGTAAAAAACGCTGCAGAGCAAAAGTACCGGACGGACAGCGTTATCCTGCACCGATTTCTTCTTAGCCAAGTCGTAAAAGCCAAGAAAAACCGCCGAAGCAAAAGCCAATATTAACCATGACATAACGCGCCAAATTTAAAAATTGCTAGCCAATAATCAAAGGTTTTTCCTATTATTTAATAACGTTAAACAACCCAACAAGGAGAAAGAAATGGGAATCAAAAACAAAGCAGCTTCACTCATTGAAGAATTCAAGGCGTTCGCCTTCAAGGGCAACATCGTCGACATGGCCATCGGTATCATCATCGGTGCCGCCTTCGGTAAAATCGTCAACTCCTTCGTGAACGACATCGTCATGCCGCTCGTCACTGCAGTCATTGCCAAGTGCGGCGGCCAGAACGCAGGCGAAGGCATCAAGACGCTCGTCTACACGACCTCCGAAGGCATCGCCATTCCGTACGGCACGTTCATCGGTGAAGTCCTGAACTTCCTCATCGTCGCATTCGCCGTGTTCCTCATGATGAAGAAATTCCTCGGCTTTATGCAGAACATGCGCAAGAAGAAAGCTGAAGAAGCAGCCGCAGCTCCAGCAGCACCTCCGGCACCGAGCGCCGAAGAAAAGCTCCTCACCGAAATTCGTGATTTGCTGAAGAATAAATAAGTAGTCGGTAGACTGTAGGAAGTAGACAGAAAAGCAATCGCAAATTTTTTGTTTACTGAGGTAGGGGGAGGCCTCCCCCTACCTCGCACGACGTTGCTCGCTACCCCTTCTAGCGGGGACACCCCGCAACGCCCCGGTGCAAAAAAAACGCGCAAACCCTTGCGCGTTTTTTTGTATTGTCATGCCCGCCTACCTGTCCTCGCTTGACGGGGACGAGCGGGCATCACCTTCTTGAAAGGAGATTCCCGCTTTCGCGGGAATGACATAAAGATTTAAATTTTCAATTCAAACATTGCATCCGCCTTAAACGGCAGATCTTCCGACTGCGGCGTCGCAATCACGACCTGGCATTCCTTTTCGCGAATGAGCGATGCCACCGCATCACGGCGATTCACATCGAGCTCGGCGAAAATATCATCCAAAAGTAAAATCGGTTTCGTCAAATAGCGTGATGCCACATCGACCGCCGCAAAACGCATCGCGACCGCCGCCGAACGGCATTGCCCCTGCGACCCGACAGAACGCATCTCGTAGCCCGAAGCACACAGAGCCAAGTCGTCACGGTGCGGCCCCGCCATTGTCATTCCCTGCAAGCGTTCCACAAATTCCAAATCCGCTAGTTTTCGCGCAAACGCATTCCGCAGCATGTCTTCGCTCACGACATCCGAGCCGTCCGCCGCACTCCCGGCGACATTCCCAGAACCGTTCGCAAAACATTCCGCGCACTCCCCGCTAGCACTCATCGCGCCCGCCGGAATTTCATCCATCATCTCATCCGACAGCGGGTCCGCCGCATCCAGCGCATCCAGCGTCTTGAGAATCGAGCTTTTGTAAGCGCAAGTGATCTCATCCACCCCGCCCGAAAGCTTGCGATAGTACCGCGTGATAATTTCCGAGACTTCTTTCGAAAGTGCAATTCGCGCCGCCCAAAGCTTTGCGCCAAGTTCAATCAGCTGTTGCGTGAGCACACGGAACAAGTCCTCTCCGCCAACCGCAGCGCCATTCTGTTTAAACTCCTTGAGCCACTTGTTACGCTGTTGCAGCACGCGCTTGTAATTGCGCAACACTAAAGAATTTGCAGAAGAACGGAAACAGAGAATTTCATCGAGCCAATGCCTGCGCACATCAGGTCCACCTCGCAAAAGCTCAATGTCCGAAGGCTGCATAATCACCGCCGGGCACGTCCCGAAAAACGCAGTCGGAGACTTAAGCGATTCACCGTTTTCACGAACCTCGCTCCCGCGAGAAAACACGCGAAGCGCTCGCTTCCGCTCGCGCCCCTCATCTTCAAATTCACCGCGCAGAATCAGTTCGTTCTGCTTCCATGTAATCAGTTCACGCAAATCACGCGACCGAAACGAGAATCCCTGCGCAAGCAAATAAATCGACTCCAAAATCGTCGTCTTGCCGCAGCCATTCGGTCCGCAAATCACATTGATGTGAGCATCGAAGTTGCAGTCCATCGATTCTAGACTGCGCACCTTCGAAATGAACACTTTAGAGATCAAGGAATGTATCCCCGCAAGCCAAGACTGAACGGAGACCAAATTCCCGCACTCGTTTCGTAAAGGAACGCATAGTTCACTTCAATCGGGAACCTTCTCCTACCCACGCGAATTTCAAACTTGTAGCCAGCACCGAGCATCCAGTTCAAATCGTCCATACCCACGCGGAACGTCGCATTAGGAATAGCCTCGCATTCAAAACCGACGCGACCAGTCCAAACATGAAGCTGCGGGTCAAAAGCCAAAAGCGTATCAGCAACCTGGTAGTCAATCGCTTCCATCCAAGCATAAACAGGCTTGCCCATAATCTTAGAACGGTAGCCAAGACCTATCTGCAACACCTTCGGACGCACGCCTTCCGTCGAGCTCAATGTATTATCACGGCTCGGGTTTTTCGTCCATTTTGCAGACAAGTTCTTACTAAAGCTCAAGTTGCGAATAACCACAGAAGAAGACCACTTTTCGTTCCACTGGCGGAACCAAGCCAAGTTAATCGTCACCGGGCTGCGGAAGGAATCTTCCATCTCGATGCCTTCGAAATATTGAGCCACATCCAAATTATCATAGCTCATAGAAAGCGAAAGACCGAAAGCATCCTGTCGTGTGGCGCGGTAGGCAAAGCCTAAGTAGAACATCGAGAAGAACGGTTTCGCCGTACCCATCGTTTCGTCGTCATCGTCAATCACTTTAAAATCGCGGTCACCGCGGTAAAGCATGGCAAAACCGACACCCATGCGCTTACCGACCTTGCCTTCAACGCCAAAGGCGCCACCCAGACGGTCCAAGTCTCGCTTTTCAACGTTCAACGTGTATCCAATATCCTCGCGGAAACCAAGCAAAGCGGGGTTCCAGAAAGCGCCCGGCATAGAAGCCGTATCCGCAGAACCCGTATTGCCACGGCCCAGTTCACGGACTCCACCGCCCATACGTTCGACAAAGCCATCAAAACCGCCAAGCTCAGACTTTTTCGTAAAGCCAAGCGCCATCGCCGAAGAAGCAAAAGCACCCACTGCCAAAGCTGTAACTACAAGATTCTTAAACTTAATCATCTGAAGTTACCTCCGAGCGTCATAGCCTTGCCCCAGCCAATGTGACCGTGATTATCCTTCACCCTGATGTAGTAAACGCCCATCGTGCAATCCTTGCCATGGTCATCTCGACCATCCCAAATGTCTTCCTTCGGATTCGTGCTACGCGAAGCATCGGCATTACGCACCGCATCTTTCACAATCGTACGCACCTTGCGCATATCGTAGCTGAACACTTCAATCGTAATTTTTGATTCACGACCCACTTTGTACGAAACAAGCGCTTCGCTGCCCGGCGTAATCACAGAAGGCACCATACGGATGCTTCCGAGATTGTTGCTCAGCTTTGCACGGTTCAGAACCACACTCCATGTGGCACCGGAGTCCGCCGAAACAGACACACCGTTTCCGCGAGTCGCAATGGCTAGCCCCATACGATCCTTTGAAAGCGGGAAAGTACACATCGACATGATAATTGCCTTGCGATCCGTAGCTCCCGTTTCATAGCCATAAAGCCACTGGAGCTTTCCATCGTCGTCCTTTTCCCAAGCATGCGCACCAAGCGAATCCAGCTTGAGGTAACCGCTAATCGAACCGCCCACAGCACGCACCAGCACAAAAGCATTCTTACCCAAGAAAGCGACATCGCCTACCGTATAATCGGCTTCGTCATAAATGTCCTTCTTTTGTACCTTGCCTGCCGTATCGAGGAAATTCACCTTGGAAAAGTCCGTAGCCTTTTCACCATACATGCGCCAAAGTCCGCCCACCACATTATCGTCTTTTTTGTAAGCCGTTTCAGCAATAATCTGGAGCGGTTCACCACCCATCCAAAGCCCCGTCACACGGGAATCCTTGAGGTTCTTCGAAACATTCTTGAGTCCGTCCGAAGACTTGACCCAAATGCCCTTAGCCGTTGCAAGCCAAAGGTCACCAGTTTCCGGGTGCACACGCACATCGAAAATTTCAGGATTATTCGTCAAATCCAGTTCGGCATTATCCTTGAGCCTTTCAAGCTTACTCGTCTTCAAGTTCAGAACAAACGTCGTATCCTTAGCGCCGTTTTTGCCAGAAACATCGTACACCATTAAGCCCAATGCGCCACGAGCCGCCCAAAGGCGTTTCGCCGAAGCTTCATAAGCAAAACCGCTGATGGCATACTGCATCGGCTTATCCAAGTCTTCTGCTGCAGACGGGACATTAACCGGAGTTTCAACAATGTTTTTCAAGTCTCGAACAGAATAAAAGCCCGCCGGTATCAAGTAGCGGTTATTCTTGTCCATTCCAAACATCGGTAACACAAGCCCAAGCTTTGAATCCGTATAAACAGCGGGTAAGCGCCTGCGTTCTGCAAGATCATCTTCAAGGATGGCGTCCGACACAGCCGTTAGCGTATCCGACTCGACTTGAGCCTTGTCCGTAGACTCGGTCATCACAGTTCCATTGCTGGTCACCTTGAACCTCAGCAACGTCAAGCCGCTATAAGAATAGTCCCACGAAAAAGCCCACAAAGCTCCGGTTTCACCCGAAGGCGCAACCGCATGCACATAGTTGCTAAACAGCGTTTCGCCCGCAAGAGCATTTGTACACAACGCTCCCCCCATAAGGAGGCCCGCCATAAATTTTTTCATCAAGCCCTTTTTCACAAGCTACCTCATATCGATTTCGTCAACGCCTGCAACAGGCTTGTACTTGAAATCATCGTTAGAAATATTCTTGACCACTTTCATGTCGATAATGCCGTACCAAGTCGCATTCCCTGCAGGGTCTTCCGTAAAGAGGCGCACTGGGGAATAATCGCTCTTGGAAAGCCAAACTTCCATCTTGGTAAACTGCCCCGCATATTTCGACGGGTCGAGCTTCAAAATCCAAAGCTTTTTGCCAGCAAATTCGCCCTCGCCCATTTCGAGCGCCTTGCAATTCAAGTATTTGAACAAAAGTTCCGACGGATGGAGCGAACTCGACAAGTCTTCCACCGCCTTGATGAGCACCTGCTTCTGGTCCACATTCCACTGCCAAAGGCTTTCGCCATCGCTATAAAACTTTATTCCCGAAAGGTCCAGCTTAAACTTGTCACCCTCGGCAACAATGAGACTACCCGACTGGGTCCTGATATCCGGAGAATCCGCCTGATAAAGTTGAGCCCTAAAGCTGAGGCTCCAGGCACGACCCGACTTGAACCAAGCCTTGGACTTGTCCAAAACCTGATCCGCCGTCAACGCAAAAACACCTTGCACCAAGGCAAGCGATAAAAAAACAAAAAAACGGGAGGAGAATTTCATATCCACCTATATTAAAGACTCTATCAAATTTACAAAACTCAATCCATCAAAGCGTAACAAATTCGTATTTTTAAGGGAAGATGAAGCCAAACATTGGTCTTGCGATAAAGATATTTCTATCTTTTGCACGTAAAAACCAAATTTTCTTTTTTGGAAGGATTGTATGCGTAAACTCATTTTGCCGATTGCCCTTGCCGCTACCGGTTTTGCCATGGCCGCAGACGTCGAAATCCACGGAAACGTCGATTTTGACTTCGCCAGCTACTTCAACAGAGATTTTGACCCGACAAACGCCGCAAACCAGGACATCGACTTGTCCGTGACGGCAAACCTCGACGAAAACGTTTCTGTAACTGTTTTCACGAACACCAAGAGCAACATCACGAACTCCGACCAGGCTTCTGAAATCCGTCATGGCCTCCCGCGTTCGACCGCCATTACCAGCGACAAAGACCGCTACACCGCCTTCAACTTTGACGGCGTGGAACTCCGCTGGAAGCCGTTCCAGGATGTAAGCTTCGTATTCGGTGACTTGACCTACAATGCAGGTACATTTAACTATTACTTCTGGCGTGACCCGAGCCGCTATGCCGTGATTTCTCGCGACCAGAGCGTTCGTGGTTTCGGTGTCGAAGTTGGCAACAACAAGTTCGGCGACGGTAAGTTCTACATCGGTGCTACCGACGACAGCAAGGCAGCAATCGCCGTGTTCGGAACTTACGCCCTCAAACTCTTGAACCGCCCGGACGAACATTTGACCATTACCCCGAGCGTGGACTGGGTCTTCGGTTCTGAAGTTGGCCGTGGTTACACCTACTTCTTCGGTACAGAACTCGACTACTCCAAGAGTCTCGATATCCTCAACTACGGCATCTACGCCGTCTATGGCCTCCACCCGTACAAGGGCGAAGCCGTCCATTCCTTCCTTGTTGAACCGAGCTTGAACTACAACATCTTCAACTTGGGCATGAGCTACTTCTATGCAATTGTCAACAAGGGCGAAGACTACAAGGCTGCAGACCAGATCTTCACGGATGACCAGATGCTCTTCGCTATTGAACCGAGCTTCAACATCACAAAGAAGTTCTCTCTCGGCGTAAGCTTCGAATACCATGATCCGGATGCCGAAGTCAGCAAGGACGAATTCAAGTTCCTCGGCATGAATTTCTACATCTACCCGACGCTCAACACGAATGTCACGTTCTGGTTCGGCTACAACTTCAGCAAGGACAAGAACCCGGTCGTTGGCGAAGCAACCAAGTTCTCCCTCGGTATGAGCGCCCACGCAGATTTCTAATCAGTGGTTAGTCAATAGTCATTGGTTATTGGTCAATAGCTATTAGACGATTGTAATTAGTTCCTCGGCAATACTGCCGGGGATTTTTTTTGTTCATCCAAAGAAGCCTTGCAATCAGGGACACAAACAACATAACACATCTGTAAAAAAAACAAAATTTTTGAAAAAAGCCGTTTTTTACGTGAAACAATCAACCCTTTTGCCCTTTTTCACGTAAAAAAGATGACTTTAAACATCTTATTACCTTTTTGGCAACCTAAACTACCCCAAAAAAATACTCAAAAACTCCTTCAGGGAACCCCAAAAACAAAAATCCAGCCAATTTCATTTAGTTTGTATTTAAAATTACGTGAAAAGCACTCGTTTTATCCATCTTTTCACGTAAAAATAGCAGAAAACAGCATTTTAGTTTATATAAACCGTTCTTTCAAGCCGACATTTCAAACCAAGCCCCAGCATCTGCATTACAAAAAAAGACCCGCCGCGCATCCGCGGCGAGCCTAAAACAGTCTTTAAATTCCGTTACGAATTAGTGACCGAGGTACTTACGGCCAATGCCGAAGTTGTCCTTATATTCGATGTAATCCGGAACAAAGCCACTCGGGTAAGAGAAGCTTACGTTCACAGAGCACTGGAATTCATTCATCAACTTGCCCTTGCCCTTGAACTTCTTCTGCTTCTTTTCAATCTTTTCGTCACCCTTCTTGCCTACGAGAACTTCGGCTTCGCACCAACCCGTATTACCCTTGGCATAGACTTCCTTGCCATCGGTAGAAACGAGCTTAATCTGAGACGGGTCGAGTTCCGTGTTGTTACCCGTAGAAGCCCAGAACTGGAGTTCGCAAGAGAAACCATTCTTGGACTGCTTCATAGTCGGGAGAGCCATTACGTAGCCCCACTTGTCCACACGCTGCTTGCCGCTCAAGTCCGGAACGTTTTCGCCGAAGATGAGGAAGTAACCGCGAGTGGCCTTGCGGCTCTTGTTCAAAGCATTCTGGATTTCCTGATTCGTCGGAGCCATTTCGGCCATGCGGAGGAGCATGTATTCCTTCACAACCGGATCGTCTTCGCCCAAGGCTTCCTGCAAGTTGCGAGCGACATAGAGCTTTTCGGTTTCTTCGCGGATGCTCTTGATGGCAGATTCTGCAACGTGACGAGTCTTAGCGACAGATTCTGCGGAGTCAATCTTTGCAAAAGCGTTGATGATCGTAGCGTAGTCAACACCTTCCTGTGCAGCCTGGCGCTTACCGATATCACCGAGCGTCTTCACGTATTCTTCAACGGTTGCGTCTTCCTTGACCTTACCGATGTTGGAAGCAGCCTTTTCAAAGTAATTGCTGATGAGATCGCTGCTCAAGTCCTTCTTGGATTCCATATCACCTGCACGCACGAGAGCGAGGGTGAAATTGTCAAAGAATTCATCGGACATTTTGCCCTTCTTCTTTGCCTCAAGATAAGAGTTGATAGCATTGCGGAAACGGCCTTCCTTAAGGTGTTCGTCGCCGCGCTTTTCGTTAGTACCCTTACAGCCAGTCATCGTCAAGGCGACGGCAGTAGCCAAAGCAGCAATGAAAATCTTCTTCATTTTGTATCCTTCAGATGAAGTTTTAATAAAAAATATTGAAAAGGACTATTTATCAGGTTAAAAAGTAAAATACACCCTTTCAGTTGAAATTTAAATAAATAAATTTATACATACTTACTTTTGTAGGTAAATTTTTATTTGGAGTGTATAAAAACCAATGAATATACTCGTCGTAACTCCAGAAGCGGGGAACTGGAAGGTACCGAGCCCCCTCGCAACCGCAGTAAACTGCATGACGCAGGCTTTTGCCAACGCCGGTTCTCACGTTATTACCTGCTCGCCGTTCTATAAAGACCACATTATCGATCCCGACAAGTATCATTGCGTTTATCAAGGCGTCGAAGCGTTGCAGAACAAGCCGTTCGAGGTCTGGCGTTCCGATGACGACCCACTCCACACCTATATATATAATGAGGAATATTTCGGTAGGCCCTACGTTTACGGACCGCCGCACGCCCTCCCTTACAGCGACAACCACCTGAGATTCGCCATGTTCGCCTCGGCAGTGCTTTCTTACAGCGCTCAAAGCGGCATCCAGTTCCAAGCGATCCTCGGTCATGAATGGGGTGGTGCCCTCGTCGGTGCACTCTGCCACACCGTCTACCAAGAAGCATTCCACAACATCCCGTTTTTCTTCAACGTCCATAACATCACTTACGACTTCCACGTGCAGCCGAGCGAAATCGAAAAAATCGGTCTCCCGCGCAAGGACTTCAACATGGACGGCTATGAGTTCTGGGGCAAGGTCAGCCTCCTCAAGGCAGGCATCCTGTACGCCAACAAGGTCCTGTTCCCATCGTCGGGCTATCGCGACGCCATGCTTAACACGAACCTCCCCGGCGGTCTCAGCGGATTCTTGAACCGCAACAGCAGCAAGCTCCTCGGCATCCAGTTCGGCGTGAACTACAAGTTCTGGGACTTCAACGACGAAGCCAAGCGTCCCATCAAAGAAGCGAAGCGTATCGCCAAGGCGAGCCTCGGCCGCCAGTTCGACATGGATCTTTCGAACAAGCTTATCATTTACAGCCACATGGACATGGAGTCGGGCAACGCTTCCGAAACGCTTGCGACCATCCTTTCGGACATCGCCAAAGAGAACGTCCTTATCATCGTGGGCATTTCGCCAGAACACCCCGAATGGAACTACTACCAGGAAGTTTCTCACCAGTACGGCAACTTCATCCGCATCCTCCAGTTCGATTCCGAAGAAGCGAACAACAGAGAAAAATTGCGCAACACGCTTGCCGCCTCGGACCTTCTGTTTGCGGCAAACCTGCAAGAGCCGTCTGGCTCGATAATCCTCAAGGCCATGGCTGCAGGTACGCTCCCGCTCACGGGCCGCAACGTCGGTATTGCAAGCATGCTCACCGACTACACCCTCGAGACCGCAGGCGAAGCCAACGCATTCCTTGTCGATGACGCGAACGCTCCACACCAGATGCTCCGCCGCATCAAAGACGCCATCAGTGTGTACAACACGGAAGTCGCCGATTGGGACAAATGCGTCGTAAATGCTTACAGCGGATTCCACTACGAGTGGGCAAAGACAATTTCGAAATATTTACTAACTTTGGGTGAACTGGGGCTTTAGCTCAATCGGTTAGAGCCACGGACTCATAACCCGTTGGTTCCCGGTTCAAGTCCGGGAGGCCCCACGAATAGCGTTATCTAACAAGGTAACGCTATTTTTTTGTCCTCATTCTACAATTTCCTCTGTAAATATCTTATTTTTATAAGCATAATACAGAGGGAGCTATATGGAGCAAAAAGGTTTTTCCCTTATCGAACTTATGGTCACGATCGTCATCATGGGCGTTCTGGCCGCCGTTGCCGTTCCTAAGCTGTTCGGTTTTATGGCAAAATCAAAAGCTTCCGAAATTAGCGTTGCCGCAGGCACCTACATGAAATTGCAAGAAACTTACACGTTCGAGCATGGGAAAGGCGGCAGCTGGCACGACATCGGATACAGGTCTCCCGCCGGCAACAGCCTCGGAATCGCAAGCTCCGCAAACTTCACCTACGACGCCACGGAACACTATTACAACTGGGTCACCGAATCTACCGTCAACCTAAACAATTGTCCCAAAGGCAGCAAATGGTTTCTCAATTACTCCCTTAGCGAAGGGGCCCACAACATCAAGTTTTGGACCTCCAGCGATAACGTTATCAGTTGCATAGACGAATTGACACCAAGCTTCAAACGACTGAGCAACACGACAACCCCAATTACAACGCCCACAAAGTCCGGCGGGAAAGAATAAAATTGTTTCCAGACGTACACAGCAAATTAGGAGTGCGCGCGCTCATTGCTACCATATCGAATATAGATTGATGTTGTAAAAGGGTAAATCATGATTTTTTCAAAAATCGGCATCTTTGCATTTGCGACACTCGCCGCGATTTCCACAGCACAGGCAGGAATCAGCGGCGTCATCGTTGATGAATCGGGCACTTCCGTCCACAACGCTGCAGTCACCGTCAGGACACTCCCGAAGCTCATCGCCAACGCGCGAACACTCTCAAACGACAAAGGCGCATTCAGCTTGGGCAATGCCAAGAAAGGTCAAAGCATCGTCGTACGCAAAGCGGGATTTTTACCCGAAACACTCAGAGTCGTTCCCGGCAAAAACAATTACGGCAGCATCACGCTAAAGCGCGACCCGATTGAAACTCGCATCGACAGCATCATGGCAAAGATGACTCTCGACGACATGATTGCTCAAATGACGCAAGCCAAAGCCCCGACCGTAAAATGCGGCAACAGCATCTGCGGTTCCACACTCGAAGGCGGCGGCGCTTACACAGCAGACTTTTACGCAAACGCCTGGAAACAGAAAATCCCGGTCACCTACGGCAAGGACAACGTCCACGGCGTCGCCGACGTGAACAACGCGACAATTTTCCCGCACAACATCGGGCTCGGAGCCACGCGAGATTCCGCACTCGTCCGCAAAATCGGACAGGCCGTCGCCGAAGAAATGTGGGCAGCACACATCGACTTGAACTTCGCCCCCGCCATCACCGTTCCGCAAGACGAACGCTGGGGCCGCGTGTACGAAGGCTTTGGTGAAACAACGGAACTCGCCGTAGACCTCGGAGCCGCATTTGTACGCGGTCAGCAAGGCGACAACAATGACGCCGAATGGCGCGTCATCACCACGCTCAAGCACTTCATTGGCGACGGCGCTACCGACAACGGTTACGACCGCGGCAACGCCACCATGACAGACAAAGTTCTCCGCCAAAAGTATTTGCCGCCTTACGAAGCAGGCGTTGAACAAGGCGCCCTCAGCGTCATGGCAAGTTTCAACCAGGTGAACGGAATCCACCAACACGTAGACTCCGCAAAAATCACAGGCATCCTCAAGACAGAACTTGCATTTGACGGTTACGTCATCGCCGACTGGGAAGGAATCGAAAGCTCGACAACGCCGGGCGCCGCAGGCGATTACTCGCCCGGACTCGTCACCGGAATTTCTTCGAAGGACGCCATCAAGAACGCCATCAACGCAGGCCTCGACATGGCAATGGTTCCGCAATCTGCCGAAAGCTTTGTCAGCAGCATGAAAGAACTTGTTGCATCAGGCGCGATTAGCGAAGAACGCGTCAAGGACGCTTGCCGCAGAATCTTGCGTGCAAAAATCCGCGCGGGCAGGATTGACAATCCGAGCGGCCCAGTCGCTTACGTTGGCGTCACAAAAAACATCGGCAGTGCAGAGCACCGCCAACTCGCCCGCGAAGCCGTGCAAAAGAGCCTCGTCATTTTGAAAAACAAGAAAGTACTCCCGCTCAAGACTACAGACAAGATTTTCGTCACCGGAACCCACGCCAACAACACCGGCTTACAGTGCGGCGCATGGACACAAGGTTGGCAAGGCACCATGGAAAACGTCCCCGGCGCAACATCAATCCAAGCAGGCTTCGACGAAGTTGCCAATGGCGCACGCGCCGCCACCGCCGAAGAAGCAAAGACAATCGTCTATGTTATCGGTGAAGTTCCGTATGCCGAATGGTTCGGCGACTACCGCGGCGACAATTTCAACAACAAGATCATCACCAAGAAAGCCAGAACCGACATGTCATTCAATAGCACCGACAGCGACATCGCACAAATTAAGGAGTGGCAAAAAGCAGGCCACAAAGTGGCCGTCGTGCTCATTACCGGTCGCCCGCTCCCCATCACCTCGCTCATCAACGTAGCCGACGCATTCGTCGTCGCATGGCTCCCCGGCAGCGAAGGCGCAGGTGTTGCAGACGTGCTCTTTGGCAAAGTCAAGCCCACGGGCAAACTTCCCCACACTTGGCCCAAAGACGCCAAGCAAATCCCGATTAACGTTGGCGATGGGAAAAAAGGACTCTACCCGTACGGATTTGGGTTGAGGTACTAAAAACCGGGCTCAAAGTGGCAATTTTAAATTCTTCAAAACAGAATTTTCAACAGCCTTTAAAGTTTGTCCATGCTCTTTTAACGACAAGTCTTCTTTGAGTTTGTCAAACGCATTAGCAACATTTTCGGCAATATCAGAATAGCAATCTAGAACCGTTTTGGACTTTAATCCAATTTCTTCTGCTAAGACCCCAAAATCGTCCTGATTGATTTTCTTGATTTCGTAATGTTTGCCAATCTTCATTGAAAATTTGCGAGTCAAATTGGGGTAAACAATGGTACAAACCGCATCGTAAATCGGAGCAAGGCGAATAGTCCCATCGAGGAACAATAAAGAATAATTTTTCCCGTGTGCGTCACAATTCCCTATAACGAGGTTAAAAACAACATATCGTAAAAGGCTTCGTGTTTCCAATAAAGGTATTGTCGTCTTTTCTTTAATCAGTTTATAGATATCAGCAATGCTAGGGCCACCATCATTCTGATATTTTCTATCACTCAGGATTCCAAGAGCCTGGCACATATCTTCTTGATGAATTCTCGAGAAACGATTCTCATCGCAAATTCTGTCGTAACGATTGATTAAAAGAAATTCTGCATCGCCAATTCGCTTGAGCTCAGTCTTTGAAGTCGGTAACCCACAGTATTCTGCAAGCTTGGTACAAATATATTCATTTGCGGCTAAACTAGATAAATTACCGTTACCAGTAAGTTTGACGATATGCGTTGACGGAGCCCCGTTCTTCGGCAAATAATATTTCCCGTCAACATAAGTTAGCGGTAATTTTTCCTGAGCCCCCGCTAACGACAGACGAAGTTTTTCTTTCGCT
>CADAWC010000041.1 GCA_902791475.1 Fibrobacter succinogenes
GCAGGCCGCGGTACGTGGTTCAAGATGACCGAAGGCTACGGCAAGATGCTCCTCGGTTACCAGGGTAAGACTCCTTGCGAACCGGATCCGGAACTCGTGAAGATCGCTGCCGACCAGTTCAACATGAAGCCGTTCAAGGAAGCCTATCCGGGCGTCCAGTGCGCAGAAGAAATTCTCGAACCGGGCATTCCGAAGGCCAAGGCTCTCCTCGAAGAAAATGGTCTGCCGGTTACCGACGAAACCATCTTCATCACGGGCTGCCTCCAGACGAAGGCTGGCAACAAGGGCATCGAATTCCTCAAGGGCAACCGCCACATTGGCGTTCCCAAGAAGGACCCGAACGCGGCACCCGCCGTGGACACCAAGAACATGAAGGCCGGCGCTGCAAGCACCTACCGTATCGCTCTTGGCAACCAGAGCTGGGACGTGCAGGTTCAGACCCTCAAGTAATTTGTTCGAAACAAATTAAGAAGGGCCTCCGGCAAACCGCCGGGGCTCTTTTTTTATTTCATGTCAACGGACGCGGTTTATTGTCATCTCGGGCGCAGATTTCTTGTCATCCCGAGCTTGACCCGGGATCTAAAACACGAACTGTTTTCCCACAAACAGTGAGAAGTCAATCAAGTCTCCACGCGCAAATCCGCCGAAGAATCCGCTCGGGTGGGTATAGGTCCACTTGATTGACGCCATCGCATCGTCATACTTGTCTTTAAAAATGACATCATATTCAGCAACCAAATTGCCAAATTGACCACGACGCCCTAAGTACGTTCCAAGCCAAACAGAAGAAGTGATGTCTACACCGGAATTTTTACCTCTGCTATCCATAAGACCTTCATTGCCTAGCCTATTGCGCATCCTATCATAATCAGAGGATCCCTCATATAATTGAAAACCAATCGCACCGCCGACAATTAAAAACGCTGGGCTAAAGTCCGCACCGACAAGGATTCGTTCTTGCAAATTCCAAAAGCTATAGCTCTTGCGACCGGCCTTAGACTCCAACCAAGCAACGTAATCTTTATCAAATTCACTGTCCCTGAGACAACGATGAGACGCGTCGCAACCAAAATGGAGAGAGCCGCCAAATACGCCTGCAGCCACATTCAAAAACAGTGGCGATAAAGTTCCCGCCATACGGTAAGTCAAACCAATGTTGCCACCAAAGGCATTCAGGTTTTCCAAATTGTAACCATCACCCGAATGTCCGTAAAACCCCGAAGCCGCCACAGACAATTCCTGCACAGAACTATCCGGAGAACTACGGTGCATAATCGGAGCAGGCATTAGCGCAGCCCCTATAGAATGCGTCGTCGGTTTCATGCACCCCGTAAACGCCACCGACAAGGCAGCCAACAGAATTAATTGTTTTTTCATATCATAGCTCCTAAAATTTGCGGTATGACAACAACCATACCGCATTGAAAAATAAGATTACCTGTTAGAATAAAGGCACTATTTTGCCAAAATTCTGTATACAAGACAAACCTCGTCTGTCTTGCCACTCCTAAAGACCAGCCTAGACGCGATTTTTTTGTAATTATGCGTAATTTTCGTATCTATGACATCTGAAAGAGAAATTTCTTTTACAACAAAGTCACCCTCTATTGTAGCAGAATCTTTCAAGTACTGCATTCCTGATAAATACGAATCAAAATACACGCCTGTTCCCTGGCAAGACCCCGGCCAATAATAAATCTGGAGTTTCTTATAAGATTCAAAGCTCTTTTCGCCTTTAAAATCCAAATAAGCTTCGCTACCTATTTTCTTAAAATCCAGTTCAGCCCCCATATTGGCCCCTTCAAGATAAGTCTCCACCGATGCAGACGGCGTCCATGAGGCAAACTTATACGCCTTCGGATACAATTCAATATCAGCGTTTTCATATTCCTTACCGGTATCTTCAACAGACTTCGTAAGCACCGGGTTCGCAACCGTTACATTGCCTCCATCGGAATTCAACACCAGGCGAATCCAGTGATACTTTTTGAGCGAACCTTCATTTGCAGGGAGTTTCCAATGAACATGGTGCTTTTTGCCATCTACCGGAATAGACACCTCTTGCAATTGCAATTGCCCCGCACCCGATTTAGATTTCAGTAACAAAAGTTCCGCTTTCATCCAAGAGCCTTTCGTTTTGTTAACCGTAATGTCAAAACCGACAGAAGTGCCTTCCGGAAGGTCTTCGCCATTGTCAAATACGGCAACCTTGTGCCACCCGGCAGGCAAATCAAATGTCACATTTTTGTCGCTCTCAGTCGCTTCTGCATTATAATCGTAGCGGCCATAAGCGAAATATTTCTTCTGTACATAGCCGCCCTTTCTCAGGAATTCAGGCATTTTCGTCTGATCCATGCAGTCGGTTCCCGGCTTGAAATACCAAGACAAATTTTCATTACGGAATTTCTTGCCGGCATAATCGTAGTCGTAATTAGCCAATTCACACAGGACTCGCCACATATCGACCTGCAAACCTCTGATAACGGCAGAATCAGCCTTCATATTCGACGGCAATTCAATATGTCTACCGCTAATCGGTTCGTTATAACGCGGGTGCGTTGCATCTACCGCATAAACGGCATTCGCAGAACTCTTTGCGCCCGGATTCGTGAAAGGGAACCCAGAATAATTTTGATAAAAAGCGCATGGTTCCGTAATGGAACTTATCCCGTTACATTTCAAATCCATCGCACTTGTTGTCGGAATAAAGGTACTATTCTTTTGGATCAAAGAATTTTCATCCCAACCCGTTGAAAAAGAAACAAAAAATTCAGTCATGTCATCCGGCATGGCTTTAATCATACCGTCACTCAAGCTATTATACATTGTTTCCGCAAACGGATAAGTACTTCCTTGAATAAAATCATAGAAGGCTTGTGCCGTACGCTTTTTTTCTTTAGCACCATCTAGATACTGATATTTTCTATTGTGGGCAATTGGGGTTTTGCCATCAAGGTAAGAATAAAGCCTACTTTCTGCACGACCGAACGGTGAACCGAATTTTTTTGCATGCCTGTTCAAAACAAAGAATGTGTCAGAATGCGCCGGAATAGTCCCTTTCAGCTGGCCTTGCGCAATAAGTACAGACGGAAATCCCTTGTATTCTGCAGCCTTGCGATATTCCCCAAAAAGGAATCGGTTAGGCGACGCATTCACCTCGTATGAATAATCGGAACAATCTTTATTCTTGCACATTCTCTCATACAGCAACAACCCGCTAGCACCAGGGCCATTAATCAAATCCCTGAAAGCCTCAGCTCCACCGGAACCACCATCTAGAGCCCAAAAATCAATCGTATAAAAAAGCGCAAGCGGCAAAATGGCTCCCTGGTGCGGCGAATCCAAAGACGAATACAGCCGAATCGGGGCGTCCGTCATCTTATTCCGTGCGATATCGTACAAGTACGAACCATAACGGCCCAAGATACCGCCCTGACTTACCCCAAGCACAACAAAACCATCTTGCAGTTTGTTATCAAATCCAAACCAGTATTCCGAATTAATCAAATGAAGCATTTTCGCAAAACTTTGAGAATTTTCCAACAGAGACCGTCTCACAGTTTGCGGGAATTGCACAAGAACGGGCGTGTAGCCCAATTCTACAAGCGGGTCAACAATGCCAAAACGTTCAACTTCGTCCTGCATTTCGCTTAAAGTCCGCATTCCATTTGTACTGAGGTAAATGCCATCAATCATCAGGAACGGGCGAACCAGGCTAAAGTGCATTTTTTTCGAGTCGTCTTTCCGCGGATTAAGGACCCTTATTCTCACCTTATCATACATCGGAAGCGCAGAACAAGGAAGACCTGTCAACGTAAATCCGCTATTTCTTGAATTTTTAATATCATATTTTGCCACACACATTGAATCCAATCCGTAATTTCCACTAAAGACCAAATCAATATGTTCCCTTGCCGTAGAAACTGAAAAACCAAGCAACAATGCCAAAACAAATAATACGAATCTCATTACTTTACCTCCACGAATAAAGTCTGGTTAACGGTTTTACCGCCTTCAGAGAGCCTTACTTTTACGGACTGCTCGCCCGCCGATTCAAACTCCAGCAGCATTTCGGACTTTGGTTCTAGCGCCTGCCACTTATTTTTCGTATAAATTTCCACCTTCGGAAGCACACTTCTATTCGTGCAAACAAAATAGGGGTCATAGAAAATCTTGAGTCGAGATCCCCTCACAGTTGCCGACGGAACCCCCGCCTGCAGAATTCTTGCATTTTGTAACTGCCCTGCCTTACAAACGCTATCGTTACAGGCACGGTAAGCGTAATCCACATTACCTATCAGCAAGGGCATTTCGAGATTATCCGTACCTGCGGCAGCCTCGTTTGCCTCGTAAAACAACCCCTTCGGATTCGCAATCACGCTATCACGCAAGCGATTCCGATCGATAAAGTACATGTTGTTGAACCAGCCATCGCGAGATTTTTGCGGAGTCAAATCGGTCCGGTCACAAAATTTTTGAATCTGATAATGTTCTAATTCACTCAAAACAAAATCAGCGCTAGTGGAATCTGCAATTTTACGACGTTTTTCTTCGGAATAGGCAGCAGACGTCATCGGCGCAGGCGTCGAGATGAATTTGCCTTCGCGGCGAGGGATCCTCGGGTCCAAATCGCTGTATGGATAAGTCCACACTTCGGCAACCGAGCCGTTCGACACCGCGCAACTTACCGATACATCGTCAATAAACAGGGTCGTGTATTGATGCGCAGGAACATCAAAAAGCCCAACGCCTACATGCTTGACCGCCTTTGCGGAATTTCCGAGAAGTTCAGCGACAGCAATCTTCAGCGAATAAGTCTTATTGGCATCGAGATCAAAGAACTTCACGCCGCTATTGCCGAAATCGCCCGCAAGCCAGATTCCGAACTTGCTTTTCTGCGTTGCGCGCACTTTGAACGCAACGTTCCCGGATTGGACGGTCAAGGGCAACTTGTCAAACGACAACAATCCCGTCCAATCCCCCGCCTTGTCCTTCATGCCGGACAATCGGATATAAGGCGGGGTAAGCGCCTCCGTTGAGCCCGAAAAATTTCCTCCTTGGCCGAGCACACCCCAGTTGGCGCTCCACTCCGGTGCTTCCGGGAACGTCATGCCAGCCATTTCCATTTTACCTGCTTCGCCATTTTTATACAGCGAAACATCATTACAAACTTGCGCAAAACTTGAAAGAGACAATACGGTCTCAATCAAGGCTGCACACCTTGACATCCTACTGATCATAGGACCTCCATTTTTAAAGATGTTTGTTAAGCTCCCTAGCACTCGCTAGGCCGCGATATAAAAAGCCATATAAAAACAAAGCATTAAACAGGATAAAAAAATACACCTGTGGCTAACAGATGTATCTAAAAAACTATTTAATTGCTCCGAACCGAATTATAGATAAACAAATTTTTATTGTAAAGACGTCATTCGGAATTTTTCAAAAAAAGTGTATACAGCGTTTACACGGAATCCTTTTTCAGCTTCACATTCAGTTCCGTTCTATACACATCACCTTCTACGCGACCTTCATAACGATAGCATCCACTATACATGAGTTCCAGGCGTTTCTTGAAGGTCGAAAGTCCAAGACCGCTCGCATTCGGTTTCGCCTTGCGCGGAAAGTTACTATTCTCGCCCACAAAGCTAAGTTCATCCCCTTTCTGCACAATCTTGATATGGGCAAAGCTTTTACCGTCCGGATTTACGCAATGTTTCATCGCATTTTCCATCAAGGGCATCATCAGCAAGGGTTCCACTTGACAATCGGGATTTTCAAGTTCGTATTCAAATTTGAAATCAAATGAATCGTCATGTCTCAATTTTTCAAGTTCCGCATACTTTTCCAAAATGCCCACATCTTCTTTAAGCGAAATATACTTGTCACCTGTCTGGTAAAGCATCACACGAATCAGCTGCGAAAGTTTCGTCATACTTGTTTCGGCAAGGCCAGGGTCTATACGAATCAAGCTAGTAATATTGTTCAAGGTATTGAACAAGAAATGCGGCGAAAGCTGATTCTTCAAAAATTTGAGTTCGTATTCCAAAGTCGAGCGTTTTTTTTCACGCAAGATAAATGCCCTAATGATTTGTCTCGTAAACATCGAAATCAAAATGCACACAAAGCAGATAAGCGCAAGAGCTATCAGGAACACAAGTACAGTCCATAACGAAAAGTGTCCGCGTCCGGCGCCAGCACTAAAGCAATAGTTACTAAAGAAATCAACAATTCCTTCGTTTGCCTTGCGCTGGATCAAGAAATAGAAAACTTCGCGGCCTAATAGCGAAATAAAGAGTATCAACGCATTTCCCGCAAAGAACACCACATAGCGTTTTCTAAAGAAGCATTTTGGAACAAGGTAACGTTGGTTTACCAAGAAGGTCAAGAAAGTAGCCAGAAGTGGCAAATAGTAGGTTGCAAGGTTGATAAACGACACCTGAGTCATCGGATATGTCGGATCCAGCAACAATATTAGCGGGAACAACAGAATAAACATCCAAATGAGAATCATCAGCGCAAAAGTCGGAATCGGATACTGGGCATCGTTCTTATCGCCCACGATTTCGATCAATTCCCGCTCATTTTTCTCGAATTGAGCCTCTTGAAGTTCCGCTAAACGTTCATAATTGCGGCGTAAAAAGGCCCTAAGGGCGGATTTCGCATATTTTGTCGTCATTTTTTCCTCTTGCGAATACAAAAATAGCCCTTATTGGGGCAAAAAAAAGGGCGTTATGACAAAAACATGACAAAAGTGCCGTTTTCTTTGACGAAATTCACAAATAACTTTTGCGAACAAAGGCGTAATCTATGACACTTCAAAATGCAAATGGAGGTAGATTTACGAATGTAAACGAAACAACAAGCAACGAGGTTGATATGACAAAGAATACACACGTTCATGACGACAGGGATGTCTATTTCCAGTACCTGAACGATATTTCCAAATATCCGCTGCTTACCAAGGAACAAGAAAAGGTTGTACTCGCGAAAGTTCGCGAAGGCAGCCGCGAAGCCATGGACCTGCTCGTCAAAAGCAACCTCCGCTTCGTCGTGAACATCGCAAACCTTTACAAAGGTCAGGGCATCGATGTAAACGAGCTCATCAACGAAGGCAACATGGGCCTCATTGAAGCCGCTCGCCGCTTTGACCACTCCCAGAAAATCAAATTCATCAGCTATGCCGTTTGGTGGGTTCGCCAGAACATCACCCGCGCCATCGCGGAACGCGGTCGACTGGTCCGCATCAGCGCCGAAAAGGAACTCGTGCTCCGCCGCTTCGCCAAGAAGGGTGGCGCCATGCACCAGGTCGTTGGCGGCGGTCTCATGCTTGACCCGAAGAGCCTCGAAGGCGTCAGCAAGTACAAAGCCGACGACATCGAAAAGATCTTGATGATGGGCAACAAGTCTACCTCTCTCGACGCCCCCGTTGGCGAAGATGGCGACATGACGCTCGGCGATACCATTGCGGCACAAGAATTCCGCACCGACGAACTTGCCGAACAAAACAACCGCTCCAAGCTCTTTAACAAGGCGATGAATAACAGCCTTTCCGCCCAAGAAAAGGAAATCATCAAGCTCTATTTCGGATTCAAGATGGATTCCGACCTGAACTTGAAGGAAATCGCACCGATGGTCGGCCTTTCCAAGGAACGCACCCGCCAGCTCAAGGATTCCGCGCTCGAAAAGCTCCGAAACGAACAGCTTGCCCGCGTTTTGAACGACGCCGCCTAATTTTGACCTTTTTTCTCTCTCTCCTTATATTAAAAACCGGCCTTTTGGCCGGTTTTTTCCGTTTTTATTAGTCAAGCAAACAAATGAAATTGTATTTTTAAAGCATGAATTTCAATATGCTGAACTTTCGAACCCTTTTTGTAGCCGGTCTTTCGGCTCTGTGCCTCACCACAAGCCCGCTTGCAGCAAGCGACAAGAAAGATCCTCCTGGCGATTTCTATAACGAAGTTTCGCGCCTGAACAAGGTGCTTTCCGAAGTCAACCGCAAATATGTCGAAGACGTGAATCCGACTGAGCTCACCGACGCGGCATTGAACGGCATCCGCAACATCTTGGACCCGCATACCACGGTGTTTTCGCCCAAGGACTACGAAAGCCTCAAGGTTTCGATGGAAGGCAAGTTCGGCGGCGTGGGCATCACCATTAGCCTCCGCGACAACATTTTGACCGTCATTTCACCGCTTTCCGGCACCCCGGCATTCCGCTTGGGCATTCGTGCCGGCGACCGCATCCGTAGAATCGACGGCAAGGACACCAAAGGCTTAAGCCTCGACGAAGCCGTGAACAAGCTCCGCGGTAAAATCGGCACCGACGTGACCGTTTCCATTGAACGCGAAGGCGTGCCCGATCTGATGGACTTTACCATTACCCGAGCCGAAATCATTGTACACGCCGTGCCCTACTACGGCATGGTCACCAAGGATATCGGCTACATCAAGCTCGCCACCTTTAGCGACAAGACCACGAGCGATGTCGAAAACGCCCTCAAGATTCTACAGAAGAGGGGCATGAAGAAGATTATTCTCGACATGCGCTACAACCCGGGCGGGCTCTTGAACCAGGCTATCGAAATCAGCGAATTGTTCCTGAAACAGGGCAACCTGATCGTGAGCACCCGTGGCCGCACCCAAAAGACCGAAAGCCACGCCCGCAAAAACGGCATCGTGAAGCCTGAAGTGCCGATGGTTGTTCTTTTGAACCAAGGTTCCGCAAGTGCTGCCGAAATTGTCTCTGGTGCTCTGCAGGACTGGGACCGAGCTCTGATTATCGGCAAGACATCCTTCGGCAAGGGATCTGTGCAGACGATTTTCCCGCTCGACAACCAGGGTAACGCACTGAAGCTTACGACCGCCTTCTACTACCTGCCCTTCGGACGATGCATCAACAAGCCCGAAAATGGCATCAAGGGCTTGAAGATCCTTGAAGAAGAATACGCCGCCGAAGAAGAAGGCGACGAAAAGGTCGATTCCACGAAAAAGGATACCGCCAAGGTTGACACCTTCTACACGCACAACGGCCGCATGATGTTCGGCAGCGGTGGCATCACCCCCGACGTAGAAGTGGAACTCGCCCCGATGCCCTGGGTGGTGCAGGTACAGGAACGCATGGCTATGTACTTCAAGTTTGCCGTCAAGATCCGTCCGGACTTGGAAAAGAACAACGTGAAAATTGACGCCAACTGGGAAGTTCCCGACAGCCTGTTTACGCAGTTCCGCGACTTCTGCATGAAGGATACAAACTTCACGAAGATCAAGAGCAACGCACTGGTAGGCGTGGACCAGCTCGAAAAGAGCATTATCCGCGAACAGAACTACATGGGCGATAGTGCCAAGGTCGTGAGCGACACCGCTCTTGCCAAGCGCATAGCCGACATGCGCAAGGCTCTTGAAAACAACCGCAACGCCCAGTTTGACGAAAACAAGCAGTACATCAAGGACGGCATCAAGCGTGAACTCCTGACAGCGTTCATCAACGACTCTGTCAGCACCGCCTTCTCCCTGAAGCAGGACAAGCAGTTGAACGAAGCGATCAAGTACCTGAGCGACATGAACCTTTACAAAAAGGCAATCAGCGCTCCGTCCAAGAAAGCATCCAAGAAGAAGTAGGAATCCTTGATTACCGTCATGAACAGAATTGCAGAAAGTCTGGGTAAGTTTATCCGGAAGTTTCTGCATACGGTATTAAGCTACCTGCACTTTGTGTGGCAGCTTTTCAAGAACATTCCTGGCGCATTCAGCAACCTCCACACGACCGTGGAACAAATGCAACACGTGGGCATCACCAGCATTCCCGTGGTGGTGGCCGCCTCCCTTGCCACAGGTGCCATTATGGCCTGGCAGCTTGCCTACCAGTTTGCAGACATCATTCCCCTGATGTTTGTGGGAATGGCCGTGGGTAAGTCCGTGATGGTAGAGCTCTGTCCGATTCTTACTGCAATGGTACTTGCAGGCCGAATTGGAGCATCCATGTGTTCGGAACTGGGCACCATGGCTGTCACCGAGCAGCTCGATGCATACAAAGTATTAGGACTTAGTCCCTACAAGTTTTTGCTTGCACCGCGCCTGATTGCAACCATCATCATGCTTCCGACCCTTACGATTATCAGCATCTTTATCGGTATCGTAGGCGGTTACGAAGTGGCGCACCTTTACAAGGACGTGTCATTCGCCGTATTCTTCTACGGTGTACGCATGTTCTACCAGAACTGGGACTTGGTCGTGGGCCTGATCAAGGCAACCCTTTACGGCTACTTTATTGCAAGCTACGCCTGCTTCTTTGGCTTTACCACCCATAGCGGCGCCGAAGGCGTAGGCAAAAGCACCAAGGCCACTGTGGTTGCCGGCATGACGAGTATTTTGATTGGCGGTTTTGTCCTTTCGAAACTGCTGTTGCTCTAATGGACAATTCCTATCGCATTAAGCGCAAAAAACCGGTCTGCGGGAAAGATCCCGAAGACATTAGCGTGCTGCTGCAAATGGTTCTAGACAAGGCCCACATCACCGATGAAATGGCACTTGAAAAGCTGTCCGAAGGCCTTGAAACTATCGTGGGTCCACTCATAAAACCGCACGTTCAAATCGTCAAATTCGAACGCAATATTTTGACGCTAAAGTGCGGTAGTTCCGCATGGAAACAAGAACTTTTTTTGCAAAAAAAAGCTATTATTGACAAGTGTAATTTATTGCTTGGAAAGCCCTCTGTTAAGAACATTCTTTTCGTTTAAAAGCATGTTAAAAAGGCCCACGAGCATCAAGAATTTAGAAGAAGAAAACAAGGTAAAAAATGGCAGAAGAATCTGAAGAAATGAAAAAGGCCGAAGAAGATTACAGCGGCTCTAGCATTACCGTTTTGGAAGGCCTCGAAGCCGTGCGCGTACGCCCGGCTATGTACATTGGCTCGACAGACATCCGTGGTCTCCACCACCTGGTTTGGGAAGTGGTCGATAACTCCGTGGACGAAGCTTTAGCCGGATTCTGCACTCACATTGAAATTGCCATTTTGCCGGGTAACGGCATCCGCGTGACCGATAACGGTCGTGGCATTCCGACCGACATTCACCCCAAGGAAAAGGTGGGCACCATCCAGGTCGTGATGACTAAACTCCACGCCGGTGGCAAGTTCAACAATAGCTCTTACAAGGTCTCTGCCGGTTTGCACGGCGTGGGCGTGAGCTGCGTGAACGCTCTTTCTAACAAGCTCGTTGTTACCGTGCGCCGCAACGGCCGCGTGGTTCAGCAGGAATTTTCTAGAGGCGTTCCGTGCGGTCCGCAGGTGGACCTCGGCGAAAGCGACGGCACGACCGGTACTTCCGTTGAATTCTACCCAGACGATACGATTTTCAGCGAAACCGTTTACGTGTATGACACGCTCGCTACGCGTTTCCGCGAACTCGCCTTCCTCATGAGCGGTCTTCGCCTGACGCTTACCGACGAACGCGATCCCGAAAACAAGAAGACTGATACGTTCTGCTATCCGGGTGGCGTGTCTGAATTTGTGCGTTACGTGGACGAACACCGCACCAAGTTGTTCCAGGACCCGATTCACCTGGTGCTCCCCGAAGGCCAGTATCCTTTGGAAGTCGCCATGTGGTACAACGACGGCTACCAGGAAAACTTCTTTAGCTTTGTGAACAACGTGAACACCTACGATGGCGGTACGCACGTGACAGGCTTCAAGACCGCCCTCACCCGCGTCATCAGCAAGTTCGCACAAGAAATGCCCAAGGGCAAGAAAGACATTCAGATTACCGCAGACGACATTCGCGAAGGCTTGACTGCCGTGATCGCCATCAAGGTCTCGCAGCCGCAGTTCGAAGGTCAGACCAAGCGCAAACTCGGCAACTCCGAAATCGCAGGCTACGTTGCCTCCGCTTTCGGTGCAAAACTTGAAGAATACTTCCAGGAAAATCCGGCGGCAGTCAAGATTATTTTGGACAAGGTTTACAACGCCGCCGTGGCCCGCGAAGCGGCCCACAAGGCACGCACCCTCGCCCGCCGCAAGAACGTTCTCGAAAGCGGCGGCCTGCCGGGCAAGCTCGCTGACTGCTCTAGCCGCGACCCCAAGGAATGCGAATTGTTCATTGTGGAAGGTGACTCTGCAGGTGGTTCTGCAAAGATGGGCCGCAACCGCGAGTTCCAGGCCATTCTCCCGTTGCGTGGTAAGATTTTGAACGTGGAAAAGGCAAGCCTTCACCGCGTGCTCGATACCGAAGAAATCCAGAACCTGGTGAACGCCATCGGTTGCGGTCTCGGTACCGAATGCAAACTCGAAAAGCTCCGCTACAACAAGATCATCATCATGACCGATGCTGATGTGGACGGTTCTCATATTCAGACTCTGCTCCTCACGTTCTTCTTCCGCTACATGCGCCCGCTCATTGACGAAGGTCACGTGTTCCTCGCCATGCCGCCTCTGTTCAAGCTCAAGGTCGGCACCAAGGAAACGTACTTGTTTGACGAAAACGACAAGGACGAAGCCATGGCCAAGCTCGAAGACAAGAAGAACGTGACGGTTAGCCGATTCAAAGGTCTTGGTGAAATGTCGCCGGAACAGCTTTCCGAAACGACCATGGATCCGACCAAGCGATTCCTCAAACAATGCTACGTGGAAGACGCTGTGGCGGCCGACCAGATTTTCAGCATGCTTATGGGCGAAGATGTGGAACCGCGTCGCAAGTTTATCGAAACGAACGCCTACAAGGTCTTGAACGACTTGGATGTGTAAGGTAATGGCTCCGACTAAGGCAGATTTTCAGACCGTGCTGACTCAAGCACGCACACTTGTCCAAGAACAATTGAAACTTACCGAAAATGTCATTTTCGGTGTTGCCAAGAATGCTCCTGCTGGAATAAGCGAGCGATTAGAATCCTTGTTCCAACGTAAAGGCAAGCGAATTCGATCAACACTTCTCTGCCTGCTTGCACAAAGTGGTTCTCAAAAGCCCGATCCTCTGCGCGTGGCACACGCTTGCGCTGGCATTGAACTTTTGCACCTCGCAAGCCTTGTGCACGACGACATTATCGATGGCACCGATATTCGCCGTGGACAGAAAACGGCGCACAAGGAATGGGGCACGCAGGTGGCGGTGCTCATTGGCGACTATGTTCTTTCGCAGGCCATGCAGTGCGTGATTGATGAAGAATCGCACGACATTCCGACCGTACTTTCCAAGGCTGCGGACAAATTAATCGCCGGCGAAATCTTGGAACTGGACCAGTCCGGAAACATGCGTCTTTCGTTCGAAGAATACGACCGCATCATTGACGGGAAGACAGCATCCCTGATTGCGGCGGCAGCACGCATCGGAGCAATCCTTGCCGGATTCGGCAAAGAAAACACCGACAAGTGCGCCCAAATGGGTAGCCATTTCGGAATTGCATTCCAGATTGTCGACGACCTTTTGGACTACGGTTTTGGCAGCAAGAATCTGGACAAGGCCAAGTTCACCGATTTAGGCAATGGACTGATTACTCTTCCGCTGCTGTACTATTTTGAAAGTTGCAACGCACAGGAACGCTCCGACATGGAATCGCTCATCGCAAAGGCGGACCAGCCCGACATTCCCGAAAAGATCATCGAAAAATTGAACGAAAAGGACGCATTCAAAAAGGCAAAAGCTTGCGCCCAAGATCATCTTGAAAAGGCTCTTGTAATTGCACAAGGTCTGCCGAACTCGACGTTCACAGATGAAATCATCCAGATGTTTTCGTCAATGGACAACCGTGGCAATTAGCTCTTGACAACGTCGGCGGCTAATTCTATATTTCCGCCCAAACCTGGGGATATAGCTCAGTTGGTAGAGCGACAGGTTCGCAATCTGTAGGTCATGGGTTCGACTCCCACTATCTCCATAAAAAAGCAGGATTTAGTCCTGCTTTTTTCGTTTTTAAAATTCCCACTTGAAGCCAACTTTCAGTTCTGAAAGAATACTGTTTTCCGGATAGACTCCCTTATAATATTTGGGCAAGCTGTAATGCTTGTAGAATTGTTCTACGCCCAAATAGAGAGTCAACGCATTCGGCTTCCAGTAAAGCATGGTTCCCCAGACACCGCTGAATTTACGCATTTTTTTGTAATCGCTATCCGGACCATCCAGGACAATACCATAAAACAGATTGAGCCTAGCCTCAAGCGTTATATTGCGTTTGAATTTGTAAGACACTTGCGAACGGAGGGTTGGTCCAAACCATTTGGCGAAATACTTGGGAATAGCCACACTAACAGATGACGTCGTATCCTTAAAATCATTCATCTGCGCCCAATACATGGAATCCAGCTTTCCGATATTCCAGTTATAACATTCCGGTCCGTAGGTTTCCAGACAAACCTGCATCGGGTTTTGCCATTCCCCGTACATAGGATAACTTCCACCCCAATATGGGTTCCACGGTTCCTCGTTTTCTTCACTTTCCAATTCTTCAAGCGCATTCTTATACGACTCGATATAGCTCACAAGATCAACTGCGGAATCCGCTTCGAACCGGGCACCAGCATAAACGGACCAATTCAATCCATAGGGAACGGTCCTGTGCCAGGAACCATACAACGCAAACGAAAGCGGCCCATCGGGATCATAGTAGCCCCAGACCGCCGCCCCAACACGCTGCTTTTCAAACCGATAAAAATCGCGTTCCACCCATGCATAAAAATTTGGCGAAACGTAAGCCCCCTCGACAACCTTTATATCCGCCCCCACATCGACCATCAAGGATTTTCCGACCAAGGAATATTCAAGCCCCACCGAAATATTCCAGTCATTCGTATCAAGCACGGGCATGTCATCGTTCGCCACAAACCAGTCGCCCGAAAAACCTACCCCAAAGGAATGTATCCAATCGCCAGCCGAATAATCAACAAAAGGAGTCAGAGAAAAGAAGATATCTCCACCGGTTTCACTGACTTTCTCTACACCGCCATATTCGTTATAATGCAAACCGTAAAAACCGATATCACCCAAAAAACGTAGCGACCACGGATTCTTTTTTTTCTCAGTCGTGTCAAGGGCTTTATAGTATTCATCGATAATTTCACGAATTTCTTCTGTATAGGGGCCGGGAATCTGAACCGCTTCTTCGAAGGCTGCTAGGGCGGCCGACACATCACCGGCTTCTTCAGCCTTCATTGCACGGAAGTACACAGATTCTTGCGTCTCGGCAAAAAGCAGAGACGTAAGCAACAGGAGCACTACTGCAACGAAGCGCATCTAGGGATGTGGATGATACATCGGCTTCATTGGATACATGGGATTCATTGGAGCCGGCCCCGGACCATGGGGCATTTCTCGCATCGGGTTCATTTGATGAGACTCCGGGTGCTCATAAAAAGGACGACGTTCGCGAGATTGATTTTTCGGGATTTCCCCCTCAAAGCGAGGCTTTTCGTCCCGTTTTTTCGAGACTTCCTGGCGGATATTTTTCTTTTCGGCGGAGGAACTGTTGCGCAAGTCCCTAAGAATTTGCTCTCGGGCAGCACGACGTTCTGCGCGCAATTTTTGCCAATCTGCGCTTTCCTTTGCACCGAGATTGGGCATTTCTCGCGAAATTTCCATTTTCTCGGCGGGGGTCGGGACAGAAGACTCCGGACGCGCAGAAGACGGAACAGCGTAGCTAAGCGCTGCAGCCATCATAATTGTCGTTATGAGAGTAGTCTTTTTCATACTCAATCTCTTGCAAATTCCGTGCCAACCATCTTTTAGGCTATAATAAATATATAAAACTATTTCTTATAGTCTTCCTTTTTCATACCCAATCTTTCCATAATTTCGCGCAGAACCTTGCGGTCGATGCCCAAAATCGTCGCTGCGAGCGTCAAATTCGCATTACTGTCAGAAAGCGCCCGGCCAATTACTTCGCGTTCCACGATTTCGCGGGCTTCTTTAAGCGTACGCGGCGACTCCTTGGCCTGCGCCTGGACATCGCCCAGGCCCAAATCGGCAGGCTGGACTACTCCATGCACCGCCTGAACCAAAGCCTTCTGGACCTTGTTTTCGAGTTCGCGCACGTTACCCGGCCAGTGGTAGCTGAGCATCGCCTTTTCGGCGTTGCGGCTCAAGTGGAATTTTCCACGACCGTATTCCGCCCCATAGCGGGTCAAGAATTCTTCGGCCAGGAGCACAACGTCTTGTCCGCGGTCTCTCAAGGGCGGCATTTCTACCGGCATCACCTGAATGCGGAAATACAGGTCTTCCCTGAAACGCTTCGCCTTGACCGCTTCTTCCAAGTCTACATGCGTTGCACTAATGATGCGCACGTTCACCGGAATTTCGCGGTTGTCGCCCACGCGGGTAATGTGCTTTTCTTGCAACACGCGCAAGAGCTTCACCTGCATGTTCATGGGCAGTTCCCCGATTTCGTCAAGAAAAATCGTTCCGCCATCGGCTTCCTCAAAGAATCCCTTGCGGGTTTCAATAGCGCCCGTAAACGAACCCTTGGCATGTCCGAACAAAAGAGATTCCATCAAGTGTTCCGGAATGGCGCCACAGTTGACAGCGACAAAGGGTTTGTCTGCACGGGGGCTATGCCTGTGGATATAGCGGGCAATGACTTCTTTACCGGTTCCCGTTTCGCCACGGATAATTACCGGCATCGGAAGTTCCGCTAATTTATCTGCAAGCGCAATCAAGGAGGCCATCGCCTTGCTCGAATACACAATGCCGTCTTTGCGAATGACATTACGCAAGACATTCAAGGATTCCTTGTCGCGCAAGCGATCGAAGGCTGCAAAGGCAAACTTCTCGCACACCATCACGAATGAATCGAACAAGGCACTGTCGTCTTCAGTAAACGGTTCTTCGCGGGCGGCTCGCTGCAAGTACAGGTAACCGGCTTCGCTTTCGGGCGTGCGGAACGGCGACACCATAATGCTTGTCAGCTGGTTCTGCACAATAGACTTCGAAAGGTCGGCGGTATCGTCATCGAGTTGATTCCACACCACAGCCTTCTTTTCGAGCTTGGCCTGCTTTACTGCAGAAATAGAAATCGCAACTTGTTCGGGATTGCTCAAGTGGATTGCATTTTCGCCACCGGTATCGAGAACGGCGGCGTCGGCATGCAACACATCCTTGGCCACTTCAAGAATTTTCACAAAAAGCGATTCCGGCTGGACTTCGTCCAACAGGATTCTTACGACATCGAGCATTTTTTCTGTAGCTAGCATCGATTCTGACTTCATGCGAAACCTCTTTCTTAACTATTCCGATACAGGTGTCGGCAAATCCCTCAGTACCGCAGGCGGAAGCGTATCAGGGGCAGATTTTTCGCGATTTTCCAAGCCCGACTCAACCGATTCCAAACTTCTGGATTTCTGAAGCAACAAATTTCCCGTTTCGTCGATATCGGGACCTTTTGTCCCAATCAAGACGAAAAACACCACTGCAATTAATATAAGTCCAAAAAGGGCTAAAACCGCAATTTTTAAGGTGTTTTTTTTGTTTCCGTTATCGTTTTGGCTGTACGGGAAAGCGCTTTTTCGCTCCGTCGGGAATTTTTTTCCCATTTTTTCGGGCAAGGCTTCGACGGCATATTTTTGCAAAGCAGTCTGGACGGTTACCTCCCCCACGCCGATTGAATCGAGAGCGATTTCCAGAAGTTCATCAAGTTCGTCAAAATCCTCGGCGCGGTTTTCCAGGGATTCGCACAGCAAGGCCTTCCACAACGGCTCCAGCGCCGAAAGTTCCTGCGGCTTGCAACATTCCAAGTCATAAAGCCGCGAAGAAATATCCATGCCTTCGATAGCCTGGGCCTGGGCCGCAAGTTCATTGTAAACATTCGATTCAAGCAAGGGGGCACCTGCAATCCAGCGGAACAAAAGCATCCCCAGGCTGTAAAGATCACTCTGCATACTGGCAGGCCTGCCCTGAAAGCGTTCCGGCGCCGCATAGGCCAAGGCGCCCGGGCCCACAATGCCACAGTCAATCATATATGTCTGCAAGCTATTGCCGGACTTGCAAAGCAAAACATTCGAAGGGTTGATATCGCCGTGATGGATATTTTCTTTATTCAGGGCATCCAGCGTCTGCACGACTCCACGCAACAGCTTCAACGCCACCGCTACCGGCATCGCCGGAACATCAGCCGAACTCACGCCCTCAATAAAATCGTAAACCAAGTATGGCGTATTATCACGAACGCCCGATTCGCGGACGCGGTAAAGCCCAGGAATGTTCAAGTGCTTCAGGCGGTCAGCAACAGAATCCTCAAAACGGCAACCGGAATGGTACCACTTTAAGGCATAAAAGTCTTCGCCACATGCAAGTTCGTAAACATCGGCTTCGCCACCTTGGTGCAACAAGGCGCAGTCACACGCCTTGTCCAGAATGCTCGCCGTAGACTTTTCGCTTTTTACGCTCATAGTCTACCCGAAAGTACCATCGACTTCAAGGAATCTTCGGCAACCTGCGTCCAGTAAATCAGGGAGCTGTTCGTGGGCGCCTTCTGCAAGCCCGCAGACCAAGTATCCCAGGCCGATTCCACATCGCCTTCTTCCCAGTAGATATTTCCGAGGTTGATGTACGCCGAAATGAATCCGGGTTCACGGGTCACGATATGGATGAATATATTCTTTGCGCTATTCTGGTCTCCGGGAACATTGCTCCGCGAAAGAATCAAACCCTTCAGGTTATAGCTAAAATAGTTCAAGCTGTCCAAGTCGATAGATTTATTCAATAAAGGAAGCACGTTCGCAGACGCATCGTGGCCTAGCGTTGCGCGGGCCAAGTAGAACAAGCAAGTCGAATAATTGGCATCGATGCTTCCGCTGCTATCAAGGCCGTAAAGGATCTTGAATTCGCGGGCGGCGCGACTCCAACGAACAAACGAGGAATCGTTGAAACGGTCCGCTTGTTCCGCTTCGGCATAGAACGAAAGCGCAAGCCCGTAACGGGCATCGCGGTTGGCCGGTTCAACATCCAAGGCTTTCGAGAAATTCGTAATAGCGCGTTCATAGTCGCCAATACGCAAGGCGTCGTTTCCACGTTTGATGTCGTCATTGACGCAAGACATCAAAGACAAGGTGAACAACAGCACCCCTATGTAGCACACACGCCTAAGCATAGCCTAAATATATAATAAAATCAATAAAAAAAGAACCTTGGCATAAACCAAGGTCCTTGAAAATCAATCAAGTAAGAAATTACTTGTCGAGTTCACGCTGAGCGACAACGTTACCTTCGGCGTCGATGGCGCGGATAACGTTTTCATCGCGCTGGAGGGTCAGGACGGCCTTTTCGCCAGCAGCGGTGGTGATTTCAGCAGTCATAGAACCGTCAGCGTTCTTGACAGCAGCAATGGTGTTGCCCTGAGCGTCCTTTTCATAGTAGGAGTCGCCAGCAGCGAGCGGGTTGGAGCCAGTCCAGAATTCGACAGTGTTCAGGACGAGGAAGTCCACGAACGTAGCGATACCGTAAACCGGGATCACCCACATAGCGAAGTGAACGATGGAGTTGAGCCACTTGTTACCAAGAGAGCCGTTCCAAGAGAGCAGCTTGTTGAAGCATGCGTACTTGCCATAGCAGCCGGAAAGAACAATCATGCCGGCGCAGAGAAGGGTAATGATACCTTTTTTCATTTTATTAACTCCTTAAGGGTTGTTTATCGTTTTCTTACGATGACAGAAATATAACTAAAAAATGATTCTTTGGTGATAAACACCATAAAAAAACTCATTTTTTGATTTTTATCACACCCTCGTTCTGTTTACTTTTATTTACAAAAATTCTCCTTTTTCCTTTTTTTATTCCATTTTGGACTATCTTTGCGACCGTCATTTCCGTGATTTTTTTCACTTTTCTCTTTTTTTTGTTATTTTAATGTTCAAGTATTCATGACGATAGGTAAGAAAGGAGAGTTGTTCATGGGTTTGATGACGAATAGAATTATGCATTCCATTCTCGCAGTGGCTATTGCATCTACCGCAGCGATAGCAGCTAAAGCGAAGCCGCTTACTGTGTGGATTATGCCCAACGGAGCCTCTCCGCAAGAAATTCTCGAAAAAAGACTTGAAATCTACTCCAAGAAGACCGGTATTCCGACCAAGGTCGAAGTGCTTGACTGGGGTGAAGCCTGGACCCGTATTTCGCAGGCCCTTGCCGGCCAGCAGCCCGCACCGGATGTCCTGCAGCTCGGAACCACCTGGATTCCGTATTTCGCATCGCGTAAAGAAATCAAGCCCCTGAACGAAAACCTCTCGACAATTCAGCCCGAAAGATTCGTTCCTGTCAGCTGGAACACGACGCATATCGACGAAGACACGACCATTTACTCCGTCCCGTGGTTCATCGACATTCGCCCGGTCCTTGCCAACAAGAGGATTCTCGCCGAACACGGCATCACTCGCGATTCCGTCAGGACATACGAAGGTTTCAAGAACGCTATCCGCAAAATCAACAGCAAAGATGAAGTTCTTGACGATGGCGCCCACGTAAAGGGTTTCGCCTTCCCCGGCAAGAGCGACTGGAACATTCCGCACAATTTTGCCCCCTGGATTTGGAGCAACGGCGGTTCATTCATCAAGAAAGATGAAAACGGCAAGTGGCATGCCAATATTCTTTCCAGGGAAACCCTTCTCGGCATTTCCAGTTATCTCCACTTTATCATGGATACACTGGTCAATCCCGAAGCCTTGCAAACCAACACGGCCCAGATTGCCCAGCAGTTCAACAACGGCGAACTCGCCTTTATCGTAAGCACTTCAGAAATCGTCATGCAGACCCGTTTCCACGGAAGCATGGGAGGCCTTTCAAACGCCCGTATCGGTAGCGACAGTATCATGGTACTTCCCATTCCCAAGGGCAAAGTTGGAAGCGTAAGCTTTATCGGCGGTTCGAACCTTGCCATTCCGGCAAGCAACAAGCGTAAAGAAGCTTTCGATCTCTTGCTTTTCTTGACCGAAGACGAAAACCTGGACGCCTATACCAAGCAGATTGGCTTTTTGCCGCCATCTAGAAAGGTTCTGCAGGAATGGGCCAAGGATGAAGACTACAACATTCTTGTTCGCGCCCTTGAAACCGGTCGCGCCTACATGGCCATTCCGGAATGGGGTGAATTGGAACAGTTGCTCGTCGCCATGTTCAGCGCCATCTGGGAACAGATGGAAATACCGTCGCTCTATTCCGAAGACAAGCTGTACGAGACTTTCCAGCAGTACACCGCAGAAATCAACAAGAAGTTGAACTACCCGACAAACAGCATGATGACCGCTGCCGAATTCAAGGCCGCCTGGAACAAGATCAACGAAGAGCAAACGCCTGTGGTTGAAGTCGCCAAGGATTCCACGAACGGAGTCGTCGACGACAACATGAAGACAGCCCCCTTCGTATTCGCCGTCATGCTTATCCTCGGGTTCCTGTTCGCCTTCCTCCGCAAGCGCAAGAAATAACCAGCCTTATGAAGTAACGTTTTATGCCTACACACACGATATCAGGTTTTTCGCGAAGCATCGTCTTCAAGGTGCTTATCGTTTTGATTTTCTCCATGACTCTCGTGGTCACGGGGAGCATCTTCATATTCACCTCGAAACAGACACACCTGATGTTGGAGTGGAGCTTCAACAACAACGAATCGATGCTCACGCAGATTGGCAACATGGCGTCAAGCGAAATGAAGCAGTTCGGCGACCGCCTAACGCTTCTTTCCAAGACTTCTGAAATCCAGAGCCTAGACCCCAATACCGCCGCAAGCTACCTCAAGAGCTATAGCATTTCGTCGCTGTTCATTTCGGGCGAAACAGTTACTTTGTACGACAGAGAAAACTCGTTTATTTGCGACAATTCCATGGTCGGCATTCCAACAGAAAGCCCCTACCCCATTGATTTTTCGCGCATTACTCCGCACCGCCCTTACTTGACGCCCTGGTTTAGGGAAGCAAAGGATGCACCCCCGAAGCGTCTGTTCGGCATTAGCATTACAAACAAGTCTAGTTCCAGCGGATACCTGCTTGCAGAATTCTCACTTCGCAGACTTTGGACGAACTTCCCTAACTATAAAATTGGTAGAAACGGATTCCTGGTCGCCATTAACGGTCAAGGAGAAATTCTGTACCACCCCGACTTAAAGCGTTGGCTTACAGATACACACAAGATCAACGAACTTGGATTTACAGAAATTGATCCTCGCAACTATGATGTCAAGAAAGCTCAGTTCCAGAAGCTTTACGACAACGAGCAGTATCTTGTTAACTACTACTTTGATTCTAACACCGATTTTGGTCTCTTTGCCTTCCAGCCGAAAAGCGAAATTGACGACCTGATTTCTTCGGCAACGCAGGCAAGCATCGCCATTCTCGTGATTTCAATTCTGATAATCTTCCTTGTCGCCGCATGGATGTTCTATACGCTTGGACTTCCGCTGAACCGCATGACCAGGCACATCCGCCAGATTAGTGAAGGGAACCTCGATGTCGACGAAATCAACATGGGCAACCGCACAGACGAACTGGGTCAATTGAGCAACGCGTTCAATTCCATGCACGACACCATCAAGCGCCAGATTAAAGAACTGAATGCCCATAGAGAAATCTTGGAACAGGAAGTCAAGGAACGTACCAAGGATTTGGAACAGGCCAACAAGAAACTGGAACTGATTTCGAAGACCGACGAACTGACGGGACTTCCGAACCGCCGCGAAATGAACGAAACCATCGCAAACGAAATGGGTCGTTCTGCCCGCACGCATAAGCCGTTCTGCTTCATCTTTATTGACATCGACCACTTCAAGAATATCAATGACACCTACGGGCATGCTTGTGGCGACATTATCCTGAAGTCGGTTGCCCAGACGATTCGCGGTCTTTTGCGCAAATACGACGTATTCGCCCGCTATGGCGGAGAAGAATTCTTGACTCTGTTACCCGAAACGGACCTCGAAGGGGCTAGAGTAGTCGCCGAACGTTTCCGCAAGCAGATCGAAAAGATGACCGTTCGCTACGCGGACTTCACCATCAAGATTACGATTACGCTCGGTGTAGCCAGATTTGACGACCGCCTGGGCGCAGACCGTAGTATCCAAATGGCAGACAAGGCGCTTTACCAGGGCAAGGAAGGAGGCCGTAACCGCGTGATTGTGTGGAGGCCCGAATGGGTGACCGAAGCCGACTACGAGGCTGCCGCCATTGAACTTGCCGCCTTGAAAAAGGATGCCGAAAAGCCCAAGGGCGAAAACTTCCAGCTGAGTCTCGACTATATCGAAGACCATCCGCTCAAGCAGGCCGCAGAAGCTGCGGAACGCGAAGAAGGCGAGGATGATCGCGATGAAGAAAATCCTCCCGAAAAGGAAGAAAAGCAGAGCTAGCATTCGCCACAATTACCGGCGCCAACTTCTAAACATAAAAACACCGCCTTAAAAGCGGTGTTTTTTATCGGGATGACTGAATTCGAATCAGCGACCTCTTGAACCCCATTCAAGCGCTCTACCAGGCTGAGCTACATCCCGTTGGTTCATTGGTGGGTCAAAATTAGATAAAAGTGGGCTTTTTTGCAAGGCTAAAGCCCCAAAAAAGCCGTTTTTTTACTTCCAGAAGCCCACAATCAGCACGTCAGGCGTAGCCTTCGGGTACTTTTTGCTCTTGAACGAAACAATCTTTCGAATGCTTTTTTGCTTGAGTTCCCAGCCTTCGCGGGAAAGGCCCTTGGTCGAAAGCGTCACCTTAAGTCCAGGAACCTTGCCGCCCTCTGTAATCTTGTCAAATTTATCGACATTCAGCATCACTGGTTTGGCGGACACGGAAAACTGCTTGGCAGATTCAGCTTCCAGAGCGATATCAGGACGAGCCTTCTTGTCGGTTTCCCAAATATAGAACGACCATTCACGTTTTTCGCCCTTGGCATAATAGCCGGCATCAAAGAGCTTTTCACTAAAGACAAACGGAACCTTCACGATGCCATCCATGTTGGCAAGATAAGGCTTGCCGGTTGTATCGACAAGCACGACCACCGGATTGATTTGGCCTTCCATTTCAGAAGAGTTGAAATCAAATTCGATTTTGACGGTACCCTTGGCAGGAATCTTGTTCGGGTACTTGAAGTTCGACATGCCGTTACCCTGGCCGAACACATTTTCAAGAACGATTTCTTTGTCCGTAATATTAGCACCCTGCAAAACGATATGCTTGGTATCGCCTTGGTTCAACATGCCGATGGGGTATTTTTCGGGAACAAAGCGGATTGCCTCGTCGGCAAAAGCAGCCGTCGAAAAAGCCAAAGCCGCGGCCAAAACTGTAGGAATGATTTTGAAAGTCATGGTATGAATATAGAAAAAAATACTAGCTGGAGATTCTTGCAAGCAACTGGCACATTTCCGCATAGCTTTCAACCGTATTTTCGGGCTTTAACGGAAGCAAGTTCACCGGTTTTCCAAAGCCACAAAGGAGCGTAATGCAATCGACCCCGGCATTGCGGGCTGCAAGAATGTCCGGCTGGTCATCGCCCACCATGACGGCCTCTTCACGAGAGACGCCTGCCATTTCAAGAATCTTGAGCAAGCCTGCGGGGCTGGGTTTGCGTTCGGGCGTGGTGTCGCCGCAGAGCACGAATTCAAAGCGGTCGCGAAGTCCAAAATGTTCCAGCAACTTGAATGTCGGGCGCTCTGGCTTGTTGGTAAGCATAGCCACGCGGGCGTGCGTGTTGCGCAGGAATTCGACAACGCCCGGATTCGGGAGCGTGCGCTCGGTGCAGTGTTCCCAATAAAAATCCGAATAGACCTTATGGACCATCTCGATGGTAACGCCCGTGCGAGCAACATTTTCAGGGAGAGCGGCCTCCCCCATACTACGCTCGATCAACTTCATAGAGCCGTTCCCAATAAAAGTCCGCACCCGCTGTTCGTCATGTTCCGGCAAGCCAAAGTGGTGCAGTGCAAAATTCACCGCCACGGCAAGGTCGCCGAGGGTGTTGAACAGCGTGCCGTCCAGGTCAAACACGATGAGGGATTTGTGGTGAAGCATGGCGGAGCCAAATTTAGGAATCTTTTTTTACCGCAAGAATTCCATCTCGACGAGAAACCGGTAAAAGCAAAGTACCGACACGCCCAAAATGAACACAAGCACAATTACGAACTGCACCGGGTGCTCCCGGAAACTGTAATCCGCCTTGCCGTAAGAGAACTGCCCACGGACAATCGCGCTTATGAAAAGCGCCAAGAAGATTAAGGCTAGCAGAAGGGACATAGAAGCGCGCGTTATCGGGATTTCAATAGTAGCTTATTATTCTCTTGAAGGCCGTCGTTGTCAAAGCGAACGGTAGGATTCTTGCCGTTCTTGTAAGCTTCTTCGCTTTCGTAGAGGGAAAGGGCCACAGAAACGCCAGGCTGGGTTGCAAAATTTACCTCGCCCACCGGAACATCGCCGCTAAACGAGAATTCCTGCGAAGCGCCGTCCTTGAAGGAAGCCTTCGGAATGCGAACAGTCTCATCAATCTGCGCAAGAGACACTCCCGTGCTATCGACGAATTCCGCCACCAAATAGACATCGAAGAAACAGGGCGCCACGCCGGTGTTCGTGACGGTAATGTTCAGCGTGTTCGTCGCAATATTGCCCGTGGCAGTGTCGGTGGAGTTTTCCGCAGTGGGCGTCGCGACGGTCAAAAGTTCCGCCTGCGTCACGGTAAAATTGTACCCGATGACCTTGCTCACGGAATCCGCCAGCGCCTTGTTGTCCTTGTAGAAATAGTAACCGCAGTCGTTATCCTGGTCCAGAACATAGTAGGTCAGGTGCGCCGTAGTAATCGCATCCACCCAGCGTTCCGCAGTCCACTTCTGGCTACCTCCGGGAATCAGGTCGTCGTAGGTCAGCATCGTCCTGTAACCGGCGATGTTTTCGGCGATGGTCGGGAGGTTCGCGTTGTATGCCCGCAGCAAGGTATCGGGCCTGCCGGGAATGCCGATGAACCCGTCGTCGCGCTTGGTAATGCCGAGGTCCAGCGCATGCGTATAGACATCGCCAAAACCGTTGGATGGCAGCACCAGCTGGGTCTTCTTGAACACGGACGCATAATAGTCCAGCATGTCCTTCAGCACCGAGTCGGCGGGCATCACGCTCCCCAACATGTGCGAGGTGTGCCATTCGCCCCATTCGCCAAAGGTGCGGACATCGATGTATTCGATACGCGGGTCGCCGTCGTATTTTTCGGCCAGGGCCTTCGCGAAATCCTTCGCCGCTTGCAAATAAATCGGGTCATCCCAGACGGGAGCATACGCATGGAAATCCGTCCCCCGCAAGTCAATCTGGATTTTTTTCGCGCCCATCTCATAGACAAAGGGCGGAGTCCAGTCGTAATCCTCTTGGGGCGGGAAGTCGCTCTTGATAAACGAAGGGGTGTACGGCAGCACGCGCAGGGCGTAAGTCATATTGTGCTCGGCAAGTGCGTTCAGCAGTTTTTCCAGTTCCGTCCAGTCATAAACGCCCTTTGCGGGGTTCAGCTTGTTCCACTGCTGGTAGCCAGCCGGAACCATACGAGACCAGGTCCCACGCCCTGTTGTTCAGGGAACCGTAAGGACCGTATTCAAATTCCGGGACAAAAGTCCACGCCCCACCGGTCGGCACCGTGAAACCCTTGTGCGGATTAGAAAGCGGCCCAGCGAAAGGACTGAGCGCGTAGGTGATTTTGGTAGTGTCTGCAGAAGGAACCGAGAATGTGTCTTTCTCGTCATTGCGAGAACTCGAAGAGTTCGTGGCAATCCATGACGAACTACTTGAAAAAATGTCTGCCGACGAACTCGACTCTTCAACGGCGCTGCTTTCTGTATTCTCGGGTCCGGAGCCGCTCGAATCATCGCCACAGGCGACAAACAGTGCCACTGCAGCCATCAGAGCAATTTTTCCAAGGTATTTGCTGAAGGGTTTCGCCATATTTTAAGTATAATAAAAAAAAGTCAATTTTTTTAATAATTTTTATTGGAAAAGGTAAATTTTTTGATTATTTTTTATAGAAAAAGGTAACAAATGCTATACCGTAAGAATGAAATTTTGATTAAAAATTGGCTAAAAAGCGATAAAAAAGCCATTTTACTGACGGGAGCCCGCCAGACGGGGAAAACATTCCTTATAAGGCATGTTCTTGAGTCAAATAGTCAAAATTTCGTCGAAATCAACTTCTTGAAGAGTCCCGAACTGCTGGGGGTACTCGAATCCGCCAAGAACAAGGATTTTTCGGCATTCTTTACACGACTCCAGTTTGCCACGCGGAAGGAACTCACCAAGGGGAATACAATCATCTTTCTGGACGAGGTGCAAGAATACAAGGAAATCCTGACCGCCATAAAATTTCTTGTGGAGGATGGCTCGTTCCGGTATGTCCTCAGCGGCTCGCTCCTGGGCGTAGAACTATCAGACCTTCGTTCGGCTCCGGTGGGCTACTTGCCAATCGTCGAGATGTGCCCGATGGATTTCGAGGAATTCCTTATTGCACAGAAGATTCCTGCTGACGCTTTGGCTCGGCTGCGAGAAAACTTTACCGCCAAGACCCCAGTTGATGAATTTGTCCACAACAAAATTTTAGACGCCTTCTATACCTACCTGATTGTCGGGGGTATGCCAGCCGCCGTGCAGAAGTTCGTTGATTCGAACGACCTGAACGCAGTCACGCGAATCCACAAGGACATTCTCAAACAGTACAAGTGGGATTTTTCAAAATACGAGAAGGAACGCAAACTTCACCTGATAAACACTTACGACTTGATTCCTTCCGAATTGAACTCCAAGAACAAGCGTTACATGTTCGCCGACCTGGGAGCCAAGCAGAAGTTCGGCCGTTACGAGAACAGTTTCAACTGGCTCATTGACGCGGGCGTCGCAATACCGACTTTCAATACGACAGAACCCGTAGTCCCTTTAAAGATCAACAAGCAGAACAATTTGTTCAAGCTGTTCCTTTCGGATGTGGGGCTATTGACAACAAGCTACGGGCGGGCTTCGCAGATGCAGCTGCTACAGGGCGGACACGATATGAACTGCGGTGCCATTTTCGAAAATGCGGTCGCCCAGGAACTGCACACCCATGGTTACGACGGCTATTATTTCAACAGCAAGAAACTCGGTGAACTCGACTTTATCATCGAATACGAGGGCAAGTGCCTCCCCATCGAAGTCAAGAGCGGCAAGGACTACACCAAGCATTCCGCCTTGAATAACGTGCTGCAAATAAAAAATTACGACATTCCTCAGGCTTTCGTATTCGCAAACACAAACGTCTCTGTCCGGGGAAACATCACCTATTTCCCCATCTACATGATTATGTTCTTAAACGAAACCGCCACGCCATTGCCGACAATGCCGCGACTGGACTTGTCAGATTTGTAAAACTAGAAGGCTCATGCCGAAGGCCGAGCCCTTGTTCGCGTGCGGTGCAGGCAGAGCCGTGGCTGAAGCGACCTTTGGACACTTGGCCTTTAGGCCTTAGTGTACATTCCCCCCTTTAGGTGGTGCGGGACCCCTCCCCCTTCAGTTATCAATAAAATCGACCCTATTTTTGTAAAAATAAGAAACCCCTTGCGTTTCTTAAAAATTTTTATTATATTAAAAAAGAGATTTTTGATTAACGGTGGAGGTTTCTTGAAAGTTGAGTTTAGAGATAAGGATTTGGAACTTTGCGCAATGGATGAGGCTTATGCAATACGGCGAATGGGCAAAAAACGGGCTAAATGCTACAGGAATCGAATCTTCTCCTTGCACTTAGCTAAAAATTTTGCCGCTCTGCCTTCGCTTCCAGGACATTTTCATGAATTGGTCGGAAACCGAAAAGGACAATGGGCATGCGACCTTGATCAACCATACCGATTGATTATTTGGGGAGCAGAGCCAAACAAAGTTGTTATTTGGACTGAAGTTGCCGAAGCCGAAGTCGTAGAAATTGTAGATTATCATAAATAGAGAGGAATAACATGGCAGAAGAAAAAGAACTCATTTTGTGGGGGGCAACGTCCCCTGGAGAAATTCTTGAAGAAAAACTTCAAGAAATGAATGTGGATGTTAACGATTTCGCCGCCCGAATCGGCTACACACCCAAGACGGTGAACGAATTGCTCAGAGCTAAGTGCAGGGTGACGCCAGAAATGGCCTACAGCCTTGAATTTGGGACAGGAATTCCCCAGTATTGTTGGCTAGAAGCACAAAAGTTGTACGAACGGGATCTCTGGCGAGAAAAAATCAAGAAATCCCTCAAGAAAAGTGTTGTTTGGCGCAAGCTCTTCCCCATCGGAGAACTCAATCCGCGCACATGGATCAAGGACTTCAACAACAAGGAAGACGGCGTGTCGCCCATCCTCAAGTTCTTCGGGGTAGCAAGCCCCAAGGCATGGGAAAATTACTACTACAAGAACCGCCTGAAGGTGGCCTTCCGCATCTCGCTGGCCGAAACCGAAGACCCGTACGCGGCCTCCGTGTGGATGCGCCGCGGCGAAATCCTCGCCGACGAAATCAAGATGGAAAAGCAGAACGACAAGAAGGTGCGTTCCGCCATCAAGAAGGCGATGCCGCAATTCGTGGAACTGGCCAAAAACGACGTTGCCGCGTGGGAAGATTTACGCCGCAAGAAGGCATTGCCCAAGCCGAAGGTGGGCGAAGATTTCATTGACGACGGCATGCACAAGTTGCAGGAACTGGGCGCAAAGCTCGGAATCAAGGTGCTCTACGCGCAGAACTTCAAGTCGGCGCCGATTCATGGCATGGCCCGCTGGTACAAGGACATCCCCGTCATCCAGCTGCACGACCGTTTCAAGGACCGCAACGCGTTCTGGTTCACGTTCTTCCATGAGCTCGGCCACATCGTGCTCCACGGCAAGAAGGACATCTTCATCAAGAACGTCTATTACGGCAACAAGAACCAGCAGAAGGACGACGAGGCAAACGCATTCGCGCAAAAATACATGGTGCAGGCAGGGCTAGAAGTCTAGGGGGAAAGGCTCTTTTTCAAAAGTCCTATGAAAAATGTAATTTCTGCTGCAAAAGTCCTATGACTTTTGTACACGAACTCAGCGATTTGGAAACGATGGAAAACGTTTGACTAGGAAGGAACTCGGACATTTACGAATGTTCTTTTAACGAGAAATCCCTTTCCCTATATCGGCTACAATTTTTTTGAGGACATCTTTTTCTACACTTGAAAACTTGCCGATAGACAGGACTCTTGTTTTCCAATGTTCAAAGTGTTGTTGTGGGAGTTCCTTTTTATTGAATGCTTTGGCAATATCAGCTTTCCATTCGTTAATTTTGCCTATTACCTGCGGAACGTTCACTCCATTTACGACCGTGCGACCGCCAGCGGAAAAATTATCGCGGAATGATGGACAAACAACGCCTTTCCTCTGCAACAACCATTGACAAGCGTATTCATAATCGCCCTCCAAAACACTCGGAGAGGCGATAAGCATTTCAATTTTTATCTCTTGTTTTTCATCTGCCGAAAGCTTCAAGTGAACTTGCGAATTTTTCTTCCGCCAAATCAAGTTTTGAAAATTCATCAATATTTGGGCTAAACCACCATAAGTCTTCTCCATCACTTGTTGCGTTACGCTTCATTTTAGAATCGACCATATAGGTTCTGAACGCATCAAAAGGATTTTTCATATGACGAATTTCATCATATGATTTACCCAATCTCTTAAAAAGAGACTTTTCTCTTGAAACATTCATATCCAACATGTAGCGAGGACTATGCGTAACGGCAACGTCTTCCACACAATCTTCAAACGAACGATATTTAATTTCAAAAGGGTTTTGCTTGCCGCAAAATACATGGATTCTGCTGACATCAGGGATCCTTGTTGATTCCATAATGCTGCCGCCCATTACTTTCCATGAATCATTTCGTGTACTAAGAGTTTTGACCTCTATGCCCAAAGCTTGATTCTTATTGATTCTTGCGACAATATCAGGAAATTTATGACCGCCAATATATTCAATATTCCAATCGGGAACCCCAACAAAATCTTTTGACTTGTCTAGAGCTTTGCATACCTCACCTTCAAAAATCTTCCAAAAATCACCGCTAGCAAATCGAGACGAATCCCTCTGCAATCGTTCTTTCGCACACGAGAGCAGATTATTGAAGTTCTCCAACGTCCTTGGATCACAAATTAATTTTTCGCCAACGGAAATAGACATGTTTATTCCCCGAATAAATCATTCCAAAGAGATTCAAGTCTTTTCCCAATTGAGTAACCAAGCAAAGGTGGGACCGCATTCCCGATAACTTTATAGGCATCAGATGAATTGACTTTATTGGTTCCGTCGTTAAAGATGAATTCATAATCATCGGGAAAAGTTTGAATCCTTGCGCATTCACGAACACTCAAACGAAATATTGCCATGATGTTCGCTTCGGATTGTCGGACCGATACCGTCCATATCGATTTCGGAGCTGCCCTGCATTTTACCATAGTATTTCGCTTTTGAGTAAGCCATCTGTGCGGCATCTGAGCTTTCGTCAGGCTCTTTCAATCCAACGAAGGCATCCTTGCAGGTGACGATTTTTTGAAGACCTTCTCCATGCGTCTTTATCGGGTACGGATAATATGGCGATTTCTCGGAGTTCTTTTCTATGTCGGCAAGAATTTTGGGATTGGCATATTTTCTTGAAATGCCAATAAAAACAACACGCTCGCGACTTTGTGGAACGCCATATTCCCAGGCCTTCAAGACCTGAGCATCAACAACGCAATACCCTTTATCGATGTTGCGAAAGTCGGTTTCAATAATCTTCTTGGCGTCGCCTAATGAAACGAGACCTTTTACGTTTTCAGCGATAAAAACTTTTGGCTTGACGATTTCGATGACCTGT
>CADAWC010000042.1 GCA_902791475.1 Fibrobacter succinogenes
CGCCCTCTTCGCTGCCGCTGGTAAGCGCGCCGGCAAGAAGGACCTCGGCCTCATCGCCATGAGCTACAAGAACGTTTACGTGGGCCGTATCGCCCTCGGCGCAAACGACGCTCAGGCCCTGAAGGTTCTCCAGGAAGCAGAAGCACACAATGGTCCGTCTCTGATCATTTGCTACTGCCCCTGCATCAACCACGGTTTCGATCTCAACAGCCAGCTTCAGCACCAGAAGATGGCTGTGGATTCCGGTTACTGGACTCTGCTCCGTTACAACCCGGCCCTCGCTGCAGAAGGAAAGGCTCCGCTTATCCTCGACAGCAAGAAGCCGACAATCCCGGTTGCAGAATACATCTACACCGAAAACCGCTTCAAGGCCCTCACCCGCACCAATCCGGAAGTCGCCAAGGTACTCGCCGACGACCTCCAGAAGGAAGTGGATGCTCGCTACGCATTCTATGATGCAATGAGCAAGGATACCGAAGGGTTGATCAGCCTGTAATCAGTGCTGACGGCATCAAAAAAAGGCTCTCGTTCAGAAAGAACGGGGCCTTTTTTATTTAGAAGCGGGCGTCCCTCTGCCAAGCGAAGGATCCAGTTAAGTCTACAACTTCAACAAAATGAACGACAAGAGAAATCTTGCCGCTCGTTTTTCCTTTGTATAGAATTTTTATTAATTTTTTGATAAATTCTAATAAAACAGGACAACTACAAGATCCTCTCATTCAATACGGGAATGCGTTCTGCCAATAAAGCACCTACCGACCACAGTATCATCGGCTGGGGCAAATACATCATGGAAGATTGGGTGGCACGCACAGGCAGATCCGGCTATTTCCAGGCTTGCGCAAACATTGACGAAAGACTAAAAATCAGTATAGAGGCCGAAAAAACATCTTCTACAATTCCATCTCACATGTTCTTATGGGACATACTCCGCCAAACACCTTGGTGGGGTATGTTTTTTTTAACAAAAAATCAAAAATTTAAGGTTTTTTGCAAAAAAAAAAGTATTTTATGGACGGTTATTACATAATTAAATTTACAGAGGAATTTCATGAGCTGGTCTTACTCAAGAGAGCATCAAAAGAATATTCTTTGCATGATCATGGCTGGTGGACAAGGGAGCCGTCTACAGCCCCTCACCCGCGACCGTGCAAAACCCGCCGTCCACTTTGGCGGAACCTACCGCATTATCGACTTCGTCCTCAACAATTTCATCAATTCCGGCATTTTCAAGATCAAGGTTTTGACGCAGTTCAAGAGCGATTCGTTGAACAAGCACATTTCTGCAGCCTGGAGCTTGAACGCTAGTTTGGACCAGTATGTGGACCTCGTGCCCGCCCAGATGCGTACAGGTGATGAATGGTATCGCGGTACTGCCGACGCCATTTTCCAGAACATCAACTTGATTACCGACGAACGTCCGGACCTCGTGGCGATTTTCGGTGGCGACCACATTTACAAGATGGACATCAACCAGATGATTGATTTCCATTTAAGCCGTGCGGCCCTCCTCACGATTGCTGCTATTCCGGTGCCGGTCGAAGAGGCTCGCGAATTTGGCATTATCGAAATTGACGCGGATAACCGCATGATTGGTTTCGAAGAAAAGCCGAAGGAACCGAAGCAGATGCCGAACCGTCCGGGTTGGTGCCTCGCTAGCATGGGTAACTACCTCTTCACGAGCAAGTTCCTCGTTCGCGAACTCTTGAAGGGCGCAAACGACGGTGCAACGGACTTTGGCAAGCACATCATTCCACGCTTGTACAAGGAATACCCGGTGTACGTCTACGACTTCAACACAAACATCGTGCGTGGCGAAAAAGCTTCTACAAAGGGCTACTGGCGCGACGTGGGTACGCTTGACGCCTTCTTCGAAGCAAACATGGACCTTTGCTCCGAAAATCCGCCGTTCGACCTTTACAACAACTACTGGCCAATCCGTACGTACAACTGGAACCAGCCGCCTGCACGTTTCTTTGCGGGCGACAACGAAAGCCATCAGGGCGCAGCCGTCGATTCCATCGTTTCTGCAGGCTGCATTATCGGTGGTGGTACGGTTGTGAAGAGCATTCTTTCGCCGGGTGTTACCATCCAGAAGGACGCTCTCGTCGAAGAATCCATCCTCTTCCCGAACGTGACGATTGGCCCGGGTGCCAAGGTGCGCCGCGCTATCGTTGAAAAGGGCTTGCATATTCCGGCCGGTTTCCAGATTGGTTACGACCTGGAACGCGACAAGCAGCTCTTCCACGTGACCGAATCCGGAATTGTCGTCCTCGCCAAGGATACGATCATCAAAGCCTAACAAGGCGAGCGTCGCGGGAAAGCTAGCTTTCCCATGACCGAGCCGCTAAGGCTTGCGCTCGAAGAGCGCCAGGCGTAAATACATAAAGTCTCGGAAGTGCCCGCCATAACGCGGGCATTTTTAATGCTTTTTTTGCCTTATACTGTATTTGGCTAGCCAAAGCAATGCGGATTTACATATCTGCTGCAGCTTCAAGATTCTTTAGTGTGTAATAAAACACTCGCTTTTTGACACTTACGTACTTTTGGTGCTTTTTATAAGCTGTTGGTACGTAAATTTCGACTTTTTCGAGCGAAAATAAAGGAAAAAGCCCCATTTTCATTTGCAAAAAGCCTTTTTTACACTAATATCAGCCGCTTGTAGCCATATTTTACGTACTAAAACCCTTTGTTACGACTCTCAAGTACGTAACGCACAAATTAACTATTTTGCCATTACGTACTTACATAGTCTTTTTTACGCTTTGAATACGTAATTTTGCGTTTTCCATGCTTCAAAATGCCCGCCACACCCCTATTAAAAGGCTAGCCACGCCCTTTTTTACGGAAAACATCAAAAAATCCTACATTTTAAATAGGTTTTACAAGACCCTCCCCAAAAGCGCCATAAATTTCTAAATTAGCGCGCATGAACGAAGAACAAAGCGCTAAATTCTCTCAGAAGTTACAAGATATTGCTAAGGCTCCCAAGTACCGTGGGGCGATTTTCCAGATTGAAGCCGACGAAAAGGGACTCGCCCTCGTAGATGTGAAGGAAGCGAGCCTCAAGGTCTATTTGATGATTGACCCGGAATGCGACAAGATTCTGGAGACGAGATTCTTTACGTACGGCGGGCCGCTCTTTACCGCGCTTGCCGATTCGTTCTGCCGCAAGATTCAGATGGCAACGGTTGACGACGCTTGCAAGATTACCGCCGAAAGCCTCGAAGAAGAACTGCGCGACTCGCCCGACGTCCGAGCCATCCCGGAAAACGCCGTGGAAATCAAGCAGATGAACACGCTCATCTCGAAGATTCTGCAGATTTATCCTGAGAAGAAGGCGACCGCGATTATCGTCCGCGAGAAGATGGAACGCATCAAGTACCGCACGCAGACCGCCGAAGGCCGTGCCGAAGCCGACGCCGAATGGAATGCTCTCACCAAGGCACAAAAGATTGAAAAAATTGAACAGTGGCTGCACCAGACCGTCCGCGGAACGCTCCAAGGCGACGGTGGCGACATCCAGATTCTAGACCTCACTGACGATAACCGCTTGCAAATCCGTTACCAGGGTGCATGCGCCGGTTGCGGCAGCGCTATGGGCGGAACGCTCTTCTACATCGAAGACGAACTTAAGAACAACGTATATTACAACCTTATCGTAGAACCCGAAGACCCGCTGGCGAACCTCCCGCAGAATCCGAATTTGCCGGGAATGGACGACAACAACCCGCCTGCTAGTTTGTTCTAATTTTGGTCAATGGTCATTAGTCATTGGTCAATAGTTATTATTGAGTGCCCACCATGCGTGGGCTTTTTTCTATATTTCCTTTGGAAAAATCCACAAAGGAAATGATATGTCCGAAGAACTCGTTTTGAAATTTGTTGACCCGCAGCCGATGCGCTACGGTGAAAACTCCCACCAGTCCGCTGTATTCTACCGCGACCCGACCTGCACCGAAGCAAACCTCGCTTCTGCAAAGCAGCTCTGGGGCAAGGAACTTTCTTTCAACAACATCGTCGATGCTGACGCCGCCCTCGAAATGGCTCGCGAATTCAGCGACGGCAATGCGGTCGTGATCGTAAAGCACATGAATCCGTGCGGTCTTGCTACGGGCGAAACGCTCCGCGAAGCTCTCGAAGCCGCTTGGGCTGGTGACCCGGTGTCCGCTTTCGGTTCTGTGATTGCAGTGACCCGCAAGGTCGATCTTAAGACTGCCGAATTCCTCAAGGGCAAGTTCGTCGAAATCTTGCTCGCTCCGGCATTCGATGACGACGCTCTCGAATTTTTGAAGAACAAGTCCAAGGACATTCGCCTCCTCGAAGTCGGCGAAATCAAGAAGGCAGTCGCATGCAAGGTCTATAAGCACGTGATTGGTGGCATGCTCGTCCAGGACCGCGACATCGGAACTTGGGAAAAGTTCGAATGCGTGACGAAGGCCCAGTTCCCGAAGAACAAGGAAGACCTCGCCCGCTTCACTTGGCTCGTTACTAAGCATACAAAGTCTAACGCAATCGTGATGTGCTACGAATACAAGCCGGGTTATTTCCAGGTCATGGGTCTTGGCCCGGGCCAGCCGAACCGCATTGACTCTAACCTCCGCCTCTGCCAGCCGCGCGTCCGCGACAACGTCGCTCGCATGCCTGAAGCCAAGGAATTCTTCGACGAAAACGGCAAGCTCGTGAACGAAGCCGGTCTCAAGGCTCTCGAAAAGAAGGTCTTCGGCGAAGTCGTTATGGGTTCTGACGCATTCTTCCCGTTCCCGGACAACGTCGAAGCCGCACACGATGCTGGCGTCCGTTACATTGTTCAGCCGGGTGGCTCCAAGAAGGATGACCTCTCCATCGAATCTGCAGACAAGTTCGGCATTGCGATGGTGTTCACCGGAATGCGCCATTTCCGCCACTAATTCATTATAAGGTAAGAATGATTCCAGTATCTCAAAAAGAATCAAACCAAAGGGAGAAGGACCTGTATTACGCAGTCCTTTCCTTCTTGAAGTCTGTCCGCAAGGCCGGCAAAACGACCGCCAAGGAATGGAGTGATTACCGTTCCAAGTTGAGCGGTATTGCACCCTCGCCCGAAATGAGCAAGGCAACCGATATGTGGACTATGGATAACCTGGATCAGTTCCAGCCGGATAAGACGCAGCTCCCGCCGTTGAATGACATGGAGTCTGTCGCTAAGGTTTCGCCCGAGTTCTTGTCTCAGTTGCTTGAGGCTTTGTACTACGGCATGCTGAACTTGACTCAGGCGAATCTTATTTCGGACGAGATTCAGGACGCAGACCCGGATTGCGTGAGTACGGCATCCCTCGAAGAATTGTTGGTCAAGCTCTGGATCGGTAACGCGAAGAGCTATAGAAAAATTGTGGTAAACTGAGAGGAGGTTACAGGTTGTAGGTTATAGGTTATAGGAATATAATCGTGGCTTCGCCACCTATTTGATTTACAAAGTGCATATTCCTTACCCCTAAGACCTAAGACCTAATCCCTATGACCTATAAAGTACGAGTTATTGGTGGCGGTCTTGCAGGCTGCGAAGCGGCTTTACAATTGGCGAGCCGTGGTTTTCAGGTTGATTTGTACGAAATGCGCCCCAACAGGCAGACGCCCGCCCACAGGGATGGACACCTCGCCCAACTCGTCTGTTCTAACAGTTTCAAGGCTTTGGGCATTACAAGCGCCCATGGCCTTTTAAAAGCGGAACTCACTCTGCTCGGAAGTTTCCTCCTGGATTGTGCGCGCGAAGCGGCAGTGCCAGCAGGCGATTCCTTGACGGTGAACCGCGACATTTTTAGTGAACTTGTCGAAAAGAAGATTGCAGAATTCCCAAACATCACATTGCACCGCGAAGAAGTGACGAGCCTCGAAGGCGATTGCCCGACGCTTGTTGCCGCAGGTCCTTTGGCAAGTGATGCTCTTGCCGACGATATTTTCAAGCGTCTCGGCAGTAACCGTCTGCACTTCTTTGATGCGATTGCACCTGTCGTCGAGACAGACAGCATCGACTTTAACCACGCGTTCTACATGAACCGCTGGGAAAAGGGCGAAACGGCGGACTTTATCAACTGCCCGCTCGACAAGGAAACTTATACAGAATTTGTAAACAAGCTCTGCGAAGCAGAAGCAACCGAACCGCGCCCGTTCGAAAAACGCGAACTTTTTGAAGGTTGCCTGCCGGTCGAAGAAATGGCGCGTCGTGGCTACGAAACTCTCCGCCACGGGCCCATGCGCCCCATCGGGCTTGGGCTTGGAAACAACGGACATCTGTGGTATGCCGTGATCCAACTCCGCGCCGAAAACAAACAGAAGACTTTGTTCAACATGGTCGGTTTCCAGACGCGCCTCAAGTGGGGCACGCAAAAGGAAATCTTTACCATGGTGCCTGCACTGCGCAATGCAAAATTTGCACGCCTCGGCTGCATGCACCGCAACACGTTTATCGAATCGCCGAAGTTCCTTGATAAGACGCTCCGCTTGCGTCCGGAACTCGATTGCGCCAAGGATATTCCGCCTACGTGGTTTGCAGGCCAGATTACAGGATCCGAAGGTTATACCGAAGCGGTCGCGACAGGTTGGTACGCTGCATGGAATATGGCCCAGACGATTTTGCATGGGCATTCTGACCCGCTTCCAGAAGAGAGCTGCATCGGCTCCTTGATGAACCGCCTTGTCGAAGAGAACGAGGACTTCCAGCCGATGAACTTCAACTTCGGCCTCCTCCCCCATCACGAGGGACTCAAGAAAAAGAACAAGAAAGAGATTCTTGCCGAACGTGCCGAACGCGCCGTTCGCGAATGGATTGCGGCCCGAAACATGGCATAAAATATGCGTGACGAGATCAAACAAGCGATTTTGCAGCAAGAGCTGAAAGACGGGGAAATGCTCCCGTCTGTACGCAAGCTGATGAAAACGTTTGGAGTCTCGTCGGGAACCATTCAGAGCGTTCTCAAGCAGCTCTCCGAAGAAGGTCTCATTTACAGTATCCGTGGCAAGGGATTTTTCTGGGGCAAGGCTCCAGACGCCAATGATCTTGCACAAAAGCTTTCGAAAACGGTCCATCGCGAAACCGTACTCGAACGCCTTGAACGAGAATTTTCAACGGACTGGGAAAAGGGATTCCTCGACCCGAATAGGAATTTGCCGCTTGCGAAGGAACTTTCCGACCGCTATAACGTGTCGCAGACGATTCTCCGCAAGTTCCTGATCCACAAAGTGAATCAGGGAATTCTCGTGCGTCGTGGGCGCTTGTACGCATTCGCCTCCCCGCTCAAGACAAAGACGGTCAAGAATTTCAGCGAGATTTTGTTCGTCACGCGATGCAATTCGTGGGGCGGCTTTACCGCAGAAAGCGAACGTGAACTCGACTTTTTGCGTCTCGTTTACCAGACCGCAGGTGAACAACATTTCAAGCTCATTCTGCTCGGCATCAACGAAGAAAGCGGCAAGCTCATTGACCGCAGTGGAAAAATCTGCCGCCTGACAGATTATCCGAATGCTATCGGTGCAGTACTATCGACACTCTTGGTGCAGAATCCGCACGCGCTTTTGCAGCTCTTTTACGGTGTGAAATACCCCGTCTCCGTGTGGTGGGAACACCCGTTGCAAAACATCCCGCCGAGATTTTTGAGCAAGAACAACTGGGCGTTTTTCAACTCCACATTCGGAGAAATCCCGGGCCAGCAGCTCGGCAAATACCTTTTGCAAAAAGGCTTCAAGAAGGTCTGCTATTTCTCGCCTTACCACAACAGTTCATGGTCCAAAGACCGCTTGACAGGTCTCATGAATTCGGGGCTAGAAGTCATTGCTTTTACCGATGACGAATTTGCAAGCCCGTGGGACTACAAGGAAATCGCAAGACAGAGAGTTTCGAGATTTTCCGTCGAATCATACGCCCGTAATCTCGTGAAGAAAAAGCTTTTGCAGTTCGCCAAGAATGTGCCCGAAGATTGCAATTGCTGGGTCTGCGTAAACGACGAAGTTGCAGGTATCTTCTACGAAATGAGCGATGACGGCGATTGCACTTTGCCGGGCGACAAAACCGACCCGAACGTGCTCGGATTCGACAACTCCGCCGAAAGTTACTTGTTGCGCATTGCATCGTACGACTTCAACACTAGCGCTCTCATCAAGCAGATTTTCTACTACATCGAAAATCCCGATGGCTTCGGGAATAAAAAACGCCTGCACCAGATTCTGGGGCAGGTCGTCGAAAAGTAGGTTGTAGGTTTTAGGGGGTAGGTCTTAGGTTCATTATCGCGACATCGTCGCTCTATACTGATGTGCGTAGCACATGTAACTTTACCTAAAGCCTAACACCTATTACCTAATAGCCTAAACGTTCTTATTCACGATAATCGTCTTGGCTTCGAAGGTTTCGCGATCAATCCACTTGACCATCAAGGAGACCTTGTTGTCAGCGTTGAGAGCGTCCCAGTATGCCTTGAGTGTTTCTTCTGCAGAGTTGAAAATCGGCATGAGCTTCGGGAAGCCGTTGAAAGACGGAATCGGCTTGCCATCCGTTTCGTATGTGCTGATGAAGTGTCCAAGACCGTTCAAAGCCTTTTCGAATTCAAACGTCATGCGTTCGCAGCCAGCTTCTTCGCTATTATTGCGGCTCTTGAGGATGGAGAGCTTGTAGATAGCCGGTTCAGCATTCTTGTAGTGGATACCGGAAATACGCGGCGTGAAGTTCGGAGCATCGTCTTCGTACTGGCGAGTGCGGAGAGCGCTTTCGAACGTGCCACCGAGCTTGATGGCGTTGTAAATCGTGTCCGTCTGGTCGCCGTTCGTGATGATCTGCACGTCCTTCGTGTGGCGAGCCGGATAGTAAATGATGAGGTGCGGGTCCGTGAGCTTGGATTCATCGAAAGCCTTGGTCTTCATAAAACCAGTATCGGATTCGATTTCGAACACGCGGTTGCGGCTGTTCACGCTGCGACCCATGATCCAGTAAACCTGCACGTAGGACTTGCCATCGGCGCTTGTGCCAAGCACGATGCCACGGCCCGGATACGGGTTCTTGGAGAGGTCGTTGAAATTCTGTTTTGCTTCTTCTGTGTAGTTCATAATTAGTTTTTTAGGTTGTAGGTTTTAGGTTATAGGTTTTAAGTTACTGGTTTCGAAAAAGAATTACGCTCATTGTGCGTTTGTTTTGTGCCGCGAAGCTGCGATTCTTTGCCTAATACCTAACACCTAATACCTATCTACCTTTTGGGATTGTAATTGTTCATCAGGACCATCGCAAGGGCAACGCAGAACATCACCACGCTACCGACAACCACTTGCTGTTTGTGGTCGTATTCTCGCTTGACGTAAGTCGGATTTTCTTCGTTGAGTTCTTGGAGTGTTGGACCTTTGGCGAGAGTCGAGGAATCTACGCCAAAAACCTTTTCCTTTTGCTCCTCAGTCATGTTCAACGTGCTCACGTAAGAGCTGTCCGAGCGGTCCATCTTTGCAGAGGCCGAGGTCGGGAAAGCAAGAAAGAGAGCGAACAAAAACACAAGCGACAAACTGCCCTGGATTGCCACGCCCCCACTTCGACTACGCTCAGTGACCTTGGGCTCACAATGACAATTTCTCGATTTCGCCGCATTCTTCATTATTCAATCCTAGATCCTTCGACTTCGTGCTACGCACTTCGCTCAGGATGACACCTCTTATCTCTCGTCTGTAGGGCATAGCCCGTTCTCTCGTCTAAATTACCCTTCCTTAGCGAGCTTGTCGAGAATCTGGTTCACGAGACCCGGGTTAGCCTTGCCACCGGACTTGCGCATCGTCATACCCACGAGGAAGCCCTTGAGTGCAACCTTGCCTGCCTTGAATTCAGCGAACTGAGCGGCGTTAGCGGCGCAAACTTCACGGACCACAGCTTCGATAGCAGCGGTGTCGGTCACCTGCACCAGGCCCTTTTCCTTCACGATAGCTTCGGGATCCTTGCCGGTTTCGAACATCTCGGCGAAGACCGTCTTTGCAATCTTACCGTTGATGGTGTTATCTGCAATGAGGTTCACGAGAGCGCAGAGCTGTTCCGGCTTGATCTTGAGAGCGGAGAGACCTCCTTCGAGTTCCTTCATCTTGGCGAGGAGTTCCGTGATGACCCAGTTAGCAAGCACCTTGCCGTTCTTGCAGTTCTTGGCGGCGGTGTCGTACCATTCGCTCACGTCGCGATCTTCGGTCAGCACCTGAGCGTCGTATTCAGAAACACCGAAGTCCTTCATGAAGCGTTCGCGGCGTGCATCCGGCAGTTCCGGAAGGGTGCGGCGGATTTCTTCGACGAAGGCCGGGTCAGTCACGAGGCGGACCATATCCGGTTCCGGGAAGTACTTGTAGTCGTGAGCGTCTTCCTTGGATCGAATCACAATCGTCTTGTCGGCGTTGGGATCATAACGCTTGGTGCACTGTTCAACTTCCTTGCCTGCATCGAGCGTCGATGCCTGGAGGTTCATTTCGCAGTAGAGAGCCTTTTCGAGGTTCGTGAAGCTGTTCAGGTTCTTGATTTCAGCACGGATACCGAACGGAGCGTCTTCAGATGCACGGAGGGAAATGTTACCGTCGCAGCGCATGTTGCCGTTTTCCATGTTGGCGTTAGAAACGCGTGTGTATTCGAGCGTCTGCTTGATCTTCTTCAAGACGAGCACGGCTTCTTCCGGACTACGGATGTCCGGTTCAGTCACGATTTCGCAAAGCGGCGTACCGCAGCGGTTTGCGTCAAAATGGCTCTGGGACGGGCTCATGTCGTGGATGAGCTTGCCAGCGTCTTCTTCCATGTGGATACGGGTAATGCCCACGCGCTTCTTGGTGCCGTCGGCCTTCACGATTTCGAGCCAGCCGTTCTTGCAAATCGGATGGTCATACACCGGAAGTCCACCCGTCTGCGTGATCTGGTAACCCTTCGGAAGGTCCGGGTAGAAGTAGTTCTTACGAGTCCACATGGCGTTCAAATCGATTTCGCAGTTGAGAGCGAGGCCCAGGCGAATGGCGTATTCCACAGCCTTCTTGTTCGGCACCGGCATTGCACCCGGCATACCGAGGCAAACAGGGCAAACGTGCTTGTTCGGGCTTGTGTTCACTTCAATTTCGCAGCCACAGAACATCTTTGTCTTAGTGGCGAGCTGGCAATGGATTTCGAGACCAATAACAGGACAGTAATTAGACATGTTAAACTCCAATAAATTTTACGCGGAAAAGATAGAAAAAGTAGGATGTAGGAAGTAGGAAGTAGGATGTAGAAAGGGTGAAATCTATTAATGACCAGAAACTAAAAGCATTTTAAGTCATTTTCCAGCCTTGAACAAAGTGGTGATAGAAAGGGAATCCGAACTTCCTTCAAATCTCCCCCCCAAATAATTGAACTTCAATTTCCAGGTGATGATAGTATCTCGTTCCAACGGTTTCACCAGGCCATTTGCAAAAAAGAACGGTTCTTCAAAATAGTCCGAAGGGTAGCACACCCCCGGGCACACACGGTTCATTTTATAATAGGCCAAGGAACCATTTACCATCAATTTTCCGCGAGTCACCCATTCAGGCAGACCTTCCCATTGAATAAAGTAGCCCGTCTGCAACGTATCCATGGCAAATGCCGGATAACGCAAATCAAGAGTATCTAGCGCGCTACGAAATTTAGCAGTATCGAAAAGGGGCGCTTTTGCCCAGGGTATAAATTCAGTCCATGCATTTTTACCGTAATTCAAGAAGGCCGTATCCAACTTCGTTGCGGTTCTATAAATCACGGAATCCACACGAATCGTATCGTCAATACATAGGATTCTACCCCTTCCGCATTGCGCAAAATTTAACCTGCCATCGACAACATAAACATAAGCATTGGAAAAAGTAGACTTACATAAACGCACCCTAGGCTCATGGCAAGAAAATTCCTTATGCACGGAATCAAAATGGCACGACACATATCGCGTACAATTGTCGTTTTTAAGCGTAGAATCAGCAATGCGCGCCGTCAACGTATCAAACACACTATCGACACGGCTTCTATAAACAAAACTGGCAAAACGTTTTACAAAGGTATCGTTATACAGCGTATCGTAAACCAGGATAGAATCTACGACAAAAACCGTATCGCACGCGGTCATCAAGGAATCCCATTTTCCGTCACGCTGCAAGCGGTACAACTCCATTCCGATGCGAGAAAAAGCACATCCTTCCGCTATATGATGACGTTTAGAATCGGCATTGGATGAGTTTCCACAACCGACGAGCAGTCCCCCCAAAAACAACACCATGAAAAGTTGCGCAAATTTGTACACAACATCCTCCCCATAAGCAGCGGCTTAAACTTCGTCCAATGTCACGACAAGCACATCGGTATCGTCGCGGAAGTTTGCACATTCCGTGAGGATGCAGTCGGCACCGTTCACAAACGCAGTCGCCAAACGCAGCGATTCCGCTTCGGTCAGCTTGTGGTTTGTACGGGCTGCAGCCGCAAAAAGATCTGCCGCCTTCAGCGACACATCTGCATTCACTTCGCAAAGGCGCACATTCGCGGACTTCTCGAAGAATTCACGATACTGCCTTGCTAGCACACCGTCGTTTGCGCCATACGCCTTCTTGCAAATTTCAAATAAAGTTACAGAAGAAACCAAGACCTGCACATTGTTTTCGTACACGCCGTCAAGTACCCCTGAAACAATCGGGTAATAATCCGGGTGCATCTGCAAAAGCCTAACGAGCGGCCCCGAATCCAAAAATAAAATACGACTCTGTTCAATCGACTTAATCATAATCTTCTGCAACAATTCTTTACAATTGATAAGCAATCATTAAAAAATTAAATAATTCATTTATAAATAAAAGCGAAACTTAAATTAAATCAACAGATAATCAGAATTACGTCGAGAGAATAGAGCGTCGGCCACAACCTTAAAAGGCGAGTGCCGCGACCATGCTTGCATGGGCATGGCTGAGCCGTAAGGTTGGCGCTTGTGCCAGGATGGGGAGGGTGCAGGGAGGGGCCCGTGCGGCCTTCGCAACTCCGAGCTGGGGCCCCGCCCGCAAGAAGTACATTTTTACTTATTACGGGCTTGGGCGAAGCCCACTCTTAATCATCTTCTTTGACCGGTTCGTAGATTTCCATGTAAGCGGCATCGTGGCGCTGTCCAGAACGCATCATCTTGAAGCGCCCTGCACGCGGATAAAAATACCAGTTCATCCATTCACCGCTCATGTCAGTGCGCTTGGTCTTGAGTGCAATCGGCTTTTCGCCCATATAGTAATCTCGTTTATGCGGAATCACGCGTTCCATCGCACGGTACGTATGCACAGAATTTCCGGCTCGGCGTTCAATCGTTCCATGCCCGTCCTTGCTCCACGTAATACTCACGATTCCATGTTCATCCGTCAATGGTTCACAAGTATCATAGCCACTCGCGCACCACAAATATTTCGGATAAGAGAAGTTGTATGAATCCAAATTAAATGTTTCGACAATGCGATTGTTTCCCTTGAATGTCGGGTAATTCCCTGCAAGCGTGTATCCACCGACATTGTAATCTTCGCAACCATGCTGGGCCACGCGCACCACGCGGTTAAACACATCCACGCCAACGGCACAGCCTTCTTCTTTGTAAACAAAGCGGGCATGACCATTGATGTTTTTCTTTTCGAGATTCCCCATTTCGATTTCGGCTACGTTATCGTCCTTACCATTCTGCACAACAATGTTAAAGCGGCTAGCGTTGCTCGGCGAACTTTTGAGAACCACGCGGCCCGTTTCAGAGACGTATTCCCCACTCAAGTCTGCGTATTCTTGCATAAAACGGTCCAGCTCCGAACGCTTGACCCACACATCGCCAAACTTGCAATTCACCGGCACATAACGCGGCGGAGCTTTCGGCTCGACTTCTTCGTAAGTCACCACTCTTTGTTTTTTAGTGACGGTCTGGTATTTTCCGTTTTTACCACGAACCTTTTCCTGAACATCCACAAAACTTTCGTGTTCAATTCGATCTTTCGGAATAGGGAGTTCTTTAATTGCATCCGATGAAGTTAAGTAGCCTAGGGGTCGATTTTCGTTGATTTCTCCATTATTTTTTGCAAATACATCAAGTTTCATTTGTGCAAAAGAACATACAGCTAAAGCACCCACGACCACCAACAAAATTTTTTTCAAAACGGAGTCCTCTTTTGAATTAATAGATTAGATTATTGTCGGCTTTATATGTAGCAAAAAATAATATGAAGTTTTTTTTACTAACATTTAAACAAGGAATTTAAACATAACCTTTCCCCCAAGGAGTACATGTAATGAAGAAAATGTTTCTTGCAACCTGTTTGCTTGCAGCATCAGTGTTTGCAGCACCGAGTGCAGAAGATGTTAAGGCTGTAACTGAAAAGCCGGCTGTTGAAGCTAAGACTGCTGTTACCAAGGCAAAGGCCGCAACAACAAAGAAGAAGGCTAAGGCAAAAGCCAAGGTTGAAAAGGCTGCTGAAGATGCCAAGGCTACTGCCGCTACTGCTGATGCCAAGGCTCAGGAAGCCGCTAAGGCCGCAGAAACAGCAAAGGCTGCTGCAACTGAAGTAAAGGATGATGCTAAAGCCGCTGTAGCTGAAAAGGCACCGGAAGCAGAAGTCAAGGCTCAAGAAGCTGCAAAGGCTGTAGAAGCAAAGGCAGAAGCCGCTAAGGCTGACGCAGCTGCTGCTGTTGAAACGACGGCTCCGGCAGAACCGATTATTCCGGCTATCGCTCCGACTCCGGAAGCTCCCAAGGCAGAGCCTGCTCCGGTTGCTGAAGTCAAGGCTCAGGAAACTCCCAAGGCTGAACCTGCTCCGGCTGTTGAAGTTCCGACAGAAGTTGCACCGGCTGAAGTTGCAACCGCAGAACCAGCTTCTACCACAAGCCGCAAGAAAAAGAAGATGATTGAAAATGCAGTCTTCACGGTCAACCAGATTGATTTCGACATCAATGCAGACTTTGAACTCGAAGCTGGCAAGGTTCTTTGGACAACCGAAGACGACCAGAATTCGGACAACTTCGAAAAATGGAGCGGTAAGGCAAACCTCGCTATCCTCGCTGAAACTCAGAACTTCAAGGGTAAGGTTGCTCTCGCCTTCTATCCTGGTGATTTGAAGACCGATAGTGATAATCATGCCGTTGGTGGTGCTGAAGATTACTTCACTCTCGATGAAGCATGGGCTTACCAGAGCAAGGATTGGTTCAGCTTCAAGGTCGGTCGTTGGGATAACACCGATAAGAATGGCGACTACTTCGGTGGCTATATCGATGGCTACAAGAGTGGTTTCCTTTCTACTCAGGATCCGGAAAACCAGTTTGAATTTGGCTTCAACGTCAATGAAAACATGGATGTAGCACTTTCCTTAATCAGCACGGCAGCACACCTCAACACTGGTGATCTCCGCCTTGTGTTCAACTTCCACGATCTTCCGAGTCTCGAATTGTTCGAAATCCAGCTCGGCTACCGCAGCAACGTTTTTGACAAGGTGCACGATAGCGATGCCAAGATCAAGCACAATGCATCTTTGAAGGTCCGCGCTCCGATCATTCCGGACTTCTTCACCATCTTCGGTGAAGCTGCTCTCATGGATCTTGCCGATGACCTCGCTGTGCCTGTTACTGGTGGTTTCGAATTCAACTTCAAGACTGTTGACCGCGTCATTCTTGAAGCAGAATATATCAATCATCGCAGAAAACATGGTTTCTTTGAAGGCAAAACCAAGCATGTCAAGGATGTTCTCGCAGCCCTTTATCTCGAAAAGGCTCTCACCGACCGCTTCTCCTTGTCTGCTGGTTTCCACAACTACAATGCTTCCAGAGACTTTATGATTTCTGGCAACTTAGTTGGTAGAATAAACTAATAAGACTGCTCGGCTCTTGAGCAAAGCAAGACTCCGTCTTCGCCTCGCTCTCGCCAACGCCCTCGGTTAATACCGAGGGCTTTTTGCTCACAGACTACTGCAAAAACAGCCTGGCTTTACAAGGCACCCTGCTTAGCAGGGTGTTTTTATATAAACAAAAAATCCTGCGATGACCTCGCAGGATTTTTTTTGCAATTATAATCTAATGTTTACTGCCGACAGATAATGCGGCGAAGCCACTAGAATCCCTTGCGTTCCAGGTCAAGCAAAAGCGCCTGGAGGGAGTCTTCGACCGATGCACGGAAGCTATTCGATCCAAGGCTGCAACTAGCAACAACTTCGTTACCGGAAGAAATTCGAATGACATCAAAGCCATTTTCGGATGTAAAGCAGACAGTCAAACCTTTATTCAGAGCTTTTTCGAGTAAATCGCGCATAGCGACTCCTTTAATGAGGTGATTAAAAAACTTGGGTTGGCGCACCAACAAACTTAAACTAGGCTTTTTTGCCCTAAAAAACAAGCAAATAATTTTGTTTTTCCATAATTTCTTTGTATTTTAAGTGCATAGGGGGCTATTATGTTCGATTTTCACATTCATTTAGCTCGATTACCCCAAAAAAAGCAGCTCACGCAGTTGCTTTTAGACCGTAATTATGACTTTATTGCGGTTTCTTGTGAACCCTGGGAATGGGAAGATGTCTCGCAACTGAAAAAAGAGTTTTCGACCGAAATCAAGCCATTTAAAGCGACTTACGGGATCCACCCGATGATTGCAACACAAGTTTCTAGCGAAACATTAGCCCAACTGCGCACCCGCTTAGAAGAAGACCCACTTGCCATGGTCGGCGAAGCGGGTATTGATAAGCGCTATCCGGGCTACAACGACGGCACGCAGGACCAGATTTTTTTAGCGCAGGCCGGACTTGCATTAGAACTCAAGCGGGATTTGCAAATACACTGCGTTGGGGACTATATGCACGTGCTGAAACTTTTGGAAGAGGCGGGTTTTAAGGCTGCGCAAGGACAAGATGCGCCGTCACGAGAAGCGCCGCGACCGATATTCCACCGCTTTGGCGGGGATGCAAACTTTGTGAAGAAAGCTCTCCCCTTTGGCGCGTTATTCTCTCTGCACGAAGACAGCTTCCGCAAAAAATCAACCGCAGCCGCTATCAAGCTCATTCCTGAAAGCAACGTATTCTTCGAGACTGATGCCGATGAATCTTTCTTAGAGCCTGCGGAACTTCTCGACGAACTCGAAGGCCGACTAGAGTCAGTTCGAGCCGCTTACGCCAAGAGCCTTGAGTAACGGATCCGCCGACCTGATGGTCGCCGCCTGAACTTGAATATTTGCGAACGCTCGGAACACTTCGAGCGTTTTTTTTGCCATTTCCACGGGAGTCCCGCGCCCGACCTCGAACACAGCCTGTAACGGCGACATTCCCAAATAACGCATACTGCATGTGCAAAGGCTGCTGATTTCGCCAAGCACACGCGGGTCCGGCGACGGCGTTTCTGCAAATGTCGCGACAATAACACCCTTGCGGAGCGCAAGCCCCTGGATGCGCAAACGACCTGCCAAAAGTCCAAGTTCGGTCACGAGCAAAAGCATCTTTGCCGGTGTTGGCACAGGGCCAAAGCGGTCCTGCAATTCGCTTTCGATGTTCTGCACATCCGCCTGCGACGTGATGCGGGCAATGCGCTGGTACAGCGAGATTCGCGTGAGGCCGTCTTCCACGTAATCTTCGGGGAGGTAAGCGTCCACGCCGATTTCCACACGGGGTTGTATTGGCTTTTCGAGAGCACCGCCACGCAACATTTCCACCGCTTCACGCACCAAGCGCACGTAAGTTTCAAAGCCAACTTCAGCAATAAAGCCATGCTGTTCCTGACCGAGCAGGTTCCCTGCACCGCGAATTTCAAGGTCGCGCATGGCAAGCTGGTAGCCGCTGCCGAGGTCGGTAAACTGTTCCAAAGCCTTGAGGCGGCGCATCGATTCAGGCGAGATTTCGCCACGCTGCGGAATGACGAGGAACGCCTTCGCCAAGACGCTACTACGGCCCACACGCCCACGCATCTGATAAAGCTGGCTGATACCAAAATGGTGCGCGTTCATGATGATAATCGTGTTCGCGTTCGGCACATCCAAGCCCGATTCGATAATGCTTGTGCTCACGAGAATATCGAACTTGCGCGAAAGGAATGCATCCATCACGCGTTCGAGTTCGTGGTCTTCCATCTGGCCGTGCGCCACAGCAACTTTTGCTTCAGGGGCCATCGCTTCGATATCTTCGGCGAGCTTTGTAATCGTCTGTACGCGGTCATTCACCACAAACACCTGACCGCCACGAGCGAGTTCATCAAGAATCGCGTTCTTCAAGACTTCGTCATCGCGCTGCATCAGCTTGGTTTCGACCGGCAAGCGGTTAATCGGCGGCGTGTTGATAAGCGAAATATCGCGAACGCCCGTCATGCTCAAGTGCAGCGAACGCGGAATCGGCGTTGCACTCATGCTGAGCGTATCGACGGCAAGACGGAGCTGGCGGAGTTTTTCCTTTTGCTTCACGCCGAACTTTTGTTCTTCGTCAATAATCAAAAGACCGAGGTCCTTGAACTCGCTCTTGTTCGACAAAAGTGCATGCGTTCCAATCACAATGTTCACGGAACCGTCTGCAATTTGCTTGAAAATTTCCTTCTTCTCTTTCGCACTCTTGTAACGGTTCATGAGCGCAATCTTGACAGGGTATGCGGCAAAGCGTTCGCAGAAATTCTCGTAATGTTGAGCCGCAAGAATCGTCGTCGGCACAAGAATCGCCACCTGCTTGTTCGAGGCCACGCATTTGAACGCCGCACGCATCGCAACTTCGGTTTTACCAAAGCCCACATCACCGCAAATGAGGCGGTCCATCGGGCGACGGCTTTCCATATCGCGCTTGATGTCGGCCGTGGCGCGGAGCTGGTCTGGCGTCGGATCGTATTCGAATGATTCCTCGAATTCCTTTTGCATATTGCCATCGGGCGGGAATCCAAAGCCTTCGACGAGTTCGCGTTTCGCATAAAGTTCCACGAGGTCGCGCGCAATCTTGATGACCTTTTCCTTGACGCGCTTCTTGATGTTTTCCCAAGTTTTGCTGCCGAGGCGGTCAAGCTTCGTTTCAACATCGTCCGAGCGGTCGAGGCGTTCAATCTTCTGCAAGTCCGAAACCGGGAACTTTAAGCGGTCGCCGCCATCGTATTCCAGCAACGCGCAATCGACCATACCGCCGTTGACTTCCACGCGGACAAGTCCCAAATAGCGGCCGATGCCGTGGTCTTCGTGAGCCACGAGGTCACCGCGATTGAGCGATTCCACCATCAACGCATTCGTCACCGAGCCCGCAATCTTATGTTTACGAGCTTTATTCGCATGGCGGTTTAAAATTCTCGATTCCGTGAGGAACGCGACATTATCGTCTTCGAGCCAAAAGCCTTCGCTTAAATTTCCGATAAAATAATCTTCGACGGGTAAGCCATCAAAAATTTCACGCAAGCGGTTCACGCCGCCAAGCGTCTGCGCCATCACATAAACGCGACCGCCCTTATCATAAAATTCCTCGATTTCTTTGGCAACTGCATCCGTGCCGTTCGAGGTAAAATCTTGCGGACGCATGTGCATTTCGTGCCAGTTGCCGTCATCCACCTTGACACGAGTCATATCCAGCGATGCACGACCTACGAACAAACGCGAAAGCTCACCTATCTTGAACCAAATATCCGCAGGCGAAGCGATTCCCGCATCCGTAACACGGGCCTCGTCATAAGCGCCTCGGAACGCCCCATACATCTTCGAAGCTGTTTCCGAGAGCAACGAAAGTTCTTCAAAGACAAGCGATGCTCGCGGCATGTAATCCAGGAGGCTTGACACCAAGCGCTGATGATTCGGACGATGCCACCACAACGATTCCGCGGAACATTCCTCACCCGCCATCACCGATTCCGGCACCGTAAATTCCCCCATCGGGAAGAACTCGATATGCGTCATCTGCTCCAGCGAACGCTGCGAGAAAATATCAAATGCTCGGATAGATTCAATCTCGTCGCCATAAAATTCAATACGAATCGGGTGCGGATAAAGTAAGCAGTTCACATCTACGATGCAACCGCGAATCGAAAACTCGCCCACGCCGCTCACCATCGGCTGTTCCGTAAAGCCGTGATCAAGGAACCACGGACGTAAAGACGAAGGCTCCAGCTGGTCGCCCACGCGGAGCGTACGCACCTGGCGCATAATATCACCCGGCTCCGGGAGTTTCATCAAGAACGCATCAAGCGGACAAACGACAACGAACGGCTTTTCGGTATGCGAAACATCGCGGAAGAACTTCAGACGTTCTTCAAGCACGCCCTCGAACGGCACCTTGAATTCATAAGGCTTCAGGCCGAGCGACGGGAAAAAGCGAACAAACTCCTCGCCCACCATGCTTTCGAGATTCTCAACCCAAACTTCGGCACTGCGGTAATCCTTTGCAATCACCAGAATGTTCTGCGGGCTTTTCAAGAAGCGGTTCGCCACCATCATCGAGGCAAGCGGAATCGATGCGCCATTGACATGAATGGCCTCGTTATCAGCATTTTCAAAAAGCGAAATCGCAGGGAACGAATTTTCTTGAAGGAATTCCGAAATGGTAAGCATAGAGGGAAATGTAGAAAAAAATTTATCCACCCCATTGCTCCATTTTTTGTATTTTGCGGTGGTGATTACTAACGATTGGGTTTTGGAATGAAAAAGAAGTTTATTGTCATTTTCGGGCTGGTTTGTTTAACCATATCGTTGTTCTTCGTTTTAAAAAACGATAACGGGCAAGTCGCGTGCAACAAAAATACGGCAAGAGTTTCCAATAATACAGCAAGCACCTCTGACAGCACAGCCCTCAAAACCAAGACCATGTACCGAATTTTGGAGTTCAACGGAGACACCACCGTTTGGGATTCTACCGACTGCGTTATCCGCGATTCTTCATTTTCATGCAAAAAAGTAGAGATCATAGATCACGGGAAAAAATTGCTTGAATTGCTAGGATACCAAACGCAAAAAAACAATGAAAAGCCTCAAGAAAAAGACATTTATCAAAATTTAAATTTTGGTAAAAAAGTCATTTACAAAGACTTAAATTTCGGTAAAAACGCCATCGTCAATTACATTCCTATAGCAGATATTCCAGCATTCGATCGAAACAACGTCGCAAAGTTTTTTTCTTATATATCTGGAGGACCGTGTTCCAAACTTTTGACATTCAGTTCAAATTATAAAATCGAAGCTATTGGACTTCCTGATGATTTTAAATGGAAAAATCAAAATGCATATGAAATAAATATTCACAAAAATACGGCAGGGCAAAATATATGCAGCTCATTAACAGATATGTTATCAAAATCAAAATTAACGAAATCACCGAAAGAACATATTCCTATACATACAACTCTTAGACATTTTGATTGGCCAAGACAAGAACGAGATGTTGAAATTCGTTATTTACCCCAGAAAGAGATAATCTATGAATACAAACTACTTAATTACTCGCTCCAGTACAAGGACTCTACTTTTTCGTGGAAACTTGTCTATAAAGACCAATACGGTCGTGGCGACACACTAGATATCACAACAAAATTCGAAGCAAATCAAAAAAACATTCCCTCAAAATGCTACGATTCTGTATATGAAAAACCTCCAACAAAAGACACCCTCTTTTATCGTATTCTTGATTTTAGAGGAGATACCACCATTTGGCATCCTTCAGATTGTAAAATTTTCGGTGATCGTTTTTCATGCGTTCGTAGAGCATCTGCCATCAAGTGGGAACAATGTGTCCCGTACCACAAAAAACATTCTGCAAATACTACTTACAAAAATCTAAACTTTGGAAAAGAAGCTATCACAAACTACATTCCTGTAGCAAATATTCCCGAATTCAATCGCGACTCCGTGGCAAAAGTCTTTTCTGTTTTGCCAAGCACATCCTGTTCTGCATTGCTAACGTTCAAATCCAATTACAGTATAGAACCCATCGGGCTACCTAAGGATTTCAAATGGCGAAGAGACTTTCCGAAAGCAGTCGTTAAAGAAATTTCTAAAAAGAAAAAAATGTGCACCCTTGAATATCGGAGTGTGTCTAATCGACCCGATCCCTACAAACAATACCATAACGTCATTTTTGAAGAATTGCCCGAAAAAGCCCGTATTTACAACTATCAGCTTTTCAACAAATCGCTTCATTCTTACAAGGACTCAGCCATTACATGGAAACTTGTCTATAAAGATCAATACGGTCGCGGCGACACGCTGGATATAACAACGAAATTCGAATGAACGCTAGCAAATGTGGAGTCAAAATACTCCGTTTAACGACCGCAACTCGACCTATTGCACGTTGTTTTTTAATTATATATTTTTATTATACGACGAGAAAGGCCCGCTGACAGAGGCGTACGCATCCACGAGCGGGAACATTCCTTCTCGCAGTTGTAGGTCCGGTATTGACGGAAGCGGTGGCTTAGACCACCCCTGCCTTGGAAGACCCATGCGGAATACGCTGCGATACATATCCCGATAGCACTGAAGTGTATCGGCTTTAAATGATTCATCAACAACAATACACCCAAAGTGTACGTTTTTAGACGTACACGCTTTTCCGCTATTTAACAGAATAGGAGATCTATGACTAAAGAACAATATGCAGCAATGCTCAAGGACATTAGCGAAACCCACAAAGCAGGTGGCAACACAGCCGCTTGCATCGCTAAATACAATGAACGCTATAAGTTCATGTACATCTACAATGACAATGTGTTTAAAATTCTTTTCGGGAGTCCTGAGAATGAAAAAATTACCATTGACTTTCTCAATGCGGTTCTTGGACTCATCGGAAGTGACTGCATCAACAACCTTGCCTATATAAACCCAGCCCTCCCCGATGCATTCGGCAAAAGTATCACATCGGACATCGTGGCTACCGATCAGCGGCTTGACCGAATTGTACTTGAAGTGCAACATGTCGAGGACGATTCGTACAACGGCCGTTTGGTTCTTTACACGGCAAAACACACTATTGCAAGCCGCATCAAAGGAGAAGACTACGCTTTGCAGAATCTGAACCTTATCAGCCTCCAAATGTTTGACGGATTCCCCAATTCACCTAATTACAGACACTGTATTCGCCTCAAAAATCAGGAAAACGAAGAATTCTACGACAAGCAAACCATTACGCTCGTTGAAATTCCCAAATTTTTAAAAGGGAACTTCGCCACCGACAACAGCCGAATCGCTGAATGGCTCCGCGTAATTGATGGATTGAACAACGAAACGCCCGTATCCGTCCCCGAAGGCTCTCCATTCGCTCTATTGCAGGAAAAAGCTAAATTGAGTATATTTACAGAAGAATTTCTTGTTAGCGAGGCTATGAAAATGAGCGACCACAAGTACGAACTCTATGTTGAAAAGAAACACGCCCGTAAAGAAGGCCTCGAAGAGGGACGTGCAGAAGGAAGAGTTCAAGGAAGAGCCGAAGGACGCGCCGAAGGTCTTCGTGAAATGGCAGCAGCAATGCTTGCGGATGGCGATTCAGTGGAAAAAGTTATGCGAATTTCCAAGCTCCCTGAATCCGAAGTTCTCGCAATAAAAGCAAATTTGTGATACTAAGAAATCTTTTATACATCCTTAAACGGTCTGGACATTTCCAGCCCGTTTTCTTTTAACCTTTTTTTCAACGCCGCTTTACATTTCTTGAAATATTGAGCTATCTTTATAGCGTCAAAAAGCAAAGAGGTTTTTGGCACGTACGACGCAACTTCACCATGAAGACGCCACACGTGCAAACATTATGAAAAAAATAATTGTCGTGAACACGCCAAAGAACTGGAAGTTTCACATTCCCGAAGCCGAAATCGTCTCGGCAAAAGACTACCTTACTAATCCAGAATTTACAACTCAGAAAAACGTTCGCGTTTTCAACTTGTGCAAAGACTACAGCTACCAGAGCAAAGGCTATTATGTAAGCCTGCTTGCCGAAGCGCGCGGTCACAAGGTCATCCCGAACGTCAAGAACATCCGCGATTTCAAGGCCCCGGCAGTCGTAAAAATCATCAGCGACGAAATCGACGAGCTGATCCAGAAGAGCCTGCACAAGCTGACCGGCACGGAATTCGTGCTTTCGATTTACTTTGGGCAAAACGTCAGTGCTCAATACCTAGAACTTTCGCAGGCACTTTACCGCGTTTTCCAGGCACCGCTCCTGCGTGCAAAATTTGTCTTCAAGCAAAAATGGTTTATCCAGTCCATCCGTCCGATTAGCGTTGACGAAATTCCCGAAACGCACAAGGAAATGGTCGATCAGTTCGCCATTGAATATTTCCAGAAAGACCGCTATGTCTCCCCCAAGACGGAAGACTACGTGTATGACCTCGGCATTTTAACGAATCCTGAAGAAGTGGAACCGCCGAGCAACAAGGAAGCCATCCAGCTCTTTATCGAAGCCGCACAAGATACGGGTTTCCGCGTGGAAATGATTACCAAGACGGACTACCACCGCGTCGGTGAATTTGATGCCATCTTCATCCGCGAAACGACAAACGTCAACCACCACACATACGCATTTGCACGCCGCGCCCAGAGCGAAGGCATCGCCGTCATTGACGATCCAGACAGCATTTTACGTTGTTCCAACAAAGTTTATTTGCAAGAACTGATGACAGTCGGCAAGATTCCCTCCCCGAAGACGATTATTGCCCACAACGAAAACCGACACACGCTCGCCAAGGAAATCGGATTCCCGATGGTCATCAAGACTCCGGATTCCAGTTTCAGCATGGGCGTCAAGAAAGCGAACAACAAAGAAGAGCTAGAAAAGATTCTCGACACGATGTTCGAGCATAGCGATTTGCTCATCGCGCAGGAATTCACGCCCACGGAATTTGACTGGAGAATCGGCATTCTCGACGGAAAGCCGCTCTTTGCCTGCAAATACTACATGGCGAAAGACCACTGGCAAATATACAACTGGGATAGCAAGGACAAGAACGAAGTCTGCGGCAAGTGGGATTGCCTGCCGATTGAAAGCGTCCCCCACGGTATCGTGAAAACTGCCCTCCGCGTAGCAAGCCTTATCGGTAACGGGCTTTACGGCGTGGACCTCAAGGAAATCAACGGTCATCCAGTTGTAATCGAAGTGAATGACAACCCGAGTATCGACCACGGTATCGAAGACCAAGTTGGCAAAAAGAAGATTTATCTTGCCATCATGAGGAGTCTGCGCCACCGCATCGAAGACCGCCAAAACGCAGCACAACAGAAAGTGCTCCAACATGAAAGAGATATGTTTTTGTAGGAGATAGGTTACAGGTAACAGGTATTAGGTGTTAGGAAAATAATCGCGGCAAAGCCGCCCAACAGATTTGGTACTTGAGCAAAGACGAAAGAAGGTGTCATCCTGAGCGGAGTGTAACGAAGTCGAAGGATCTAAAATGCAATAAATTCTATCGCACCACTTCCAGAATGACGCCATACCATCACAAACCAACAACTATTGACTAAAGACTAAAGACTAATGAGCAACTACAAACTTTGGGAACGCTTCGGCGTCGAAATGGAATTCATGATTGTCGATCGCAACACGCTCAACGTGCTGCCTCGCGCCGATGTCCCGCTCGGAAAAGATAAAGACGGCAATCAGCTTTCGGACATTGAATACGACGATATCGGACTTTCGAACGAGCTCGTAAGCCATGTGCTGGAATTCAAGTGCGCACACCCAAAATCCACATTTGACGGACTCGGCAAGCGATTCTTCCACGAGATTCGCCGTGCAAACAAGAAGCTCGAAAAGATCAACGCCATGCTCTTACCAAGCGCCTGCCATCCGTTCATGGACCCGGCAGAAATGCAACTTTGGCCGTACGATTGCCTCGACATTTACCAAACTTACGACCGCATTTTCAACTGCAAAGGCCACGGCTGGGCAAACCTACAAAGTACGCACCTGAACCTTTCTTTTGACGGTGACGAAGAATTTGGCGAGCTTCACGCAGCAATTCGCTTGCTGTTGCCGCTGATTCCAGCCATTGCCGCAAGCAGCCCGTATCTCGACAGCAAATACACCGGCTACCGCGACGCCCGAATCAACGTCTATCGCCACAATCAGGACAAAGTTCCTGAAATCACGGGCCAAGTCATCCCGGAACAGGCGTACAGCTATGACGAATACAACAAGATGATTTTCGACAAGGTAAAGAAAGCTATCGCCCCGTACGATACCGAACACTTGCTCAATCATTTCTTCTTGAATAGCCGTGGAGCTATCGCCCGCTTTGACCGCGGAGCCATCGAAATTCGCCTTGTCGATATTCAAGAATGCCCGAATGCCGACATCGCCATCGTTGAACTCGAAATTGCGACCCTCAAAGCCATTGTAAACGGCAAGTTCGCGGCATCTCGCGAAAACGCATCCGCCGCAAATTCCGTGCCGCACACGCTCAAGGAATACCGCGAATTCTTGCGCAACTTCGACACGACACGCCTTGCCGAACTCCTCACCAAAACCACGAAGGACGCCGAAAACGCCCAAATCGATTGGCAAGAATACCTCTCCGTATTTGGCATGGGTGGGGCTTGTACCGCCGGCGACATCTGGAAGCACATCTACAGCGTCGTGAAAAACGACCTCACAGAAGTCTCGCAAGGCTTCATGGAAAAAATGCTCGAACGCGGAACGCTCTCCAGTGCCCTCTACAAAGCGCTCGGCGACGCCCCCGCCCACGAAGCATTTGTCACGGAATACAAAAAACTAGCCGATTGCCTTGCACACAACCGGCTCTATGGAATTAACGAGTAAAATCGCTTACAAACCCAAATCTTTTTTAGCTACCTGGAAGTTCATTTCCAGGTATTTTAAATTTGCATCTTCAGCCATCAAATGCTCAAAGTCGAGAATCGGGAACAGCACGTACGGCTTGACGCGAACATCTACAGCCGATAATTTGTCCGGAGTATCTGCACCAAAGTAATACTTTGCAAAAACGTCCCAACACTTGCGCATCATCGCCGCATTCATGTAATGAGTCGCCAGTAGAAAATCATCCGGCAAATAATGGCAGAAATAGAAATAACAACCTAAATCGAAAAGCGGGTTACCGCAGGCGAACTCGCCCAAATCGATAAAGTACGCGCCATTGTCGTTCACAATCAAGTTGCCCGTCTGCAAATCTCCATGAAGGCACCGAGAAACTTTCGGCGTTTCCTTGATGAGTTTACGCGCAAATTCCTTGACATTCTCGGGGAACATCTTGGATTGTTCGAGCAATCGCGAATACTTTTCCTCCGCATCTTGGAACGTGCCAGGAATGCACGACGTAGAATGCAGCTTTTTGCAATGTTCTGCAAAAACCTTGATGTATTCCTCAAGATGTTCGGGATTTTCGCCCACACATTTCGAAATCGAGCGTTTTCCCACGATGCGTTCATAAATCAGACCCAAACGACCGTCCTGTTCGACAATATCGCCCACATGCGGCGTCGGGATTCCAAGTGAAACCACTTTCCGGCAAATATCCTGCTCGCGAAGCAATTCCTCCTTCGTCGAGCAAAACCCCGGAAAACCCAATTTCAGCATCCATTTGCCATCCGGACTATTGTAGTTCTCGGAATTGTGACGATTGCTGAACATCGTCCATTGTGATAAGTCAATTTTCTCCATAATGGTAAAATACACCATTTTATTGAAGAAATCACAAAAAAAATCGCTTTTTTCAAAAGTGAACAAAATCACACCGTGATGGATTTCACATTAAAAATCGAGCAAAACTAAATATATTTTCGACATCCAAAAAGGAAAGGAGGGTGTATATGGAACCACATAATCGCAGTAACGAAGGCGATGATTATATTCCGCCATTCAAACCGTAACATCATTTAGTTACAATGCAAAAAACGAGCCCGCAAGGACTCGTTTTTTTGCATTTCATAATTCGCGACATTCGACTTTTGCTTTTTTAATGTTAGACAATATAGAAGCGATCAGGTCAGCGCCAACGCTCAGACCGTATTTTGCAGCGTTTGGATGTCTTATTTCACTCTTCAAGGCGAATATTAAATTGATCTGCACACGAACGAAGATTCTGTACAAAATGCTCAGACAAATTAAAATCGCCAACAATCTGAGGTTTTATAGCAACAGCAATATCATTTTCAAAAACAAAGCCAAAGCCGTCTGACGGAATACTTACAGACGTACTCGATAAATCAATCTTGCCTGTAATAGGATTCCTTTCAGGCTCTTTCTTTTTTATTATTCTTTCAAAATTCAAATACAATGACGAACTTTGGAATTCATCACTTATAACATATTCATCAAAGAATCCCTCAATACCAACCATTGCATATTTACGCTCCACATCATAATAAATCAATCCAACAATTGCTTTTTGTTCATTTTCAAAAACGCATCTGGAAATATCATCTATCAATGACTTGTTTTGATTGTACAATTTAATCCATTCTGCAAAACGATCATCCTGCGCAATTACATTACTTTTTGATGTTTGGAACTGATTACCTTTTTTAGAGTTCAAGGAACTTGAATTTGTTAGAGTGCAACCATAAAGCAGAAATATAAATATTGAACAAAAAATCAAGTTTTTCACCATTGAATCCTCTGACGAAATGTTTTATAATCAAAATACTTATATTCGGACAAAAACACAAGCAAAAAATACCCCATGACAACATGGGGTAAATTCACTAATTTTCCTAGAAACGAGCTGAATTAAACCTTCAACTCTCCAGCATCTATATTGCTCCAGTCGGGAACCTTTTCAATCGCCGGGCGGACTTCTTCGGTCACGAACTTCACGACCTGACCAGGAGCGCGACCCACGAACTTGCGGAGGTCGAGGATTTCCTTGAGCTTTTCTTCGGTGATGCCAAGCTTCTGGAACTTTTCGTTTTTCAGCACGCGTTCGAGCAAGTCGTTGTCCTTGCCCTGTTCCTTGACGACCTTGCCCGCTTCCATGGACATCACGCGGATTTCTTCGTGGAGTTCCTGACGGTCGCCGCCATTCTTCACGCCTTCCATGATGATGTTTTCGGTA
>CADAWC010000043.1:0-17457 GCA_902791475.1 Fibrobacter succinogenes
GACGCTGTTCTCTGCAAGCGACGTGTTCAAGCAGGCTGTCGCGGAGAACGAAGCTTACATTGCCGGAGAGACGCAAGCGGTCGCCATCAAGTGGGCTGCCGCCGCCGATGGCCTCGAAGCCAACGACGCTGATGGTGAGGCTTTCAGCTTTATGACGGTCCGCGCTTAATAAGGCGAGAGTCGCGCAATTTAAAAGAGACGTTCCAAACGGGGCGTCTCTTTTTTTTTGTTCCTTTGTCTAGCAAAAATGAATTAACCTTCCTCGAACTCCTTAAGCTTGAGCTCTTGGATCATTGTTTCTAGGTTGCAGTATTGCCCATCGCCGTGAAATTCGGCTCCGGGTTTCGGGTCTATTGTTTTGCCTTCGGCAATCTTCTTCTCGTATTCTACTTCGGCAAGTGCCCATTTGCCGATGAAATCTTTCGCGACAGTTTCGACATCTTCGGAAAGTCTGGTTTGTAGAAACCAGAAATACTTGCCGAAATTGCGGTTCGCAACGCGCGTTTCTTTTTTGCATTCGGGACAATACGATGTTGCTTGCGAGCCTCCTGAAAGCGGTGAACCTGTAAAGCTGCGGATAAGGGCGGTCACGCCGCATGAACAGTCCACGCGGAACTGGTCGGTTTCCCAAATGCGGAGGAGCGTTGCTAACCTGAGGTTGACGGTAACGATGCTGCCTGCGATGCAGAATCGCCTTGAAGTCTGTAGTGGGCCCACGTAAAGACCGCCACCCTTGATGGCGTAGTGCACGTCAATATTTGCATACCGAGGTGATGCAAGAATTTCGTCCTTATGCCGCAAAATAAGGTCCAAATTGTCATAGAACAGCTTGCGCTTGCGTTCGATGCTTTTTTTCTGGATTTCGCGAATCTCGTTTTGTTCCTTTTTCTCCTGTTCCATTTCATCACTGATCAGCTTTAGGCCGTTCGATTGGCGCTTGAAGAAATCCAGGGCTGATTCGCGTCTGTTTTCCGATTCTTTTAAGAAGTTGGGGAATGGTTTTGTGTCGTCTATTCTGATGGTCGCCATGGGAAGTCTCCTGCTAATGGAATCCTATTTTTTCTAGATTTATGCATGTATGTGTATTTATGCATAAATCTAGAACTTAATATACAAATATCGAGTGTCATAAAATGACGTTTCAGAAAAATTTTATCTTGTGGTTCGAGGAGAATTTATGTCTATCATCAACGAAATTCAAAAAGCGCTTTTCGCAAAACAGGATTTGAAGTTCAAGGCTTTCCATAGCAAGCTGATTCCGACGACGGATGCAAAGTCGATTATCGGCGTGCGCACTCCCGACTTGCGTGCGATTGCAAAGGAATTTGCAAGCCACTCTGATGTGGAAAAATTCTTGACCACGCTCCCGCATAAGTATTACGACGAAAATCAAATCCATGCGTTTATTTTGTCTTTAATTAAAGACTTTGATGATTGTGTATCGCATATCGATGCTTTTTTGCCGTACGTGGATAACTGGGCAACGTGCGACCAGATGCGCCCGAAAGTTTTTGCGAAGGCCGCGAACCGCAAGCGACTTTTGAAAGATGTTGAACGCTGGATGAACGCTCCCGTGACAGATGTTTATACGGTGCGCTTTGGTATCGAGATGCTGATGTCTTTTTTTCTGGACGATGATTTTGATCCGAAATTTTTAAAGTGGGTATCGAAAATTCGCAGCGAGGAATATTACCTCAATATGATGATGGCGTGGTTCTTTGCAACAGCACTGGCCAAGCAGTACGAGGCGACACTCCCGTTCATTGAAAAACGTGTACTGGATGCATGGACGCATAACAAGACAATCCAGAAGGCGATTGAAAGCTATCGCATTACTGATGAACAAAAAGCATATCTGAAAACCTTAAAATTATAGTATCTTTAAAATATGATTGATTATACCGTACAGACCGTAAAAACTGACAATTTTGAAATGGACTACATTAAGTTCGGCACGGGCGCGCGTACGCTCGTGTTGTTACCGGGGATGAGTCTCAAGAGTACGATGGGCCTTGCCTCGATGGTGGTGGATTCGTACAAGATATTCGCAGACGATTTTACGGTCTACATGTTCGACCGCAAAAAGAATTTCGGTGAATCGTATCCGATGGAACAGATGGCGGCTGATACTGCCGAAGCGATGGATGCGTTGGGCATTGAACGCGCCTGCTTCATTGGAATTTCGCAGGGTGGCATGATTTCGCAAATCATTGCTGAACAGTACCCGCAGAAGGTTGAACGCTTGGCGCTTGGTTGTAGTGCTGCTCGCTTGAACGATATGTCCCGTGCGGTGATGACGGAATGGAAACGCCTCGCCGAAGCTCGCGATATCGAAGCCCTCTGCTCGAATTTTATAGATAAAGTTTTTTCTGCCGAAACAATCCGCAAGTACAAAAAGAGCCTGATGCGCATGAACACGAATGCAACGGAACAGGACATGGCACGCTTCTGCGTGCTTGCCCGCGCTTGCCTCGAATACGATGCTTTTGCCGGACTTGAAAAGCTCAAGTGCCCGACGTTTGTTTTGGGTGCAGAACTTGACCAGGTCTTGGGCGTAATCGCCTCTCGCGAAATTGCCGAAGTGCTAAAGCAAAACGGCACGCCGGTGAAACTCTACGTTTACGAGAACTACGGCCACGCAGCTTATGACGAAGCCCCGGATTACCGTGCAAGGATTCTGGAGTTCTTGAAGGGGTAGGGGGAAGGGCCCTGTTTGATGACACGGTTAAAGTATCATTTACAGGGACATTTCGCTCATGCCTGCGGCTGCGCTTCGCTGGGCTTGTTTGCGCAAGTCCATGAACGCTTTCCAGCTTGGATTAGTGCTGTCTCTCAAAATTTTTTCCTATTTGCTATTTTAACTTCATCCACAGAAATTCTAGAATAATATATAATGAGGCGAAAAGAAATTCAATAATGCGCAATTTCGCCATTGGCGAGCGAAAAATCTTAATTTTTGCAAGGTGCTAGCCGCTATGAATTGTTGAAAAACGAGTTGCCGCGGGGCTTTGCTGTGTTTATGGTCTGTATTTTCGCATGCAGTCGTTCACGAACATTTTTTGCAGAGGAGTATCGATAATCTCAAGAAATTCTCGCGGTGTGACAACGAATTCGCAGACGGGGAAGTGTTTAATGTTGCCTGTTACTAGATATGCCCCGTTATCTCGCCTTGCGAGAACAACATTGTAGAATACAACGTCTTTAGGGTCTGGCAAAGCTGTGCCACTTGGTGGCGCGTCTACGTCTAAGCTGTGTTTTAACAATTCAGAAATAACGGTTTCGATGGAATCTTTTTCTAAACCAAATTTCGGGCGAGATAGAACTTCTCGGTATTCGGCAAGAATCTCTTTATTCACTAGTATGCAGACGAATCCTGAAAATATTCTTTGAACAACTTGCAATACCGGCGAATTTGGAGATTTGGTAATAAGTGCGGAAACAATGACATTTGTGTCAATGACTGCGTAAATCATGACCCCCCTCGACATACGGGTTTATTTGCCGGAACGGTATGCGGCGATTTCTGCCTCAATTTCGGATTCGCTCATGCCTGCGGCTGCGCTTCGCTGGGCTTGTTTGCGCAAGTCCATGAACGCTTTCCAACCTGGATTGGCGTTATAAATTGCGGATGGGTCCCGCAGTTCAAAGGGAATTCCCTTTTCAGCAACAGCGCGTTTAAAAAAGATGCGAATGGCCGTTGGAATGTCGATTCCAAGGCTTTCAAAAATTTCTGCTGCTTCATTTTTTAAATTCTCGTCAAGACGTACTTGTAATACAGTTGTAGCCATGATAACCTCTTTTATATTGCAAATATAATGTAAAATAATACGTGAGTCAATAGTGTAGTTCTGCTGCTATGACAAAACCCGATGGCCTGACGGCCACCGGGCTTTTTCAACTAGGAGGTTACTATGGAATTTTACGATATTGACTAGGCGTTACGCCGCCATGAGGAGGCGGCATTCATCTTCGAGCCCGCAGTCGATCAAAAACTTGCAGATGTTCTTCTTGATCTTGCCCGTGTTGGCGCGAGTGCAGTGCAGCGCCTGGGCGACTTCGACGTCGGTGTACTTGTCGCAATTGCGGCTGACTTCGTACATGGTGTCGAATGCCTTGAGCATCTTGGGGCTGTTGGCGAGGCGGAGCCTGATGATGTCGATGATTTCGCTCTGTTCGTAGTCGCTTTCGAGCTCGTTGCGTTCCTCGGTGAACGGGTTCGTGTCCTCGTTCTCGAGGCAGGAATAATCATCGTCATCGTTTTTTTTCAGCTTGCTTTCGACTTTTTCGACTTTGTCGCGCTTGGCGTTTTTGCGCTTCTCGTCGGCCACGTGCCAACGGATTTTGTTGGCGAAGAACGCTTCGAAGGGTACGTTCATGCTCGGGTCGAAATCCTGCACGGCCTTGCAGAAGACCATGTAGGCGTCACCGGCCAGGTTTGCCTTGCGTTCCTTGGGGCTGCAGCCGTTGAGGCTAAAGTCAGAGCTGGTCAGGAACGAGTTCTTGGCGACGAGTGCCATGACGTAGTCCCCGAAGATGTCCCAAAGGGTGTACATCGCCTTGTCGTGGGCGTATTCGCTCGGGGCGGCCTGGGCGATGGCGATGAGGTTGTTGATCTGGGAGGCGGTGGCCTTGGTGGTGTTGTGCTGCATGAGCAAGCTCCTTTGGGAAGGTGAAAATTTTGAGACAAGACGGCAAAACGCCCTTTGATATTTTTTTGTCAAAAGACTATGGCGTGAATTGCAAAGATGTTGTTTTATTTGGTCAAGCCGTTTGCTGGACCTATATAGTCATAAATCGATGTCGCGCTGTCAGAGGCGCCGGAAAAACAAACAGAGAAAATCTTATTCAATCTCATGTTCCTAAATATAGCAAACCGGTATGTCACAATATGACAGTCCGAAATCTCTTTTGTAAAGTTTTCTAAACTTTTGCGATTGAAGAGTGTAGACGTCCAAATCATAACTGTGTTATATATCGATTGTTGAAGTGAAAAAGTAAACTGAAAAAGTTGAATTTTTTTTGCTCGCCGTATTTACATGTGGGTTTGATTAATCGATATGATCGTGTACGCTTCTTAGGAGGTTCGCGTGAAGCTCTTTAAACCCCTTTCATTTAAAATCTTTGGCTCGTCTTTAGGCGAGTGGTTGTTGTGGCTTACTATCGGCTTAATCATTGGTGGGGTAATCTCCATATTTATTAGTAGGGTGGAAATTTCGTGGAAACCTCCCCGTAATTATGCGCATTGCCCTGAAAAAGATATTGATAACTATCATTTTCAGAAACTCGAAACCTTTGTGGACCCGCGCGATAGCAACGAATATATAGTGCTGAAGTATGCGGAATATAGGGGTTGTGGCATGTCGGAACACGATTCGGGTTTTGTTTCGGGCGGCGATACCGTGACCTTCCACTTAATGCTGGAAAATTTGCGATACAAGACGCATTGCAGTTTCTGCCTGGATTCCTCTTGCGAACGGGGGCGCTATTATTCTTCTATAGGGCGACTCAATGCGTGTCCTGCGGGTTGGAAAATCGCTTCGGCGGAGCAGAATGCGGGTCTCTTTTTCTCTCCAAAGGGGAACTTGATGTATTGGCCGACATTTAGCCCTATTAAGGTCGTGGATACTTCGGATCCGAGCGGCTTGAAGCGTTTGCGAGCTCGCCTGCACGAAGAAACTTATGGGTATGTCGATATGGTTGAACTGAACTTGTCCGGGTTTTACAATAGTGACAAGGATACGATGGAATTTGTGGATTCCCTGAGCGTCGTCTGGACGGGTGATGGGTTCCCGACTGTGATTGTGCCGAACCATTACACGAAAGAGCAACAGAATGAGATTAAGGAAACCTTGAGAGGGATCCTCTTGAAACAGGATTATTATTACCCCATCCGTTGCATTCGTATAGACGATCCGAACCACATGATGGATAGCCAGGAATCAAATATGACGACGTTCTATAATAATATGAGGCAACTGCCGTACCTGTATCGGTAGGAAATGACTTTTCCCACACTAGACACGCCCCCCTATAATTTCTATCTTTGGGCTAGCTCAGACAATATCGCCTGGGCGTAAACAATCACCGGCTTGCAAGAGTCGCTTCGGTGGCGCAGTACAATTAATATTGACTTCGCTTTGTGGCTTAATTGCAGTCCGGGTAGTAACAACCGAAAAGGAAAATATACTATGGCTAATTTGCCTTCCGTCGAAGATCTGCTTGCTGCAGGCTCCCACTTTGGTCACCAGACTCAGCGCTGGAATCCGAAAATGAAACCGTACATCTTGGCAGAAAAGAACGGCATCTACGTTCTCAACCTCTCCAAGACTCGTGACCTCCTCGAAGAAGCTGCTAAGGCTGCTGCCAAGATTTCTGAATCTGGCAAGACCGTGCTCTTCGTTGGCACGAAGCCGACTGCACGTCAGTGCGTGCTCGACGCTGCTGCTACCTGCAACCAGTTCTCCGTCACCAACCGTTGGTTGGGCGGTATGCTCACGAACTTCCAGACTGTCCGCAAGTCCATCAAGAAGATTGACAAGATCGACACCATGGAACAGGACGGCACCTTCCAGGCTCTCTCCAAGAAGGAAGTCCTCGACAAGACTCGTGAACGCGCCAAGCTCCTCGACGTGTTCGGTGGTATCCGTGAAATGGTGAACCTCCCGGGCCTTCTCGTCGTGACCGACCTCGCTCACGAAAAGATCGCTGTTGCAGAAGCTCGCCGTCTCCACATTCCTATCATCGGCATCTGCGACACGAACGTCGATCCGACCCTCGTGGACTACCCGATTCCGGCAAACGACGACGCTGTGAAGTCCCTCAAGCTCATTGTGGACTACATCGCTGCTAACGTCAAGCCGCGCGTCGCCGCTGAAAAGAAGGAATCCAAGGAAGAAGTGAAGAAGTTCGACAACGGCGAGGACAAGTAATATGCAGATTACCGCATCCCTCGTTAACGAACTCCGCCAGAAGACTGGCGTCGGCATGATGCAGTGCAAGAAGGCACTCGTCGAAACTGACGGTGACATGGACAAGGCCGTTGAACTCCTCCGCAAGCACGGTGCTGCTGTCGCTGCAAAGCGCGCAGACAAGGCTGCTAAGGAAGGCCGCGTTTACCTTATCGAAACTGCTGACAAGGCTGCCGCTTTCGAACTCACCTGCGAAACTGAACCGGTTTCCAACAACGACGACTTCGTTGCCCTCGCTGCTATGGCCACCAAGGCTATCGAAACGCAGGATATCGCTTCCGTCGAAGATCTCAAGAACGCTGTCGTCGATGGCGTCAAGATCAATGACCGCCTCCAGGACGTCCTCGTGAAGATTCAGGAAAACATTGACTTCCGCAAGTTTGCAGTAATCAAGAAGGTCCCGAACTCCGTGTTTGGCGTTTACAGCCACATGAAGGGCAAGATCGGTGTTATCACTGAACTCGCTTTCGAAGGCTCTGCTGACGAAGCTGCTCTCAAGCAGGCTGCTAAGGACATCGCTATGCAGGCCGCTGCTTTCGCTCCGGTTGCTTTGAACGATGCTGCAGTTCCGGCTGAAACGATCGAAAAGGAAAAGGAAATTGCCAAGGCTCAGATCGAAGCTTCTGGCAAGCAGACCAAGCCTGAATTCATGCAGCGCCAGATTGATGGCCGCGTGGCTAAGGTCCTTAAGGAAATCGTTCTCGAAGACCAGGAATTCTTCATGTCTGAAAAGAACCCGAAGAAGCTCTCTGTCAAGGACTACCTCCAGGAAGTCGTTGCAAAGCAGCTCGGCCTTACCAGCTTGAAGGTTGTGAACTTCATCCGCTTCGAACGCGGTAACTAAGAGGTTTTTAGGTAGTAGGTAACAGGTAATAGGTGACAAAACACGGCTTTGCCGTCTATTAAGGACGCGCGAAGCGCGTGTGATTGAACCTAATCCCTAACCCCTACAACCTGTTCCCTATAAAATTGGTCGTCCCTCGCGGGGCGGCCAGTTTTTTTTATGGGTGCCCCTGCGTCATGGGGCTTAAGTCCCATCCAGTGAAGTTTTAAATAAACTATATTTTGTGAAACAGGAGAAGTTTATGCTGAAAAAGTTCTTGTCTTTCTCGTTAACGGGTTATGTCGCTCTCGCACTTTTTGCTTGTGATGATGATTCTAATTCGTTCCAAGCACCGGAACAAGACCCGCCGCAAGTCGGCACGGAAAGTTCTTCTTCTGAAACCACTGAAATAAGTTCCTCTTCGCTCGAAGCGTCTGCTGAATGCTCCTCGTCCGAGGAATTGCCTCTTCAAGACACAACTGCCGAAAAAACGCATTTCGATAAGCTGCCCTTCGATACCACGGGCGTTGAACCCGATATTTATCACTATGGACCACTTCTTGAAGATGAGGATTCAACCTATTTTAAAGAAATTTTTGGTGATAAAGTAAATAACGCTTCTTGGGTTATTCCAGAAAATGACGGCTATTGCTACACCATCGATGAACCGGAAGGAGAATTGGGCGGTGGTTATATAACTAATGCACCGTATCAATATATAATTATCGAACAAAATGATTCACTTCTGTTTACTGAATATCAGTACTGTTCTACCTATGAATGGGGGGACTGCCATAGAGATGAGTATGCCTACTCACAAAAAATTACGGTTGGCGCAGACACCTTCTATTATGGAGTGTATGAATCCCTATTGATTCTGAATAAACTGACCGATTCTACAATTACTCAGTGGACAGTGAAAAATCCCAGCTATGTTCCGCCTGCTCAAGATACGACTATTCATGGCTGGAAAAAGAGCTGGTTCGAGGACGATTCAATGGTGACCTTTGTCGGCGCAAATCCGAACTCCGACTATGTGGATACCATTTTCATTGAAAAATACAATCTAAAAATCACTGATTTCGAAAAGACGTGGATCTTTGAAAATGAAACCTGTACCAAATTGGGTTATAAAGCTGCCCCTGGGATAACCCCGGCAGAATCTTGTAGAGCCTTTATTGAGCACTATAACGAAGGCGCTAAATGTATCCAACGCGTTATGGGCTTGTCGAGATATAAGTTCGCAAGATTATGCCGTCCTGAACCTCATAGGTATAGGCAGAGCGATGTCTGGTGCATTCTCGACAGCGAAAAGCCGACAGAATTAAGCGAAGATTGATTTATTCTGAAATCGGGATTTCTTGCACGTGGTCGCGCTGTTCCAGATTGACCTTGTAGCCATGTTCTATGGTTGTCCCGAGCCGCAACTGGATTAACTTCATTGCGTGTTCGCGTGCTCTGCGCTTGAGCTCCTCGCTGTTTTCCTGCTCGTACTTTTTTTGTTCGGAAATAAAGAACTGCTTGAAGTCCTCAAAACGGATGTTGTTGAACCAGCCCTGCCTTTCCCAAAGAATTTGTATGCTCTCGAAATCGATGCTGTGGCTTAGAATCCTGGGCTCTGGCAGGTAAATGAAAATACTTTGTGTGTTCGGCTCGACAAGAATCTTGATGTCCTTCAAATTGTAACCCAGCTTGACATCGCCCTCATAAACGAGCGAAAATTCCTTGATGGATTTGTTGATTCTCCAGTCGGGCATGTATTCGAGGAGTTTTTTCGCGTCCTGGTAGTTCGCGTTTTTGCGGTAGTGGTGGTGGAGGGTCGCAAGCTCCGAAATCTCGCTAATTTGCTGCTCCACAAACTCGCTCGTGATGCTCGTCTGTTTTGTATTGGTGTACAGCTTTTTCATGACAAGCGCAGTCGTTACACTTGTAACGCAAATGATGAGCAAAATTGCAATTATTTTCAGAGCGGGTTTCATGCTATAAATTTATGCAAAAAAGATGCGAAAGGTAAAGCTCATCGGATTTTTCTTGTCATCATTTCTTTCGTCTATAGCGTCTTCTTCATGCTCCAGCTGCCGATTTTTCGGCCGTTGTGCTCGATTTCACATTCGTGGAAGACCTCATAGCCGCGTTTGCTGTAAAAAGCGAGGTTTTCTTTTGAATTTGTGAATAGCGCCAACTGCTTGCCGCCGCGTTCTCGTACATAATCTTCTATATAAGTTAAAAATTGCGAACCGACGCCCTGCCCCTGTGCAGACGGGTCTACTTCGAGCATGCTGAGATACCAGATGTCCGGCCCGGACTTCTGAAAATCGTGGCAGGGCTTGCTGGCGCCTTCGTCCATGGCCACGAATCCATTGATTTCGCTCCATTTCGTGTTAAGGTATACTCGCCAAAAACCGTGTATGATGTATTGGAATGCGGAAGGTTTCTTGAAGCCGGGTGCCTCCAGTGTTGCGCGGGCAACCAGCTTGCCGTCCCGATGCGCTGCCAGTAAATCTGCTTTTCCATAATTTGCTTTTAGGACGCAGTTCATAAAAATCTGCACCCCCTTTCGGCTTTTTTCTGCATCACGGAAATAGAGTGTGACATAATCGTAATCCTTGTATGCCCTGGCCATAATTGCGCTCGCCTCGTCGAGTTCCTCGCGAGTCTGTAATCCGAATTCAAGTTTCATGGCTACTCCTTGCCAGATTCTGGCTGGTCCAACATCTGAGTGAGAAGAGCGAAAAATTTCTCGGGCACATTTTTATGGAACGCGATTCCGAACATGTATGGAATTTTCGCCGCGGCAAATAGCGGAAGCCGGCGTGTCGCCTCTTCGATTTGCTGTTTGTCGTTAGTCCCGAGATAGGCCGAAAAGAAAATGTTCCAGTGGGTCTTCATCGTTTCTGACGGCAGATGAAATAGAAAGTCTAGTTTATCCGCATCTGGCATGTGCGCCAAGTTCCACATAAGTGCAAGGTCCCATTCCGGAGCGCCGTATCCGAACCCGCCCAAGTCAATCCAAAGTGCACTCTTTCCGTCGGTGATGGCATTACCAATCTGCAAATCGCCATGGAGGCAAGTCTCAGTATCTGGAACTTTATCCAAAAATTTCAGAATGCGATTTCTGTAGTCTTTCGGTACGAAATCTTTTTCGGAATAGAACTGCGTGATCGCTTGTTTGTAAGACTTGAGCCGCGAAGTATCTGCTTTTGTTGCGTGTAGCTCTCGTGCCATGCGTGCAAATTCCAAGGAAATCTCTTCTAGCCGTTTGGGCTCCTGCGAAATGATTCGCGAAAAAGAACGCTTGCCTTCAATGAGCTCGTATTCGCTGCCAAAACGCTTGCCGTCTGTAATCAAACGAAACGGTTCCGGTGTAGAAATGCCCAACTCGAAAGCCGTTCGCGATGCCCAAAATTCATTTTTTATTGTGCTTGCGTCAAAGTTCGGATTGTACAACTTTGCAAGCGATTTGCCATTCTTGTGCGTGTAGGCGAGCGCAGTCCCGCCTTCGCCCGTCTGAATGTAGTCATTCAGATTAATCTTCTGAAAATCGTTGTTCGCGCCCATAAAAATTCTCCATCTATTTATAAAGCTATACAATTTTTTGGGTGATAGCGCGCGGGATGGAATTTTTTTGAAGGGGGAAGAATCCCGCACCACCTAAAGGTGGCCATGTACACTAAGGCCTTACCCAAAGGGCATAACTCCACTAAGTGCTAAAGCACTAAGAGTCGTATAAAAGGCCTAGTGTCCAAAGGCCGCAACGCCCGGCTTTCCCCGTCCACCCGCCCAATTTGCCGCTTTTTGCCGTCTAATTGGGCTCCTCGCAATTAGGTCGCTTGCTTTTCTATGTGCATTTATATATATTTGGAACAAAGAGGTCTAATATGCAAGAAAGCATCTTTGAAATAATGGACAAGCTTATTCAACGCAAACATCCGATGGATGCTGCGTCTGTCCAGATGCGTCTTCAAAGGGCTGGCATTGTAACTCCCAAAGGCAACCTTACAAAGCCATACCGTAACCTCTGCACCTCCAAGTAAAGAATGCCATCTAGCATTTACAGCGTAAGACCGAATTTGGTCCTTGGTTTTCATGGCTGTGACAAAGAAACTGGTCTTCGCTTAATCGGAAATACGGGGAACATTGTCAAGAGTCGTAATACTTATGATTGGCTAGGTCATGGTTTTTACTTGTGGGAAAACAACTACGACCGTGCTTGGGAGTGGGCTTGCAACCATCGCGAACATCCGTTTGTTGTAGGAGCTGTTCTGTCTCTAGGGCTTTGTCTTGATTTTACGGACTCTCGGTTTACGCAAAGACTGTCCGATATTTATCCAAAATATGCAGAAGACATGGCCTCTCAGGGGAAAGTGCTTCCGCGTAATTTCGATGCGAGGACGGATGCAAATAAGGACAAACTTGTAAGAAATCTTGATTGCTCGGTGATTGAATATTTGCTGAATTATGACGGCATGCCTTATTACGACACCGTTCGCGGAGCATTCGAAGAAGGTGGACCTGCGTTCCCTGGTGCCGCGATAAAGAAGAAAACCCATATTCAAATCAATGTCAGGAATGACGACTGCATTAAAGGGTTTTTCCTTCCGAGGAAACCGGTAGGAAATCGTTAATACCCATTTCTTCCAACATGGAATAAGCGTCTGGCGGGCCTAGAAGGGGCGTTTTTGGCGATTTTTCGCACAAAAACAGGCTGCTTTGTAAATTTTTGTTGCGTCTGGGCTGTATTTAAGTTATTTTTAAATTGGACATATTAGAGAGTTTAGCTCTTGTTCTCTACACGAAATCTAGACAATTTCCATTGACTGAGAACGAGGCGAACGCTCACGCAGGTATGCCGTTTTGCGGTGTATCTCGGTTTGCTGTACCAGCTTTTTAGCTGGTCTTTGGTCGTATGACCAAAGAGCAACAGCCCTTTCGGGGCGTGGGTCGTTTGCGTTTATCACGTACAGGCATTGCAGAGCCTCATCTAGGTAAACCGCAACGATCTACGCCTTTTTTGTATCCATACAAAAGGCTCGGCTTATTGCGGTTCTACAGGAGCGGACTCCAACGGTGTAAACGATGGAGGCTGTTATGGCTTTGAATAAAATTGGCAATCTTGCCGCACTTTCTCTTGCTCTAATCTTCGCTGCTTGCGGCGGAGATGATGCTGGTAATAAATCCGTTTCGCCTGAATTGCCCTTACGAGAAGTTTCCTCATTTTATGAACTTGAATCTTGTACTCTCGACCATGAAGGCGATTCGGTTTTCGTTATTGAGTTAAATGCGGATTACTTATGTACGAACAATAACTGGATTAACCTTACTGCAATTCAGTCATCTTCGAATTATAATGGAATTTCATCTTTTAGTAGTTCAGGGATGGGGTTGTTTTTATCTTCTTCAAATACTATAGTGTTGAATAGCTCGGAGACGAAACTAATTGCCTCGTCGTCAAGTTCAGTCGCAGGTGCTTCAAAAAACAGTAGCTCTAGCAATAAATTTTCAAGCAGCTCGTTGTCAGCCATAACTTCCAGCAGCAATACTGTTTCTAGTTCATCTAGCAATTCGTATTGTTTGATTGTCAAGGTGACAGGTGATCTCGGGGGTAAATGTAGTTCAAAAAATGTTGGGCAATGCGCAATTGCGGTTAGTAGAGATTCTTCGTATCATATTTGCAAAACGAAAGGGTGGGAAATATCAAGTAAAATTGAGATTGACACCTATCAATGGGGAAAAGGCGAAGAAGGCGAAATAAAGAAGGGTAATGCAACGAATACTTATTATGTCTTCCGAAACGGCAAATGGGTTATTTCTAAAAAAGAGACTGCTTTGGGGCTATGCTCTTCCATCAACGAGGGCGAAGTTGGACAATATGAAGAATACGGTGTCTCTTATCATATTTGTGATAATGGAAATTGGCGAGAGGCAACTGTCTTGGAATATGATACCTATGGGTGGGAAGATGGAAAAAATGGTGAAGTACGAGCAGGCTCGGTGAATTCAGCGAATCATTATTTGTTTGAAAATGGAATGTGGCAAGCTTGCGATTATCGTTGCGATGAATCATTTTGGGAAAGGCTGGGTGTGTGCACGAATGAAAAAAATGGTGAAGTTGTACAAAGTGACTCTGGATGGTATTTTATGTGTGAAAATGAAAAATGGCGTAGGATGGCGGCCATTGAATATTATACTCTTGGTAAAGAATGTCTGACCGATGGAACCGTTGCTTACGATCCTGTAGCATATGTCTGTGACGGAGATTCTTTTAGATATGCAAATGTAATGGAAGCGACTCTTGGTAAAGGGTGTGTCAGTTATACAGAAGGCAAAGAAGCGAAAAAAAAGATTACTCCAAGTGTTGATTCTATTTATTCCTGTACAAAGGGATTGTGGGTTGGTATTTCTCAGGAAACCACCTATGGAACATTAGTTGATGAAAGAGATAATAAAACATACAAAACTGTCGTCATAGGTTCGCAAACTTGGATGGCGCGAAATTTAAATTACCGGTATGAAGAAGATTCAAATCGTCTTGACTCTACGAGTTTTTGTTACGACAATGACCCGGCAAATTGCAATTCGTATGGTCGATTGTATACATGGGCGGCAGCAATGGATTCAGCAGGAAAATTTTCCGCAAATGGCACCGATTGCGGATTTGGTAAGACCTGTTCGCCAACTTATCCTGTGCGTGGCGTTTGCCCTGAAGGTTGGCACCTTCCGACAAAGGCTGAATTCGATACCTTACTTGCTAGTCGGTATGATATACAGTTAGTTTTAAAATCAACGAGCGGTTGGAATGATTTTAATAATAGAAACGGTAATGGTACAGATGCTTACTCTTTTTCTGCATATCCGGCTGGCTATAGAGATTTGAATATTTACAATAATACTACTCGCTATAATGTTTATTATCAAGTGGGAAATCATGCTTATTTCTGGAGTTCAACAGAGATTGGCGAAGAACAAGCATATAATATGAGGCTAAGTGTTACCAATGTTGGAAGTCGAGAGTATGATAAAGATTATAAGGTGAAGGGCTTTTCAGTCCGTTGTGTTAAGGACTAGATGCTAAAAATTAAGGAGATGCAATGGATATTGACAATGTAATAAAGCAAACTGCAATACGTTATGAAAATGTATTGAGAGACTATTATCCGTCTTTTGACCATGTAGGTTTTACGGAACGAAACCTGACATTTAATTTTTGTAGCACATTCTATAATATAGCTGATGATGACAAGCTAATTATATGGCAGGAAGTTCCAATAAAAAATAGCGACGCTAGTAAAAAGGAACACTTTGATTCTCTTATTATTAGTAGAAAAGAAAAAGCAATCTATTTAGTTGAGGCGAAAAGATTAGGCGATAGAGGCAAGATTGGTTCCATAAAAACTGATTTTGATAGAATGAAGAAAAAATGGAAAAGTATTAATATTGATGATGATGCGAAAACTTATTCCAAATATGCGGTTGTCATTGCTGATATATGGATTCCTCATAAAGATGAGAGAAAAAAGAAAACGAAAGAGCGCTTGCTAAGCGAATTTACAAATACATTTAAGAAATCAGTACAATACGAAGTGACGAAGAATAATGGTCCCCTTACAGAAAATGAGCAGTACTTTATTTTGGGCTATGTCGAAAAAATCGTAGATTAGCCTATAAACAAAGACCCCGACATTTCTGCCGAGGTCTTTAAGTTTTATGGATTCTATCGGAGCTTCGCTCCTCCAGAATGACATGCTAGGTTATACAGCGCGGGTGCTTGCACACGCATTGGATAACCGACGCAGTCATGCACGAAGTGCAATGACATGTCACCCTGGAGCCGAAGGCGATAGGGTCCAATTATGCCTGCTTATAACTCTCCAGCGATTCCACGCGGAGGCTCTTCACGAAGTTGTAGTGCTTTGCGACTTCGGCTTCGGCGAGGTTCAAGTACACCTTCATGCTCTTGTCGAACAGTTCAGGCGATTTGGTGGCGTCGCGGAGGAGCAACTGGGTCATCACGCAGTTGGCGGCGAGTTCGTACAAGTGACGGCTGCAGAGGTCGGTGAATTCGTTGTTTTCAACGGACTTCACGTATTCAATAGCTTCGTTGTACTTTTCGTCCATAGCCTTGGCGCGGGCCTTGAGGCTTTCGTATTCCGGGCGAACGTCCATAGCTTCGAGTTCTTCGAGCATGAGGCCGTAGCTGCCGGTGGTGATGTGCGGAAGTGCTGCAACCGTCTGGAGCTGCGTCGTACCTTCGTAAATGGAGGTGATACGAGCATCGCGGTAGAGACGCTGGCAAGCGTATTCAAGCATGTAGCCCGAACCGCCGTGAACCTGGATACAGTCGTAGCTGTTCTGGTTTGCGTATTCGGAGTTCATGCCCTTTGCAAGCGGCGTGCAAGCGGAAGCGAGCTTCTGGTAAAGCTTGAGTTCCTTCTTTTCGTCGTCGGTGAGCTTGCGGGTGCGTTCGATGTCTTCAAGGCACTTGTAGATATCTACATAGCGGGCTGTCTGGTACAAGAGGGCGCGACCTGCATCGAGGCGAGCCTTGATGTTCGAGATCATTTCGTAGACAGCCGGGAAGTTCACGATAGCCTGGCCGAACTGCTTACGGTCCTTGGCGTAGGCGAGAGCTTCGTTGTAAGCCATCTGGCTGATGCCCACGGACTGAGCGGCAATGCCGAGGCGGGCGCCGTTCATGAGGGCCATCACGTACTTGATGAGACCGAACTTGCGGCGGCCGCAGAGTTCAGCCTTCGCATTCTTGTAGACAAGTTCGCAAGTCGGGCTTCCGTGAATACCGAGCTTGTTTTCGATGCGGCGAACGTCAACGCCACCGTCACGCTTGTCGTAAATGAACATGGAAAGACCACGACCATCGTGCGTGCCTTCTTCGGAGCGGGCGAGCACCAGGTGGATGTCGGAGTCGCCGTTCGTGATGAAGCGCTTCACGCCGTTCAAGTACCAGCACTTGTCAGCTTCGCTGTAGGTGGCCTTGAGCATCACGCGCTGCAAGTCAGAACCTGCATCCGGTTCGGTCAGGTCCATGGACATCGTTTCGCCGGCGCAGATGCGCGGGATGAAACGGGAACGCTGGTCTTCGTCGCCGAATTCATAGAGCGTTTCAATGCAGTCCTGGAGGGACCAGATGTTCTCGAAACCGGCGTCCGCGGAGGCGATCATTTCGTTGATGGCCGTGTAGGCGGTAATCGGGAAGTTGAGACCGCCAAAGCGGCGCGGCATCGTGACACCGTTGAGGCCAGCCTTGCGGGTGGCTTCCAGGTTCTCGTAGGTCTTGGATGCGTAGCGGACGCGGCCGTTTTCGCAGTGCGGGCCTTCGGCATCCACGTCTTCGGAGTTCGGGAAGACCGTGTTTGCGGTGATGTCGCCAGCGACTTCGAGCACGCGGTTGTAGTTGTCCATAGCGTCGGCAAAATCTTCCGGCGCATAGTCGAAATTGTCCTTGTCAGCAAAGCCGTTTTCCTTGAGCTCGACAATGCGCTGCATCAAGGGGCTGCTTTCGAGGTTGAATTTAATCTCGGGGTGATCTGTGTAGAAATTTGCCATAGCGCTTACTTGTTGTTTGCCTTGTAATACTTGATCATCTTCGGGATGACCTCTTCGACGGTGCCGTTGATCACGTAGTCAGCGATAGCGTTGATCGGGGCGTCG
>CADAWC010000043.1:17472-46378 GCA_902791475.1 Fibrobacter succinogenes
GGGGTCGGAGTTCACGGAGATGATGATTCCTGAATCCTGCATGCCGGCGAGGTGCTGAATCTGGCCGGAGATACCGCAGGCGATATACACCTTCGGGCGGACCGTCACGCCAGTCTGACCGATCTGACGGTCATGATCGACGAAACCTGCGTCCACAGCGGCGCGGCTAGCACCGACTTCAGCGTGGAGTTCCTTGGCAAGTTCGAACAGCATGTCGAAGTTTTCCTTGGAGCCCATGCCGTAACCACCGGCTACCACGATGGGTGCGCCCTTGAGGTTGTGCTTGGCCTTTTCCACATGGCGTTCGAGCACCTTGACCACGTATTCCGTTTCCGGAACGTACTTGGCCACGTCGTGCTTGATAACTTCGCCCTTGTAGTTCGGGTCCACGATTTCCTTCTTCATCACGCCTTCGCGGACGGTTGCCATCTGCGGGCGGTGTTCCGGGTTCACGATCGTTGCGACGATGTTACCGCCGAATGCCGGACGGATCTGGCAGAGCTGGTTTTCGTAGAACTTCTTCACGCCACCGATGCTCATTTCGAAGCTGTCGATTTCGAGTTCGGTACAGTCAGCGGTAAGGCCGCTGTGCATGGCGCTGGAGATGCGCGGGCCGAGGTCACGGCCAATCACCGTTGCACCGAGCAAGCAAATCTGCGGTTGCTCTTCCTTGAAGAGGTTCACCACGAGAGAGGCGTGCGGGTTGGTGGTGTAGGGGAACAGGCCTTCGGCGTCGAACACATGAACCTTGTCCACACCGTAAGGGAAAACCTGTTTTTCAATGCCATCAAGGCCCTTGCCAGCGCAAATGCACTCGAGCTGAACGCCGAGAGTGTTGGCCAACTTGCGACCCTTAGAAAGCAGTTCAAGGGAAACGTCAACGACGGTGGTTCCCTCAATTTCGCAATATACAAATACGTTATTCATAGGTTAGCCAATAATCTTCCCGTCTAAAAGTTCCTTGATAAGTCCTTCAATGTCGGCGTCGCTTGCGGAGAGCGTGCGGCTTTCCTTGGCCTTGAACACGATGTTCTTGACGGCCTTCACGTTCGTCGGCGAGCCAGCCTTACCGATCTGAGCAGGGTCTGCGTCGATGTCGGCGGCACCCCACTGCGGGATGTCGAGGTAGGGCTTCTTAGCGATGAGAGCTGCGTACTTGTCAGCATCTTCCGGCTTGCGTTCGGCAACTGCAGTAGCGTTCTTGAACTTCATGATGCGCTTTGCATTGCGCGGACGGCACGGAGCTGCACTGCCGTTCACGGTCACGACCAGCGGGAGCGGTGCTTCCACCGTTTCCACGCCACCGTCGATGTGGCGGCGGATCACGACCTTGCGTGCCTGTTCGTCGAGCTTCAAGATTTCTTCGGCGTAAGTCACCTGAGTAAGTCCGAGCTTTTCTGCAATCTGCGGACCGACCTGTGCGGTATCGCCGTCGATAGCCTGGCGGCCACCGAGGATAATGTCGTAGTCACCGATCTTCTTCACTGCCTGGGCGAGCGTGTAGCTCGTAGCGAGCGTGTCTGCACCACCGAGCGGGCGGTCCGTCACGACGTAACCGCAGTCAGCACCGCGGTACAAAGCTTCGCGGACGACTTCGGCAGACTTCGGGAGACCCATGGTCAAGACGGAGATGGTGGAACCAGGGAACTGGTCCTTCAAACGAAGGGCTTGCTCCAGGGCGTTCAGGTCTTCAGGGTTGAAGACCGCGGGCAATGCGGCACGATTGATAGTACCCTGCGGCGTCATGGCGTCCGGGCCTACATTTCGTGTGTCAGGTACTTGCTTTGCAAGCACAACGATTTTAAGACTCATATTACTATAGTGTTTTAATTTAACGGTTAATTGAAAATCCTGCTACTCTGCAAAATTTTACAAGCTACAAGATAAAATTATTAAGCCCGCCGGATTTCTGAATATGCTCCGAACGGGCCGAAAATAACTCCATTTTAAGATTTGTGTAATAATTTTGTAATGATTGAAACGGGGGTAGGGAGGGGGAAACATCCCCCTGATTGCAGCCCCGGCTTACAATGTCATGCCCGCCACCGAGCGGGCACCTCCTTCTCGTATAGTATCAAAGCATTCCCGCTGGGTCTTCCATCACCCCCTCGTGCGGGCTTCAGGCGCCAGACCACCTAAAGGTGGCCATGTCCACGTAAGCGCTAAAGCGCTAAGTGGCCAAAGGCCGTCACGCCTGGCTTGGAAACGTTATAAATCGTCCATTTCCAGGAAGTCTTTTAGTTTGATGTGCTTGACAGTACTGGTGGAATAGTCGATATCGTCATTGGAAATGAGTATCTTTGCGTGGGTGTTGTCGATGTCCGCAAATGCACCCATTTCTCGGTCGTAGGTGGAACGCTCCGCAACGGAATAAGCCACCTGAATGAAGTATTTCTTGTTTTCTTTTTGGGCGCAAAAGTCAATCTCTTGTTTTCCGGAATAGACGCTCAGAGAATATCCCCTGTATAGGAGCTCATTATAGACTACATTCTCTAAGTTGTGCGTTAAGTCAAAAATGCCATCAGCAACGCGAATGGAATTAAAAGCCACATCTTCGTCATATATTTTTTCGAAGAAGTTTAGTTCTCGCTTTGCCTTTGTTGAATACTGCTTGATTGTGCTGATGACATATGCTTCTTTAAGGTAACTCAGATATTTAGTTATTGTGTTGACGGAACATTCGCTGAATTGTCCTTTGATGTAGTTGTAGATGGATTTTGCAGACAGAATTCTCGAATTGGAAATAAGAACGTAATTGGCGAGTTTGGTAAATAGCTCCGGCTTGCGTATTTTGTAACGGTTTACAATATCGTTGATAACAATAGTCTGATCAAGATCGTTCAGGTAGTTTCGTGTAGCGCTTTCAGTATTGAATTCGAACCGCATCGGAAATCCACCATAGACAAGGTAATCAGAGATGGTGGCAGACCTGTTTTGTTGCTTTAAACATTCTTGAATTTCTTTAAAAACAAATGGCCTTATCCTGAATGCCACATAGCGTCCGCTCAGTTCCTTGGTGAATTCTTTGGATAGTAGTTTTGAATTGGATCCCGTGATGAATACGGAGCAATCGTGCAAGCGCAATGTTTTGCAGGCGTCAGGCCAGTCTTTTACATTCTGGATTTCGTCAAGGAATAAGAAGCATTTGCTCTTACGGCGAGCCTTTTCAACATAGGCAAGAAGTTCGTCGCAATTGGATATTTTAGACAATGTGCTGCGATCTTCAAAATTTAGAAAGATAACATTGTTCGATTTTTTGCGGATTTCTTCGGAAATTTGCGAAAGAACGACCGACTTGCCGCATCGGCGGATGCCTGTGATGATTTTGATGAGATCGCTGTCGTAAAACTCCCGAATTGGAGCGATGTATTTTTCGCGCTGAATCATGCCTTACCCTTCTACTGAACTCTTTTTATTAATATAACAAAAGTTTTCAGTATAGTGAAAACTTTTTCCATTTTTAGCAAAAGTTTTCAGTAGATCGTGGGACTGTGCTTCATTAATTTCGGCAGTTAATTCGCTTTTAGGGCGAGACTCGTCAAAGTTGCAAAATTTAGCGAGCGCCCCCATGTCCGAATTTCTTTTCATATAAGGCGAGTCCTGATTTTTTCAAGTATTCTTTTTCGGAGATAATTTTTTCGCCGGCGACAACTTCGGATTCTTTCTTCTTGAAAACGAAACCTTCTGAATCTTTTACATATACATATGGCATATTAAACATTTTTTCAGGTGGAATTTCGACTTTTTCAGCCCTAGTAGTATCATTAAACCTAAATCTTTGCTAATGCAAAAAGATGATTGAATCTGTTTTCTGCTTTATTTAGCCATTTTGAGATTTCTGTTTCGTTTGCTATTTTTGCTAGCTCTCTTTTGAAATCACTGAAATAAATTGAAGCGTTGTCTAAATCTTTCTCAACAAGGAATGTGAGATTTTCGTTGTCTTCGGAATCGATTTTTATGTGTAGTATCGCAGAAAATCTGAAAAAACCTTGTCCTTGAAATAAGACTTCTTTGACTTTATACAGATGGACATTTCCTTTTATTATTTTGGAAACGCCTGCATCTAGGACTGATGTATGCTCATGGACAATAATCCAATTATTTGCGTATTTGCTGTTTAGTAAAGCTATGTCTCGAACTTTATTTGCTTCGTAAACAGTTTCCAATTCTTTATTGAGCTTGTTGATGTCGGCTTTTATTTCTTCTAGTGTTCTCATTTGTTATACCAATCAGATGTATGATATATTTTAATATATCTTCATTTACAAATTGCCGCAAGTGCTTCAACTTTGATGATTTTATAGCAATGGTGATGAAATCTTTTCACTATATTTAATATCAAAAAATTTTCTGAATAAGGGGAGTAATGTATGATTGCAAAAATTTTTGCGGTTGGTTCTGTGGCGGCGATGTTCTTGGCGGGCTGTTGTGATAAGCGGGCGTCTTGTGAAGACTGTGCGAAAAGCGATGTGAAGTCCGCGGCGGTCTCGGCTGCGACTGCGGCACTCCCGACTATGACTGCGGCGGATTCTCGCGATGGCGCGACTCTCGCCGAACAATCCGCACATTCTGCGAAACCTCAAGAATCTCTTTCGCTTTGGAATGATCATGCTCCTGCGAAAGATTCTCTCGAAGCGTTTGTGCGTGCAACGACTGATTCGACCTCTCCAGATTTTATCCCGGCGGAACGCCGCATTGCTGTTTTCGATTGGGATGGTACGCTGTTCCTCGAAACCGCTCCGACGTATTTTGATTGGATGCTTTTTGAACACCGCGTTCTTGACGATTCCACTTACAAGCCTACAAAAAAGCAGTTGAAGACGGCACGCGAGGGCCGCGAAAAGAAGGTTTTTCCGGGGCTGAGCGCAGAGCGCGAACGCATGGTGGCTGAGGCTTACAAGGGCATGACGCTTTCGGAATTCGAAGCGTACGTCCGTGCGTTTATGCAAGAACCGCAGCCGGGCTTTACGGGACTCAAGCGTGGCGAGGCTTATTACAAGCCTATGGTCGAAGTGGTGAAATTCTTGACGGCGAATGGTTTTACGGTTTACGTGAGCAGCGGTACGGAACGCTATACGATGCGCCCCGTTGTTGTTGATGGTCTCGGTCTTCCGCCCAAACAAATTATCGGTTCCGATGTGGTCGTGGTGACGAGCAACCAAAAAGGTGCGGACGGTCTTGCGTACACATTCCAGAACGGCGACAATCTTGTACTTGCTGGGCAGAGCATTATCAAGAATTTGCAGACGAATAAAGTAACGACTCTCGCGAGCGAAATCGGTTACCAGCCGGTACTCGCCTTTGGCAACAGCGGCACGGATGCAAGCCTCTTGAATTATGCAATTTCCAACAACAAGTACAGGGCTATGGGATTCATGCTGCTTTGCGATGACTTGGATCGCGAATATGGCAACGAGGCGAAAGCCGAAAAAATGCGCGCTGCGAGCGAAAAGTACGGATGGATTCCCGTGTCCATGAAAAACGACTGGAAAACTATCTACGGGGACGGTGTCCAGAAGGCAAAATAAAAAAAATGTCTTTGTAATTATATATATTTTCACCGTGAAAAAATGTATTTGCTTATTTTGTTTGATTTCGTTTATTTTACTTGGATGTAGCTATGTGCAAGTAGAAAAGGGATCGTTTGATGCTATGGTCCCGAGTGCGTATATTGGCTCAGGCTTGCCGTTGAAAAGGGATTCAAGTGTTTGGAAGGCGAATGTATCCATTCGAAATTACACGAACCAAAAATTGCATTTACATGGAATTGAAAATGATTCTGTTGACAGTTATGAATATAATCTGCCTCCCGTAGCAGCTGATATTTATTACGATTTAAAAACATTCCCTGTTACGGTATCAATAGATTATTTCACCAAAATAAAAGACTTAGTTGGTGGAATTGGTTTTGGCTTAAACCCGTATCCGTATGCGCGAATGTCTGGAGGAATAAACAAGAGCTTCTTTGAATGGGGTGTTTTTCTTTCACTAGGGTACGCGAAAGTTTCCTATTCGACTTACAGCATTTATGTGATAGATCAATTTAATTTTGCAGGCGCTGGATCTAGTTCAAAAGGAACTATAGATTGCGATGATTGTTCCGAATGGAAATTTAATGGGGGCTTTGGAACTTACTTGAATTTTTTCCCGTATAAAGATATAACGTTGTCTTATTCACTATCCGCTTATTCTCCTTGGTTGTATAATGAATTAAAGGGTAATCAATTTTCATTTGACTTCCCATATATCTTTTCTCATTATTTTGGGGTAAGCTACTTGTTTGCTGAACATATTCAAGCGTCTCTAGGAGCAAATGTTTACTTTGGCAATGCGTTCAAGGAACATATATGGAATCTAGAGGGCGGCTGTTCTTACATTTTCTAAATTCGCTCGTACTTACTTCACCATCTCCACGTAAATTCCTTTAGGCAGGTCGGGCAGAGAGCCGTTCGCGTTGCGCTTTCCGACGGGCTTTCCGAGCGCATTGAAAATCATGTTCCCGGGTTTACCGCGTCTTGAACTGCGGATATTTGAAATCCTCGTTGTCTTCTGTTCTATCGTGACCGTGATTTCAAAAGTGACTTGCTTGCTTTCGTAAACGACCGCTTGTCGCACAACAAAAGAATCTCCGGCTTTGACCTTATTCGGCATGTGGCCTATTTTTGTGGTCATGGTCGTGAGGTCCATGTTGGAGAATACGATGCTTGACCCGTTCGGATCCCAGGCGACGATTTTGCCGTCCTTGTCGAACCAGTGTCCGGTACCTTCGCCAGTTGTGTTGCTGTTGAGGCTTCCGTCGGGCTCTACACCGTAGAACTTGACTTTGTTTGCAATTTCGTTTTGCTTGATGCCTAAAATCTTGGCGACTTCGCTACCGTTCAGGTCAAGCGTTACGGGGGCGTAATTGTTGTCTATCGGGAGCGTTGTTTCAAGTGCGATTTTCTGAACCGTGATTTGGACAGAACTGCTCGAGCTTTTCGGTGGCGTCACGCTAGATGAACTTGAAACAACTGGTGCACTGGATGAACTGGACGCGATTCCCGTTGAACTCGACGATTCTTGAGCAGGGCAGTTCCCGCCGATGCAGAATGTGATTGTTTCGCCGGGCGTTCCAATGTCCGTAATCTTGAGTCCTGTTTTGGAGCCGTTGTACCAGCGGATGGCGGGGTACTTGTCGTCCGAAAATTCAGGGTAGGCGCTGTAACTGAAGAATGCGTTTGCTGCACTGCCTGGACTTGGCCATTGGTCGGCGACGTTGTCGTTGGACTTGCCAGCGGCGTTTGCGTGTACGATTCGGAGTCCGAGCTTGTCGGCAGAAGAATTAGCGCCAATTGAAAAATCATAATGTTGCATCAAGAGCCCGCTGCCCTTGAGCACCTTGTTGCGGCCCGTGTTGCGCACGTATGACCAAACTAATCCTTCATTGTCAGGCCTTGCGGGGTTCTTATAACGGTAGCAGACTTCGCCTGGCTTTGTCGTTTCAAGGCTCACGTCGTTGCTGGTTACGTCTACGAACGGAATCCAGCCCTGGTCCGCACGGTAAAAATCGTTGATGGCGACTGGATTTAAGTCGTTTGCGCGGTTACCCATGGTGCAGTAGTCACCGTACCAGTAAAGGTCCGGCCAGCCAAAAATCATGTGTCCCGATTCATGCACAAAGACGTAAATGGAGAATTTGCCGGGCATGTCCGTCATTTGATGATGCGTGAGCCGGACTCCGTCGCGCCTTTCGTTGGACCATCCGGAATGCGGCCAAAGGCCTTGTCCCCATGTTTGTCCGGGGCCTGCGTAGACGATGTTGATGGCTTCGGTGGTGCCGTCCTTGTCATTGTCGTAGCGCGAATAATCCACCTGCGAATCGAAATACGCGAATACTTCTTTCATGAGCGAATCCGATCCCGTATATCCTTGCAGGCTCTCGTACCAGGATTTGGGATGCTTTGCGCGGTACCAGCCAAAGACTTCGTTGGTAAGGTCGAGCTGCCCGTTCGAAACGTCTAGATAGTAGTCGCGCACGGATCCGTTACAGCCGTCCCTGTTGAACCCTTCCTTGTTCAGCCATTCTTCAACGTCGGCTACCGAGACGGGCGCCTTCTGGTCTGAAAAATCGACGAGGAGCGTGAGGCTGTAAATTTTGCCCTTTGGGGCTGCATAATGGCTCTTGTTTTGTGTGACTGGCGTTCGTGCCAAGAGAAAACTTGGCTTGCCTGCGTTTTGGTTGTTGAATGTCGGCCTAGCCTCTTCGGGCCATTCCTGGACGCGTTTCCCTTGATACACGATGTCTGCAAAAAGCATCGTTGGGAGTAACAGTAAGCTTGATAAAACGCCAAATGCAATTTTTGTTTTCATAAAACATCCCTTTCTCTTTTTAGAAATACATTAATTTGCGGCAAGAAGGCGTTTCGTATGAAAAAAAGCAGAGGAAAACGAGTAAGGCATCGTGTATTACGACCGAAATATTTTAGAAATGAATTTTTTTTAAATTTTTTTGAAAGGAGTGTTGATATGAAATTTTTGCTGCATTTCGCTGCTTGTGCCTTGACGATTTTCCTTGTTTCGTGCAGTGATGGAGGAAATACCACTGTATATGTAGAATCTCCGGGGTTTGCCGATATTCCGAAAGGGGGATCGTTGCCTAGATGCTCTTTAGAGAATGTCGGTGAATTGTATTTTGTTGCGGATTCCAATGCGTTGTTCTGCTGTGCCAATGAAAAATGGAACAAGGTTGTTCAGAATCATAGATCCACAGATACGGTTTATCATGATCTCGAAACTAGGATTTATACGCTGGTCGAGAGCGATACGGTCTATTTGGGATCGAAAGATACGCTGGATGTTGGCTGCACGATGAAAGCGGACACTACGGATTATCATCTGATTACGGTGATGTGCGGTACGGATACTTTTTCTGTATGGGACCACGGTGCTGGTGCGCGGTTGGCAAAATGGGGGGAGCCGCTGGTGGATTCCCGAGATGGAAATTCGTACAAAACCGTTGTCATTGGCACCCAAACTTGGATGGCGGAAAACTTGAAATTCAAAGCGGATTCTGTTTGGCTGGAATACAGCTGGCTTACGGCTATGAATTTCCCGGAAGGTTGCGATGGAACCTCTTATTGCGAACTGGGGGAAAAGCCGCAGGGAGTTTGTCCGGATGGCTGGCATATCCCGAGTGCTGACGAGTGGAACATTTTGGCGGATTACGTGGATGCTCGTAATGGCGATGAATCTGTTCCAAGGGACTTGGCTGCAACTAGCGTAAATAAAAAATTTCCTGGAAATGATTTATTTGGTTTTGGCATGGATAATGTGACGATGACATCGACGCAGACGGAAGATAGCTTGTTCTATGTGGCCGCGTTGTGGGGGACAGAAAATACCCCTGGCTATAAACTGGATATATCGTTGCGGTATGGTAAATCGAATGCAAAAAGCCTTTATTATGCTGTACGTTGCTTAAAGAATGATTGATGGGTGGACTTTGTTATGAAAAAGAATTATTTATTTGTACTTTCTTTGCTGTGGGTTGTAGGCTGTGGAGATGATCCCTCGACGGAATATATTCCTGTTCATGCAACAGCGATGGTCGGCGAGACGCAGAAGAACCTTCCGAAATGCGATGCTCAGAATGAGGGCAAGGTGGCTTATGTCATGGATTCGGGAGAACTGTTCTACTGCTTGGATGGTGCGTGGAAATCTTCTATTCAAGGTGCTGAAACGAGGGATTCCTTTTTTGTTTTCGAATCGACCTATATTGCAAAGACTGTGAAGGATTCCGTCTATATTGGGAATGCTGGATCCATAGGAAATTTATGCACTGCAGAACCGGATACGACGAATTACCATGTCACAAAAGTTACATGCGAAAAGTCGGAGTTCTATGTGGAAAATCGTCTAGCTCATACGATTTCAACTCAGTACGGGGCGGATTTGGTAGATCCCCGCGATAAGAAAAAGTACAAGACCGTTATTATTGGCTCGCAGACGTGGATGGCAGAAAACCTCCAGTATGAGGTGGAAGGGAGTACTTGCCTTTCGGACTCTGTAGGCTATTGCGAAAAATACGGTCGCGTCTATAATTTAAATGCGGCGCTGGTGGCTTGCCCGGACGGATGGCGTTTGCCGAATCGCAGTGATATTGATTCTCTCGTTAAATTTGTGGATGCCCATAATGGTGGCTATTCGGCGACTCAGGACCTAGTGGCTAGGGATGTTTGGAAATCTGGGGAGAAGGCTTATGACGTCTTTAGCTTTTCGATTTTACCTGCTGGATACAGGACGGAGCTTGGATCGGCTTATACGGGACAGTTTGCCGGATTTTGGCTTACTCCAGACATGGATCCAAGGGCTAATATGTGCTGGCTTAAAGAACACGCTGGAATTTATTCGGGCAATGACAACAATACGCTTCTTGAAAAATACACCGTTTGCGATGTAAGAACGCAATTATCGGTCCGTTGTCTTAAAAATAAAAATTAGGAAATTTATATGAAATATTTATATGTGTTGACTTTTTGTTTTGCCTTGCTTTTGGTATCCTGTTCTGAAGAAAATATCACAAGAACGGAATCTGAGGGCATGGCCTCGTTTTCTTCGAAAAGCCTTCCCGAATGCGCTTCAGGTTATGCCGGGAAGATTGTCCTCACGACCGATACGAAGGAACTTCTCCTTTGCACGGAGGAAGGATGGAAACCGCTTGCGGTCAGGGAAATTTCGCGGAAGGATTCTTTAGTCACTCAGAAGGATTCTAGTTTTGAGGAAAAGGGGACCGTGAAGCACGTGTCTGCGGACGATATTGAGTCGTGTGCTGTGTCGCATGATTCGCAGGATGTTCATATCGTGACTCTTGATTGCGGCTCGTTTAAGGTTATTGCCGATGATGCGGAATCTCGCGAGAAGATGATTGTTCCGGGCAAGGACATCTTGGATGTGCGTGATTCCCAGACTTACAGGACTATCGTCATGGGAACCCAGACATGGATGCGTGATGACATGAACTATGAGGTTGAAGAGAGTTCCTGCGACTGGGATTCTTGTGGTGCTTTCCCAAGGGATTATTCATGGGCTGCTGCCATGACTGTTTGCCCCGAAGGAACGCACTTGCCGAGCGTGGATGAGTTTAAGACGTTGTTTGCTTATGTCGATTCTATCAATGGAAATACATCGGTTGGTGCGGATTTGCGTTCTCGCAATTACAGGGATTATCGCTATCGCGGTTTGGATTCCTTTGGTTTCAATGCTACTGGTTCTTCATCTTATGGCTATGCGGAGTATTGGACATCGGTAGAAGTTGACGAGGAAAAAGCGAATTATGCTTTTTTTCAGGGATACGCTTCGTTCGGGGACAAGGAAAAAACATCCCGTATTCCGGTTCGATGCATTCTTGATAAGTAAAGCGGAACTCCGACGGTTAAATATTGTCATTAACGATTAGATGTTTAGGCCATCGGTGGGGTGGAAACTCTTTCCGCTTTTTATTACATTTTTTCCGTGAATAGAGGTCTCGTTATTCTAGGTAACAGCGAATGAACTAGCGACGATTCCTAAAATCTACACTTTAACTCATTACTATCGACAACGGCTAACAACTATGTCTAAATTCAAACGTATTCTTCTCAAGCTCAGTGGCGAAGCCCTCGCAGGCGAAAAGGGCCACGGCATCGACAACCAGATTCTTTCTGACATGGCCTCCGAAATTGCATCTATCGTTAAGCAGGGCGTTCAAGTGGCTCTCGTGATTGGCGGTGGCAACCTCGTTCGCGGCATTTCTGCATCTGCCGGCGGCATGAACCGCGCCCAGGGCGATGCTATGGGCATGCTCGGCACCGTGATGAACGGCCTTGCCATGCAAGACGCTCTCGACAAGCAGGGTGTCGACTCCGTCGTGATGTCCGCTATCCGCATGGAACCTGTCTGCGAATTCTTCGACCGTCGCAAGGCTCTCAAGCTCTTGTCCGCTGGCTCCGTGGTCATCTTCTCCGCCGGTACGGGCAACCCGTTCTTTACCACAGACAGCTGCGCCGCTCTCCGCGCTATCGAAAGCGAATGCGACGTGATTATGAAGGCTACCAAGGTCGACGGCATCTACACCGCAGACCCGGTCAAGGACCCGACTGCAACTCGCTTCGACGATATCTCTTACAAGGAAGTCATCTCCCGCGGCCTCAAGGTGATGGACACCGCAGCGGTCGCCCTCTGCATGGAAAACAACATGCCCATCTTCGTTTTCAAGATGGAAAAGGGCAATCTCACGCGCGCGGCCATCAACGGCGACCTCGGCACGCTGGTACACTGCTAAATTATAAATAACTTACAATTATGCACCCTTGCGATTGCGGGGGTGTTTTTGTGTTTTAAATAGGCCGAAAATGTAATACTAGCCTTGCTTTTATTTATATTTAGCCTCTAGAAGATATCACTAAAACCTTTAACCTTTTACCTAGTAACTATCATCTAGTAACTAGTAACTAAGAACTACTATGTCTGAATATTCTGAAAAGATGGACAAGGCCATCGAGGCCACCGAACGTGAATTTTCCAAGATCCGCGCTGGCCAGGCAAGCCCGGCTATCCTCAACGGCGTACGTATTGACTACTACGGTACTCCGACCCCGATTTCCCAGGTCGCAAAGATTTCTGTGCCTGAACCGCGTATGTTGCTCGTGACTCCGTGGGAAAAGCAGCTCGTCGATACAATTGACAAGGCTATCCTCGCTGCAAACATCGGCCTTACCCCGATGAAGGACGGCAACTGCATCCGCGTGACGCTCCCGATCCTCACGACCGAGCGCCGTAAGGAACTCGCCAAGATCGCCCGCAAGCATGCCGAAGACGGCCGCGTGGCTATCCGCAACATCCGTCGCGATGCAAATGACGCCCTCAAGAAGAACAAGGAAATCTCCGAGGACGAAGTCAAGAAGCAGCAGGACGAAATCCAGAAGGCTACTGACAAGGCTATTGCACAGATTGACGCTCTCCTTGCCGAAAAGGAAGCAGACATCCTCAAGGTGTAGTCCGGGGTTTGCGTGGCAAATCAGCTTAGACATGTCGCAATCATTATGGACGGCAACGGGCGTTGGGCTCGTAGCCGCGGTTTGGAACGTTTCTTAGGTCACCGCAAGGGGACTGAATCGACGATCGATGCTGTCGAAGTGGGGGTGAACCTCAAGCTCGAACACATGACCTTGTACGTTTTCAGTTCCGAAAACTGGGGCAGACCGTCGAAGGAAGTGGATTACCTGATGAACCTTCTCATTGAGATGGTGGTTAAGGAAATCCCTGACTTGATGGAAAAGAACGTGAAGCTCACGGTCATCGGTAATATGAACCGTATTCCCGAAAAGCCGCGCGCAAGTCTCCAGTCCGCAATTGATAAGACGGCAAACAACACGGGCATGCAGCTGAACCTCGCCATCTCTTATGGCGGTCGTCAGGAAATCGTCGAAGCGACAAGGAGCATTGCTGCCGAAGTGGCGGCAGGCAAACTCTCCCTCGATGAAATCAATGACGAAGTTTTTGCCAAACATTTGTACCTGAAAGGCGCTCCCGATCCGGACCTGATTATCCGTACGGGTGGCGAATTCAGGCTTTCCAACTATCTTTTGTGGCAGGCCGCCTATAGCGAGTTCTATGTGACGAACACGCTCTGGCCTGATTTCACGAAGGAAGAGTTCATGAAGGCGGTCGAGTTCTTTAATACTCGCGAACGCCGTTTTGGGAAGGTTCTTCATGAGTAATTTGACTCAGCGATTGATCACTGCATTTATCGCTATTCCAATCGTTTTTGTTTTACTTTGGTTCAACGACTTTAGTCGTATTGGCCTTATGTGCTTTCTGGGTGCGGTTGGCGCCTGGGAATGGGCTCGCATGGCATCGAAGATGTACAAAGGTCCTGACATGCGATACCTCTCGTTTGCATCTTCCGTGGCATTGACGCTGGCGTGGGCTCTTTCGAAGGGCGGCTACTTTGGACTCCCGGCAGTGCCTTACGTTGTCGGCATGACTTTCCTCGCCATTTTTGCCATTTATATTGGCGTTGCGTATGCGAAAGTCGAAATTGACCACTTGTTCCCGTGGCTCGTGATGCAACTTGGCGCTCCGCTTTACCTTGGACTCTGGGGCGGCATGAACGTCCTCATGATGGGAAGTGGCAAGGGCCTTGAACACTGCTACCCGTTTGTCCTCGTGATGACGGCGGTGTGGCTTTGCGATACAGTCGCTTATTTCTTTGGAAAGTTTGCTGCAGGCAAGGGCCCGTTCGGGCGTCATTTGTTTGCACCGAGCATCAGCCCCAAGAAGACTTGGGAAGGCTCGATTGCTGGTTCCATCGCAACGGTTGCGTGGGTTGCCTACTGGGTCAAGTGCAGCGCAGCTCTTAGTTCGTTCGAAATGAATTTCACTTGGACCTCTGCAATTGTCATTGGGCTTCTCATTACAGTGGCAGGCCAGGTGGGCGACCTTTTGATGTCTGCGCTCAAGCGCTGGAGCGGTACGAAGGATTCCGGGAACTTGTTCGTTGGGCACGGTGGCGTACTCGACCGTTGTGACTCGTTCCTCCTCGCAGCACCTGCTCTATACATCTTCATGGACTTTTTGAAGAACATCGTGTAAAAACAAAAGCGCTACGCAAAAGCATTGAAAAGACCGTAACTGATTCTCTCAGTTACGGTCTTGTTTTTTTTGCAAGGTTTAAGTTATTGATTATCTTTTGGGGGTTGACGGCTTCTTGCCTCCCATGCCGTGCTCCTCCATGTAAATGGCGAGGTAGTCAATAACGCCGGAATCTGCGCCTTTGACCGGAACATAGCGCAAGCTGTTGTCTGCCCCGATGATGATGGCAAGCCCGGCGATGTAATTAATCCAGTGGTAATCTTCATGGTACTTCAAGGCGACTTTGCCTTTGGAGCCGAACACGGCGAGCGGCATGACGAAAATGTCGTGCGAGACCATGATGCTTACGCGTTTCCACTTGGGTAAATTCTTGAGGATGACTTTCTGTATGAATTCTTCGGCGCGTGGGGTGAGTTCGTAAAGCGCGTCTGTGTAGCCGCCTTCGTAAGCCCAGTGGGCCATAAGCTCGACAGAACCGCCTTGCATGCCAAGCTTTGTCCCGTATGCGGAAAGTTCGTCGGCGGAGATTTTCAGAAACCAGTTCCCGGTAATATCGTAGTTCGTGATGAGCTTTGGAAGGCTTGCTTCTCCACGGCCTTTTGAAATGTTGTTTGCAGTCTCGTTGGTGCGCACGAATCCCGAAGTGATGTAACTAAATTCTTCGTCGCTCTTGAGCGTGGTACCTAAATTTTGGGCCATTTTTACGCCGTTAGCGGTGAGTTCCGTTTCTATGGCGACATTGTCTTCGCGCTCGGAATGTCGAATGATGAAGACTGCTTTTTCGTCTGCGGTAAGACTCTTGTAGACGTCGGCGACAGTTGCAAAACCGTTCTCGTCAAGCGAAATCTCTTTTGCTGGTAGCGATGTTTGCGAGGAACTGGAAGATTTTACTACATCTGAAGACGAAGAAACTGGCGTCTCTTGCGATGATGAAATTGCGGATGAACTTGTTTGAACTGCAGAAGACGAAGACCGCCGATGACTGCTTCGTGATGAACTGGAAAATTGTTTTTGCCCGCTAGACGATGAGCTTTGTTGGATGGCTGAACTTGATGGCTCGACGGTTGCAGTCTCCGATGACGATTGCTCCTCAATTGTTGTAGTTGTGGAAGAGGATGAAACGGTGCTTTCAGGAGCTGTTGTGGATGTGGCATTGTCACAGGCTGAAAGCATCGCCGTGTATGCGATTGCGGCGAACAAGGGATAAGCCGCGATCGCGCGGAGCATACTTTGTGTAGGTCTATTCATTTACGAACCCCACTGGTAATCGCCGGCTTCATAGACTGGATTTTCTCCGTTGAAGCCGCGTGGGCGCTTGATTTTATCATCGAATAAAGTCTTATTGAAAATGCGGAAGTCGCCGCGTTCATAGCTCTGGAATGAAATGTGACAGAAAATGGGGCCCGCCGGCATGTATTCGCTGAAGCTCATGGTGCGTTCGCCCGCCGTGTAAAGGTAGTTGAAATACTTGCCGTTTAAAACGATGTGGAGACCGATATTTCCGACGGTGAACCAGCGCCCTTTGGCGAGAATGTTTTCGTGGTGGGTGTCGTCGTAGTCCATGACGACAAATTCTGCATCGCCGCTCTTGTCTAAGTGGAAGCGGTACTTATGGTTTCCGCCACAGCAACGCCCGTCGAAAAACCACGTGTAACCGCTTGCGGCTGCAATGCGCGGGTCGCGAACGCTTGTGTCGGGGTGGACGAGTTGCTCGTCTGTGACGATACGTTCGGGTTCTACAGCGGCGATAAGCTGTGCTAAAGTCTTGGGATTGCTTACGGTCGGGAGACTTACTTTATTCTTGGCTTCGTTTGCGGCTCGCCTGTACAGACGGTATGGAATGCCGTCATCGCTAATCATTGTGAGTTCATCTTCGCTGAACACGTAGTAAGCGTAAGTCTTTGTGCCGCTCTTGGTGACAACGTTAAAACTGCGGTTGTTGAGCGTGTACCACTGCCCTGAAATATTCGGGAAGCCAGAAACTGCCGCAACACCATTTTCTCCGATAACGACAGTGTAGTCGTCGCTGATCCAGGCTTCGTCTGCGGTGGTAATCAAGCGGCAGTCGCGATTCTTGTCGCCTTGGCAGGTGGCTGCAGACGGATTTGCCGCTTCGCAGGGGCTTACCATTCCCGGCGGGAGTTCCGTAGACATGCCTAGTCTAAAGCCCATGTCTGCGGCGCCATCGCGGCTGCGGATGGCGCGACGGCTCACTCGCGCAAAATCCGCAGGCTCGCCGTAACTCCCGCCTCTTCGCGTCTTGTTGCCACTTCCTGTGAGCTGTACCGGATTTACCTTGTCTGCGTCCGTGTAGGCTGCGAGCCAGTCGTAGACCCATTCCCATGAGTTGCCACTCATGTCGTAAAGTCCAAGCTTGTTTGGTTTCTTAGTGGCAACATCGTGTGATTTTCCGCCGCTGTTTTCGGAATACCATGCCACATCATCGACGTTGTTACTACCCGAAAATTTAAACTTGTCTGCAATTCCGTCTTTGCCACCGCGGGCCGCAAATTCCCATTCGGCATCGGTCAACAGTCGGTACTGTCTCCCTGTTTTTTGCCCAAGCTTGCAGGCGTAATTGTTGGCGTCAAACCAGCTTACGCCGATTTTGGGAGCTTTGTCCGATTCCCATGCATTCTTTTTCCCGCCCATGACGGCGTTCCATTGTGCAATAGTCACTTCGGTATTGGCAATGAAGTATTCATCGACTGTTACTTTATGTGATGGACTCTCGTAAATTTTATCTTGTTCGGCGCAATTGTCGCAGCCTCGTGTATAAGTGCCGCCAGCCACATAGACCATGTTGAAGGCGACTCCGTTTACCGTGTCTGCAAAATTTGCGGGTGAAGTATAAACAAAGGAACTCTCGCTAGAACTGGAATTTGCATGTGCACTAGAGGAGTTCCCTTGCTCGATTCCCGAAGAAGAACTTCTGTGCGGATGCCCGCTTGAAGAGCTTTTGACTGAGCCCGAGGAACTCCCTTGCATTCTGGAAGACGTTGCCGAATTCCCCGCTGAAGACTCCGCTCCTGAAGAAATCAAATCCCCGGATGGCGAAGAACCGCCTGCGTTCCCTGTAAAACTGGAACTGGACGAAATTCCAAAATCATCTGTAACGGAAGAAAGATTACTGTTTTCTCCGGAGACTCCGTTGTCCGAAGAATCCGAGCACCCTATGAACATCCCCACTGCGCAACAACACGCAGCATATACACCCGAGGAAAGTATGCGCATATGCACCTCCTTCGAGCAAACCTAACCCAATAAAAATATACCCTAAAAATTTTCTTTGGAATGTAAATTATTATAAGCGTTTTTTTGGAGCGGAACTGTAAATGAAAATTATTATTCTATCTTTATAAAAAAGCTTGCAATTATCGAGGTTTTTAAATGAAAAATGTAGTTCTCCTGGGTGCCACCGGTTCTATCGGAACCTCTAGCGTTGACGTCATTCAACAGCATTCCGATTTGTTCCACCTTTATGCCGTGGCTGCAAATAGCAGCGTGAACAAGGTGGCCGAACTCGTTCGCAAGTACAATGTCGAACGTGTTTGCATGTTCAACGAAGTCGCTGCTAAAGAACTCGAAATCGTGCTTGGCCGAAAGGTTCTTGCAGGCATGGAAGGTCTCTGCGAACTCGCTGCCGACCCGAAGGCAGACATTATCATCAACGCCTTGATGGGTGCGGTGGGCTGCCTCCCGACGATTACCGCTATTGAACATGGCAAGCATGTGGCTCTTGCGAACAAGGAAACGATGGTGATGGCAGGCCCGGTCATTTGGGACAAGCTTGCTGAAAATCCGAAGTCCTTCATCACGCCGATTGACTCCGAACACAGCGCTATTTTCCAGTGCCTCGAAGGTGGCAAGCGCGAATCCGAAGTGGAATTCCTCGAAATCACGGCTTCGGGTGGTCCGTTCCGCGAATGGCCGATTGAAAAGTTTGAAAAAATCACTGTCGCCGACGCCTTGAATCACCCGGTGTGGAGCATGGGCAAGAAAATTACGATTGACTCTGCTTCCATGATGAACAAGGGCCTCGAAGTGCTCGAAGCTCACTTCTTGTTCCACATTCCGTATGACCAAATCAAGGTCGTTGTTCACCCGCAGTCCATGGTGCACTCTCTCGTGCAGTTCCGCGACGGTTCTCTGATGGCGCAGCTTGGCGCTCCCGACATGCGCATCCCGATTCAGGTGGCTCTCACGTGGCCTGACCGTCTCAAGCTCGAAACCAAGCGCCTCGACTTGCCGACGCTTGCAAAGCTCACGTTCTTCGAACCGGACTTCAACAAGTTCCGTTGCCTCGCTCTTGCCTTTGAAGCTGGCCGCCGTGGCGGTATCGTGCCTTCGATGATGAACGCCACAAACGAAGTTCTCGTGGATCGATTCCTCAAGGGTAACCTCAAGTTCACCGACATCCCGAAGTACGTGGAGATGGTGATGGAAAAGGCTCCAAACGTGACTGGTCACCTTTCCTTGGAACAGGTACTTGAAGCCGACAAGGAAGCCCGCCTCATGACGGAAGGCTTCTTGAAGTAGTTGTAAAATACAACAATAGAAATGAAGCTCCGCTTTATTGCGGGGCTTTTTTTGTATATAAATTTATAATAGCCGATTCTAGTGTTAGGGGCGGTGTTGATTGGAGTGTGCATGAAAAAGATGACAATGGCGGTATGCTTTGCCGCTGTTTCTGCGTTCGCCCAGTGGGGCGGCGGTATGGGCGGGGGCTTTGGCGGCCCGCAAGGTGGTGGCAGTGTTCCTGATGCCGAAAAAACAGCCGATGTCAATTATGTAGGCGATGGAAAGACCTATCATACATTGGATATTTACATCCCTAAGGAAGTAAAGGAATCGTATCCTGTGGTCATCCATACTTACGGCAGCGCCTGGAGTATGAACAACATGAAGGGCTCTGCGGACTTGAGCACCATTTGCGCTGCTTATGTCAAGGCGGGCTATGCTGTAGTTACGCCTAATCACCGTTCTGCTAGCGATGCTATTTACCCAGCGCAATTGCACGATATCAAGGCTGTGGTGCGTTTTGTCCGTGGTAATGCCGCCAAGTACAAGTTTGACACGAACTTTGTGGCTGTGTCTGGATTCTCTTCGGGAGGGCACCTTTCGAGTCTTACCGCGACAACCTGTGGCTTGAAAGAAGGCAAGTCTGGTTCTGTGACGGTTGACTTGGTGGGTGACCTCGGCGAATTCACGTCCTTCAGTAGCTGTGTCGATGGAGCCGTGCTTTGGTCTCCTCCGACGGATATTTATACCATGAACCCTATTAGCATGGGTGGTTCTGGAACAATGGAAGGAGCCTTCATCGGTGTCGAGCGCGAAGGAAACAAGGATAAGTGGATGGTTGCTAGTTCTCCCTATTATGCAAGCGATGACGATCCGCCGATAATCATGTTTCATGGCACGTCCGATAATATTGTGAACATTGAACAGAGTGAGGAACTTTACGATTCCCTAAAAAATCACAATGTGGTAACGGAATTTGTCAAAGTATCGGGAGGTTCTCATGGCGGTGACAAGATGAACTCGACCGAGAATTTGAACAAGGCTGTTGCCTTCCTGGACAAGGCGCGCGAAGCTAAAACCACTGTTAAAAAAGATTCGACGGTAGGTTTTGCGCCTAGACTTGCAAAGTCCTTCGGTATGGAAATTCGTGGAAACCGGCTGTCTATTCTCGGAGGCGATGGCGCTTTCCGTTACACGGTGGTTTCTGTAAACGGGGAACGCAAAGCTGGCGGATTTTTCCGTAAGGAACTCGATTTATCTAAATTGCCAGTTGGCATTTATGGGATTATGGTAGAGGCGCCTTCGGGAGCATCAAACTTCATAAAATTTGCGAAGAAATAATACATTGGGTACAGTTGTAACCAGATTGTCCAACAAAAGCTGGGCAATCTCTTTTTTTTAGGGGTAAATTTATATTGTGAAAAATGGCAAGGAGTGTCTTATGAAAGTCTCGTTCGGCTTGAAACAGTATATTTCTGCTGCGGCTGTCGCATTGACGTTCGCGTCTACAGCGTTTGCAGCAACGGCTTACATCAACCAGGTCGGTTACCGTACCACGGATCCGAAGGAATTTACGCTTTTTGAAGGTTCTGGTGATATCGAAATTGTAGATGCCGCTGGTCAAACCGTTCTTCAGGTCACTCCAAAGGCTGCTTCTCGTTGGAACCCGAGCGGTCAGGATGTGCAGCTCGTCGATTTCTCCGCTTTGACAGCTCCTGGAACTTATTCCATCAAGCAGGGTGGGCAGGTGCTCCGTTCTGATTTGGTGATTGCGGAAAAGCCGTTTGAAAATATTGCAAAGGCCGCTCTCAAGTGGTTCTATTACCAGCGTGCTTCTATGGCTTTGGAAGAAACGTATGCTGGCCAGTGGAAGCGCGATGCTGGGCACACTAATCCGACGGCAAAGCTTCACAGTTCTACGGGTGCTTCGGGCACGATTGAAACGAGCAAGGGCTGGTATGATGCCGGTGACTACGGTCGCTATATTGTGAACTCGGGTATTACGACTTATACGCTCCTTTCGCTTTACGAACACTTCCCGGATTACTTCAAGACGTTCAAGTGGAATATCCCGGCTGAAGGAACTTTGCCGGATTTGCTTGCCGAAATCAAGTACAATCTCGACTGGATGCTTACCATGCAGGCCGCAGATGGTGGCGTTTACCACAAGCTTTCGACGCTCCAGTTCCCAGGCGACGTGATGCCGGCTAAGGATACGGAACAGCTTTATGTTATCGGTAAAGGAACTGCTGCCGCATTTGACTTTGCAGCTGTGATGGCTACCGCTTATCGTGTGTACAAACCGTTTGACGCGACTTACGCAACGAAGTGCCTTGAAGCCGCCAAGAAGGCTTATGCTTGGGGAGTCCAGAATCCTGATGTGGCTTTCAACAATCCGATGGATGTTGCTACGGGTTCGTACGCTGACGGCAAGTTGGATGATGAAAAGGTCTTTGCCGGTATGGAATTGTTTATTTCTACAGGTGATGCCACGTACAAGCCGACTTTAAATGCGAACGAAGTGAGCATTGTCCCTGCCTGGCCTGAAGTTTATGGCCTTGCGGTTTATGGCGCTGCAACTCATGCAACAGAACTTGGTGCCGATGCCGCTACCGCAAAGACGATGCTTACAGACTATGCTAATGAATTTGCGAATCTCGCTATGAAGGGTTTTGGCGTTGTCATGTCTCAGGAAGATTTCGTTTGGGGCTCGAACGCTGTTGCGGGTAACCAGGGCATATTCCTCCTCCACGCTTACTATGTGACTGGCGAACAGAAGTATTATGAAGCCGCTAAGAAAGTTGTGGACTATTTGCTTGGCAAGAACCCGTTGGATATGTCTTTTGTGACGGGCTTTGGTACAAAATCTCCGAAACTGCCGCACCATCGTCCGAGTACTGCCGATAAGGTGACGGATCCTGTTCCGGGCATGCTTGTGGGCGGTCCGCAGCCGGGTGGTGAAGATATTGGAAGCAAGTCTTGGGAATGCAAGGATTATAAAACGGGTCAGGCTGCAACCTCTTACATTGACAACCGCTGCAGCTATGCCACCAACGAAGTCGCTATCAACTGGAACGCTCCGTTTGCATACTTGGTTGGCGCCATGGAAGCTTTGAACGCTGGCTACGCTCCGTCTTTTGCTGCAGAAGGTGTTGCTAAGGGTGGTACTTCTGCTCTCAGACCTTCGATTATGAGGAACCGTGGAAAGGTTGAAACTGCACCGCGCCTCCGTATTGCTGATCAGAAGGTGTACATCGAAAAGAACGGCAAGCGATTTGACCTCAAGGGCCATCTCATCAAGTAATTCTCCTACCAAACCTCAAAAATCCATATTCATAGAATGCAAACGGCGCCCCTCCCGGGACGCCGTTTTTGTCATTCCCCTAACGGGGCTTGACTGCTGCGGCTTGGCAATAAGAATGAGTATTCTCATTCTTGCTGCACTCGCCTTGCACGTCATTCCTCTAACGGGGCTTGACATGTTCGCCTTGGATATAGAAACATGCAAGCATGTTTCTGCATCGCTCGGCTCCATTGTCATTCCCGCCTCCGAGCGGGAATCTCCCTTTCAATGGATGAAACACTTGCAACACTTTTCTTTAAAATAATGTTCGTACGGGTAGAAAATATGCTTGAACGGCTCTATATTATATGGGCTAAAACTTGCACTTTTTTACGAGGATGTTTGTGAAAAATAATGCGTTAAAGTCCGTCGCGCTTGCCGCGCTTTTCGCAGCCCCAGCTTTCGCAGCGACTGCTTACATCAACCAGATTGGCTACCGTCCGGGCGACTTCAAGGAACTCGCTTTGGTCGATGCAAACGGCAACGTGGATTTTGTGAATGCCGCAGGCCAGGTCGTTCTCTCCGTGACGCCTAAGGCCGCATCTTACTGGGATGCGAGCGGTCAGAATGTCCAGCTCGTTGATTTCTCCAAGCTTGCCGAAGCGGGCAAATACAGCATCAAGGTCAACGGCAACGTGCTCCGCTCTGATCTCGTCGTGAAATCCCAGACGTACGAAGAAATCGTCAAGGCCTCCATTAAGTGGTTCTACTACCAGCGCGCCTCCATGGCTCTCGAAAGCCAGTACGCAGGCAAGTGGGCCCGCGCTGCCGGCCACACGAATCCGACCGCTGAACTCCACAATTCTACGGGCGCTTCGGGCACAATCCAGTCGAGCAAGGGCTGGTACGATGCTGGCGACTACGGTCGTTACATTGTGAATTCGGGCATCACGACCTACACGCTCCTCTCTCTTTACGAACACTTCCCGCAGTATTTCAAGACGCTCAAGTGGAACATTCCGGCTGAAGGTTCCCTCCCGGATTTGCTTGCCGAAATCAAGTACAATCTTGACTGGATGCTCACCATGCAGGCTTCTGACGGTGGTGTCTACCACAAGCTCACTTCTCTCGGTTTCCCGGGCGACGTGATGCCGGCGCAGGACAATTCCAAACTTTACGCCATCGGCAAGAGCACGGCGGGTACGTTTGATTTTGCCGCTGTAATGGCTATGGTTTCGCGCATTTACAAGCCGTTCGATGCCAATTACGCTTCCAAGTGCCTTGAGGCTGCCAAGAAGGCTTATGCCTGGGGACAACAGAATCCGAACCGCAACTATCTCGCCAATCCGTCTGATGTTTCGACGGGCGCCTACGAAAACGACAACCCGAACGATGAAAAGGTTCTTGCCGGGACAGAACTCTTCATCACGACGGGTGATGCTTCTTACAAGCAGTCTGGCTCTTCGGAATACGTCTCTTACTGGGGCGATGTCATGGGCCTTGCCACGTACGAAAAGGCTACGCATCAGGCGCAATTTGGTGGCGATGCAAACGAAGCCAAGCAAAAGATTTTGGGCACTGCAGACAACTTTGCTAACCGCGCCGAAAAAGGCTTTGGCGTCGTGATGGCAAAGGATGACTTTGTATGGGGTTCCAATGCGGTTGCCTCCAATCAGGGCGTTTGGCTCTTGCATGCCTACTACCTCACGGGCAATCAAAAGTATTACAAGGCTGCCGTCAAGGTCTTAGATTACCTCCTTGGCAAGAACCCGCTTGACATGTCTTTCGTAACGGGTTACGGTACCAAGTCTCCGAAAATGCCGCACCACCGCCCGAGTACTTCGGATAACGTAGAAGAACCGATCCCGGGTATGCTTGTGGGTGGCCCGCAGCCTGGCGGCGAAGACGTTGGTTCTGCCGCAGAATGGAAGTGCGCTGATTATCGCAAGGGCCAGGCGGCAACCGCTTACACCGATCAGCGTTGCAGCTATGCCACAAATGAAGTTGCTATCAACTGGAACGCTCCGCTTGCATACCTCGCTGGTGCAATCGAAGCCATTAACGCTGGCTATGCTCCGGAATTTGCTGCAAATGGCGTAGCAAGACAAGACGTGCCGGCATCGAGTTCTTCTGTAGCTCCTGAAAGTTCCTCCTCGAGCGTTCCGCAGAGTTCGTCTTCCGCAGTCGCGTCCAGCTCCTCGTCGATTCCGAGCGTTTCTTCAAGCTCGTCTGCAAACGTTGAATCTTCAAGTTCGCAGGGTACGATTGCTATTCACGCTCCGGTCGAATCTAGAATGATGCGCTCGGCACAGCCGCGCTTCCGTTTCGATGGTCACTCTCTCTTCATCGAAAAGAACGGCAAACGCTTTGATTTGAAGGGCCAAAGAATTAAGTAAATTGTAATTTGCGTCTATACAAAAAACTTCCTGATTGCAGGAAGTTTTTTTTGTGGGAACTTTTAATATAGAATGGAGTTGTTTGCTCGTTTTGTTGTGTATTTGCCGTTTGCATCTCGATTGCGTGTTGAACTGTGTTTGGGCTTATTTCGAATATTTTTTTGTAACTGTAATTGGGTTTGTGGGTTGAGTGTGTATTCTCCGTAAACTAGTGCTTTTTGATGTGTGGATTCTCCTGCATAGCACGTGTCGTTAAGTATGGCTGCATAATTTTTTATAACGATGAAGTCTCCAACTTTTGCAGGTAATGATTTGGGGATGAAGACTCGATGAGCTTTAAACTTTTTGATCATGGAAGAGTCGTTGCTTGCTGGCAATGTCAATTTACGATTTGTTATGCTAATTGTTTTCATTCGCGTGATTTTGTGTTCGGTGATACCAAGTAAAGGGGCGGATGTATTTTGGTTGTCGAGACTTAGTACATTGTTGTAGTTTTCGAAAACGGTATCGATGGTGCCGCTGACATCGACTGCAAAGTGCAATAAAGAAAATGTGGAATCTTTGACGTAGTTGTAAACTTCGTTGTAAGAATTCTCGGTGACGCTGATGAATCCGTTGTGGTTTAATGTCTCGCAAACGGTTTCATCTCCATTAGGTGTTCCGTTTTCTTGTGCGATTGCGGAAATGCTTAACAGGAAGAGTGCTGTTGTAATGTGTTTCATATATCTCTTGATTTTATTTTTCGCCATTCCATGAAACCGTGTTGTAGCCGACTTAGTTTGAAGAATAAATCATTAAAAGTTTTTTCGTTTGATTCGGCGAATCCTAAATGGCTTATGTCATAACAGATGATTGTATCTATGGGTCTAAGTTCATTTTTCTTTCCTTGATAGACGAGTCTTTTAGTTAAAATAGCAAACTTTGCATAAAAAGTCTATTATTTACATAATAGCCTTGTTTTTGCTTGTTCTTGGTTTTCTAAATTGACCGTATGATGTCGAGTATATTAAATAATTTGTTGATGTTTGTTCTGGGGCTTTTGGCCCTGAGCTTCCTCGTGACTATTCACGAACTGGGACATTTTATCGTTGCCAAATGGAACAAGGTCCGCGTAAATACGTTCTCGGTGGGCTTTGGCAAAAAGCTTTTCCGCTTCAAGAAGGGCGAGACGGAATACTGCATTTCGGCGATTCCCTTTGGCGGCTACGTCGCCATGGCTGGCGAAAATCCGGATAGCATTGAAGAGGGCAAGCTCCCGTCGCAAGATGATTTTTTAGGGAAGTCCGTGGGCGCTCGTGCTGCGATTGCTTTTGCGGGCCCGTTTGTGAATATCGCCTTTGCGTTTATCCTCCTTATATTCCTTTACATGGTCGGCGTCCAGGAACCGGACAACAAAAGCCTCATTGTCGGTTTTGTGGCGAAAAATTCCTCTGCCGAAATTGCGGGCATCCAGCCGGGCGATACGATTACGTCTATCAATGGCAAGCAAACGCAAGGTTGGGATGACTTCCGTGAACAGATCGGCGTGAGTCTCGGTGCCGATGTAATGCTCGAAGTGCATCGTGGCGGGGCACCGCTCGCCATCAAAGTCGTCCCGCAAGAACTCGTGATCCCGGCGGCGGATTCGACCTCCGAACCCATTAAAATGGGCATCGGCGATATCGGTATTTATCCGCGCAACCGCGTGATTGTCCGCCTTCCGCCTAAAGAAGGTACCGCTGCTCAAAAAGCAGGGATTGCGCAGGGCGATACAATTTTTGAAATCAACGGCGAGCACATTTCTCGCTATGAAGATGTTGTCCGCCTGATTGACGGTTCCAAAGGTGCCGAAGTCAACGTGACGCTTTTGCGTAATGGCGAAAAAGTCAATGTGAAGATGACGCCTGCTTACAACGAAGAATTCAAGCGTTACATTGTCGGTATCCAGATGGGCTATGTGATGTTCAGCGAAACGCATCTCGTGCGTCGTGGCCCGGTCGAAGCGTTCGAAAAGACTTGTGCTACGAGCTGGAAAATGACGACGAGCATCTTCCGCTATTTCAAGCGCTTGTTCCAAGGCCAGGTGAAAGTCGATGCATTCTCCGGCCCGGTCTCGATTGTCGCTGTGATGGGTAACGTGTGGATGAGCGGATTCCAGGACTTCCTCATGCTTCTTGCGCTTATCAGCATTAACCTCGGCGTGATGAACTTGCTTCCGCTTGCGATTACCGATGGCGGTCTCCTGATGTTCCTCGGTATCGAAAAGTTGCGCGGTAAGCCGCTAAGCCTCAAGACTCAATCCGTAATCCAGAACATCGCTGCGGCATTCTTCATCAGTTTCTTCGTGTTCATCACGATTCTTGATTTCGGGAAAATCTCGCTTTTCTTGAAATAAAAAATGGCGGCTTTAGCCGCCGTTTTTGTCATTCATCTCCGATGCTTCTTTGTCATTCCCGCCACCTTTGTCATCCCGGACCCCGTTCCGGGAGGGAATCTCCATTTATCTTGCTTGCATGTATGCGTACGCGAAATTCATCGGTGGTGTGCTGATGCAAATGTATTCGAAAATTTCCGGCCCCATATTTCTGAGTCCGTGAATTTCCCTTTCGGAAAAACGAACAACGTCACCAACTTCAAACGGAACTTCTTTATCGTCGGCAAGCAATAAAACGCCGCGGCCCTGAACCGCGACCCACACCTGTTCTGATGTATAATGCTTATGGCGCGGCTGCTCTGCACCCGGCATGACAGAAACCTTCGTGACCGAAACCTTTTCTGACCTGCTGTTCTCGGGCGTGAGCAACTGTGCAGACTCCACTCCAGGATTGCACAAAACCGTTATGTCGTACTTTTTAATCAGTTCCATTTCGTGTACAAAGATAGCTCTTTATTGTGCACTCATGGCTCAATGATGTGCTATTCTTGTGTATTTTGCAGGTTTTAGGCTTCCATCCCGAGAACGGCACGGGCGAGCTGGTCTGCGCAAGAGGTTGCCTTTCCGCCGCAGGTGTTGCCGAGCAATTTGGCTGCAATGTCTTCAGCCTTCATACCTTCACAAAGTTTTGCAATCGCCTTGAGGTTTCCGTTGCATCCACCCGTAAAGCGAATGTTGCGGATTGTTTCTCCGTCACGCGTGAACTGAATTGTCGTTGCGCATGTACCTTTTGTCTTAAATGTTTCTTCCATAGAAAACTCGTTGTTTTGTCATGCCTGCCACAGAGCAGTCATCTCCTTGAAAGGATTTGTTTTTACACTAAATATAGAATGTCTTGTCAATGAGTGTGGCACCGTAGCGATCGCTAGTTATTTTTTATAGATTATAGCAACAAACTATATGGCAATGGTTTAAGTATGAATATCCTTGTTCTTTCGGGTAGCCCGCGCAAGGGCGGCAATACAGATTTGCTGGTGGAATCGTTTATGAAGGGTGCTTCGCAAAAGCATCAAGTTGAAGTTGTTTCCGTTCACGACTACAAAGTCAATCCTTGCGTCGGTTGCAATTCGTGCTTTGCCCGTGAAGACCACAAGTGCTGCCAGAAAGACGACATGCAAATCGTCTACGAAAAAGCCGCAACCGCCGAAATGCTCGTCATCGCCTCGCCAGTTTATTTCTACGGCTTGAGCGCCCAGCTGAAAGCGGTCATCGACCGTTTCCACAATCCAATTCGCGATACTTTTCACATCCACAAAATGGCGCTCCTCTTGGTGGGTGCGGCTTCGCTCCCGGAACTGTTCGATGGCATTCTTACGCAGTACAGGCTTTGCCTCAAGTTTTTCAAGTTGCAAGATATGGGCCAGGTACTTGTGCGCGGTGCAAAGGATAAAGGCGATGTCGAGGAAAATGCCCTGCAGCAGGCGTATGAACTTGGAAAAATGTTGGAATAAATTCGGATAGGGACAAATTCAAAGGCCACAGAAATGTTTGATATTTCTAAAATGAAATGGGTCAGGGAACCCCGGAACTACAGCATCAATCAGGAATGCGTCAAAATTGTGACCGCCCCGCATACGGACCTTTGGCAAAGGACCTACTATCATTTCAGAAACGATAACGCTCCGGTTCTGCAGATGGAAACAGAAGAAAAGTTCTTTTCCTTTGTCGTCAAAACCGATTTTT